>CAZLOS010000050.1:0-33330 GCA_964561215.1 uncultured Solibacteraceae bacterium | reverse complement strand
CGGATTCAGAGGCCAATATCCCACGCGCGGCGGCAAAATATCCCGCGCCGCAACAGCCTGCGGGAAACGCCCGAGTGGTGGATCCAGCACGGCATGACGCCGCCGAAGTCGCGGATCGACACCATCGTCGACTACATCAAGACGCTCGACACGAAGAAGCCCGCACCCAAGCGCGAGCTCACCGACGCGGAGATCGACCGCATGCTGGCGGATCGCAAGACGCGTCTGGATGCCGAGCGGGCGAGCCAGGACTACTACCTGCGCGCCGTCGAAGAGCGCAAGAGCGCCGAGCACGACATGGCGCGCTCCCGCATCGAGGACTCGATGAAGATCATCGAGGCTACACAGTCCGAAACAGAGGCCGCGCGGGAGTCGCTGAACGTCGTCCTGCTGTCGATGCAGGAGCGGAAGGCTGGGAGGGAGAAGATCCTCCAGGAGGAAGCGCGCGAGATAGCCCGGCTTTCGACGCGCGTCGATGACAAGACGGGAGTGATCCAGCACGTCACGCTGAATCAGTCCACGTTGGAGACGCTCCACCGGAGCACCGCCGAGAAGTTGGCTGCTTTCGACATGCGTTTCAACGAGGAAGAGGACCGGCGGATCCAGGCCATGCTCAAGGCGTCGGCAGCCCGATCGCAGAAGCTGTTCGAGCAGATCTACGTGGAGCCGATGAAGCAGCATCTGTATGTCTGGGAGCAGACTCAGGGCTGGCAGGAGAAGATTGACGATCAGGCGCGGTCGGCGCGCCTGGCGGCCGTGGATCAGCGGAAGGATCTGGAACTGGCGCAGATGGAGTCGATCGATGCCGTCACGGTGCAGGATAAGGTGCGGGTCGAGCAGTTGAAGACGGAGATCGAGGTGCGCGCGATGAAGGAGCGTGCCCAGATCCAGATCGAGATGCTCGACGCCCAAACGGAGCGCGATGTGGCCGCCGCACGGCGCGCCGCCATGGCGCAGGGCATCTTTTACGAACCCTACCTGCAGGAGATCGAGAACAAGGTCCGCGAACTCGGCCAGCATGAACGGGAGGCGCTTCAGAAGGCGACCAACTCGGAGATCGACGTTGCACAGGCGAAGGGCGCGGCTGCCACGCGGAAGGTCGTGGTGGACCACTACCGCAGCATCTTCCAGTCGCTGAAGGAACAGGCGGGCGGCGTGTTCGATGCCCTGGTGACGAAGTCGCAATCGGTGTGGTCGGCCATCGGCAATTCCCTCAAGACCGCCCTGCTCACGGCCATCAAGGACGTGGTGACCTCGCGGGTCGCAGCCATGTTGATGCAGTTGTTCACCGGCCAGAAGGTCACGTTCGCAGGTGGCGGACCGGGGAGTGGCGGCTCGGGCGGCATCCTGGGCGGGCTTGGTGGGCTCCTCGGAATCGGCGCAGTCCCGGCGTTCGGCAGCACGAGTCCAGGCGGTGTCGTTCCTGGTGTCACTCCGGGGACCACACCGCCGTTCACTCCGGGCGCCGGCGGCGTTACGTCGAAGGCTGGCGCCGCGAATCTGCTCAACTTCAACTGGTCCAACCTCAAGAGCCTCGCCAGTTGGAAGAACCTCTATAGCGCGATGACGCTCGGCGGCGGCCTGATGATGCTCAGCGGCGTCCAGCGTGGGAGCGCCTTGAACACCATTGGCGGTGGCGCGATCATGGGTGCCGGCATCGGTTTGTCCGGAGGTCCCATTGGAGCGATTGGCGGCACTGGTATCGGCCTGTACATGGACGCGATGCGGCGCGGCGGTTGGGGTGGCGTCGGAGAGGCAACGGCGGGCGGCGCGATGTTCGGCTGGAACGTCGGCGGTCCTCTCGGCGCGGCCATTGGCGCCGGTGTCGGGTTTCTCTCCGGCATCGTTCGCCTGTTTGTGAAGGGAGCGACGGAGAAAGCGCGCGAGAAGGTCAAGAACCTGTACGGTGTCGATATCTCAGACAAGGCCGTGCTCCAGCAGATCGTAGATATGGCCAAGCAAACCTGCGGAGGCAACCTGGACATGGCGATCCGCACGCAGCCCGTCCGCGACCTGATCCAGTTGTACGCGATGAGCACGGGGAAGCAGACCAAAGGGATGCCCGCGCAGAAGCATCCGCTTGATCTCATGCAGTCTGGCGGGTCGCTCTACCAGTCGCCCGGGTACTCGAATGGGACGGCACTTCCCGGTTTGGGCGGCCTGCCGACACTCGATACCATCGGCGGCGGCGTGGCGTCCAGCGCGCAACCCGTGGTCATCCAACTCGATGGGCCGGCGACCACGAGCCTTCTCCGGGGCGAAGCAGTCCAGGCCATTGCCAGCAACCCCCGCGTGGTTCAAACGGCGGTGATGAGTGCGTCGAAGTCCAACGCGGGCCGCCGGGAGTTGACCAGCCTGCAGGTCAGTCCAGGGCTATTGATGGCGTAGTTACCCAGTTCAGTCCTGATCGTGATTAGCCGAGTTTCGCTGCGGTACTTTGTGTTCCCGCAGTATGCTATCCAGTTCACAGCCAGAAAGAGTGGCTTTCTCAGTCCCATCCAGACTTACAGTAAGGCGGGCGGCGATTGCTTCGACGGCGCTCCAGGCTGGCCTGAGAACTAAAAAGACCCTCCTTTGGTACTCGATTTGAACTTTCGTGTAGGGTCGCGGTCCAGCGAGTGAGCGGGTGAACCTGAGCAAGTTTTCGTGATCGGGGTGATCGGACGATAGGACTATTAGGTGCTGGTCCGGACGGCGCCTTCTTGACATCTCCTCTGCAACCGGCCCACCAAGCACTCTCATAAGTTCGTCCTCTTTGGACGTTACGACATGAGTGGAGTAGAACGCGCCCCGGTCCCGGCTCATCTCAATACTCGCGGTACGCAGGTCGTATCCGAGCCACCAGGCAAGTACGGCGTGTCCGGCTTCGTGACGAGCCAAGTGACTCAGACCCTCTGCATCTTCCTGTACCATCGCACTCCATTCTAAATGGATGCCATGCCCCTGAGCGCTCTGTAGCCACCAACCGGCACGCCCGAGCTCCATGCCCAGTCCCGTTCAGAATGCTGCAGCGACGACGGTCATGCCCTATTCGCTCTCGCGGGCGTTCGTCCACACGCGCGAGTATCCAGTCACCGACAACGAGTACCGGAACGGCGAGTCCCAACGGTCGGCGCAGGCGTCCACCAGCCGCAAGAAGTGGCAACTGACGAAGCGCCTCACGCCGGCGCAGCTGACCGCGCTCCGGAACTTCTACGACGCGCGGAACGGCGCGCACGAACCGTTCTACTTCTACGATCCATACGAGACCAACCCCAGATTCTCGTATGACCCGACCGGTGCCGCGGTGACGGGCAGGTACACCGTCCGGTTCAACTCCGAATGGAGCCAGTCCGTCACGCCGGGCCGGTCGGACGTGCAAATCGAACTCATTGAGCTCGCCTGAGGAGAAGCCCATGCCTGGCAAGTCGCAGTCCCATACCGATGCTGTGCTCAATGTCCTGCGCGGCAGTGCGCTGGCGGGCGTTACGCCGTACGTTGGACTGTTTTCCGTCCCACCCGCCGACGATGCGAGCGCGGGCACGGAACTGGCTGGCAACGGTTACTCGCGGCAGGCGATCGTGTTCGGTGCGCCCGCCACGGACGCAGGGAACGTCCGGAAGATCGCCAACACGAACAGCATCCAGTTTGGACCCGCGCAAGCGGACTGGTCGCAAGCGGTCGCGTTCGGCGTGTTCGACGCGCCGGCTGGCGGCAACCTCCTTTATTGGGACGCGCTCACGACTTCGAAAACCGTCCTCAGTGGAGACTACGGCCAGTTCGCGCCGGGCACGCTCGTCGTGAGGGAGGACTAATCCGGTGGCCGACAACGTAGACATCACGCCTGGCGCTGGCGCAACGGTCGCCACTGACGAGATCAGTGGGCGGCATTTCCAGCGGGTGAAGCTCACGGATGGCGCGGAGGGATCGGCCAACCATGCCAGCGTGCGCGCGGACGGCACGCAAGAGGTGTCGCTCTCGGATATCAGCGCCGCCATGTACGCGATTCTGGAAGCCATCACTCGTCCGATCTCCCAGGAGCCCGGAACGGGTCGCACGCGTGTCTCCGTGGACAACACCCCCGCAGTCACGGTCAGCTCGGGCACGGTGACTACGGTCAGCACCGTCACGACGATGACGCAGTTCGGGGGCGCTCCGATTTGGGACATCCTCGGTAAGCCCTTGGATCGGAATCTCTGGTACGGCTCCGTTCGGATGAGGATCAGCTAAATGCCTACAACTCTTGCTTTCAAGCCGTTGATCGATCTCCCCGAGTGGCGTCCGATTGCCAACGCAGGGGCGGCATCCGCTGCTGGCACGCAGTTGGTCGCCGGCCTCCGGAACAACAGTGACCGCGGCGCTTACGTATACATGCTCGTCAACGCGACGACGTTGTGGGCATACGACGTGGAGGACGACGATTGGTTCCAGTTGGCCTCGCCTGGATTGACCGGCACGTTCGGCGCGGGCGCGGGAGCGGTGATGATGCCTTCTCAAGGACCGCGCGGCACGCTCGCTGCGGGCGGCACCACAACCAGCGTCGTCTTGAGCACCGCACTTCCGGCCGCCGTTGCGCCGAACCAGTTGGCGAACAAGGGCAACTCGAACGGCTTCAAGATCCGAATCATCGGCAACAGCGCGGGCGGCGCGGGCAAGGTCGAGGAGCGATACATCGTCGGCAACACGGGCGGCACGACGCCGACGCTCTACCTGGACTCTCCGCTCTCATTTATTTCGGCCAACGGCGACGGGTATGAGATCCTGTCCGGACGCCTGTTCATGTTGAGCGCGGGGACGCTGGCTGCTGGTTGCTGGAAGTACTACGACATCGCCACCAACTCGTTCTCCGGCAACCTTGCCACCACGAACCTGCCCGCCACGTTGAGCACCGATTCCTCCTTCCTCGGCCTCGATGAATCGTACGTCCCGTTCGACACCGATCCGGGCAAAGGATTCTTCGACGTGTTGACGGCGACGGCCTCCTCCGCGACCAGCATCACGGGCACCGTAGCGGGCGCGGATTCTGGCGTGCTCGCCAACGAGTACCGCAACTTCCAGATCCGGATCGTGGAGGACGCAGCCAACCCGACCGCTGTGGGCCAGCGCAGGAACATCACGTCCCACACGGCCGGCGCGTCTCCGGCGTACACGGTCCCGGCGTGGACGGTGACGCCTTCGGCGAGCGCGAAGTTCGTGATCGAATTGAACGGCGACCGCATCCTGTACTGGGGATCAGGCAGCAGCAGCACCTTTACCTACGGCATCGGCAGCAACACGTGGGACACCACAACGTTCGCGGCGCGGTCCGCGGCGCACGGTGCTGGATCGATCGCCTGCCCATCGTTCTTCCTCCGGCCGGACGCCGGAAAGCAAGCGCGGCACAGCTACGTTTACGTCTTCCGTGGCGGCGCGGGCGCGGTGATGGATCTGTTTGATATAGCTGGCGGCACTACCGGCACGTGGACCGCAGCCATCGTGTACGGCGGGTCGGGAATGACCTTCACCACCGGGACGACCTGCACCCCCGATCCGTACACCAGCGGTGGCCGGTTCACGTTCATCAACCCGAGTGGCGGGCAGCGGTGCCTGAAGTGGGACTCGAAAAACCGCACGCTCTCTCCCGCGTTCTACCTCCGCTATCCGATGGGCACGGCGGCGGTGGGCCAGCGCATGGCGACGGCGATGTTTGTGGACGGCACGACGAAGCTCGTCTTCCTGATTGTCCAGCGGATGGCCGGTGCGGAGTGCTTTGAGATGGCGGTCCAGAAGTAGTCTCATGTCCCTGCTCCTGCTGCTTCGCTCCAGCGGGACCATCGAGGCGCTCAGCGGAATCGCCACGGGCTCCAGTTCGGCAACCGGCCGCCTAGCGACCACCTGGAGTCTTCGTGGCACCGCCGCAGGATTGGCGACCGTTCGCGCACAGTTGGCCCGTGTGCGCACGCTCGCTGGCGCCGCCACCGGGACGTCGACCGTGCTCGGCGGCGCGTCGTGCGCGCAAACGTTGGCGGGGGTAGCGACCGGCTGGGCTCGCGTGGTCGGGGTGATGCGGTCCGCAGTCGGCACACCCGCCAATCGGACTCTCTGCGTCCGGATGGAGTCGCGCACGCTGCGGGCCGGCATCGACGCCCGTATCGTGTTCCTGCGCCCGGAGACGCGCGTCCTGGTCGTCCCGGCAGAGGAGCGGACTCTTCAGACCCAGCGGGAGGGCAGGAGCATTGGCGCATGACGTTCACCAAAGACCCTGATGCGGTGCTCGACTACTCGGTGGATTGGTCGGCATGGCTGGCTGGCGACCAGATTTCCTCGAGCGAATGGCTCCTGGAGAACGGCGCGGCCATCGAGAAGGTAAGTGACACGTTCACGCAAACCAAGGCGACCGTCTGGCTCCGAGGCGGGCAGGTGGGCCGAAGCTATGTCGTTACGAACCGCATCGGAACTTCCGGCGGCCGCACCGACGACCGCTCGATCACAGTCCGAGTAGAGGATCGATGAACGCTCACTACCATCCGATTCCGTAGGCAGCGCCCAGCGAACTGGCGAACCGACTTACGGATTGCTCATCGATAGACCGCGAGATGTAGATCGGATTGTCGAGCGCATCGTGCCACTCCAGGAGGACGACGCCGTCGCGGTAGATGTGGAGATGTGAGCAAACGAAGCCGCACGGATTCTTCTCCAAATAGCCGGCGAGCTTGTCTGCCATTCCTGCAGCCATTGGGACGTGATAGCAGTCGGGCTTGGGCCAGATGGTGCCTCTTGCGATCTGCACGGTAGGGGTGATCGCCGTTCGCTGGAGATACTCGGCGAAGTGCCTCTCTCCGGTGTCCTCGAAATACGCGACGGAATCTTCTGGCACAAGTACCTTCAGCGCCCGAAGGAACCTTCCCATGTCACGTGTTGAGTCTACGCGCCAGGGCTCAGCTTCGGCAAGGTGGACGCCTTCGCACTTCACCTCGGCGGCCTGACCAAGAATGCGCGAGAGCAATCTCATGTGTTCCTTCGTCCCTAATCCCCTATGTCTGACTATATAGGAAACGTTCCAGTTCCGGAAATGGTCGCGTCCGGTGTCTTTCCCATCGTGCCGGAGTACCCGTACGGCCGCGCGAGCCATCCGGAGGTGGCCATCCACCAGTTCGGCTCAGGGAACGCGAAGATTGAACAGCGCTTCTTGCTGGGCACGGGAGCGCGCCGGTTCACCGTCCGGCGCACGTGGATGAACGACGCCCAGCGGATTGCGCTCCGGAACTTCTGGGAATCGAAGTACGGGCCCTACGGCGCGTTCACCTACAACGCGCCGAACGACGACGGCAACGGCGCGACCGCCTTCACGTGCCGCTTTGCCAACGAGCCACTTTCCTGGCAGATGGTTGCGGACTGGGCGTGCTCGATCGGTGTGACGCTCATCGAGATTCCGTCCTCCGCGCCAACCTACACCCTCAACTCGACCGTTACCCGGTTCCCCTCGCAGGCGCTCAAGGATGCTCTCCTCTCGCAGGTCCAGCAGGTCATCCCACTTATCAAGATCGTCCCGCTCCAGGCCGGGTATCCGGCGATCTGGCTTTCCGATCGACGCTGCACCATCGGTGGGCAACTCAACCAAGCGCGGCTGATCGACTTCGACGGCATCTCGCAAGGAATGGGGAACGAGTCGGACGACGCCTCGTTCGTTTTCGGCAACGCGGATCGCGTCATGCGCGACCTCGCCAACGACGTTGATCTGTATCGGGCGTCGATCGCATTCTCGCTATTCCACGTCGGCACGGGGATCAAACTCGACCTGTGGAAGGGCGACATTGTCAACTGGTCGCTCGATGCTGGTCCCGAGTTCAAGGTCACGGCTTCTGATGGCCTCTACGAGCTGAACCTTCCGTACCCGACGCGCAAGATCTCCCGCACGTGCTGGAAGGCGTTCAACGCACAGGCATGCCCGTACTCGCAGCACGGCGCCCTCGACCTGGTCCATTTTCCGGATGCCGCTGCCAACTCCTGCGACAAGAACTACGACACACCGAACGGATGCCTGGCGCACGGCATGAAGAAATACTACGGCGGCATCGTCGCGGAGCCGCAGGGTGTACGGATCAAGGACAACTCGACGGGCGTGTGGGGCTTCGGACGTTCCACGCTCACCAGCACATCCATTGTGGCGGACTCGATCTACGACCAGGTGCTGCCCGAGGTGTACACGGATACAGAGATGCCGGTCAACTGCAAGATCGCGGCGGGCCGGGACGAGAGCGACTTCTACGAGGCGTTGGGGATCGTCGGTGAGGGCCCCCTGGTTGCGTACACCCCGACCCACTACGAAGATAAGGACGGCGACGGGAACGCGGAGACGCTGGTAGGCCACACGCTGGACGGCCAGGCGCACCATGGGTATCCCAAGAACGACTATGGCCTGCGGCTGGTTCTCGGCAACGACCCGGCCGGCGATACCGACTTCTTCTCGCTCGATCAATCCGGCAATCAAACGGGCGGCGATTTCCGGAAGGTCTATTCCGGCAACTCGACGTTCAAGGACAACTTCGCTGCGGGCACCGCGTTCGTCGTGATCCGCAGGTCGGACTCGAAGGGTCTGCAACTCTCCAAACCCGGCGACCACGCGATGATCGCTACCGTCGCGCAGGGGATGCGCGGTTGGGTGTGGACGAGTCCAGACGTACGCGTGTATGGGCCAGCGCTCACGAACCCAGTCTGGATCGCGGTCAATATGCTGATGCGCGCGCGTGGCCTTCGTCTGGGGGCGAACGCGACCACCCAGCAACTCGACGCAGCCGAGGCGTTGTTCGATGTGCAAGCGGCGATCGACGCCGCGTCCATCTGCGACGATCAGGTCACTAAGCTGGTCGGCACCGGCAGCGAAACGCAGTTCGTATTCCGCGGCACCTTGCAGGAGGAAAAGCCCCTGCGGGACTGGCTCCAGGAAGTGCTGATGAACTGCCTCGGGTACTACACGTTCGCCTTCGGCAAACTGCGCATCGGCATTCGCGAGAACAGCAGCGTGATCGAGGCGTTCACTGACGGCAATATCCTGTTCCGCAGCCTGCAATTGGCCCCGCTGAAGCCGACGTTCAACCACCTCACGGCCAACTTCGCAGACCAGGACTTCGCGTTCGTCACCAACAGCGTGTCGGTATACGACGTCGACCACGCCGCGCTGATGGGCGGCGCCGGTCCGATGTACCTGAAGTCGAACGTCAACCTGTGCGGCACTTCCACGAAGAGCCAGGCGGCGCGGATTGTGAGCACGCGGCTGCGCGAGGAACTCGGCGGCACCAGCGCCGCCGAGTGGAAGGCGGCGCGGCAGATTGGGTTCAAGACGACCGTGCTCGCCCTCAACACGGAACCCGGCATGGTCTGCTCGATGACGCATGCCGACATGCCAAGCGGCGCGGGTGAGTTCCGTGTCGTCTCCTGGAGGCTCAACAAGGACTTCTCCATTGACGTGCAGGGCCGCACGACGACGGACTCGATGTACGACCTCGTTGCCGGCCCGAAGCCTGCCGACGTGGAACCGAACCCGGTGCCGGAGGAGATCCTGTACGACACTGGCGCGCCCGGACTCGTGAGCGGCACGCCGAAGCTCGCGGACTACGGCACTTTCGCCCTGGACGATATCCAGGTGGAACCCGATGCGGCGGGCAATATGAACATCGTTTCAGCGCATGAGCTCACCCTGTCTCTGTACTACGTGGACGAGCTGGCGACGGACCTGTGGGCGAGCATCGACGTGGCCATCGACAAAGATGCCGACCCGGTAGCAGTGGCCAGCACGGTCAACCCCGCAACGTCGCGCGTGTTCCGGGTGGGTGATTTCGTGATATTCAACGACGAGCACCAAAACCCAGACGTCGGGTACCTTCGGGGTTACGAGTGCATGCAGATTGTCGGCCCGGGCAACGTCGGCGATGTGGTGCCGACCGGCGAGTTCCAGTTGGCGCGGAAGTGGGACGACGACGCGCGCCCCGGCATGGCATGTTTCGAAACGCTGAAGTGCGCGCACCCGCAGGGCATGCGCTTCTTCAAGATCGACTACAAGACGTTCACGTACTCGGTGCAGAAGGGCTTCTTCCGGACGCCAGGCCTCCCCGCGCGTGTCGAGGCGATGCTTCCTTCGGCATGTATCATCGCGGCAGTTGTCGGCGTGGCCAACCACTTCGGCTATGGCGAGATGAGGACGTTCGGGCTCTACCACCACAGCGAACCGTTTATGCCGGGCGCCCGGACCTGCAACGGCGGCGCCTACTCGTTTCAGATCCCCGGGCCCTTGGCGGTCGCGGACACCGTGGTGATCCCGATGCGCGTCCACGACAGCACGTCCATCCGGTGCATCTTCGCGTATGTCCAGACGGCCACCACGGATGGCCAGAGCGCGTTCCTGGTGAAGTACTCCAAGGACGACGGCGCGACGTGGCAACCGCTTGAATACATGGGCATCGGACAGAAGATCCCTGGCGGCTGGAAAAACACCTATGACGCGCTCGTAGTGGACGAGGGATTCGGGAGGCCCGCTACGCGCCGTCTGCCCTACAACAACTTCGGCGTGGTCTTCTACCAAGCCGTGACCGCCGGATCGGATCCGCAGACCGTGAACACGGCCTCATACGGCGCGAACCGGCTTGGCTTCGAGGTCGGCGAGTTCGTCCATATCAACCTCGGAAAGCCCGACGAAGAGTACGTCCAGGTGCTCACCGCCGACCCGCCCAACCAGACGTTCACGGCGGTGTTCGCCAAGGATCATGCGATGGGCGCCACCGTGAGCCCGACGATCTGGCCGACGGCGATTCTCAATGAGGGCGACTCGCTGGCATTTGACATCCTCGCGGTTGCCAGTCCAGATCCCGGCAGCGATCTCACCGTCGTGGTTCAGACTTGAATCAGTGTCGGGCGCGGGGTGCGCCAGGGTCAGGATTACCGGGTACCCGGATGGAGGCAAGACCCGAAGGGCTGGAAACTGTGCGTCAAAACGGCAGCGTATCAGGCGGAACGTCCACAGTCACGGGTGTGTTTAGGCGGAGTGCATCCGCGTTGATTCTGTGGCGTCCGACTATGCGGTGTTCGGTTGTTATGGCGGTGGCCTTCACGAGATGCAGCGTTGCACTCGCGACGTCCGGCTTCAACGTTACTTCGCGTGCATCGTATTCTTCGAGAAACTCATCCGGCAGCCGAACAGGATTGATAGCCATCAGATCGTGAGGATTCGGTGCTGGTTCTTGCGGTGGAGGCGGAGGAACCTCCTCCATTACATGGCATTCAAGATCTAGGGCACCATCATCATCTTCTCTGTACATCGTCGTGTTGAAGGTCGTACCTTTGGGAATATCCAAAGTCTGAACCCTGGACGCATGATGGAACAGTGCGATGTTCAGTTTATCGTCGCCAGTCTGCACAGACCGGTAGATGATGCCGTCGAGCCGCGGATTCACTTCGCTGGCTAGAAAATCCGCGACCGCCTGCGTCGGGAGGTATTCAAGTGGCTCATCATCGGGCATGACTGGTGCGCTGATTCTGTCGCTGAGCCCCTGGAGGAATTTCGCTTTTTGAAGACGCTCCGTAAACGACGGATCGAACAGACTTCCGCGTGTGCGAAGCGAACGCAGAGCTTCGACATCGAGCAGCCGAACGGGCCTGAGGATCTCGAAGCGAACGACGAGAACCCTGCTGCCGACCGGTGGCCGAACCTCGGCGAGTGCCGTTGCGGCATCGAGTGCGCCATAGAAAACACTGATGCCTCTTGCATTCATACGTCCGGCCATCGCCCGTGCTGGCGGCGGCGGGCCGACTTCCACGTCCGGCCGTTCCATGGCCCGAACTGTATCGGCATCGCTCTGGAAAACCCGCGCGCGATACAGCGCAGAGATTTCCTTCCCCGGCCCGCATTCAACAACCACCGGCTTGCCGTCCCACGTAGCATGTTCGCCAATCCCCGCGAAGGTTGAATTGAGTGCCGCACGCGCGCTTTGGCTGAAATACCGGACTTCTGTCTTTAGGCTCCTTTCGAACTGCTCCCACTGGTCCTTCAGTTCGCCATGACGAACGCCGCTCTCTTCGTAATGGGCACCCTCGTCAAATGGACCCTCCTCGCCCATTTCAAGTCGTTCCCGATCGTAGTGGCGACGGTAGAGCACTTTCCGAACGTCTTCGGCAATCTGCTGTTCGGTTTCGCAGAGATTCTTGATCACGTCAGCGATCGGTTCGCCGTCGCGGAACCAAAGGCCGCTCAGTCCCTCGCGCTGCAAAGCGTACTCGTACGCCGACGGCTCTTCCGCAGTTCGTTGATAGTGCTCCTCGATAACGGATTCGACGACTTCTGCAAGCTCCGTCAGAGAGAACCCTTTCCGCATCAAGCCGCAATAGGAGCAAAGGAGCCGCTGACCTTCTCGTTTGAGACGATTGCGAAGGAAGTCTTCCCCGATACATCGGAAGCAGACCCGACGGTTCTCCAAGCCGGACGTCGTCATTCCGTGCTCCTTGCGAAAAGCGGAACGAGAAGGGAAGTGCCTTGACCCATGCTCTCAACAAGTCTGGCACTCGTGTCTAGCGCAATTCCACCGAACACCTTACCACGATCCTCCGGAGATAAACAGTTAAACAGACCGCCATGCTGCAGGTCAAAGGTGGGAAGTCGTGCTGGACCTGATCCCCCACATCAGTAACACTAAGATCGTCGCCATCCACCCATCCGGTCTGGACGGCGCGCTACTCGTAGGCAGCCCGCAGCAAGCGCCGAACGCTTTCAATACCGGCCTCCACGCCCAAATCACTTTGTGTCTTCCGAGGCTCTGCACATTTTCGACCCGCGCCGTAACTTCCAGTTGCAGGGCTTCACTGGGCGCGGCGCGACGACCACGCTCCACGATGCCTCCGCGACAGGTGTATCGATCTCCGGCATCTTCCAGGCCGCCGAGGACTTCGCCGTCCTCGGTTTGTACAACGCCTATGACTACTTCAATCACCTCCGCCTGAAGCACCTGCCGCGGACGGATCTCTCCGGCCTGACACTGACGTTCGACATTGAGTACGACCACGATCTGGACGGCGTCATGCGCTTCGATACCGCCAAGTACCCGTCCGTGTCCTGGGACGCCATGACATTTATCTGCGGCGCGGGAGCCCCGCAGGATACCTACGAGGTCCGGTTACTCGATCACGCCACGGCGATCGGCGGCGGCGAGACCCCGGCCAAGTGCTCGATGGAAATCGCGGGTCAGGAGATCCTCGACGGCGGGATCGATTGGCTCCATTTGTTCTTCCGCGACACCCGCTACACGGTCACGAGCACCGATTGCCGGGTGCAGACCCAAGCGTGGACGCCCATTGGCCCGAACATCGATCCCGAGACCGGCGTTCAGTCCTACACGCAGATCTGGGTCCTCGACCAGTCGGGGTTCGCGCTGGGAGACTCGATCACCATCGAGCGCGGCGGGACAAACGAAGAAACGACCTCGGTCATTGAAACCGGCGTGGACCCGGTCTCCGGGCCGTACCTCCTGGCCTGGGTCACGACTTCGCACACATCGGACGCGTACATCACGCGCGAGACGCACGCCTATCACGTCGCGCAAAGGCTCGCCGAGATCATCAATGTCTCGGGCGACACCGTCGCGGGCCGTTTCGGACCGGATCAATCCGGCGTGATCCGTGCGACGGCCGGCAGCGGCAGCACCTACCAGTCCGGAACCCTGTACCTGGAGTTCCAGACCAACACCGCCGACGGCTCCTTCTATGGGAAACTCGGCAACCTGGATCGCGTCCTGATAACCCACGGGCGCACGATCGACGGGGATCCCGACGCGAACCAAGGATTCGCCTGGGCCAGCGGGTCCGGCACAACGTGCCGATTTGGTGGCGGTGATAACGACACGCGCTACCGGATCGACCTGCCATTCGGCGCGCTTACGGACAAACTGGGCAGACGGGTGCCGACCGAGAACTGCCGCAAAATCTATATGGTCTTCGCGCCCCGGTTCGAGCGCACGGAGGAGGAGCTTGAGGACGGGTGCTTCTTGACCAACGGCGTGGGCGCATCGGACACCTCATGGAGCGTGGACGCAACGTCATCGCTTTCGGGCGGGCGGTACTTCGTGGGAGATGCCACGACGGAGGAGCGCGTCCTGCTCGGGCAGGCTCTCCCCGGTCAGGTCAAGGTTACGCGTGGGTACGAAGGCACAACGCCGCACGCGTGGCCGGCGGGCACGCGCATGAGCAAGCTCTCGCCCAAGAGCGGCTTCTCCTCAGATGTGGAGTGGCGCGCGACCATCTCGAACACCGCGGTGACCGGCGACGCCAGCCTCAAAGTGGGCGGCGCGGCCGTGAGGATCGAGGAATCCGACCCGCGATGCAAATACACCGGCTATTGGGAGGACTACAAATACGGTACCGGATGGCCGTCCCAATGGTGGAGCGGCGGCCATGCGCGGCGCACGGCACCCGCGAGCGCGAGCGACCTCCGTAGGGTCAGCCTCAGCTATTCGCAGACGGAGCAGCACGATCTCTACCTCGGCACGTTCTTGAACACGGACTGCGGCTGGATCAGCGTCTTCCTCGATGGCGTGGAAGTGCCCGGTTCCCCGTTCGACCTGTACCTGTACGAGTACGGCGGCACAACGGCTAACATCGAGATCGCCGCGGGTGTCGAGGCCGGCAACCACACGGTCGAAATCACCGCTCTGTACCGGACCACGAACGGCGGCTATTACTTCTACTTCGATTATCTGTGGCCCCTGGTGCCGCAGGACGTTCCGGACGCGCCCGCGATCTATCCGAACGTGTCGCTTGCCATCGACTTCGACACGGACCACGGCTACAAGAAGCCTCCGGCGTGGCACGTCTGGCAACTCCAGAAGCTCGGCTTCAACGGCCATGCCGACGTGTACATGGGCGTCTTCTGGAACAACAAGCGGCAGCGAATTGGCGCGAGCTATCCCTATGCCACAATCGGGTTCTCCGGGGATCCGTCGCCCGGCGATGTCGTCTCGTTCTCGATTGGCGGCACCAGGATCGCGCACGCGATCGGCTACGGCGAAACGCTCCAGGAGCTCGTGTCGCATTTCCGCGCCGCCATCAACGGCATGTTCGCGGGCGTTTGGGCGGACGACGGATTCGGCACAAACACCACGCTGCGGATTCAATCGAAGGCCCCCCGCTATGTGTTCACTGGCCTCTCGGTAAGTGCGCCAAACTCTGTGACGCTCATGCTCTCGGACCAGATGGGCGCGGCTGGCGATGAGGGCGATTGGGAGATCCTGGATTCCGCGTCGCCCGTGATGACGGAAGGCGCGCGGCGGTGGATCAAGGATCTCGCCAGCCAATTCCTCGCGGCAGGCATCAAGGCGTCGTTCGCCTTCTCGATGGAGGTCTACAACCCGCCGACCGCGATGCGCGCCGGGTATCTCCGGCTCAGTGGCGGCCTGGTCACGCCTGGTGAGGACGTGTTCCTTGATGTCCCCTCGTATCAGATGCACTTCGGGACGCGCGTCCGGAACTACCTGCGCCAGATGTACAGAGAATGCGCGGACCAGATCGCGGCGGCGGGTCTGCCGGTCGTGCTCCAGTTTGGCGAGACGCAGTATTGGTACTTCGACAATCGCGCTCGGGATCCGCAGGGCGGCATGCCGTTCTACGACCAGGAAACCATCGACGCCTTCGCGGCGGCGAAGGGTCACCAGATTTGGCCGTTCGTTTCCAACACGGATGATCCGGCTGGCGATCCGGCCCACCCGCACGAGACAGCCTCGTTTCTGCGGGACCGGATCTGGTCGTATTGCCAGGATGTGATCTCTTACGTGCGCGCGGCGCATCCGGCGGCCGTCTTCGAGTGCCTCTGGCCCCTTGATGCTAACCAGGGGAAGCCGTCTCCCGACCCCGCTTATCGCCGCCTGCTGATGTACGTGAATTTGCCGGCTCAGTGGAAATCGTCCTCGTACGGGATCAAGTACTTCCGCTGTGAGGGATTCGATTACGACATCTGGCAGAAGAACGCGAAGCTCATGCGGCAGACCATGACCTATGCGGCGCAGACGCTGGGACGGCCCGCATCGGAGTGCATGTATCTGGCGGCGTTGTACGGTCCACCCGACCCACCGATCGCGCAGGCATACGGCTTGTGGAAGACCGCTCCGTACTACTCGATGTGCTTCTGGGCGTTCGATCAGTTCTGCCTGAACAGCAGGCCGATCCCGCTAGAGGCGTGGAGGCAGTCGTCGGCCACAGCCACGGTCTATCACAAACCGCGCGCTGCGCGTGCCGCGGAAGTCGCGCGGGCGGTGGACGTGGTGGCGCCCACGGCCGGCGCGCTGAATCGCTTCAAGTTGAACGAGAGGAAGCTCAATGGCTAACTACCCCGGTGCAATCGACAGCGCGGCCAGCCTGTACACCCCGGTCGATGCGTTCTCCGCTAAGCCGTTGGAGACGGCGACCACGGGTGCGGTGCAGGCCAGCGACTCCTCGATCAGCGTGGCGTCCACCTCCGGAGGCTTTGCCGCGAGCTATGGCGTGCTCTCGATCGACGACGAGTTGATCGTGTACGCCGGAAAGACGGCCACGCAGTTCACGGGATGCCAGCGCGGGGCCTTTGGCACCACCGCCGCCGCCCACAACAACGGGGCGTCCGTGAAGGCGAATATGGTCGCGGGATTCATTACCGCGCTCCAGTCCGCGGTGCTCGCCATCGAGAACGAGTTGGGCACCGCGGCCGCGCGCAACTACGTTCGCAAGGACGGGGCGGTCACGGTCACCGGTATCAAGACCTTCCAGGATGGGGCGGAGTTCGGCTCTGGCTCCAAGGCGGGTACAGGACTGGTTCGACTGCCAAACGCGGGCACGATCAAATGGCGCAAGGCCGACAATTCAGGCGACCTCGGTGTGTCGCTCAACGCGAGCAATCACCTCGCGATGGACGCAATCATCGACTTCGCTCCGGGGCAGACGTTCGGCGCGTTTTCGTATCCGGACGCGACGACCGCCAGCAAGGGGATCGTGCAGGTCGATCCCGTGGGCGGCCTGGCGATCAATGCCGGCGTCGTTTCGCTCGTGGCCACTGGCGTGACGCCGGGTACGTACACCAAGACAACCGTGGACGCCAAGGGGCGCGTCACGGCGGGCGCGCTCCTCTCGTCTGCAGATCTGCCATCCCACACCCACACAGCATCCGATATTGTCTCCGGCGCGCTCCCGTTCACGATCCAGAACAATGGCGCGATCGTGGGAACGCGCCGGGCGTTGAATCTGATTCAGGGGAGTAACATCGGCCTGGCATTTCAGGACGTGCCCGCGAGCGACCGCGTGAACGTCACGGTTGCGCTCGCCTCCGTCCCGGCGCACACCCATGCCGAAACCGACGTGACGAACCTTGCCACGGATCTCGCGGGCAAGGCTCCGCTCTCCCATACGCACGCGCAGGCAGACGTGACCGGCCTGGTCACCGCGCTCGCGGGCAAGGCGTCTACAAGCCATACGCATGCAGAATCCGATATCACTGGTTTGGTAGCGGACCTTGCGGGCAAGGCAGCGGCGGTCCACAGCCACACGTCCTCACAGATCAGCGATGCCACCTCCAACGCGACCGCGAGCACGGTAGTAATGCGCGACGGATCGGGCGGCGCGAACTTCGCCTACGTCGCCGCCAATAACCTATGGGCGTACCTCGATTCGCACCTCAACTCTGTGGAGTGCGGGCCGTTCGGGACCATCGGCGGCCCCTGCGAGAACATGGCGAAGTACTCCGAGGACTTCTCGGTCGCGACGTGGGACAAGAACGGCGGAACCTGCACGGTGAGCGCGAACAGCGTGATCGCGCCCGATGGCAACCAGACCGCGGACGCCATCACCGCCAGCGGTTCGGCTGGCCTGATCCGGCAGAACATCGCGGGCCTCGTGGCAAATGGCCAGTACACCTTCTACGTCTGGCTGAAGGTCCCGTCCGGCACGATTACGGTTTCGATCGGCATCCTCGATAACGGATGGACCACGTGGCTGGTCGGGCCGACGGCAGTGACGCTCACCACGTCCTGGCAGCGCTTCAAGGTGACCGGCGCCATGGCAGGCGGGGCCACATCGCTCTGGGTCGCCATCGGCCACTACTCCGACGGATGGACCTCCGGCCAGACGTTCCACGCGTGGGGCGCTTGCCTCCAGCAGGGTAACGACCCTAAAAAAGCGTACGCGCGCACGTGGGGCTATCAGGCCGGCCCGATCGCGGCTGGCGTCGCGTGTGGCGCCCTGTTGATCGCCGGCAAAGACACCACCGAGTCCCCGCTCAAAGTCCGCGGCCCCGGTTCCAACCTCCCGGACCACACGCTCCTGGAGGTCACGGCAGGCGGCGAGCTAATCATAGCGTCCGGCTCCGGCAACGGATATCGCTTCGCCGAAATCGTGGGTGCGTCGAATCCGTCCGGTTGGTCCGGGTGCCTGAAGGTTAAGAATCCCGCCGGCGTGACCGCCGGGTACATCCTGCTCTACTCCAATCCGTAATTCCAAAGGACGACAATATGAAACTTCTGCTGGACCACACCCAGCGTCTGAACCTGCACGCGCTCCTGGGTGCGCAGCGGGCGGACGTTGGATCCATTCGTGCGATCTGGGCCATCCAGGATCGCATTGCGCTCGACGCCGACGAAGAGCGCGCCATCGAACTGAAACGCGACATAGTCGTCGGCCAGGAGCGGGTTGTCTGGAATCCTGCGCTCTCCATCCCTGCCGAAGAGTTCGAAATCACTGCCGCGGAAACGGCCCGCATCCGGGCGGCGGTTGAGGCGTGTGATTCCTACAGCGCCGGCAGCGACCGGCGCTGGCTGGAACCGCTCGTGAGCACTTTATTCGACAGCCAGGTGGGATGATGTCTTGTGCGGCGTACGAACGGGCTGACGCCTGCTCTGACGGAACGCGTCCGCATCGGCCCAAGGAGGGACCTACTCACGCTCGGTTTTGCGGCTGGGCAATCAAGCGTACTAAAATAAGGGACCGCATAAGGCTAAACTGCTTTGATCGCCTTGGCTTGGGGTTCGATTGTCGATCACGGTACAGCATACCCAAGAAACGCTGTGCATGTCGCACATCTACGCGCTGGCGGGGATGGCCGGTGTGAACTACACGGTCGACCGCCACGACTATGGCGTGGACGGACATTTCATCCCCGTGACTATCCGCGGGAATCGGCGCATCAATAGCGGTTTCTCACTGGATTTCCAAGCGAAGGCAACCATCGATTGGGAGCAGAAGAACGGCTGCATTGTCTACGATCTGGAGGCCAAGACTTACAACGACATCGTCTCACGGACGCCAGCGGAGACGACCTTAATCCTGATACTACTGTGCCTCCCTAAGGACCAAGTCGAATGGCACGTCGCGGAGGAAGCAGCAACGACGATGCGCCATTGTTGCTACTGGCATTCGTTCACGGGACAGCCGACTACCAACGAGAACACGAAGCGCATCTATATACCCTTGGAGAACCGTCTTTCCCCTGCAGTCCTAAATGAGCTCCTAGCAAAGGAGCGAAGCAGACGGGAGAGTCAAGAAGGATGAGCGGAGAGACCACAGTACCGCTGGGCCTGCTTCGGCGCTATCTTGCCTTCCATGGTTGGCGGATGCCTGAGCGTCCATCCGGGCACCCCATAGCCGGAACCTCCTATGCTGACGTGTTTTTCCGGGAACGGGCGAGTGGCCGACGCAACGTCGATATCTACATACTGACGGAGCAGGGGCTCGATGACATCGAACTCGCCGTACCTCGTGCGATAGAAACGGCCGAGTCGATGCGGCGACTTGATGGGGTTATCGAAACGCTGTCGCAACTCGAAGGAAGAGACCGGGGACAGGTGGTTGCAGACGTACGGTCAATCGGCTTCGATATAGTAAAGTCGCGGGTGCCTGATGACTTGGTGTTCGAAGACACCATCCACCTTGACCAGGCCGTAAGTTATACAGCGAACATCAAGAAGCTACTCGCGGCCGGCGCGACGACGGAGATCAGCCCGGATGTGTATTTCTTCCGCGTCAAGAAAGAAGCATCGCAGTACGCGGAGAACTGCCGCTTTGGCCACACGTTCAAGGGCAGCTTCGGATTTACCATCGAATCGCCTGTTGCGCCAAACTCCGAGCCGGTATTGCCAGGCATGGAGCAGATGCCGCCGTTTGAGAGGCGTGTGATCCAGCGCATTGCGAATGGAATCAGGACCATCCAGGAGGCTGTGGAAGGTCAAGATCCCGGCGTAGTCGCGCAAGGTTTCCGCTCGGGGTTCAGCGCCAACATGTGCGAGGAGTTTGCTGAATTGGTCCAGCAGACGGCGCCAGGCGGAATGGGCTTCGGGTTTCTTCTCAGCCCGGAATGGCCTGCGCCTCCGTTGGGCGAACTATGGGTCGGACCGCAGCATGTGGAGATGTCGCAGGTGGCGGCGAAGCGAATGCGCGAGCAGGCTCCAATGCAGCCGTTGGAGATAGCAGGGCGCATCATTCGACTTCAGAACGAAGCCGACCCGCAGGACCTGCAGGACGAGACGCACGAGCGCGAGATCGTCGTCTACTGGAAGAGCGACGAGTTTGGCGGCATGAATGTCCGCCTATCCCTGGGGCCGCCGGACTACTTGGCGGCGGTCGAAGCTCATTTGCGTGGTCATGCAGCGAGGGCAACGGGGCGGCTTGAGAAGCGAGGTAGGTACTGGTGGCTCGCGGACATGACCAGCTTTTCGGTCTAGTCACCTTCGACGCTGAGCCCTAGGTTGGGACACATAACGGTTCAAGAAAGTTGAACCATTATGCTGACCGCCGAACGCCAACGCGCGCTCTCCGTAAGCGCCCAGCCGGCGCGGGCAGGGGTCGTAAGCGCAATTCTCTGACCGTCAAATGGTCGTTGGTTCGGATCGTCGCCACGGCACATGCCCTCTGATGCTGTGAAATCAATGGATTACCGTGCGTGTGGATTGGCTCTCCAGAGACGCCCGGGCTTGATGCGGTCCGAGAATACTCATCTTCGCTTATGGCGAGTTAGGGCCAACGACCTCGGCTTTGACCCACGGAGCCAAATCTCATTTCTGGCCGTTCTGGCCGAGTCTCCTCCTGATTGCTGGTGTTCCGACGCGACGGCAAGCGCCAAGACGTCAAAGGGTTGGCGGTATTTTGCGGTCAGGTCTCCGTTCTTCCAGGTGCAGTTCGAGAGTACGAAATCGAGGAGTTTGCGTTTCTCCGTTGCGGGCTGGGTTTCGAACAGGGCGTAAGCGTTGTGAGCCAGTTCGAGTAGCTGGACGCCTTCCTCGATGTAGCTGCGGTTGGCTGTCTGGTGGGCCTGGATGTCGCGCATGACGGTCGTCTGGGCGGTACGCATTTCGGCTGCGTGGGCGTCGAAGAATTCGTTGCCGATCCGGCCGTCGAGTTTGTCCTCGTACATGGCGTCGATGCGGTGCTGCAGCCGCTGGTGCTCGCGCTGAAGCCGGGCGATCGAGTCGTCGTGGAACTGGCGTTCATCCCGATGGCTTTCGCGCAGCGCCTGCCGCACCCAGGCAAGCGTCTCGTCGCTGAAGGCAATTCCTTTCAGCAATGCCGTGAACTTCTGCTCCAGCACTTCCTCCCGCGTGTACGGCTCGGGGCATTTTCCTTTGAAGCCGGTGCAGTGGTAGTAGACGTACTTGCCCTTCTTGATCTCGCCGACCATCGCGCAGCCGCAGTGGCCGCAACTGATCAGGCCGCTGAAGGCGAAGTGCGCCTTCATGGTGTGCGTCTTCTTTGCGCTTCGCCCGTTGAGGATCGCCTGCACCTGCTCCCAAAGCTCGAGAGAAACGATCGGCTCAAAGGTACCGTGATAGGTGACTCCGTCGAAATCGAAATCGCCCGAGTAGATCCGGTTGCGCAGGATCTTGTGCACGGTGGAGGTCGGCACCGTGTCGCCGCTTTTGCGATAGGCCAGTCCATCGGCACGGGCAGCCTGAGCCATCTGTCGCAGAGAGTATCTGCCGGTGGCGTAGCGTTCGAACATGCGCCGGATCACGGGGCCGAGATTCGCATCGGGCACGATGGTCCGCTTGCCGTTGGCGCCGTCGACGTTGCTGTAGCCCAGCGGCGCGAACGACGGCCAGACGCCCTGACGCGCCTTCTCCACCATGCCCTTGCGCGTCTCCTCCGAGAGGTTGTCGATGTAGTTCTTCGCCATCAGCACCTTGATGCCGTGCATGAACTTTTCCGAAGAGCGGGAGTCGGGCGCAAGGATGACGTTCTCCTTGACGAAGTGGACTTCCAGCCCGAGATCTTCGATCGTCACCCAGTCCTTCAGGTTGCGGTAGAGACGGTCCGTCTTCTCGACCAACACCGTGCGGCAGGACTTCGTCTGCTGCAGCAGCGCGATCATCTCGCCGAAACTGGTGCGGCCCGCCGCCTTCGCCGTCTCGACATCGGTAAACTCCTGGAGCACGTCGAAGCCATGTGCGCCCGCGTACCCGCGCAGCAGTTCCAGTTGGGCTGGAATCGAGTAGCCTTCCTTCTCTTGCTCCTTGCTGCTGACGCGTGCGTAGATCACCGCACAACGATCGCCGGCGACCGGCCCGGCATTGGTTTGGACGCCTGCTTTCTTTTTCACTTCACCTCCCACGTTTCCGCGGCTTCTTCGCCGCCGGGCTTTCCTTGCCCAGCCACTTCCTGACACGAGGCAGCGGCGACGAAAGCTTGCGCGCGATCTCTTCGAGCGGCGTGCCCGCCTCATCGAGTCGCAGCGCCTCGGCCTTCTTTTCGCGATAGGCGTCGACGGCCCGCCGCTGCGCGATGCCCTTCGCACTGCACTTCGGGCAGTAGTTTGCCGTCCCCGGCTTCGGCCGTTTCAGTTCCCGGACATAGGGGAAACCGCAGCCGGAGCACGTGTAAAGGCTCTCTGCCCCGGCGAGGCTGAGTGCCAGTTGCAGTGCGAGCGCGGCGAACAGGAAGCCGTGATAGTCGATCTGAAACTCCCATCGCGTGCGGCGTGGATTCCATAGCACTGTGAAATCAGACAGACCGTCCCTGCGCTTGGCGCGCCAGAAACTCAGCCACGCGGTCGCTTCCGTTGCGATAACTTGCCGGCCCTGCTCGACCGAAGTCCGATTGGGCATGGACTTCGGAAACAGATACCAGCCCATGCCGTAGCGGTGCTGATCGAATGCGATCTTGTACGACTCGGGCGTGTCCTCGATAGAAGCGATAACTCCCCAGTCGGACAGATCGCCGAGTTTGTCTTGTCGTAGTGCCGCCGCAATATTGAGCACCGCGCAGGCCCGGCGGGAGAAGTACTTCCAGGCGCAGATCGGATCGGCGCCCTCCGGCATCGCCTCACCGCAAGGACGATAGCGTGGCGGTTCTTTCGAACCTAGTTTCGCGATCACCAGCACGCCCCATTTTTTCGCGAATTTCAGGATGGCCGCCGGCTCCGCCTCCCACAACTTCACGAACTCGTTCAAGGTGGATCGCGATACTTCCTGCCATCGGGCGGGCCCGGCCAACTCCCATCGTATGGTGTCCCCCTCCAGTTCGATCTCACCGGGCACAAGCACTTGGCCGGACGGCATGGGCTTGCCCAGGTTGCCGTTGATATCGGTCAATCCGCCGAGGTCCCAATCCGCTGTTGACATCTCAACTCATAGTCTATCCGTTTAAACGTTAGAGTCAATAGCCCACACTGAAGATCAGTATGGAGCGGTTCGCGCTGGTGGAGGAAACAATCCGGTTCTGGCAGCCACGGTCTTCGCGGCCATTGACCACCGAAGATGCGCGCCAAATGGTGGAGAACGTCAGCGGCTTCTTCACCACGCTCCAGCGCTGGTCTGAAGCTGCCGAGCGCGCGAAGCCGGAACCCGAACCACGGAGGCAGGCGGCATGAAACCGGAGTTCCTCGTGGAAGTGGTTCCGAGCGTTCCAAGCGACCTGGTCAGCGTGAAGGAGGGCGCGAGGATTGCGCGGAAGACCGAACGCACGATCTGGCGTGACATTCGCGGCGGCCGGTTGCGGGCCTGGGGCACACGGCGCTGCTACCTGATTTCAGTTTCAGAACTGCTCGCGCCGGTCGCGATCCGGGGGCAGCACGGTGAGTAACGCCTCCCGCAGCCAAGGGAGGGCGACATGAGCGCGATAGCGGTGCACTCCCACGCCAGTCTGACACCCGCCGAAGTTGCGGCTTACTACGCGGTGCGCCTGCCACGGATGCAGCAACGCGGCAGTGAGTGGCGCTGCCCATGCCCGATCCACAACGGCAAGGGTGACAACTTCTCGGTCAACGCCGAGACGGGCCTGTGGTGCTGCCACAGCCAGTGCGGTTGCGGAGGTTCCATCTACGACCTGGAGATGGCGCTGACCGACAGCGACTTCAAGACGGCGGCGCGCGAGGTGCGGCGGATTATCGGCAGGCCCGAAGTCCCGCAAGCGTTCGAACGCGAGCCGGAAATGAAGTGGGGGCTGCCCGGTTGGTCGCACGAGTTCTTGAAAGAGCGCATCGAAAAAGTCGAGCGCGAAAATCGGTGGCGGCACACAGCCATCTATCCGTACTTCGATGCCGATGACCGGCTCTCCTACGTGAAGGTCCGCTTCCTGGACAAGCAGAACGACAAGACCTTCCGCCAGTACGCGATTTCGAAGAACCTCGGCTGGGTGGCGCGGAACAAGGCTGGGGCGAAGCCGATCCTGTATCGGTTGAACAAGCTCGCGGCAGCCGACGAGATCTTCATCGTGAACGGCGAGAAGGCCGCAGACCGTGGTGCTGCGGAACTGGGAATCGTCACCACCTGCACGCCCGATGGTGAAGGCAAGTGGCGAGGCGAGTACACCAGACCGCTCGTTGGCAAGGCCGTGCGCATCGTCATCGACAACGACGCAAAGGGCGCCACTCACGGTGTGGTCGTTTCGGCCGCGCTGGTCAATCATGCCCGAGAGGTGAGAGTGGTCCGTCTGCCGGGCCTGCCGGCAAAAGGCGATCTGTGGGACTGGATCGAGGCCGGAGGCAAGCGCGAGCAACTCGGTGAGATTGTCGCCAGGACTTCGATTGCCGTGGAAAATCCGCCCTTGGATGGCGAGGGACCCACGAGAAAACGGAAGCAGCGTGAGGCCGGGGCAACGCAGATGCACGAAGTGTCCGAGCCGAGAGTCAGCCTGCTCACCCATCTCATGAACGACACGGGCAACGCAGAGCGGCTGGTCGCTTTCTGCGGTGAGGACATCCGCTACTGCCCGGCGCTACGCAAGTGGCTCGTGTGGGATGGCCGGCGCTGGGCGGTCGACGACAAGGGCGCAATTCGCAAGTTCGCCAAGAAAACCATGATCGAATTCCTGGCGCAAGCAGATGCGGCGCAGAACGAGGATCTCATGAAGTTCGCGTACCGCTCAGTACCTGCAGCGGGCGCTGGGCTACTCGCTCACTGGCACCACGGAAGAGAAGGCCGTCTTCGTGCCGTTCGGCACTGGCAACAACGGCAAGACGACGCTGCTCGCAACCTTCCTGCAACTGCTCGAAGAGTACGCGGTGCTGCTCCAGGTGGACACGCTGATGGTGCGCCAGGAGTCCAACAACACGCAGGCCGACTTGGCCGACCTGCGCGGCGCGCGCTTCGTGATGACGTCCGAGACCGAAGAGGGCCAACGCCTGGCACAGGGCAAACTGAAGCGCATCACGCAGGGCATGGGCAAGATCAAGGCCACGCGCAAGTACGAAAACCCAATCGAGTTCGCGGAGACGCACAAGCTGTGGATGGACACAAACTCCAAGCCGCAGATCCGTGCTACCGATGATCAGGCCACGTTCAACAGGCTGCATCCGATTCCGTTCACGGTGACGATCCCGCCTGACGAGATCGACAAGACGCTGCCGCGCAAACTCCTGGGCGAGGCAGAGGGCATTCTGGCATGGGCCGCCGAGGGTGCGCGGCTCTGGCGGCAACACGGGCTGCAGAAGCCGCCCGAAGTGAGCGCCGCCGGTGATGACTGGAAGGAAGAGAACGATCAGTTTGGCCGTTTCATCGCGGACTGCTGCGTGGTCGCCGACTGCGTCAGCTCGAAGGCAAGAGCACTGTACGAGGCCTATCGCACGTGGGCCGAGGGTGCCGGCGAACACGCGGTCACGGAAACGCTGTTCGGCCGCCGGTTGAAAGATCGCGGCTTCGAAAAACAGCATGGCCGCTTCGGCTCGGTCTATGGCGGCATCGGCCTTCGTCTGAACGAGCACCGCGAAAAGGAGGCCGTGTGACGGGTTTGCTGACGGTGACGGGTTGTGATGCGTTTTGCTCAAAACTTTCTCCAAGCCGCGCGTACATGAGGAAACTTCCCAGAAAAACCCGTCACAACCCGTCACGAGAGCCAAACCCGTCACAGGCAACAGCCCGGTGCAAGGCATGGGTCCTTCCTGGGCGGGACGGCGGCGGGTCGCCCGGCTGCGCGGTTTCACCAGCGTTTGGCTTCGAAACCGAGTGGCCAGTGGCCGTGATGGCCGGTAACAGATGAGGCAAACAAGACGATGCAACCACTCAGCCAGCGAGAATACGCGCGGCGGCGCGGCGTGCGACATTCCGCTGTGCAGCGCGCCATCGCTGAGGGGCGAATCACCACGTTGCCGGACGGCAGGATCGATCCGGCGCTGGCGGACAGGCAGTGGGCGGAGAACACGATCACGCCCGCAGGCGACGGCAGCAAGCTGCTCCGCGCACGCACGGTCTACATGGTGTCGAAGGCGGGGCTCGCCGACATGCAGCTCAAGCGGCTTGCGGGCGAACTACTGCCAACGGCGGAAGTGAAGATCGCGGCGTTCAATGCGGCCCGCCGCATCCGCGATGCGTGCATGAACATCCCCACGCGCTGCTGCGGTGCGGCGGCCGCCGAGATCCGGCGCGCGATGGAGGAAGTGGGAATGCCGGCCGAAATGGCCGCGAGCATCGCCGGCAAGCTGAACCTCGCCGCCGTCGAGATGATTCTCTCGGCCGAGATTCGTACGGTGTTGAACATGTTGGCAGACAACTTGGAAAAGGAGAAGAGACCGAATGAAACCGAAGCAAGCAACAACGAATGAACTGACCCCGCGAACGCCTGCGACCACTGCCGAGTGGCGCGACCGCGTGGGTGAACTCGAACGCGAAGCCGTCGAGGCCGAGCACGATTTGAACGAGAAGCGCAGCAAGCGGCGCGAGGCCGCGGGTGCGGCGCTGGTGTTTGGAGCGAATCCCGAAGCCGCCGCCATACTCGAAGCCGAAGAGCGCGAAGTAGAGCGCAGGCTCGATTCGCTCCGCTGCGGCGTCGAGCTGGCCCGCGCCGAGATGAAGAAACTCGACGATGTGGAACAACGGCAGGAGATCGAGCAGCGGCGGACCCGGCGCGCGGCGGTGGCCACCAGGATTCAGCAGGAAGCCGAAGCGGTCGACCATCTCTACCAGGAAGCGGCAGGCCGCCTGGAGTCCATCAGCGGACTGCTCGTCAGCTACCAGCGGGAGGGCGGTGCGTTCACCCGGTCGTTGAAGGGTTGTTCGACCAGGGCCGCGCTCGCGGCGGGTTTGCGCAAGTACCTGGAGACCGAGTTCGTGGGCAGCAGCCAGCACATCCGCCCGCTGGCCGAGCAACTCAGCGGGCTGGCCATCGCCCGCGTGCCCGAAGACTGGCTGGCGGAGAACCCGCCGGCCGCGTAGCCACGAGAGGAGACAACATCATGGAGACGAAGACGTTCAAACAACTCGAATCCGAAGCCGCGCGCGATGCGGCAGCCTTGAAATTCCGCGGTGCGAGCCTGCCGGGCTTGTACGTGCCCGGCACGACGACGGCAGTCACGAAAGAGCAGGCCGTGGCTCGCGCGCTCGAAGCCGACCCGGAGGTCTACGCGCGCTACCGCGCCGAGCATAACGCCCGCACGCTGGTGAACACATTGCGCTCGGCCGGGATTCAGATCGTCCAGCGTTGACCGCGCTGGCGACAAGGTTGAGGCCGGTGCTGATCCTCCTTCGCAGCGCCGGGAGGGCGGTCCCGAGGCTCACTTCTGCCTCGTACCCGCCCAGGAGGAATGGACCATGCTGACGTTTTTGAAAGACCTCTTCCGCCAGGACCGGCGGCAGCCCGAGTTAGATATCAACGACCCGCGCCACCCCGCCAACGCCGGCTGGCGCCGCGTCGATGAATCCGCAGGCCAGCGCCGCGTGCGGTTCCGCGTCGCCGTGCCGGACATCCCGAAAGCGGCGCCGCTACGCCCGGATCTCACCAACCGCGAGTTCATGGGCGGCTTGCGGTAACGGGTCGCCCTGCCGCGCAGGGTGCGCGGTGTGTGGCATTCTACGCGGCTGGCCGCCGCGCTGTCCGGGACCATGCGTTCCGCAGATGTGGGAACTGCTCGTCAAGAAGCAGGCACGCCTCATGCACTGTTTCCAATCGCGGCTCCGAGTGGCCGGTTGTTGCCTCAGTAATCCGGCCCATCTGACGTGCACGCCTGACCATGCCACTGCGCCGGCCGCCGCGCGCGCCAATCACCCGGCACTGGTCGATTGTCTTGCGGTGATACGGGACACCGAATTCGAGGTCCATGGCACATCGATTCATTGATCGGGTGGTGCCCTGGTGCAACAGAAATCGGATGTTTTGCCAAGCAATATGATCGGGGCGACAGAAGATAGCCCCTCCAATTCAGGGGTCTGTCAAAACCTGCCCAAGCTCCGGCGTTCCTTGGTGGATCTACAATGAGTCCTTTGAGATCCCAAAGAGGAGACTCCATCGGGCTCTTGTTTGACAGGTTCGGTTAGCATCGCATATCAAAATGCTCGACTTGTTCCTAACTGCGTATGATCCGTCTGACTTGCCCGGCACGAGTATCGATCCCCTCGGTTTTGAACGGGGATATTTGTTGCTCGCGGACAAGATCCTTCCCGGCCTCACCAACGTCGCATCTCATCCAAGGTACTTCGGGCTTCTTTGCGCAGGAATCTACCTGGGCGACGGCACACTTGATACTGCCCGGCGCGAAGTGGCTCGCAAACGCCGTCAGGAAACCATTCTCCGCCTGGAACGTTTCTGGGCATTGGCGAATGTGCTCGCCCGACCAGACGGTTCAAGCGGGGTTCGCGGCATCACGTACGCGCAGGCGCGGGCGAATGAGCTTTGGCGTTCGGGAGCGACGCGGACAACCGCACAGTATCCACTTTTGTCACGTCAAAGCCAATACGGCGTGATTGGCATCTACGCTAACGTCGCAAGCGGTTTGCGCTTGCTTAATCGCGAAGACCTTTCCCTAACACCTGCTCTCGGTGAAGCCGCTGCTGCGGCATTCTATGCAGAGACGAGATTGCCGAGCACTCTGCGCCAAGCGGTTCTCAATGACGGCGAAGTCCCGTTGACGACACTAAAAACATGGGGTGAGCAGGCTCACATCGAGGCCGAGGTCCAGCCCGGAGAAGCCAAGTGCCTCTACGAGGCACTGCATGGGAATCCGGTTAGATCCCGCACGGTTGGGCTTTTGCTCCAATGTCCACAAAAGGATGACGAAGAGGCCGAACTGGATCGGCTTAAGAGAATAGCGCGAGCGGTGAAAGGAAAGGACGAGTGCCAAGATCTTTGGGAAGCTATCCAATGCATCCAAGAGTACGAAGCGTGCTATCAGCTTGCCATGCTCACTTTCGAGCGGCTGCTGTGGCTATGCCGCCATCATGCCGCCGCGTCGGTCAAGATGTCCGAGCTGCAGAATGATACTGTTGTGCAGTCCGTGAGGGACTGCCTTTCTGGTCGTGTCCAGAAACTCGCCAGCATCCTCGACGAGGGCAAGGATGCAGCTTTTCGCTCTGGTATAGAGCGCCTCTCGGACGTGCGGACGTTCCTTGAAGAAGCCAGCGCGACGTCCGGCGATATTTGTGCTTACGTCGGGGCAGTTCTTAACCGCCACGCTGACATTCAGCATGGGAAATTCGATCGCGGTCGCCGAAAGATGCCTTGGATGGAGATTGACGATGACCGCGTCAATCTGACAATGACCCGCGCTGGTGGAGTAGATTGGGAGGCGACATTGCCTGAGCAAATTCAGGCGCACACGTACAGGCTGAACGCCGCCGATGCCTTCGCTTTGGCTTCGATAAAAGGTGCTCAGTCATGACCGACTCATCCGGCATCAGCGCCCGTAAGCTCATCGACAAACTGGTGCCTGATCCGACGCGCTGGGGCACTATGCGCGGTCTTTTCAGCTCGACGTATGAACTCAGTCCCGATTTCCTTGAAATGGATTTCCTACCATCCGTCTTCGGCCTCGGTGCCTGGGACGACCGCAGTTGGGCGACACGGATTGAGATCGAAAAGCACCTTTCTCAACTCGACACCGCCGTGATCCTAACGGATGCCCGCCGTTATCGCGGGCGCCCCCGTTCCCTGCGCCTTGAGGTTCAACCAGTCGTGACGCCGCACGGTTCGGCGCTTCACGCCAAGGTTACGCTCGTTCTCTTCGAGCGCGCGGTGCGGTTGATCGTCGGCAGCGCGAATTTGACCGAACGAGGTTACCGGCGTAATCGCGAAATAGTTGCCATCCTAACGGCTACCCAAGGCTCCAGAAATGAAGCCGCGCTCATTGCCCAGGCCCTAGATGGCGCCCGCACGGCACTCGCCCCATGGCTGCCCGATGGGGCTCGCGCACTCTTTGCGGACTCTCTCGATACGTTACGGCCGTGGATGAAGGAGAGTGGCAACCCGGATATCACTTTTCTTTGGACCCACGGCAAAACAAAACTGTGGCGGGAATTCCTCGATCGATGGCCCACCGGCGAAACGATCAAGCGCTTGACTATTATTTCCCCGTTTTGGTCCGACGATGCCGGGCTCACGCTGTCCGCCATCCTCAACCAGATGAGGAAAACGGAAGCGTTAGCGGTTGATGCTGAGGTCCGGCTGCTCACTGACGCCTTTGAAGGGGCCGACGGGCATATTCTGCCCATACTGCCTCTCGGATACGCATCTTATGACTGGGCGGGGCTTGGCGTAAGAGCTACCGCCCAAGCGGTAAGCCCGAAGGTTCTTGAAGAAGAACTGGGTGGAATGGACGGCTTCACCGGTTCACGCGCGCTCCATGCAAAGGCCGTTCTCCTGGAAGGTGCGAGGAGCGGTCTGGCCTATCTCGGTTCGGCGAACTTCACCGCGCATGGATGGGGTTTCCTCAACGACCGAATTGCCGCTAATGTGGAGGCAGGGCTGATCGTCCGCCGCTCGATTCACGCTGGCGTTTTCGACCGACTGATGCCGGATCTCGTCGGCCAGCCCGTCCTCCTCGCTAGCGGCAACTTCCAGTCCTTCCAAGCCCCGGATCAAGGTCCCGAAGATGACCCGTGGCCGGAATTCGTTCGGCAGGTTCTCCTTTCGCCCGTGAGCCCGGATGATGATGAGCTTGAGCTTGTCATCGAACTGGATGTTACCGGAGATCCCCACGCATGGTCCGCGAAGCTTCTCGACAAGGAGGGATTTCCAGGCGAAACTCTTGTCCACATCGAGACCACTGGCGAGGCACCAAGCGCACGTGTCCAGGTGCCCTTGCCGGCGCCGACGCTGACACGTCTGTTGACCGACCAGGAGGTCCTGATTTGTTGGGATGAATGCCCTTGTGGCAGAGCCGTACCACTGAACGTGGAAGCGTCTGCCCGTCTGCGACTGCCCATCTCGCCGGGGCGCCAGCGTATTCAGGAGACGGATCTGCTCTCTTACTATCAGGGCCGGATTTCATGGGAGGAACTCTTCCCCGATCCCGATCCGCCCACTGGTCATGCGGGTAGTTCGCCACTGCCCGCAGTTCCGGTGGCGGGCGTCGACAAATCCCGAATTCAGTCATACCAGATCCGGGAATTTGTCGAGGCGCTCACCGGTATCCGCCAGGATCTTGCAGCCTCGACGCAGTCAGAGCCATCCATGCGCTTGGCGTTGCTCGGGCCCGTGAGCCCGCTGGCACTCGCACAAACGGTCCGTGAGGCCGTGGACTCGGGAGTCCGTACCCCCATGGCTGCTGCGTTCCAACTGGTCGAGATTTTGGTGTGCCTCAACTACGCCGACTCTTTCTCTGTCCCTGAGAGGCTTTCTGCGGCGTGGCGCCGAGATCTTCGGGATGCCACGAACGGAATCTCATCGATCCTCGAACAACTAATCACGTCGCACCGCGAGCTTTTGGCTACGAAGCCTTTTAATCGTTACAGAAAGACCGTCTTGTCGGGCGGGCCAAGGTCCATCGAATGATCGCACGTTCTAGTGACTTCGATCTGGGGCGTGATCGCACGCGGATTAAGGACCCCAGAGATGCCGCACGCCAGCAGGCCACGGTGGATGCCTTGCTGGATCGGTTCTTCAATCCGAACCCGGAGCAGCGGTTTGAGATCCAGATTCTCGCGGATGAGGTGGGGATGGGGAAAACGTTCGTCGCCCTGGGCCTTGCCTATTCGATTCTTGCCCACCTCAAACAGTCTCGCGTCGAAGGGGACATACAAGGCTGTTACCAGCGCGTGCTCGTCCTAACGCCGAATAATCACGCGCTCTACCGTAAATGGGTTCGCGAAGTGGACGAGTTCAAACGCCGCTGCGTCGTACCTGAACACCAATCCAATGATTTAGCTTTTTCGCCTCTAGGAACTTGTTGAAAAACCCGGTTCGGCAACGACAATTGCATGCCAGGATCGCGAAAGCGGGGCCGATTGAGGCGTTTCAAGGGCCGGATTTGGTCCTCGGCGGCGGCGCGGCGTGTTGAAAAACGCCGCTTTTCGCCGCCCGGTCACACTTCGGCCTGTTGTAACCTCGGAAGCCGCCACAGGTTGTATGCTGCCGCTGTCATCAGGAACTGCCAACTGACTTTCAGCAGGCCCCGCAACTTGGTTTTCTTCATGCCGCCGGTTTGCTTCATCCAACCGAATATCTTCTCTATCAGCGGCCGTTTCCCCAGGCTGATGCGATAGCTGGCATGCCGCGCTGTCCGTCCGTCAATCGCGCTGCCGCCGCTTCGCATCGTGTTCTGTGCCACGTGCGGACGGATCTTCATCTCCCGCACGGTATCCACAAAGTCTCGCGTGTCGTAACCCTTGTCGGCGCCCACGGTCATCGAGCCTCGCAATCCGCGCCGCCGCCGCGCGCACCACTTGTCGTGCAACAGCAGCAACGCCGCGTCGCGCTCCGCCGTGCCGTCGGCATGGGTCAGCAGCGCGTCTATCACCAGGCCATTGCGATTCTCCATCAGTACGTGGCCCAGATATCCCAGCTTGGCTTCCTGCCCGTTACCCTTGCGGTACAAACGCGAGTCCGGGTCGGTCTTCGATTCGTGGGTTTCGTTGCTGCGCTTCTGGCCGCGGAACTGGCCTGGCTCGTCGTCGCCACCGTCCTTCTTCTGAAAACTCTTCTGGCTCGCCCAGGCCTCGATCAGCGTGCCGTCCACGCTGAAGT
>CAZLOS010000049.1:0-34045 GCA_964561215.1 uncultured Solibacteraceae bacterium | reverse complement strand
CGCCGGGTAGGTGGCCAGGATGCCTGCTCCGGCGATGCCCGCGTGGTTCACCAAACCGTAAAGCGTCCGGTCCCCCATCCAATCCGTGACGGCTTCGAAGAAAGCCTCTTCCTCCGCCGCAATGCCGATCTGGCAGGCGCGCCACAGAAAACGCTCGGGGGCCTGCTTGCCGGTTTCGGTCATGCGCGGATTCGGCGAACGGCTGCACGTGGCGATGGTGTAGCCCTGCGTGAGCAGGTCCTCCACAATCGCCAAACCCAGGCCGCGGGCCCCTCCGGTGACAACAACGACTTGTTGCTCCCTGCTCATGCGCTCCTGTCTTTCTTGCCCACCTCGGAAAGCCGGATCGACTCGACGAAGCGGATCACGCGAGGCACTTTGTAGGAATCCAGCCGCGCGCGGGCGGCAGCCAGCAAGGCTTCCCGTAGTTGCCCCGTGTCGGCGCCCGCTTCCGGAACGATCTCGGCGCCGACCAGGTAACCCGTAATCGGATTCTTAACGCCGAATACCCGTCCCTCGGCCACGCCGGGAACCTTCAACAACACGGCCTCGACTTCTTCGGGGGTCAGCTTGGCCCCGCCGACGCTGATAACGCTATCGGCCCGTCCCAGGAAATATACGCGCTCCCCGCGGCACTCCACCAGGTCGCCTGTCCTGAGCCAACCATCATCGAGAACCGGTGACGAGCGCGCACTGCCGGCATATCCCAACATGGCGCGAGGGCTCAACACCTGCAGTTCGCCGTCGCGGATGCGCAATCGCGCCCCGTCCACGCCTTCGTCCAGCCACCGCGCCGGAAAGCCCGCCTCGCCATCCCGCACCGCGAACAAGGCGCCGGCCTCGGTGGAAGCATAGATGTGCGTGATGCCGGCCCGCGGGAACAGCGCATGCAAGCGCTCCAGCGTGGCCTGGTCCACAATTTCGCCACCCAGCGTGATCTGTGCAAGCGGCAACCGCGCGGCGTCTTCGCCCAGCGCGACCAGAAACGCCCGCCAGAAGGTGGGCGTAGCGCTTATGTGCGTGGGGAGAAACTCCTCAGCCGCGCGGGCCAGTTCCGGCACATTGGACTGTTCCACACTGACCAGCTCCGCGCCGGAGGCCAGCACCGTCAGCAGCACCTGCAAGCCCGCAAAGCTGGCTGGATGATAGGTGAGCAGCCAGCGCGCGCGGCCCCCCGGCGAAGGCCGAAAGCGGATGCGGCCAAGCAGGGCCTCGATCGAATGGCGGGCGATTTTGGGCTTGCCCGTAGTGCCCGAAGTGGGCAGCAGGATGGCAAAGCCCGCGGCGGCAGGCCGTACGGAGAAAACCGTGAGGTTCAGCTCCGCATCCAGCACTCCGCCGGCCTCCCACTCGCGCAAAGAGGGATCGTCGGGCGGCACCGCGGAGCGCAGTAGCAAAAGCTCGCAGCCGGCCGCTCTGCAGGACAGCAATGCGGCCATGATCGACTCAGGAGAAGCGGCGGTCAGCGCCACGCGCGTCATGGCGTCGTCACGCAGCCGGGCGGCCAGTCCGGTCGCCCGAGTGGTGATGTCTCCCCAGGTCACGGACCGGCCGGGGCCGAGAACCACTACGGCATCCGGGCCGCCGGCGTGATTGGTCAGAAGGTCCATGGGTGGGGCTTAATCGGCATACAGCCGCGCCAGTTCGCCGATGGTGCGAAAAGCGATAAAGCCGTTCGCGAACGGATCCTTGCCGGTGGCTTCGGTCAGATTCACGACCAGCCCGGCCAGATCCAGCGAGTCAATCGGCAGCATTCCACCGAGCAACTGCGTATCTTCGCGCAGGTTCTCCGGCGTCTGTCCCTTGGCCTCCAGGGTTTCCGTGAGGATGCGCACAATCTCCTGTTGCGCCTGTCCGATATCCATATGAATCTGATTCTATCCCGGCCGTGGTGCGCCTCACATCCTTCTCGCGCACCCCGTCCCGGCCTCAGCGCCCCCACGGCTGCGCCAGCGTGGGCCGGTTCTGGTAACGTGTCATCTTGAATTCGATCCGGGCGCCACAGCCGGATTCAAGTTTCACCTCGACGTGAGGCGCGTTGATCGCGACCGTCTCGCCTCCCGTTTGCGCCGTATCGAAGCGGTGCTCCGCATAGCCGCCCGCCTGCACAATCACGGTGCGCGCGTCCACGGGATTCACGTTCACCAGCGTCAGAGTCGCCGAATCCGCGCCCAACTTTTCGACCAGCGCCGCCACGTCCTCCGGCAACCCGGCGCGCCTGCGCGCGGGATCGAAATACCGGAAGCGGCTGTGCAGCGTCCAGATGCGCCCGCCGAAATAGCCGCCCAAGGTCAGGTTCGTGAGAGCATCGGTCTCGGCCGGATTCATGCCAAGCAGATAATCCGCCAAGCGCGTCCGAGGCGTGGTCGCATCCTCGCGAATTTCCGCCAGTGTTTTTCGCACGCGCTCCAGGTCCGCCGACAGCGCCTTCGCCGGTGTGGAACCAGTCGGACTGCGTGATGAACTCTTTGTAACACGCGCCGTTTTCCGCCAGCTTGGTGAGGTGCGTACGCATCTCGCCGTACTGCTTCCAATGGCCTTCCTGCGCTTTCTTGTATGCCTCGAGCACCGTATCCGAACCGCCCAGCGCGGCGTGTGCAACAGGTAGCCGCGCTCGTCGACGCACTTGGCGGCGAAGCGTTCGCAGGCCAGCGAGTCGAACTTCACCAGTTCGCGCTCGAGCAACGCCCAGGCTGGCGGGGACATGGGTGACTTTACTACCAGGGCCGTCTCGGCAAACGCGCCTTGGCCGGCCAGGATCAGAAGCTGAGCCACGGACCAGCTACGCATGAACGGCATTGTATCGGAAGCCGCCCCGCGAAATTAGTAGGATGAGAGAGTCATGAAAGTCCGAATTCTGCTCCTGATCTGTCTTGCCGCCGCACTCGCCTTCGGCGCGGAAAAGCGCTACGAGGCCAACTGGGCCTCCATCGACAGCCGTCCCACTCCCTCCTGGTTCACCGATGCCAAATTCGGCATCTTCATCCACTGGGGCGCGTACTCGGTGCCGTCCTACGGAAGAGTCGGCTCCTACGCCGAATGGTATTGGAACCAGTTGAGCAAGGGCCCCACGGAAAAGGGCAAGCCGAACGCCACTTGGCTGTTCCACACGCGCAACTACGGCGTGAATTTCCCCTACGAGAATTTCATACCCATGTTCCACGCCGAGTTGTTTGATCCCGCCTACTGGGCCGAGGTGTTCGAGAAGTCCGGCGCCAAGTACGTCGTGCTCACGTCAAAGCACCATGAGGGCTTCACTCTCTGGCCCAGCGCGGAAGCGGATCGGAGCTGGGGCAAGCCCTGGAACAGCGTGTCCGTGGGCCCGAAGCGCGACCTGTTGGGCGATCTCACTAACGCCGTGCGCGCGCGGGGCCTGAAGATGGGCATCTATTATTCGCTCTACGAGTGGTACAACCCGCTCTGGCTTTCCGACAAACCCCGCTACGTCACCGAGCACATGCACCCGCAATTCAAGGACGTGGTCACGCGCTGCAAGCCGTCGACCATCTTCTCCGACGGCGAGTGGGACCTGACCAGTGCCGAGTGGCGCTCGCCCGAACTGCTGGCGTGGCTGTTCAACGAGTCTCCGGTGAAGGATGAAGTCGCCATCGACGACCGCTGGGGCAAGGACTGCCGCCACAAGCACGGCGGCTACTACACCACCGAATACACGGCGGGACTGGAGGGTTCGACGCATCCTTGGGAGGAGAGTCGCGGCATGGGACACTCCTATGGCTACAACCGCGCCGAACAGTTGAACGACTATCGCTCGGATCGCGAGCTGATCCTGATGCTCGTCGACCTGGTGAGCCGCGGCGGAAACTTCCTATTGGACATCGGGCCCACCGGCGACGGGCGCATCCCCGTCATCATGCAGCAGCGCCTGATTGAGATGGGCCGCTGGCTGTCGGTGAACGGCGAATCGATCTACGGTACGAAGGCCTGGAAACGCACCCGCCAGTGGAGCGAAGGTGAGCAGAAGAAACTGGAAACCGGCGAATACATGAAGCGCTACGAAGTGACCGACTACGTGAACCGCACCAAGCCGGGCCAGGCCATCATCGAGTGCTTCTTCACGGCCAAGGGCGACGATCTTTACGCTATCGTCCCCCGCTGGCCGGGTCGCCAGTTCGTCCTGAAAGACGTGGCCGCGCCGCGGGCGATGGAGGTCTCCATGGTCGGCACGCCGGGCTCGTTGAAGTGGACTGCCAAGGGCGGGAATGTGACCGTCGAAATGCCCCCGGCATCCGGCGATCCCGCCAAGGCGCAGTGGGCCTACGTGGTGAAGTTCAAGGGCTTGGCGAGGTAGAACATGATCACGCGCAGAACGCTGATGGGTTCGCTCGTGCCCGCGCTCGCCGCCGCGCGCCTCGCCGGCAAGGGCAAGCACGTGGTCTTCGTGGTGGGCGATCAGGAGTATCGCTCGGAGGAGTCCATGCCGCCCTTCGCGAAGATTCTCGAAGCGCATCACGGCTTCCGCTGCACCCTCGTGCTGCCGCGCAACCCGCAAACCGGGGAAGTCGATCCCGGCGTTTCGGACAACCTGGTAGGGCTGGAAGCGCTCGATAAAGCGGACCTGATGGTCATGTTCCTGCGCTTCCAGGAACTGCCCGACGCGCAGATGAAGCACATCGTCGATTACGTGGAAGCGGGCCGTCCCATCGTCGCCCTGCGCACGTCGACGCACTCCTTCAACTACCAGAAGAACCTCGCAAGCCCGTACGCGCGGTACAGTTTCCGTAATCGGGAATTCGAAGGCGGCTTCGGGCGCCAGGTACTCGGCGAGACCTGGATCAATCACTACGGAGCGCACCAGAAGGAGAGCACGCGAGGGGTGCCCGCGCCCGGCATGGAGCGGCACCCGATCCTGCGGGGAGTGAAGGATGTCTGGGGGCCGTCGGACGTGTACGCCATCACGACCCTGACCGGCGATTCGAAGCCCATTCTGCTGGGGCAGGTGCTCGCGGGCATGGAGTCCACATCCCTTCCGAATCCGGCCAAGAAACTGGTCCCGGTGGCCTGGACCAGGAGCTATAAAGGCGCGCGCGTGTTCACCACAACGATGGGGCACCCCGGCGATTTCGCCAATGAGGGTTTCCGCCGCATGATGGTGAACGCCTGCTACTGGGCAATGGGAATGGAATCGAAGATCCCGCGCCGCGCCAAAGTCGATTTCACCGGGCCGTACAACCCCAGTCCCATCGGCTTCCGCAAGAGAAAGTAACTGTCCCTGCTCGACGCGCGGTGTTATATTGTCCGCATGTCGCGCCGGGCTTTGTTCGCTATCGCTGTCTCTTTCCTAGTGATCGCCGGAATCATGCTGGCCCAGAACCCCGCCGAATCGACCGACGGCGAGGCCCATGGCGATCCGCCCTATCTGCTCGAATCCGGCTGGACGCCGCTGCTCAATGGCAAGGACCTCGCCGGCTGGCACACCCAGGACGGCAAGCCCCTCGAGTGGTTCACTACGCGGGGGATACGCTGGGACCGTTACGGACCCACGCGCCTGTTCGCCGAACCCTCGCCCGGCGGCTCCATGCTGAACAGCGCCCAGGGCAAGACCAGCAACATCGTCACGGACCAGAAGTTCGGCGACGTCGAGCTGTATCTCGAGTTCATGATTTCCAGGGGCAGCAACTCCGGCGTCTACCTGCAGGGCCTCTATGAAATCCAGGTCTTCGACAGTTACGGAGCCTGGTGGAGATTAGGCAGCGCCGATTGCGGCGGCGTCTATCAGCGCTGGATCAATAACCAGGGCGTCGGCGGGTCCGCACCCAAAGTGAACGCCAGCCGCCGTCCGGGTGAATGGCATAGTTTCCAGATCTGGTTCCGCGCGCCGCGTTTCGACGCAAATGGTAAGAAGGTCGAAAACGCCCGTTTCCTGCGGGTGCTTCACAATGGCCTGGCCGTCCAGGAGAACGTCGAAGTGGACGGCCCCACCCGCTCGCACATGCCCATTGCGGAAGCCCCGTTGAATCCCCTCATGCTGCAAGGCGACCACGGCCCGGTCGCTTACCGCAACATTTACATACGGCCTTTGCGGCCGATTGTGTACCACTAGCCATGCCTATGACAACCAGGCGCTCGTTCCTCCATGCGGCCGCCGCGACGCCGATAGTCGCGCGCGCCATGCTGCCGAAACGCCCCAACGTCGTCCTCATCATCACCGACGATCAAGGCTATGGCGACGTCGGCATTCACGGCAATCCCCGGATCCACACGCCGAACATGGACCGCATCGCGCGCGAAGGCGTCCAGTTCACACGCTTCCACGTAAGCCCGGTCTGTTCGCCCACGCGAAGCTCACTGATGACGGGCCGGTGGAACTACCGCACCAGCGTCGTCGACACCTACCTGGGCCGCTCGAACCTGCATCCGGACGAAGTGACCATGGCCCAGATCTTCCACAACGCGGGTTACCAGACCGGCATCTTCGGTAAGTGGCATCTCGGCGACAACTATCCGATGCGCGCCACCGACCGCGGCTGGGATACCTCCATCGTCCATCGCGGCGGCGGTCTGTCGCAGCCCTCCGGCGTGCCGAACGAGCGTTACTTCGATCCCGTGCTCCTCTACAACGGCGTCGCGCGCAAGACGCCCGGCTACTGCACCGACATCTTTGCCGGCGCCGCGGTCGAGTTTATCGAGAAGAACCGCAACCGCCCCTTCTTCACCTACCTCGCCACGAACGCGCCCCACCAGCCGTTGGAGGTGGACGAGCGCCACGTCGCGCCCTACCGCGCCGCCGGCGTGAACGAGTGGGACTCGAAGATCTACGGCATGGTGACCAACATCGATGACAACATCGGCCGCCTGCTCGAACGCCTTCGCGCGCTGAAACTCGAAGAGAACACCATCGTGATCTTCATGACCGACAACGGCCCCGACCGCGTGCGCTTCAACGGCGGGATGCGCGGCCTGAAAGGCCAGGTGTACGAGGGAGGCATCCGTGTTCCGTTCTTCATGCGATGGCCCGCGCGCCTCAAGCCGGGCCGCGTGGATCGCCTGGCAGCCCACATCGACGTGCTGCCCACGCTGGCCGATGCCTGCGGCGTGCCTCTGCCGGAAAAGGTGAAGCTGGACGGCCGCAACCTGATGCCGCTGGTGCGCCGAGGACGGGTGGACTGGCCGGACCGCGACCTGTTCTTCCAGTGGCACCGTGGCGACGTGCCGGAGGCGTTCCGCAACGCCTGCGTAATCAACCGGCGCTACAAGCTGGTGAACGGCAAGGAACTCTACGACCTCGAATCCGACCCGGCCGAATCCCATGACATTGCCGCATCCGATCCTGACCGCGTCGCGAGCTTGCGCCGAGCCTACGAGGAGTGGTTCGGCGACGTCTCCTCCACGCGCGGCTACGATCCGCCGCCCATCTACCTGGGCACAAAATTCGAGAACCCCGTGCGGCTGACCCGCCAGGATCTGCGCGGGCCGGACGCCAGTTGGAAGACCAGCGGGCGCGGCCACTGGGTGGTCGATGTCAGGACGGCCGGCGATTACGAGGTCTCGTTCGATTTCCCGCCGCGCGAAGCCGCCGGAAGCGCCACTGTAAGGCTCGCGGGCGCGGAGGCGACGCTCGATCTGGCGCCGCGCGCGCCCGGCTGCGTCTTCAAGCGCCTTCCGCTGAAGTCCGGCCCCACGCAGTTGGAAGCCACACTCGATTTTGCCGGCACACCGGCCGGACCCGAGTACGTCGAGGTGCGGAAGCTGTAACCCTTATTTCGCGTCGCGCCAGTTCGCGCCCACGCCCACATCCACGATGAGCGGCACTTCCAACTTGTGCACGCTCTCCATCTCGCGCTTCACGAGCTTCGCCACCTCGTCCACTTCCTCCGGCGGCGCTTCGAACACAAGTTCGTCGTGCACCTGCAGGAGCATCGCGGTCCGGTAGCCGCCTTCGTTTAGCGCGCCGTCGATGCGGATCATGGCCAGCTTGATCAGGTCCGCCGCCGTACCCTGCAGCGGCGAATTCACCGCCGTTCGCTCGGCAAAACCTCGCGCGTTCGGGTTGCGCGAATTGATGTCCGGGATGGGCCGCAGGCGGCCGAACAGCGTGCGCGAAATTCCGCTCGCGCGTACTTGCTTGATGGTCGCGTCGATGAACGTCTTCACGCCGCGATAGCGCTCGAAATAGCCCTGGATGTAAAGCTCGGCCTCCGCCCGTGGAATCCCGAGTTGCGCGGAAAGTCCGAAAGCGCTGAGGCCGTAAATGATGCCGAAGTTGACGGCCTTGGCGTTGCGCCGCAATTCGGGTGTCACCATCAGCGGCGCGACACCGAACACTTCCGCCGCCGTGCGCGTGTGTATGTCCTCGCCGTTGCGGAACGCTTCCACCAGAACCGGATCGCGCGACATGTGCGCCAGCAGCCGCAACTCGATCTGCGAGTAATCCGCCACAATCAGCTTCCAGCCTTCGCGCGGCACGAACGCGGCGCGGATCTCGCGGCCCAGTTCCGTCCGGATGGGAATGTTCTGCAGATTCGGATTCGACGACGAGAGGCGTCCCGTGGCCGCGCCCGTCTGGTTCAGGCTGGTGTGCAGGCGCCCGGTCTCCGGCGAGATCAGTAGTGGCAGCGCGTCAACATAAGTGCCCTTGAGCTTGGTAAGCTGCCGGTATTCGAGCACCTTGCCGGCGATCTCGTGCTCGGCGGCCAACTCTTCCAGCACGTCCGCCGCCGTCGACACGGATTTCGTCTTGCCGCGCCGGGCCGGCGCCGGCAGCCCCATCTCCTCGAACAGTACTTTGCCCAACTGCTGCGGAGAGTTGATGTTGAACGGGTGCTTGGCAAACGCATAAATCTCTGCGGTGAGGCGGTCGATCCCGGTCTCCATCTCACCGGAGAGCTTCCGCAACTGCTCCGGTGCCACCCGCACCCCGGTTCGCTCCATGCGCGCGAGCACCGGCGCCAGCGGCATTTCGATGCGCGCATACACTTCGCGAACCTGGCACGCGTCGATCTCGCCCGAGAGCTTCGCATGCAGATCTAGGATCGCGCCGGCCTGCGCTGCGGCGCCTGAAGCAGGCCGATTCTCCAGCCGGTCCCGCACCAGCGCTTCCAGCGTGCAGCCGCCCGGGTCCGCATCCACCACGAAACCTTCGAGCATCACGTCGCCGGTGAAGCCCCGCGCTTCGAAGCCTTCCCGCCGGCACATCAGGAGCAGCGCCTTCAGGTTGTGCGTCACCTTCCGCCGCTTCGGGTCTTCCAGCAGCGGCCTCAGCGCTGGCAACAATTCCATCGGCACAGCGCGAGCTTCGCCCGGCTTCCAGGCGATGCCGAAGGCGTTTTCGCCTACCAGGGCACCCTCCGGCGGCGCGGCGAACGTCACCGCCACGAGCGCCTCCGCGGGGATTGCCGCTACATACGTCGCCACCGCGTCTGCGGTATCCAACGTGGCGTAGTCTTCCACACGCGGTTTTTCCTGCTCGCTCGCGGCAGGCGTCAGACCTTCGAGCAGGCTGTGGAATTCCAGCTCGCGATACAATCCCGCGAGCCGGTCCGTATCGGGTGGCTGCGCCGCAGCGCCCTCAAGCGACCATTCGATGGGCACCGCCGTGTCGATCGTCGCCAAACGCTTGCTCATCAGTACAATGTCGCGGTTGTTCTGCAGACTCTCGCGGTACATCTTCCGTTCGACCTCGGCCGCGTGGTCAAGCGCCTGTTCCACGGTGCCGAAACGCCGAATCAGGTCTTGCGCGCCCTTGTCGCCGATCCCCGGCGCGCCGGGAATGTTGTCCACCGCGTCGCCTTTGAGCGCCAGCAGATCCGGGACGTGTTCCGGCGGCACGCCCATCACCTCTTCCACCCGCGCCGCGTCGAACAGCCGGTCGTCCTTGGTGGGGTTGAGCATCGCCACGTCGCCGCCGACCAACTGCATCATGTCCTTGTCGGCCGAAACGATTACTACATCCACGCTGGCCTTCGCCGCCCGCCGGGCGATGGTACCGATGACGTCGTCGGCTTCGTAGCCTTCGAATTCGAGCACGGGAATGCGCATCGCTTCGAGCAGCCGCCGCACATACGGAATCTGCTCGATCAGGTCGGGCGGCGCCTCGGGCCGGTTCGCTTTGTAGTCGGCGAACTCCTGCTCGCGGAACGTGGGGCCGGCGCTCTCGAATACCGCCGCTACGTACTCCGGATGGTTCGTCGACGTCAGCTTGCGGACCATGGAGCCGAAAATGTACACCACCTCGGTGGGCAGTCCCGCTTTCGTGCGCATCGGTGGCGCACCGCTGCGGGCGCGCGCATGGTAGGCGCGAAAAATGTAACCGAAGGAGTCGATGAGGAACAGCCGCGGACGCGACATGCCTCATCATACCCCAACCGCAAACTGAGGCGATTCCGCCACAACAGCCCGCCCCGGAGTGTGGCTATCAAGCCACAGTGTTAGATTTGTAAAACCATACTGCAGAATAACTTAGGCTTCGGTGAAACGATTGCACTAGGAACACATCTAGTAATCTTGACGCATTCATACTGGAGCTTATAGTTTGCAATTTGAGACGACGGTACAGCGTCCCGTAGAAGCCAAAGGCGTCGGCCTTCACCACGGCGTTCCGGTCTCCGTACGGATTCTCCCGGCTCCCGCCGGCACGGGAATTGTTTTCCTCCGAACCGACCTGGATCGATTCCCCGTTCCCGCCAGTTACCGCTATGTAGCGCGCGTGAGTTATGCCACGAGCCTCATGCGGCAAGGCGTACTCATCTCCACCACCGAACACCTGCTCAGCGTTCTCTACAGCATGGGCATCGACAACGCCTACATCGAGATCGACAACCTTGAAGTGCCTATTCTCGATGGCAGCGGCGAAACCTGGGTCGAACTGCTGGCCGAAGCCGGTGTGAAGCGTTACCGGCGCAAGCGGCGCTATTTGCGTATCCTTCGGCCCGTCATGGTGGAAGCGCCCAACAGGCGCCTGACGGTGATCCCGGCCGACCGCTTCATGCTGAGCTGCGACGTATTCTTCAATCACCCGGCGGTGGGGCGGCAGCAGCTTGAAATGGAAGTGACGCCGGAGCGGTATGCCCGCGAACTCGCCCCGGCCCGCACCTTCGGCTTCGAATACGAGCTGGACCAGTTGCGCAACATGGGCCTCATCCGCGGCGGTTCTCTCGACAACGCTCTCTGCTTCAACCAGACCACCGTCATGAACCCCGAGGGCATGCGATTCCCCGACGAGTGTTGCCGGCACAAGGCGCTGGACCTCATCGGCGACCTGGCCCTGATCGGGAAGCCGTTGCTCGGTCACGTGATCGCCGAGCGCGCCGGACACGCCATGCACGTGGCCCTGGTGACGAAGATCATGTCCGATGCCTCGTTGTATGAGGTGCTGAGTTTCGATCAACTCGCCACACAAGTGGTGCAAGCTCTGGTATCCTGACGCGTTGAGGCATCTTCCCAACCTCATCACCGGCGTCCGGCTTGCGCTCACCCCAGTGATCCTCTGGCAGATCGCCACAGGGCACTTCCTGCGCGGGTTGGTGCTGTTTGCCGTCGCAGGCTTCACCGACGCGTTGGACGGCGGGGTGGCTCGCGCGTTCCGGTGGTCCTCCCGGGCGGGCGCCTACTTCGATCCCATCGCCGACAAGTTGCTGCTCGACTCGGTATACATCGTGCTGAGCATCCGGTCAGCCGTGCCGTGGTGGTTGGTGGTGGCCGTCTTGGCGCGGGACTTGGCGATCCTGGTGGGGGCCATGCTACTGATGGTCATTGCCGAACGGCGCACCTTCCCGCCTTCCGCGTGGGGAAAGCTGAGCACGCTGCTACAGATACTTACCGCCGTGGCGGCGATGGCGCACTGCGTCCGGCCTCAGGTAGTGGTGAGCGCGGCCCTGGAAACGCTGATCTGGCTCACGTTCGTCGCTACGGTGTGGAGCGGCCTCTCCTACCTCTGGCAAGCGGCGCAGCCGCGGCCAGCCAGGCAATCAGACTGACGCCGGCGCCCCACCACAAAATGCGCGGCGCGAACTCCATGCGTATCCGATGGCGCCCCGCCGGCACATCGAGCCCGCGAAATGCCACATCGGTCAGCTTGATCTCGCGCGGCGAATCGTCCACCCAGGCGCGCCAGCCCGGATAGTAGGCCTCCGAAGCCGTAAGGAAAGCATCGGACGGCGAGTCCGTTTCGAGTTCGACATACGACGGGGAGTATTCGACTACCCGCACCCGACCGCTGGGCGCCGACAGGAAGAAACGCGGCAAGACTTCCAGGTTTTCGTACACGACGAACCCGGGCAGATCGGCGCGCTTGCGGAAGTGCGCCCGTTCCACGATGCCCTCATCGAGCGGCGCCCGCGAGAGCACCCAGCGGATGTTTTCAAGATCGACGGCCGGCGCATCGAGCGCGGCGATCTCGTAGTACCGCCCCCAGCGCTCGCCTTTCACGAACGCCAACCGTGCCTGGATGATGCGTTCGAGCGCCAATGGGTCGTTGCCGTTCGCCGTCGGCACGGCGGTGAGCGGCGCGGCGATGGCCCAGGTCATGTCGCCGTTCACCAGGTCGATGCGCGAAGGCGGCGTGTCCATTCTGGCGAGCGCTCGCACGCGTTCGAGCAACTCCCGGCTCCCGCCGTACGCTTCGCGCGTGACCGCCGGATCGTCCTTCACCGATACGGTGTTCATCGGACGGCCGCTGCCGGTCGCGATCAGATCCAGGGCGGCCAGCAGCATGACCACGCACCCCGCCCAGGATCGCTTCAGGAAAAACTGCGAACCGAACGCCGCCAGGACCGCCATGCCGAGGCAAAACGCCGTCATGGCGAATTCCGCGTGCAGCCCGTTCTGGATTGCCTTGGGCATCGCCAGGAAGAATCCGCGTCCCACAGGCGTGGAATCCCCCAGCATCCAGACGCCGAACACCAGCGTGATGAGCCCGAACGCCAGGATCTCGCGCCGGCGAATCCGCACGACGGCAGCCAGGGCCAGCGCCAGCCCGGCGATACCGCAGTACACGTAGAGATAAGTGGGCTCCCAGGGCCCCTTGTAAGTCTTGAGGTCGAAAATGCCGTAGTGGTTGGGCGCGACCAGCGAGACGAGCGACTGCAAGGGAAGCCCGCCGCCCGTCTTCATCCACTCCACGCGGTACTTTGCGACGCTTGCGTTGTGAAGCTCCAAAGAGGGCAGCAATTGCACCGCCGCGAGCAACGCGGCCCAACATCCGGCGAACACCACCTTGCCCGCCAATCGGACTCCGCCCAACAGCAGCGCCAATAGGACCGCCGAACTCGCCGCCACTACCGTCACGGCCGGGAAACCCGCCAGCACGGCCATCGCCAGGGCCGCGGCCAGCGCCACCATCCACCGCCAGGAGAAACCCTCCCGCAGTTCCACCACCGCCAGCCAGACAAGCGGCAGCCACGCCGTCGCGTTCACCACCACAAGGTGCTGCGCCTGCGAAGCGAAGAACCCGCCCATCTGGTACACGGTCGCGCCCGTCAGAGCCGCCCACGCGCCCGCGCCTAGACGCCTCGCCAGCCAGTACGTGAACACGCCCGCCGCGAATACGTGCAGGACCAGTTGCCATTCGAGAGCGTAGAACAGGGTATCGACACCTGCCAGCTTGCTCGCCAGCACGGCCAGCAGAGTCGGCGGATAGAACACCTGCGCCTGGATGTTGGCATAGAACGGACGCCCGCAATAGGTAAAGGGATCCCAGAGGGGGAATTCGCCGGCGCGGAAAGAGTCCGCGATGAACGTCGCCAGCGGCAAATGAAACGTGCGCAGGTCCCAGGGAATCGCGTACGCGCCGAAGAGTACCTTCCGGAAGAAGATCAGGACTTCGGCGAGCAGGATCAAGTAGGGCACCACACGCTCGCCGGTGCGTTGGTACCCGGATTGCCCAGCCGCGAACAAAGGGAGCGGTCCTGCCTGTGGTTTCACGGCCTCCTAAATCATCTCGTTCAAGAGTTCCGGCCGTGGCTGCGGGATCACTACCTTGTTCACCAGCAACCCCCGCTTCCCGATGGCGTGCGCTCCGTTGTCCACCGCGCTGCGCACCGCAGCCACGCTGCCGGTCATCGTTACAAACGCCTTGCCGCCCAGCGCCATCGCAAGGCGGATTTCAATCAATCTCACGTTGGCCGATTTCGCCGCCACGTCCGCGCCTTCCAGCAACGCTGCCACCGAGAAGGCTTCGATCACGCCCAGAGCTTCCAGCTTTTCCACCTTCGACGTGCCGCTCAAGGCCGGGAAGAGGGATTCGTGCACGTTCGGGGCGATGAACGTGTCGATCAGCGAGAAGCTGCCGGCGCGGGAGCCCGCCTCGATGCTGGCGTTCACCGCGGACACGTCGCCGCGGACCATCACCATGTACTTGCCGGAGCAGATGGAACGGGCGAGAACCAGTTCGACGTCGGCGGCCTTCAGCATGGCGTCGGCTACTTCCATGCCCGCCGCGATACTTCCCAGTTCAATCAGTCCTATCGAATTCTTGGCCATCCTCGCTACCAGCTCACCTAGATTGTATTTCGATGTACTTGTCCGTTACCGCCGCGACGCGCCCGTCAATGCTCGCGTGGATGTTCACGCCAAGGTCGGCCTCGGCCACGCGCGCGATTAGCGCGCCGCGCTCAACCACCGCGCCGGCTTTCACTACCGCCGTCGCGGGTTTGCCCACGTGCTGCGACAGTTTGATGCGCACCATCGCAGGCGCGTGATCGATGCTCTCGAACGGCGTCTCAACTTCGTAATCTTCCACCTTCAGGCGGCGCCGCAGCATCGCCACGGGCACTCGCCGCGATTCCTTCATCGGGTGTACCTGAACAGGCTTCGACTGCGTGAACTTCATGCCGGCGGCCCGCAGCGTGGCCTTGGCGTCGTCGCAGGCTTCCTTGGGGAACAGGTCCTCCGGGCACGCATACAGCGTGCACAACCCGCAGGCGCAGCACAGCTCGCCCCACTGGCTCCAGTGCTCGGCTCCGGAAGCAGTGAAGCCAAGCGTGCGCATCACCTTGTGCGGCATCACTTCGTAGCCCAACAAATAGCGCGGGCAGAACTCAGTGCAGTAGCTGCACTGATCGCACGCCGACTTGCCGATGCGGTTGCGCGCCTGCGCGGGCCGCGCCTTCCGCTCCACCAGGTAATGCTCCTTGGGGAGCAGGATCAACCCGCCGGTGGTTTTGGTGACGACATCGTCTTCGTCGAAGGTGAGCGTACCCATCATCAGACCACTCACGAAGATGCCGTACTCGGCCGTAGTGGCGCCCCCGGCCAGCGCAATCAGGTCGCGGAAGGGCGTCCCGATCGGCACCCAGAACGATTTCGGCTTGCGCACCGCGCCGCTGATGGAAACCATCTTCCTCGTCACCGGAACGCCTTGCGCCGCGAAATGCACGTTGTACAGCGTCTCGACGTTGTTGACCACGCAACCCACCTGAAGCGGAATGCCTCCGGCTGGGATCAGCCTTCCCGTCGTGCTGTAGACCAGCTCGTACTCATCGCCCGAGGGATAGAAGTCGCCGAGCGTCGCGAGTTCGATGCCCTTGGCTTCCGCTTCCGGGCGGATCGCCTCGATGGCCTCGTGGTTCTTTTCCTTGATGCCGAACTTGCCCTGCCTCGCGTGAACCGCTTCCATCATCAGCGCCATCCCCGAAACGATCTCCTTCGGGTAATGGCACATCAGTTCGAAGTCTTTGTGCAGCAGCGGTTCGCACTCGGCTCCGTTGGCGAGCATGAACTCGACCGTGGACTTCGCCTTCACATACGTGGGGAAGCCCGCGCCGCCGGCGCCGACAACACCGCACTCCTTGAGTTTCTCGCTCAGCATGGATTTCCGGCCAGATTTCTAGCTTAGCGCAGACCGGCGCCTTCGCGAGGGGGAGCAAACCCGACATGCGGCTTTGCTCCCGGAGGCGCGCCCTTGACTCCTTGTAGCCTATAAGCTACCATTAGTTGTGCCTGTCGAGGTAGAGATCCTCCTGTTTCGCAAGGGAAGATCGACCCCGTTCTCAGATTGGATGAACAAGCTTACGGATGCGCGAACGGTGGCGGTCATTCGCGCACGGCTGAACCGCATCCGGTTGGGCAACTTTGGCGACTGCCGTTCCGTCGGCGGTGGCGTGCAGGAATTGCGAATCGACTATGGACAAGGTCTCCGCGTTTACTTCGGGCGGAGGGGGCACACGGTGGTCATAGTGCTTTGTGGGGGAAGCAAGCGGTCCCAAGCCAGAGACATCTTGACCGCTCAGGCTTTCTGGAAGGAGTACCTGGATGCCACAAAAGAATAGCGTAACAACACCCTACCGGGACGATCTTCTCAAATCGCTCGAAAATCCGGAAAGGGCAGCTGATTACCTGAACGCCTGTCTGGAGGATGAGGACCCCCGTGTGTTTCTGATGGCCCTTCGCGACGTGGCCGACGCGCGAGGGGGAATCCGCGTGCTGTCGCGTGAGGCGAAGCTGAATCGCGAAAGCCTTTACCGTATGCTCTCCCGCGCGGGCAATCCCTCTCTGGACAGCTTGGCTTCAGTTCTGAATGCTCTGGGGCTTCACCTTGCTGTGGAATCCATAAAGCCAAGAAAGCGAGGCCGCCGCGCGGCCTGATTCCAGTCCAGAGCTGCCGCGTGGTCAGTCAACTTACCGTGCCAAGCATCGCGTTCCAGACCTTCTCGTCGTGGCCCACGCTCAGGGTCTTGGCGGAACGCACCAGCGGCAGGCGTAACAGTCGCGGTTCCCGCTCGATCCGGCCGAGAAGCTCTGCATCGGACAGCTTGAGATACTTGAGCCCGGCATCGGCATAGAACTTGCCTTCGGTATCGAGCAGCGCGGCCATGCCGAAGCGCTCAACGAACCGCTTCAACTCCCCGGCAGCCATGGGGCGCTGCTTCAGGTCCACGAATTGAATCGGCACGCGGCGCTCCTTGAAGAACCGCTCCGCCGCGCGGCTCGCCTGCGAATTCTTGACACCAAAGATCTGAACGCCGGCCATGAATCAGCTCCTTACCATCCCGTGCCCGGCGCGCTCATCCAGATGGTGTTCGGCTCCAGGCGCACAACCTTGCCGTTGCTTAGCCTCACGGTGGCGGCGGTGGTGGCGTAGTTCAGCAGCACCAGGTCGTTGCCCAGCACAGCCCAATAGGTCTCGTCGGGCTTGACTACCTTCAGGGCGCGCCTGGTCGCATCGCTCACTCCCGCCGTGCCCGACACCTGCTCACGCACGTAGTCCATGTAATAACTGAACGGCTCATTCGCGCCCGCGAACACTTTCAGTCGTCCTTTGCCGGTTTCGCCCTTCAACCAGCGCTGCCACATTGACGTGTCGCCTTCCACTGTCTCCAGGCCGGCGCGCGGCGCTTGCGGCCGCGCCGGGAAGATCACGGTTCCGCCGCCGCGCAGATATGCGTCTATCTTTTCGAGCACGCCGCGCTCGGTCACGTCGCCGGTGAGGAACACCAGGACCTTGTAACGGTCCAGCGCGCCGTCCAGGATCATTTGCTCGCCCACGAAATCGTAGTCGGCGATGGCGCGGAACGCTTTGGCCCGCGTGAAGAGAGTGCCCGCACCCAGATGGCGAAGATATTCGTCGCTCAGGCGGTTGGGCGTGTCGGGATAGTAGGCGCCGACGTCGATCGCCGGCTTCGTCCTGCGGTCGAGCAGCGGCGCATGCCGGATCCAGGCGTCGATGGCCTGGTCGTTGCCGATGATGTTGCCGTCGTAGTAGAACAGGTGGTCCGCGCCGTTGACGACAGTGTTGTAGAGCCGCGCCATCACGCCGCGCGCGCTGCCATAACCGGCGGGCTCGCTGCCTACCTTCGCGCCATAGAATCGCGCCGAACTCGCCGCCGGCCTCGTCACGCAGAAGTTGTTCAGGTAACTGTCGTTCTCGTTGGTCAGCCGGATGCCGCCGCCGAGCCTCCCCATGGTGCGCGCCTGCTTGATGTAATCGGTCCCGATCTCCACCGCGCCCCAGCCGCCAGAGGATTGATAGATCGGCGTGTTCGGCATGGCTTCCTTCGCCCACTCGGCCCACCGCTCGCACCACCGGGTCATCGAATCCATGTACCAGTTATTGAAATCCACTCTCATGCGCGGGGACATGGCGTGCACAGGGTGGAACGTCTTCACCTGGTCGAACGAAGCGTAGTCGGTGCCCCAGGCTTCATTCAGCGCCTTCACGTCGGCGTAACGGCTCTTCACCCAGGCGCGGAAGGCCACGCTGGCGTCCGGATCACCGGCCCAGTAGCCCAGGTGCGTGTGCAGATTCCGACCCCGGTATCCCCAATTGCCGCTGGCCGGATACTGCGCTTCCCCGTAATTCCCACTCGGCCCCAGGCGCACGCCGAGCAAGGATGGCCGCGAGCCGTAGTGCTTGCCGAACTCGCTCAGGAACCGCCGCACGTACTTGGTCTGGTTCTCGTTGAAGATGGTGGGGATCTCCACCTTGATGTTGTGCTCCAGGCACGCGAAGCCCGTGAATTCCTTCGACTCATAGAACCATTCGGGCAGCGAATAAGCCGAACCCACGATCAGCAGCGGGAACCACTTCAGGCCGTGCCGCTCCAACTCGTCCACCACCGCGTCGTAGTAGCTCCAGTCGAACACGCCGGGCGAGCGCTCCACGAAATCCCACTTCACATAGCTCTCGATGCCGTTGAAACCCAGCGCCTTGACCAACGGCAGGGTGACGCGCATGTTCGCCAGCGCGTTCGGGAGGCCTTCGACCGTGGGCGAATCCGTGTTCGCCGTGGTCACAAGATTCGGCGGGTTCTTCAGCGTGAAGGCGGGCTTCACCGGCGGGTCTGCTTCGCGCGCAGGCTCTTCCCGCGTGATCTCGACCGAATGGAGCAGCGTCAGGCCCTCGATCCGCACCTCCGTCCCGAGCTTTTCGACGTGCAAAACCGCGTGCCGCAATTTGCCGGAATCCAGGCGGACCACGCCGCGCCGTTCGTTGGCCGGGGCACCGCGCCGCCGTCTCCGTCCCTCCGCGTTCACGCCGATCAAGCCGTAGCCCTCGTCCCAATAGCCGATTGACAACCACGCAGGCTCGGCCACCGGCTTCGCCAGCTTGAGCACGAACGCGGCGCGGCTGTAATAATCCGAGTTCGGCTTGATCCGCGCGACCGTCACGTCCCCGCGCCGCTCCACAGTCCAGTCCGCGTTCGGCGCGACGGCGAGTGCGATCCCGTCCACGACCGGCGGGCGCCCGGCCTGCCAGCATGCTAACGGTTCCGCGTACGCAGAGACGGCAAGAGTGCAGACTATAAGGAGTCTTTTCATTGGGATGTCTACTTGATGTCCGCGAGCGCGCGGGCGGCGTCTTCCAATTCGGCAAGAGATGGGGTCGAGACGGCTTTGTCCATATCCTCGCCCGTCTCAATCATGCGGACCAGGTGCGTCGCGGCCAGCTTCATGCACCACGCATCGGTCACTTCGCGGTTCAGCCGCTTCGACAAATCTTCGAGCAGCGGGCGCATGAGCGCGACTACCATCTCCCGGCGCGCCTCACCGCACGAGGCGGCGAACTTGACGTCCACCGAGTCGCTGTGACGGATGGAGATGGCGGTCTGCTGCCATAGGAACTCGACCAGCCAGGTCTTTCCCTCCGGGTCCGGCCCAGCCTCGAACCGGCGATAGTTCTCCATCATGCCCTTACAGTCTGTCAGAAATTGAGTGTGCTATGGGAGACCAGGCTCAGGAACTCGTCCCGCGTTTCCTTGCGGGTGCGGAAGGCGCCCAGCATGGCGCTGGTGACGGCGCCCGAGTGCTGCTTCTCCACTCCCCGCATCATCATGCAGAAGTGCCGGGCATTCGCGATCACGCCTACGCCCAGCGGATCGATGGCGTCCTGAATGGTCTGCGCGATCTGCTGCGTCATGCGCTCCTGCAGTTGCAGCCGGCGCGCGAACATGTCCACAATACGCGGGATCTTACTCAGCCCGATCACCTTGTTGCGCGGCAGGTAGGCAACGTCCACTTTGCCATAGAACGGCAGCAGGTGATGCTCGCACAGGCTGAAAAACTCGATGTCCTTGACGATCACCATCTCGTCGTACTTCACCGTGAACAGCGCGCCATTCACCACCTTGCCGATGTCCATCTTGTAGCCGCTGGTGAGGAACTTCAGCGCTTTTTCGGCGCGCAAGGGCGTTTGCAGCAGGCCTTCCCGGTCGGGGTTCTCGCCCAACTTGGCCAGGACTTCCCGCATCAGGCTCGCAACTTCGCCTACATCTTCGCGGTGCGGCATTTCTTTGACTGTCGCTCTAACTGCCTTAGTTTTCAACTTTTCAACTCCACACTGTTCTTTCCGGTTTCCCGAATGCGGATGCCATCAAGCCGCACGCCGGAAGCACCGAACGTCCCGGTCCACGCCACCTTCAACCGGCTGCTCACCACGTCGGCAAGATTCTCCGTGGTCGGCACCAGCCGGGCGAACTCGGGCACATCGCAATTCAAATCCCGGTGATCCATGTCACGGATCACGCGGCCGGCAACGAGCTTGTCCAGGTCCTCGATGCGAACCAGCATGCCGATCGACGGGTCCACGTCTCCGCGCACGCTCACTTCCAACTCGTAGTTATGGCCGTGCCCGTACGGGTAATCGCACTTGCCGTACAACTCGCGGTTCTCTGCCTCCGTCAACGAAGCTGCGTGCAGGCGGTGGGATGCCGAGAACCGGTAACGCCGCGTGAGCCGCGTCATCGTGCCGCTCCCGTATAATCCACAAACAGGTCGTCGCTCTCGTATACGCGCACCTGCTTGAGCCGCGCCGGACCCCCGGCAAAGAGCGGCTCCAGGCGCCGCCAGATCTCCGCCGCCAGGTTCTCGGTGGTCGGCACGACGCGGTCGAACGGCGGCACTTCGTAGTTCAGGAACCGGTGGTCCATCGGCTCCACCACTTCCCGGTTGAGCACCTGCTTGAGCTGTTTGAGGTCGTAAACCATGCCGGTGACCGCGTCGGGATCGCCCTGGAGCGTCACTTCAACCGCATAGTTGTGGCCATGGCCCCGAGGATTGGCTTCCTCGCCGTACAGCGCGCGGTTCTCCGCCTCGCTGAGCGCGGCCTGCGCGCAACAGTGTGAGGCCGAGAATTCCACCCGTCGCGTAATCAGCATCTCAAACTATTCTGATGCAGCGGCTTCGCCGCCAGATCCTCTAAAATAAGAAGTACCTCTCATGTCCAGCACCAGAATGGAGCGTCCGCTCCTATTAGTGATGGGGGTGCTTTTTGTCGCCCTGGGATACGTGGTCGTCGACGCGTTTCGCGACAAAGTCGTCGACGCAGGCGACAAGGCTCCTAATTTCCAGATTACCGCCGACAACGGCCGCGTGCTATCCCGGTCCGACTTCGGCGGCCGCCTCCTGGTGCTCAACTTCTGGGCCACCTGGTGCCCGCCCTGCGTCGAGGAAATGCCCTCGCTCGATCAGTTCCAGCGCCGCTTCGCCGCCTCCGGCGTGGTGGTCGCCGGCGTCAGTGTAGACACCGACGAGCGCGCCTACCGCGAGTTCCTGCGCAAGGCCGGCGTGTCGTTCCTCACGGCGCGCGACCCCGAGGCCCGCATCAGTTCCTCTTACGGCACCTTCAAATATCCGGAAACTTATGTGATCGACAGCCGGGGCAAGGTGGTGCGCAAGATCATTGGCCCCGCCGACTGGATGGATGCGAAGATGGTAAGCTACATCCAGTCGTTGTTGTGAAAAACCGATGATTTCCGCTGAAGCCCGCAAGAAGATCGCCGCGCTGCTCGGATCGCGCGGTTTCCTGGACCGCCCCGAGGATCTGAAGCTCTATGAGTACGACGCCGGCGTGGACAAGGCCATGCCGGACATGGTCGTCTTCCCGCGCTCGACCGAAGACGTCGCGGGGATCGTGCGCATCGCGCGCGAATACCGCGTGCCGCTGGTGGCGCGCGGCGCCGGCACCGGGTTGAGCGGCGGCTCCATTCCGCGCGAGGGCGGCATCGTGGTCTGCTTCTCGCGCATGAACCGTATCCTCGACATCGACCTGGCCGGCGAGTGTGCCCTGGTCGAAGCCGGCGTCGTCAACCTGGACATCACGCTGGCCGTCCAGGGAGAGCGGTTCTTCTTCGCACCCGATCCTTCCAGCCAGCGCGCTTCCACCATCGGCGGCAATGTGGCCGAAAACGCGGGCGGACCGCACACCCTGGCTTACGGCGTCACGTCCAATCACGTGCTGGGCCTGGAAGCCGTGCTCGCCGACGGCACCGTTGTTCAAGTAGGCGGCGAGGAATCCGACCTGCCCGGCTACGATCTCACTGGATTTCTCACCGGCTCCGAAGGCACGCTTGCCTTCATCACCAAGAGCGTCGTGCGCCTGATGCGCCAGCCCGAAGCCGTCAAGACCGCCCTGGCCATTTACAACTCGGCCGAAGACGCCGGCGAGACCGTCACTGAAATCACGGCCCGCGGCATCACACCCGTAGCGGTTGAAATGCTCGACGGCCTCATGCTTCGCATGGTTGAGGAGGCCACTCACGCCGGCTATCCGATGGATGCCGCCGCTGTCCTGCTGGTGGAACTCGAAGGCCTGCGCGAAGGCGTCGAAGAGCAGGTGGAGCAGGTGCGTGAAGCTTGCATGGCGTGCCACGCGCGCGAGTTCCGTCTTGCGCGCACGGCCGAGGAGCGCGAGTTGCTCTGGAAAGGACGCAAGAACGCTTTCGGCGCCATCGGCCGCGTCAGCCCCACCTACTACGTGCAGGACGGCGTAGTGCCGCGTACGCACATTGCCTCCACGTTGCGCTTCATCCGCGGCGTCGGCGAGAAGTACGGCCTCAACATCAGCAACATCTTCCATGCCGGCGACGGCAACATGCACCCCATCCTGCCCTTCGATCCGCGCAAACCGGGCGAACTTGAGAAGGCGCGCCGCGCGGGCGAGGAGATTCTGGAACACTGCATCGAGGTCGGCGGCACCATTACCGGCGAACACGGCGTCGGCATGGAGAAGATCGGCCTGATGGAGAAGCTGTTCTCCGCCGACAGCCTGGAAGCCATGCGCCGATTCAAGCTCCTGTTCGATCCCGAACGCCTGCTCAACCCCGGCAAGGTGGTGCCCATGGGCCGCGGTTGCGTCGAGTCTCGAATCTCGCCCCACGTCTGCTGACCGAAGCGCGCCGCGCTACATTGGGGGCATGGCTGCAAAAAAGATCCTGATGCTGGTCGGAGACTACGTCGAAGACTACGAGGTCATGGTGCCCTTCCAGGCTCTGCAAATGGTAGGGCACACGGTGCATGCCGTCTGCCCCGGCAAGAAGAGTGGCGATGTCGTGCGCACGGCCATACACGATTTCGAAGGCGATCAGACTTACAGCGAGAAGCGCGGGCACAATTTCGCCCTCAACGCCGATTTCGATTCCGTAGCGCCATCCGCTTACGACGCCCTGGTAGTGCCCGGCGGGCGCGCGCCCGAGTACATCCGCCTGAATCCGCGGGTGCTTGAAATCGTGCGCCACTTCGCGGCCGCGTCGAAGCCCATCGCGGCGATCTGTCACGCCGCGCAGTTGCTCGCCGCCGCGGGTGTGCTGAACGGCAAGTCGTGCAGTTGTTACCCTGCGGTGTCGCCCGAAGTTGCCTCCGCCGGGGGCCGGCATGCGGACATAGCACTCGACCAGGCATGTGTCGACGGCCAACTGGTCACCGCTCCGGCCTGGCCCGCACACCCGGCCTGGCTGGCCAAGTTCCTTGAAGTGCTCGGCACGAAGATCGAACCGTAGGACGGGATTCCTACTTGGCCGCGCGCACGTCGCGCAGCGTCACGCACCACGGCGAGTAGCCGCGGCTTTGCGAGTACGGATCCGGCTCGAACTGCACCACGGCATCCACACGGGCGCCGGCCTGCACTTCCTCGATGCGCTCGGCGAAATTCCAGGCGCGGCACGCGATCGTTCGCCCGTTCCCGCGCAGGCGCAACCGCACGTGTCGCTGCTTCCAGATCACCGGGGCCGAGGCCACCTCCGCATCGAAGATACAGAACAACGGCGTCGGATTCCCCGCCCCAAACGGCGCCAGGCTGAGGATCTCCGCCACGCTCTCGTCATTCACCTCGCCGAATCCGATGGCAGCGTCCAGATCGATCTGTGAACGGAAATCGTCCTTCGCCAACCGCGCCGCGGCATAGGCATTGAGCCGGGCACGGAACTCTTCCACCTTCTCGATCCGCAAACTCACGCCCACCGCCTGCCGGTGGCCGCCGAAGCGTTCGAACAGCTCCGGCATGGATTCCAGCGCTTCCAGCAAGTGAAACTTCGGCACGCTGCGCCCGCTGCCTTGCGCCAGCCCTTCCTGCGGCTCCTCGCTTAACACGATCACCGGCCGGTGAAAGCGGTCCACCAGGCGGTTGGCCACAATGCCCACTACGCCGCGGTGCCAGCCCGGACCGCTCATTACGAGTGCCGCCTGGTCGTCTCCGACCGGCGTCCGCGAGCACTCTTCGAGAATGCTCTGTATGATTTCGTTTTCGGTTTGCTGGCGCTCCTGATTGAATGCGTGCAACTGCGCCGCCAGTTCGTGAGCGCGGTTCTCGTCGCCGGTCGAGAGCAGATCGATCACGTCGTTGGCGTTAGCCATGCGCCCGGCAGCGTTCAACCGGGGCGCGATGCGGAAGGCGATCTGGCCCGCCGTGGGCGCTTGGCCTTCGATGAAACCGGCCACCTCGAACAGGGCGCGCAACCCTGGGTTTCGCAAGTCGCCGAGGCCTTCCAGTCCGTGCTTCACAAGGATCCGGTTCTCGCCTGTCAGCGGCACTACGTCGGCAACGGTGCCGATCGCCACCAGCTTCAAAAGCGATTCGCTCATCCGCCGCAGCTTCTCTTCCGGCCACTCCAGCTTACCGAGCAGCGCCTGCGCCAGCTTGAACGCCACGCCCACCCCGCACAGGTTCTTGTCCGGATAGGTGTCGTCGGCGCGGTTCGGGTTCAGCACCGCGAGCGCCGGCGGCAGCTCGGCCTCGGGTAGATGGTGGTCGGTGACAATCACATCGACGCCCAGCCGCGCCGCTTCTATCACCGCCTCCGCCGCGCGTATGCCCGTGTCCACGCTGATCAGCAGACTTACGCCGTCCCCGGCCGCCCGCGCGATCGCCTCCGCGCGCATCCCGTAGCCGTCTTTCAAGCGGTCAGGCACATGGTGCGAAACATCGCCGCCGGCCAGTTGGATGACCGTCTTGAGCAGCACCACCGCCGTGGTGCCGTCCGCGTCGTAGTCCCCATACAACCGGATCTTCTCCCCGGCGCGCACCGCCTTCCACAACCGCTCCACGGCGGGCTGCAGGTCTTTCAACAGGAATGGGTCGTGCAGGTCCGACAGGGAGGCATCCAGGAATCGACGAGCCGCGGCCGGATCGGCGTATCCCCGTTTTACCAGCACCCGTGCAGCAGGCTCGTGAATACCCAGTGTGGATGCGAGACGGGATACTTCGTCTTCGTCCAGGGTGGGCAACTGCCAGTGAGCAGGCTTGGACATCCGCAAAAAGTGTCAGTTCCTGGAGTAGAAGCCGCCTACCGGTCCGTCGTCGTCCATGTCTTCGTCTTCCGGCAACGAGGCGGTTATCTCGTCCTGCAGGTCCAGGTATTCGTCGAACCACCCGGTGTGCAGATCGAAGAAGTACAGCCGCCCCTGGTAATCGTAAGACAACTCCAGAACCGAGACAAAGCCGGCGTATCCTCCAAGCTCGTGCAAACGCCTCTCGATGCGGCGCTTATCGCGGCTTTCGAATTCCGCATCCTTCAGATCGCTGAGGGCTTCCTCGATTTGCCCATCGGAGAAGTGATCGCACCGGACCACCATCATCTCGACACCCGCGCGCTTGGCGGTGTCGACAAACGCCCGGTAGTCCGGATAATTCTTGGTGTCCCAACCGATGGCCGGCACACCTTCGTGATGCCGGAGATAGGAGTGGAAAGCGATCATACCTTGCGCGGCAAGGTATTCCAGAATCTCGTCCTTCAGAGCACCCAGATCAGTACTCATGAACGCGAGGCTATCACCAAAACATCATGAGCGGCGGCCAGGTCCCGGGCCGCCGGGGTAACGATGGTTTTCGGTCCAATGTAAATCTTGCGGGACGCCGTCAGGGCGGCGCGCACGTCGTCCTCGCAGACGAAATCCACGATCGTGACCGCCGGGGCCGCCGACTTGGGCTCCGGCGCCGCCGCCGGCTGAGCGGAGGCGGGCGGTTCGTTCAGAGGGCACTTCGGCGCGCATCCGCAGGCAGCGCCCGGTTTGCGCGCGGACAGGAAGCGGTCGACCACCTGGGCCGAGACCTTGCTCATGGTGCTAGCCGCGACTACCGGAGCCGCCGCGACGGGTGCCTGTGAAACGCCCGTAGTGATGCCGCGCTTAGCCAGATACCTGTCCACCGCGGCTGCGATCGCGTCGCGATCCACGCTGGCTGCCGCCACCGGGACGGCTGCCGGCTTGCTCACCGGCAACTGTGCAACCGTCGCCTTGGCGCCGGGTGTATACGGGGGCACCGTGAAAGCCTCCTCAGGTTTGCGCACCACATATGCTATGCGCTTGATATTGATAAGGTGCCGCGGGCCCACGTTGTCGCCGGTAATATTCCCCGCCATCGCGCCGCAACCGAGCGTCATCGACGGCAGGATGCCGGTGGTGATGCCCGTCGAACCTTGCGGCGCAGGCGTGTTTACGAGCACGCGCATGGCCGGCATCCGCATTCCGAACTCGCGGATGCGCGCTTCGTCTTTCGCATAGATTCCCGCAGTGTGGCCCAGCCCGCCGAATTTCAGGATGGCTTCGCAGGTTTCCAGCGCCGTCTGCCAATCTTTCACGAACAGCAACGACAACACAGGCGACAGCTTCTCACCCGAAAGCGGATGGAACTTGCCCACGCCATCGATCTCGACCACCAGAATGGAAGTCTCCGGCGGCACCTCGAACCCCGCCATCTGGGCGAGGCGCGTGGGTGACTGCCCCACGCAACGGGCGCTGACTTTGCCCGCGGGAGTAAACAGGATCTTTGCGATCGCGTCCTGCTGCGCCTGGTTGCAGATGAACGCCTTTTGCTTGCGCAGTTCTTCGAGTACCTTGTCGCGCAAGTCCGCTTCGGTTATCAGCGACTGTTCGCTCGAGCAAACCGTGCCGTAGTCAAACGACTTGCCGGCTACCACGTCCGCAATGCTCGATGCGATGTCCGCCGAGCGGTCTAGCAGCACCGGCACATTGCCCGGACCAACGCCGAAGGCCGGCTTGCCGCTCGAGTACGCCGCGCGCACCAGGCCCGAGCCGCCGGTCGCCAGGATCACGGCCGTCTTCTCATGCCCCATCAACGCCTGCGTGGCTTCCGTTGTCGGAGCCGTCAGGCATTGGATGATCCCTTCCGGCGCGCCGGCCGCCACCGCCGCCGCGTGCAGCACCTCGCACGCCTCCGCGGTCGACCGCTTGGCGTGCGGGTGCGGACTCAGCACCACGGCGTTGCCCGCCTTGAGGCTGATGAGGCACTTGAAGTTCGCCGTCGAAGTCGGATTCGTGGTCGGGGCAATGGCTGCCACCACGCCCATGGGAACGCCGATTTCAACGATCTTCTTGTCCGGAACTTCCCGCAGCACACCCACCGTCTTCATCGAGCGGATGTTCTCGGCGAGCCACTTCGAAGTGAGCAGGTTCTTGCCGATTTTGTCCTTGACGTTGCCGTAGCCGGTTTCTTCCACCGCCAGCTCCGCCAACCTTACGGCGTTCGCCTGCGCGGCGGCCGACATCGCCTCGACCACCGCGTCGATCTGCTCCTGCGAGTAGCTGCGATACTTGAGGAACGCCGCGTGGGCCTTTTCGACCTTGGTGCGGACCTCCTGTATCGAAATGAGATCTTGATCCTGAAGCATGGCTCACATCCGCGCGCCGCCACTAACGATTCACGGCGCGCCGTCGGCGTGCTACTTCTCGGCTTTCTTCTGGCCCGGCAGGATCTTTTCGACTTCGCTGTGCGGGTTCGGGATCACGTGTACGGCGATCAGTTCGCCAACCCGGCGAGCGGCAGCGGCGCCCGCATCTGTAGCGGCTTTCACGGCGCCCACGTCTCCGCGCACGGTCACCGTGACGTACCCGGCGCCCACATATTCTTTCCCGGTCAACGTAACGTTGGCCGTCTTAACCATCGTGTCGGCGGCTTCGATCGCGCCCACCAGACCTTTGGTCTCTACCATTCCAAGAGCTTCCATGCATGCCTCCACATTCCGGCTATGATGATAACCGACGTAATTTACACGGTATCACAGCCACGGTTTGCGTACAATTCAATCGCTCGCGCGGCGCCGTTTCACCCGCCCGGACCTCTCCAACCAGTTGCGCAGCATCCCTGCGCAGTCGCGGCTCAGGCGATTGGCGCGCAACTCCTCCAGCCGGAAGCGCATTTTGCGCCGCCAGTTCGGATACTGCCAGGTGCTGCCGGGCAGGTTCTGCTGGTCCATCTGCTTGAACAGGTCCTCCTGGTTCAGAACCATCAGCATCGACGGCGTGGAAACCAGGAATCCCACGATGGCGTTGTGCAGTTCGCCGGTCAATTCCGGCACGGCGCTTGCCTGCCGTGGAAACCAGTCCGGCAACAGATTGAGTTCGATGAGCGTTTCGAGCAGCCGCTGCTTATCCCGCGTGCGCTCGGCCATTTGCCTCTTATAGCCGTCCTCGCCCGTCAGCAGCCCGGCCTTCTTGCGGGCCTCGATGTCCACACCCGCCCAGAAACCGGCCAGGGTCGGCAGATCGTGAGTCGTGACCGACACCAGGGCCTGCTTGGGATACTCGTTGGGCAGGCGGAACCGGCCCCCTTCGGCGCGTTCGAAGTAGAGCAGACGGTAGCTGAGCACGCCGAAACGTTCGAGCGCTTCGCGGATCGCCGGCTGCACAGTTCCCAGGTCCTCGCCGATCAGCACCACCCGATTCCGCACGCTTTCGAGCGCCAGAATGCGCAGCAGGTCTTCGTGATAGTCGCGTACGTAAGCGCCGTCGGTGGCCTTCCAGCCGTCCGGAATCCAGAACAGCCGGAAGAAGCGCATCACGTGGTCCATCCGAAGTGCGCCGCCTGCGCGAGCGTTCTTGCGGATCGAATCGGCGAACAATTCGTAGCCCGTCTGCCGGTGGTGATCGGAATTCGGCGGCGGGAACGACCAGTCCTGGCCATCCGGCGAAAAATCGTCGGGCGGCGAACCAACCCGGCAGCCCGAGATGTAAAACGGCCCGTAGGCCCACAAATCCGAGCCGCAACGGTCCGTAGCCAGCGCCAGGTCGTGGTACAGGCCGATCGCCATGCCGCGCGCCAGCGCGTGCCGCTGCACCTCACTCAACTGCAAGCTCATCTGCCATTGCAGGAACTTGTGGAACGTGATTCGCAGCGGATGGCGACGCTCGAAGCCGGCCACCTCCGGCGAATCCGGATCGCGATAGGCCGCCGGCCAGTCCTGCCAGGTCCAGACATCGGACTTCCGTGCGTGGATCCACTCGTCCAGCGCGCAGTAGACCGCGTAACGGTCCAGCCGCTCGCCTTCCCCTCTCATGAACTCGCGGAACGGTTCGGCGGCGGGTGAGCCATCACGCAACTTCTTCACGAACTCGAGGAACGCCCGGAGCAGGAATCGCTTCTTGATGCTCCACACCCGTTCGTATTCCACGAATTCAGCCTGCCGCAGCGCTTCCAACTCTGCACGCGTTTCCGCGGACTTCAAATCCAGCTCCGCGCGTTGCGATGCCGCGAAGCCGGCCACGCGCTCGACATCCAAATAAATCGGGTTGCGATAGTAAATGCAGTTCGGCAGGTACGGACTGGTATTGAACGGCTGGCGGTTGTGGATCGCGTGCAGCGGATTCAGCGCGATGAATTCCGCGCCCGTCGCTTCCACGGCCCAGTCGATGAAGGTCTTCAGATCCGTCAGGTCGCCGCAGCCCCAGTTCCGTTCGGAGCGAATCCCGTACAGGCTGACTGCCAGGCCCGCCAGACGGCCGCCGTTGGTAAGCGCGGGGGGCAGGTAGGCGCGCTCCGGCGCCAGGATCAGCTTCGTGCCCGATGTGATTGCCGGCTCGCCGTCCCCCGCCAAAGTCAGCTTGACCTCGTGGTAGCCGTGGCGCGCCGCTTCCGGCAGCGGAACCCTCTTCCGCACGTAAACCCGTCCCTTCATCTCGCAACCGGCTATGGTCTCCAACGATTCGACGGCCCACTCCTGTTCGCTCTTGCCGCCGTCTTCCCACTGGTAGAGCACCGTCAGCCGTGCGCCGAGCCGCGCCACGGGTATCTGCACGGGGACACCCTGATCCTTCGCTCCCAACGTCTGCACCACCACCGGCGCGGCCAGTGCGTCCCATTCGGCGATTAGGCGCTCCTCGACGGCTCGTTCCGCCTCCCCGGCGGTCTCCACAGCCACGCCGAGCGACCGCAGTATCGCCTTCTGTCCTTCTACGCTCGTCGTATGATGCCGGCCCCAAATGTCGTAATACCCGGCTTCAATCCCGTACAGTTCGGCTGCGCGTCGGATGGCCTCTTCGTATGTCGCGGAGGGCCGGTAGGTTACCAGAGGTTTAGGCATCGAGTCCTGTATGCTTCTACCGATTCTATCCTGTCCTTGTGATAGCTTAGTGGTTAAGGGGGCAACATGAATCCGGCATCGAGCGAGGGCGTCGACCTGTTCGCGCGGATCGATCAGGAGAGTTTGGCGGGCCCTTCCGAGGGAATTCTCCTGACGACGCTCGACCAGGCCATTAACTGGGCGCGCAAGAGCTCCATCTGGCCGATGACCTTCGGCCTGGCTTGCTGCGCCATCGAAATGATGTCGATGACGGCATCGCGATTCGACATCGCGCGCTTCGGCGCCGAGGTCTTCCGAGGCTCTCCGCGCCAATCCGATCTCATGATCATCGCCGGACGCCTGTCCAACAAGATGGCTCCCGTCGTGCGCCAACTCTATCAGCAGATGCCCGAGCCGAAATGGGTCATCTCCATGGGCGCGTGCGCCACCTCCACCGGCGTGTTCAGCAACTACGCCCTGGTCCCGGTCAATCAGGTCATCCCCGTGGACGTCTTCGTGCCCGGTTGCCCGCCGCGTCCCGAGCAGCTCATCTACGCGCTGCGCCTGCTGCAGCAGAAGATCCAGAAGCAGACCGGCACTGTGAAGCACGTCCTCAACCTGGGCTGACCCGCCGGCAGTTTTCCGCCGCCGGCTACCATGGTTTGTCATCATGGACAGGATGTCCTTGCGAACATTGCGCTTGAGCTTGTGCGTTGTGATGAGCGCCGCTGCGTTGCCGGCGCTCGAAAGCGGAAAGCCGATCCCGGTTGGCGCGGGGGATCGCCGCGCGCCCCTCAGCGTGGGACTCAGCTCCTACCCCGTGGGATGGGGCCGCGTTTCAGGCGCCCGTCAGCCGGACCTGTTCGTCGTGGCGGGCGCGCACAGCCCCGAGCCGGGACTCTATCTGTGCCGCTCGAAAGGAACGGCCATTTCCGGCGTACCGGTGTTCGGGCATCCGGAGAAGGTGTTGTATCCGGGCGCTTCGCCGAAGACTTTCCCCAACTGCACCGTCTACCAGGATGGAACCTCGATCCGCAGTTTGTTCCTCGCCGGACGCGAGCTGATCCACGCCGTGCTTGATGCCGCAAAACTCGAATTCGTCGAGCGTGGCCGCATCCAGATGGATTCGCTTCCGCGTGCACCGTCGGCCGTCGGCGTCGTGCCACGGCCGGATGGCGGCGTCGAACTGCTGTTCAGCGTCTCCGATGGTTCCGGCCATCCGCCGCCGGGCCCCGGCTCCCGCGATCCGGAATACGTGCCGTACGACGGACGGGGCATCTGGCGCGGCGGCATGCCTTACCTCGGTTTGTACACCGCTCACCTCGATTCGCTCGCATCCGGAGCGTTGGGCCCGGCGCGGCTGGCTGTCGAAAACCCCCGCCAGGTGTTGCTGTCGAACCGCAACCTTACTGCCGTGAATCTGGGACCGCGCCACAGACGCGATGTCATCTCCGGCTCGCAGTTCGGTGATATGTACTATTACCGCAACCGCTCCGCCAATGGGCTGGACCTGGAGGAGAAGCGCCTGGCCGTGGACGTCCGCGGCGTGGCGCTGCGCCATCCCGTTATCCACAATTCGCCCGTCGCCTATCCCGATCCAGCGACCGGGCTCTCCGGCCTGATCTCGGGCGGCGAGGGCGCGCTCTACTGGTACCGTTTCACCGGCCGCTTCAACTCCGACTCGCAACCCGTGTTCGCCGATCCCGCACCCTTGCTCGAGGATCGGGCTTTGCTGTACGCCGGCAGCCTTCCGGTACCCACCATCGTGGACTGGGACGGCGACGGTGTTCTGGATATCGTCGCCGGAAATTCCGAGGGCCGTGTCCTGTTTTTCCGCAACTGCGGCTCGAACGCCGCGCCCGCCTTCGCTTCCGGTGTCGCCCTGGAGGCCGGAGGACGCCCCATCCATGTGCAACCGGGCTACAAGGGCGACATCCAGGGACCCGGCGAGGCGCGCTGGGGTTATATCAGCACCAATGTGGCCGACTGGAACGGGGACGGACTGCCCGACATCCTCGCCGGCGATTCGCTGTCGCGTCACGTGGTCTTCATGAACCGCGGCACCCGGCGTCAGCCACGGCTCGATGCCGAGCATCGGCTGTACCTGGACGGCCTGGATCTGCACGGCACCTGGCGCGTCCGTCCCGGCGTCGGGAAGCTCGGCAACCGCATGGCTTATGTCGCCCTCGACGATCAGGATCAAGCGCATCTTTATTGGAGGCTCGACGATTTCAACCTCGCCGACGGCGGCAAGCTGCGCATGGAGGACGGCGGGCTTATCACTGCCAACTTCATCAGCGCGGGCGGAACCGGACGCAGCAAGATTGAGTTGTCCGACTGGGACGGCGACGGCCTGGTCGACTTGCTGGTCGGCACCCCGCGCCACCACTCCATTCCCAATCCGCAGACCGGACTTCCCCGCGCGGATGGCATGCGCGGGGCTACGGTTCTGTTTCTGAAAAACACCGGCACGAACCAATCTCCAAAGTACCGTTTCCCCGTCATTCTCAAGCACTTGGGCGAGCCTATCTATCTCGGCCATCATGAGATAGGGACTGCGGCCGGACCCCTGGGAACAAGCGGCCCGAACCTGGTGGTTTCCCGGGAAGACGGACGTTTGTTCTTCTTCTCCCGCGCAAAACTCGATTGGGGCCAGTCGCGCTGAGATCTTTCCTAAAACTCAACCTCCGGTCGCCGATGAGGAACCATAGGGCGAAGGATCTTCGCCTATAGGAGGCACCCCATGGAAATCGGGTCAATTCAATCCAGCACACAGGCGCTCGCCGTCGTGCCGTCCCCAGTGAGCGCAACAGAGACCGCCGAAAAACAGGATATTGTCCAGGCGGTTAAGGCGCTCAGCGGAACGGAGTTATTCGGGCAGGACAACGAACTCACCTTCGTCTTGGATCGCCAAACGCGAAAACCTGTCGTGAGGATCGTCAACCGCCAGACCAACGAGGTCGTCCGGCAGATCCCACCGGAATCCGTTCTGCGGTTGGCGGAGGACTTGAGGCTGCTCCAGGAGTAAAAGAAAACGTGTTCACGGTCCCGGCTTGGCCGATGAGGTTTTCAGAAGGAAAGCCGAGACCGATGAACGCATGCGAAGCCTACCTGGAAAGCAAGATTCTGACTGCCGACCCGCTGGAATTAGTACGAATGCTGTACAGGGAGGCCATCGAATCCGTCGAGGGGGCACGTAGCGCTCTTCATACCGGCGACATTCCGCGGCGCACACAGAGTATCAACCGGGCGCTCATGATCCTCACAGAGTTGACATCGAGCCTCCAGCACAAGGACGTGTCCACCATTGCGCGGAATCTCTCCGACCTCTACGACTACATGCAGCGCAGGTTGCTGGAAGCTCAGTTCCAACAGGCGGATCCGCCGCTGGCGGAAGTCTCCACACTGCTGAAAACGCTTCTGGAAGGTTGGGATGGGTGCCGGCAAGAGCGCGCACTGCCCCAGACCATCGGCACGGAACCCGACGCGCAGTACGCCCAGTTGAGCTGTTCTTATTGACGCTTTCCCCTAGTCCAACAGAGACTACTTTCTCTCTGTAAGCGTTTCGTCGACGATGGACCGGGCCA
>CAZLOS010000048.1:0-36120 GCA_964561215.1 uncultured Solibacteraceae bacterium | reverse complement strand
TCGCGCAAAGACGCTCCTCCGCCCGGGCCAGCGGCCCGGCGCGCGCGTCTTTGCGCGATGGAATCCGGCCCCTAGCGTTTCCGCTGGCCCTTGACCATCTTCTTCACTTTGCGCTTCATGCTTCCGCGGGCGACCCCGCTGGCCCGCTTTGGCTTCGGCGCGGCCTTCTTGCGCGCAGTTCTCTTTGCCGTCTTGCGTTCGGCTTTGTCGGTGATGTTCTTTGTGTTCATTCTTCCGTTTTCAATCCCGCGAATTTCGCGATCAGTTTTTTCAGGCCGTGCCCCGGGAAGCTGACCGTCAGTTTAGCATCCTCGCCCTCGCCCTCAATCCGGACGATGGTTCCGCGCCCATAGATTTTGTGCCTTACACTGGCGCCTTTTCGGATTCCGCCTCCCGCCGCTTTCCGCACCGCCGGCGCTGCCTTCTTGATAGCAGCCGGCGTGGGATTCGCGGCAACCGGGGGGGAAGCGAATCCGCTCATCCCGCGTTCGGTGAAGAACTGAGAGATGTTCTCCATCGAATTATAAGTCTTTCCGGTGTATAGATTCTTCTTCACCGCCTGGCGGACCTCATGGCGCTCGGCGAACAGGTCCACCTGATTGTCCCAGCCGCGCCTGGTGAGGTTCTTAGTCAGCCGCGCCGGAATCTCGGAGAGGAAGCGCGAGGGCAGGCACGGCTCGGCCGGCCCGCCGCCGAAACGGCGCCGCATGCGGCACCAGGTCAGATACAGCTTCTTCTCGGCGCGCGTCATGCCCACGTAGCAGAGGCGCCGCTCCTCTTCCATCATGGATTCCGATTCGAAGGAACGGCTGTGCGGGAACAACTTCTCCTCGCATCCGGCCAGGAACACCACCGGGAACTCCAACCCCTTGGCGTTGTGCAGGGTCAGCAGGGAGATCTGGCTGCTCGTGTCTACCCCATCGGCATCGCTCGCCAGCGCGGTGTTGTCGAGAAACTCCGCCAGTCCTTCTCCCCGCTGGACCGCTTCGGCGGCCGCGTTCAGCAATTCGTCCAGGTTCTCCAGGCGCGATTCGGCTCCCGGCGCCACGTCGCTTTCGAGCATCTTCCGGTAGCCCGTGCGTTCCAGAATCTGCTTCAGGGTTTCATCCAGCGTCAGGCGGCCCGAGGCGTCGCGGAGTTCTTCCACGAGGCGCCGGAACTCGCCGAGCGCCGCCGCCGCGCGTTGAGCCAGCGTGCCCGTGTCGAGCAAATCCACCAACGCATCCCACAGGCACAGTTTCCGCTCCCGGGCGTGCTTTTCGATCTGCTCCACGGTGGTGCGCCCGATGCCGCGCGCCGGCGTGTTGATCACCCGCAACAGGCTCATGTCGTCCCTGCGGCTGGCCATCAGCTTCAGGTAGGCCAGAGCGTCCTTCACTTCCGCGCGCTGGTAGAAACTGAAACCGCCCACCACCAGGTACTTGCGGCCCCGGCGCCGCAACGCCTCCTCGATCTGCCGGCTTTGCGCGTTCGTACGGTAAAGCACGGCGAAGCGCTCCTGCGGCGATTGCATGAGGATCTCGTCGATGGTGTCGGCGATAAAGCTGGCTTCGCCCTCCGCGTCCGGCGCCTCGAACAGCCCGATGGAGTCCCCCTGAGCCGCCTCGGTCCACAGTGTCTTCCCCTTGCGCTCGACGTTGTGAGCCACTACGGCCCCGGCGGCGTCCAACACGTTCTGCGTCGAGCGGTAGTTCTGCTCCAGACGGATCACTTTGGCGCCCGGGAAGTCATGCTCGAAATCCAGGATGTTGTGAATGTCGGCGCCGCGCCAACCGTAGATGGATTGGTCCTCGTCGCCCACCACGCAGAGGTTCTTGTGGCCGCCTGCGATCAATAGCATCAGTTCATACTGGCTGCGGTTGGTGTCCTGATACTCGTCGACGAGCACGTACCGGTAGCGGCGGCGGTAGAGTTCGCGCGTTGCGTCGTCGTGGTGCAGCAGGCGCACCGCCTCGAGCAGCAGGTCGTCGAAGTCGAGCGCGTTGGCCTGCCGCAAACCCTCTTCATAGGCGTCGAAAACGGCCGCGAAACGCGCGGTCTTGGGATCGCGCGCCTGTTTGCGGACGTCGGCGGACGTCTCTTTCCGGTTCTTGTGGTGGCTGATGCGCGAGATGGCCGAGCGGTACGGCATGAACTTCTCGTCAAGCTGGAGGGCCCGGTAGGCTGATTTCACCAAAGCCAGCTGATCGTCTTCGTCGTAGATGGTGAACTGCCTGGTGAAGCCGGGGCGCAGATCGGCCAGCCGGTCCCCGTCCCGGCGCAGCAGCCGGACGCAGAAGGAATGGAATGTAGAGATTGTCGGCCCAGATGAGTTTTCGGGTTGTCCGAGCAGCGCCGCCACCCGGGCGCGCATCTCGCCGGCGGCCTTGTTCGTGAACGTCACTGCCAGCACCGCGTTGGCCGGCACCTTCTTTTCCCCGATGAGGCACGCCACCCGGTTTGTGATCACACGCGTCTTACCGCTGCCCGCGCCGGCAAGGATCAGCAGCGGGCCATCGCAATGCGACACCGCCTGCTGTTGCTGAGGATTGAGACCCTGAAGAAAATCCATGAAAATGAAAGGGTAATGCCACATTTTAACATGGCAGGCGCCGGTCATTATGTGTACATATTTTCACCCTCAAAAGGGTTACTCTTAATACCCGCAAAGTAGCCATTCATTAACCCTAAATGAGGGTTGTATAGAACGTTTAGTACTGGTATACGTAAACGATGGCCCGAGCTACAGCTAATCCCAGTTCTTCCCCGCGGGCTTCCGTCGAGGAAAAGCTCGAATTCCTATATCGCCGTCGTGTACTCATAGACAGACTCATCAATTACTTGGAACGCTGCGAAGACGAGGACAGATCCGCCAGGACCCACGGTATGTTCTCCAGGCTCAGCTGCATAAAAATGGAGAAGCTGGCGTCCTGAGATAGCGTCTTCCGGTTTCAAACTAAAGATACCTTGCGAACCAGGCGAGGACTTCTTTGTAGAAGTAGCGGCTGTCTTCCCCCTTCTGGATCCAGTGATTGGCACCCGGAAAGACGATTAGACGGCTGGGGACTTTCATGCGCTGAAGCACGCTCCAGTTCTCGAGCGTTTGATTCAGCGGGACGCGAAAGTCGTTCTCCCCAATGGTGAGCAGAACCGGAGTGCGGAAATTCTTGGCGAACCGGACGGGATTCTGATCGAGCCACACCCTGCCCTGTTCCCATGGGGGCCCTCCCGCGTCGGCTTCGCGATGGTAAATCGTGTCGCTGGTGCCCCACTGCGATTCGAGATTGATGAGTCCGGCGTGGCCCACCAGGCACTTGTAGCTCGCCGTGGTGGCTTGCAGCCAGTTCACCATGTGGCCGCCGTAGCTGGCCCCGGCCGCCGCCACGCGCGTTCCGTCGACGAAAGCAAAGCGGCGCGCGGCTTCCTCCACCGCCTGGTTGATTTCGTCCGACGGCGTTTTGAACGGATCGAACCGGATATCGCGCGCGAATTGTTCTCCGAAACCAGTCGAGCCGGTGTAGTTCGTCTGGATCACGACGTAGCCGGGCGAGGCCAGCAGGTGCGGGTTCCAGCGCAGGAAGAACTGGTCCGTGCTCATGCTATGCGGCCCCCCGTGGATCAGCGTCAGGAGCGGGTATCTCTTTGCGGGATCGAAATTCGGAGGGAGCACAAGGAGGTTATGGATGGGCTTGCCGGCCTTCGACTTGAACCAGAAATGCCTGGTGGGCTGCCAGTCGATTTCCATCGAGCACGCGGTGTTAAAGTCCGTCAGGCGGCCCTGCCGGCCGGCAGCAAGGTCCACACGATAGACCTCGGCCGGGCTCACCGAGCTTTCCCAATTGACGATGAGCATCAACCCGGATGCCCTCGGCGGGATGGAGAGTCCGGAGTACACGCCCGAGGCCTGCTCAACGGCGTTCTCGACTTCCCCGCCCGACGCCCGGACGGAGAACAGCTTCACCAAGCCGGCTTCTTCGGCGGTCATGAAGATGGTGCCGCTGTCCGGACTGAGCGCGAAAGCCCCCACCGAGCGGTCCCACCCCGGCGTCACCGCGGCAGGCTCGGCCGGAGAGGGCCAGGCGAATCGCACCAGCCGGTCCAGGGCGTAACTAACGCCGACCTCTCGCGCGGCGAGTGCATAAAGCGCCTTGCCGTCGGGCGAGAAGGCCGGCTTCGTGTAACTGGTATCGCCGCTCGTGAGCGCCACGGGTTCGCCGCCCGCGATGTCGACGCGGTAAAGGTGAGTGTAAACATTCGAGTAGGCGGCCTGGTTCCGGTTTTCCGTCGCTACGAACACAATCGCCTTGCCGTCCGGCGCCCACGCCGGCTGCAAGTCGTCGCCGGAGATGCCGCTAAGTCCGCCGAAGCCGGCTTCCGCGCACAGCTTCGTACCGGCCAGCAGATCGCGGGCTGTGGAGCCCGGCTCAGCCGCTTGAACGAACAGGTGCACCTGTCGGTCATCCAGCCAGCGGTCCCAGTTGCGTATGGGGAAGCCGTCGTAAACGCGCGCGTTGTACTTCCGAGTCTTGCGCTCCGCGGCGATTTTCGCGTTGGCGGCATCGTCGGCGGCGCCCGGGTACACCGTGCTCTGGAACAGCAGCCGCTTGCCGTCGGGGCTGAAGCGCGGCTGGGAGGCTCCGGTTGATAGCGATGTCACCCGCATGGCCTCGCCGCCCGCCGCCAAGTCTAAAACGTAGATCTGGCTTACCTCGTCGTTTTCGCGTTTCGTGCTGAAAGCGATGCGCCGGCTGTCCGGACTCCACGCCACGCCGCTTTCCGCCGCCTTGGTCACGGTTATGCGGCGCGCGGCACCAATGCCGTCGGCCCGCACCAGCCACAGATCCGACGCCTGCTCTTTCTCGTCGTAGGACGGCTCGACGACGCTGAACACCACCCACTGGCCATCGGGACTGGGCGATGGCGCGCCCACGCGCTTCATCAGCCACATGGATTCGTGAGTGAGGGGCGTTTTGGCTGGCGCGACGGCCGCGGCAAGCAATGCCGCCAGAACAACGACAAACTTTTTCATGATTTTGAGATCCTCTTCACTTTGTACCGTTCCCCTGCCCGGGTTCCGAACTCGATGCACTGCCCTTCCCTTTTCACGTCCACCACACTTGAACTGCGCTCGTGCAACACGCGGACGCGCGCCTGCGGCCAGGGGTTCACCAGGCGGCACGGCGCGCCCTTCTCGCTGAAGATGGAAACATCGCCCACCTCGCGGCCGTCCCAGCTTGCGCTGACCAGCATGGCGCCCACGGCCCGCAGGTCGCGGAATCGTGTAGGACCCAGGTTGAGCGTATTGGGGAACAAGCGGATCGTGCCCGAATAGCTCTGCATCAGGCACTCGTTGAGAACAGCGGGCAAAGAGAGGTTCTCTGTCCAGATGCCCATGCGCATCATGAAGTCGAAATCGGTCGAGTCGCGGTAGCGGCCGTCGATCTGCCGTACCCGGTCCTGCGCAATGCCGTTGGGGACCTGCGCGTAGCGCACCTCGCGCTTGAACCAGTCGAGATCCAGCATGCCGAGCCGGGCGCGGATGAGCGGCTGGTACACCACGTCGTTGCCGCCTTCGAGCCTGACGGTGCGGGCCGTGCGGAGCGCGATCTCCATCTCGCCCACGCCGCGGTCCAGCCCCACCTGCTCGCCGGGAAACACCGGCGCCAGCGTCACGGGAATGTTGTACACCCACTCGACGGGCGCGTTCTCGACATCCAGCCACACTTCGCCGTACGGGCCTTTCGCCGTTGGATACGGCGCCAGGTTCCGGCGAATCTCCGCCCATCGCACCCGTTCCTCGCGGTCCTGGCCGAGGACCTTTGACGCCTCCACCACCGCGTCGAAAAGGAACCCGGCCAGCGCCAGGTCCATGATGCAATCCTTGTTCAGTTTGTAGTCGACTGTGAAGCCGTAGTTTTCCGGCGACACCGTGGGGAAAACGTGATAGCGCCCGTCGGCTTCCTTCCGCAAATAAGCGGCCAGGAACCGCGCCGCTTCTCGCATGGGCTTGTAGGCGCGCTTGAGGAAATCCTTGTCGAGCGTGTAGAGATAGTGCCACCACAAGCTCTGCACGGTCCAGGGCGTTTCACAGATCTCGTAGCCCCAACTGGGCACCGGATACGCGATGGTCTGGCTGGGAACAGGGTAGGCCGAGTGCGGAAAGAACGCGCCGGGCATCGCGAACTTCTCCCGCGCGTATTTTTCCGAGAGAGGCAGCAGGTTCTCCACCAGCTCCACATACGGCAGATGCTGGTCCACGTGGTTGGACGAGAACACCCCCCACCACACCTGCTGCGTGTTGTAGTTCATGTGGTAGTCGCCGTGCCAAGAGGTGCCGATCTTGCCGCTCATCCAGTTTCCGAACAGCCCCGGCGCAACCTTGCCTTCTCTCAAACAGCACGCCAGCCAATACTGGTTGTGATACCAGAGGCGTTCCAGGTCCTTGTCGGCAAACTCGACCGCCGAGCGCGACCAGAACTTGCGCCACCCCGCCTCGCTTCCGGCGCGTAATTCTTCAACGTTGCGCCTGGAAAACGCCACCGCCCGGCTCCGCGCGTAGGCGGGATTGTCTCGGCGATCGCGGCTCGTGACCAGCATCAGGTCAAGCCGGAACGGCTGCTCGGCGGCGGCGTGGAAGAACTCGCGCGTTGCTGTCCTCGCTGGTCGCGTTTCCGTAGTCTCGCGCTTCCAGGCGCCCGCCAGCCTTCCGCACAGCATGAAGCTGCGGTCGTCGAGCGAGCGAGGCGGATCGGGCTGTTCTTCGGTGGGCGCCACGGCCGGGAACAGTTGGTAGCAGTTGAACTCCGCGTAGCCTCTCGATGCCGAGCCGCCTAGCGCCGGAGCGTGCAGCTTCGCCGAAGAGTCGATATTCGGGTAGTAGGCTACAGATACAAACGGCGCCGCCACATCGCTCGAAACGTGTATGTGCCCGTCGTCCCAATTGACGAAAGCGGTGATGTGCACCGTGCGCCGGGAACCGCGCAAATCGCGGTGCACAAGGGTGAGGGAGAACACACCGTTTGAGGGATCCAATCGCTGCTCGACCACTTCCACCTGGCGCGAATCCCAGTGGATCCACACGATGCCGCAGGGCCAGGGCCGGGGCCAGCTCTGGGCGTAACTGGACCGGACCTTCTTGGTGTATTCCGCGAAGAAGTCAATGCTGGTCTCCAGGTACCGCAAGTCGGGCTTACCCTGGCGTTTGGCTTCCTCGCTGGCGCGTTGCCACAGCTTGAGCAACTCCTTGAACGTCAGAACGTGCTGGTAGTGATCCTCGCTTACGCGGATATCCCAGGAGTCTTCCTTGCCGATGTGCAAACCGAGCGCGTCGGGCCGGACGGTCGCCACCACGCCGATGTCGCCATTGCCCAGTAGCATGCCTTCGAAGAAATTGGGAGTGGGCAGGTCACGCACGATTGCGTGACGCCGCGCTATCTCGAACGCATCGGGCTGCGCGGCGCCACCCGCCGGCGGTGCCGCGGCGGCCACCGGTGCCATCGCGGATGCCTTCAGGAATCCCCTACGGCTCGTCTTCATGGTTTGGTTCTTCCTTTCCCCGAGACTGCCAGCATACAATCAAACATCATGCGACGCTCGCTCGTTTTCTCACTCCTGGTGCTACTGGCATCCGCGGCCTTCGCCGAAGATCGCACGGCATGGTTCCGCGAAGCCAAGTTCGGCATGTTCATCCACTGGGGCCCGTATTCGCTCGCCAGCGTAGAGGCCTCCTGGCCGTTGATGACCCCGCCCAGCAAACGGTTCGGATTCATCAGTGAACCCGAGTATCGCGCTCTACCGGAGCGATTCAATCCCGTCCACTACGATCCGTCCGCCTGGGTGAAACTCGCCAAGGCGGCCGGCCAGCGCTACATGGTGTTTACTTCGAAGCACCACGACGGCTTCTGCATGTTCGATTCCCAGTTCACCCGCTACAAGATCAGCAACACGCCGTACAAGAAAGATACCGCTGCCATGCTGGTTGAAGCGGCCCGGAAAGAAGGCATGAAACTGGGCTTCTATTACTCGCCGCCGGATATGGACCATCCCGGATACCGGGACACGACCAAGCTTTCGGTCACCAACTGGCGCGGCGAGCCCACACGCCCGGGATGGAGCATGTACCTCGACTACATGCAGCTCCAGGTGACGGAACTGCTGACGCGCTACGGCGACGTGGCCATCGTCTGGTGGGACGGACTGGGCGGCAAAGCGTACGACCCCACGCGGTTCGACCGCCTGATCCACGAACTCCAGCCGAAGACGCTCACCAACAACCGCGTCGGCTCGCCCGGCGACTACATCACGCCCGAACAGTTCGTCCCCAAGGCCATCCCCTCGAAAAAGCCCTTGGCGCCCGGCGCCGTCCCCGCACCGGAGGATTTCCAGCTTTGGGAAACCTGCATGACTATTAACGGCACCTGGGGCTATAACAAGAACGACACGAAGTACAAGTCCACAACACAGCTGATCCGCACGCTCATTGAAGTAGCCAGCAAGGGCGGCAACTTCCTGTTGAACGTGGGGCCCACGCCCGAAGGCACCATACAGCCCGAGTTCACCGAGCGGCTTCTGGCGATAGGGGAATGGATGAAGGTGAACGGCGAGGCCATCTATGGAACTACTTACGGCCCGCTTCAAAATCTCGGCTTCGCGCGCACCACAGCCAAGGGCAAAACCATCTACTTGCACGTGTTCGATTGGCCCAAGGGCGAACTCGATGTGCCGGGCCTCGCGGCAAAAGTCGTGGAAGCCCGGCTGCTCAAGGGCTCTGTGAAACTCGGCTTCCGCCAGGCCGGGGGAAAGCTGTCCATTCAGGTGCCGGCGGAAGCACCCGACGCCCACGCAAGCGTCATTGCGCTGAAAACACGGTAGGGCGGGAAATATCCCGCCCCTACGTCTACGCCTTTGCCTTGGACACCATCGGTCTCAAGATCAGGTTCACAACCACCATGATCAGTGAGAACACCGGAAGCAACAGCAGAGCGGTCTTCAAACGCGTGTCGTCGCCGCCGGCGATCCCGCCGATGACCTTGGAGCTTACCGCCAAACCGATCCAGCCGCTGGTAATCACGATGCCCATGGCCGTCGCCGTACCCTTCCGGAAGGCGTCGCCCGTCATGCCCAGCGTGGTCGGGAAGACCGGCGCCATGGCCAGGCCGGCGCAGAATACGGAAATATAGGCTATCGTGACGTCGGCCGACTGCAGAGCCAGGTACGTGGTCACCGCCATCAGGATGGAGGCGGCCAGCGTGACCGTGGCGGCGGGGACTTTGATCAGAATCCGGGATACCACCATGCGGCCGATCAGCAGTCCAAGCGCGAATCCGAGCGAGAGAATCGTCAGAGCCTGGCTCTCGGGAATGCCTTGCGCAATCAGGTGCTTGGCCAGCCAGTTCCATACGCCCACTTCGCAGGAGCAGTAGAGGAACATGAACAGCGATAGCAGCCACAGCGCGGGCTTGCCCAACAGTCCGCCCATCTCCGAAGCCTTGAAGCCACGCTCTCCGCTGGGCGCGGGCATCGGTGTGGAGATGTGCATGATGAGCGTCACCACGGTCAGGAAGGCCACCAGGTAACAGAGCCTTACCGCGTCGCCGGCAAACAGTTGCGCGGCGATCAGCGGCGTAAGCAACCCGCCCAGGCCGAAGAACAGGTTCAACAGATTCAAAGTCGAGGACCGGCGTTCTTCATTGATATCGCTGACCAGCGCGTTGGCCGCCGTCACGATGATGCCCCCGCCCAAACCGAGCGCAAAGATGAAGACCATGATCATTTCGTAGCTTGTCGCGTTCGGCAAAGCGAACAGCGCGGCGGCGATCATAAACAGACCCATCAACAGGCCGGTCTTCTTTCCCTTGTTATCGATGAGCGGGCCAACCGACACGGAAGCGATGATTAATCCGAGAGCCTGCGCAAAAGCGATATTGCCGTTCTGCTCCGGGGTCAGGTTGAACTTGACAGAAAGGTTGGGCAGCAAGGTGCCCAGCATGGCGGCGATCATGCCATAAACGAGAATGGCGAGAATCGCGGCGATAATCAGACGACCAGACTTCACAGCGGCCACGTGAATCCTCCACTTGTTCGATCAATGATAGCGGGCCGCAAAGAGAAGCACGGCCCTGCCGAGTGATCTTAGCAGAAACGGGTGCGGCAGAGTCAGTAGCACCAATTCTCAGAGTGTGCTACCGTATCCAGTGATGCGACTCCGAATTCTTCCCACACCACTTTCGTTTCTCATCCTGCTATCTTTACAGAACCTCGCCGTGGCAGCCTCCCTGCGCGTGCGCGTGGTGGACTCGTTGAACGCATCCGTAGCGGGCGCCCGCGTGACGGCCGGCGATCGACCGGCGGTGCTCACCGGACCGGATGGCGCGGTGCGCATCGAAGTCGCGGGCCCCGGCATGCTGCGCGTCGAGCGCGACGGTTTCGATCCGGTCGATGTACGCCTCGGCAGCGCGGCCGGCGGGGAGATCGTGGTGAGGCTGCGGCCGGCGGTGGTGCGCAACTCGATCGACGTGATAGTGCGTGACGAGCCCGTCCAGGCTCCGGTGGTGAGCACGGCCCTGGAGATCGAACGCGGCGGGGCGAGGACGGTTCTCGACGCAGTCGATCAACTCGTGCCCGGCGCGTTCGTGACGCGGCGCGGGGTTATGGGCTACGGCATTTCGACCAACGGCACCGGCGGCGTCTCCATCCGCGGCGTGGGTGGATCACCCAACACCGGTGTACTGGTGGTGGTGGACGGGCGGCCGGATATGCAGGGCCTGATGGGCCATCCCCTGCCGGACTTCTACAGCCTGTCGGACGCGGGCACGGTGAGTGTGACCGAAGGGCCGGCCTCGGTGCTTTACGGCAGCAACGCCATGGGCGGAGCGATCGAGGTGAAGCCGGCTTCGCCGCATCCGGGCGTGAGCACGCGTCTCTCGTCGAGCCTAGGTTCCTATCTCACCGGGCAGCACCGGCTGGCGAATGCGATGCGTTGGGAGAAGTTCTACTATTCGGCCACGGCGGGAGTTTCGCACACCGCCGGCGACCGGCCCAGTTCCGCTTTCCGCGACCAGGACGCGAGCCTCACCATGGGTTACACGCTTTCGCCCGTCTGGCGCACGTCGGTCGAGGGCCGTTACGGACACTTTCACGTGGAGGATCCCGGCCCGGTGACCGCGCCGCTTTCCAATAGTTACGCCCGCGTGGGGCGCGGCGGATTCAGCGCCAACCTGGACAATAGCACCGGCCGCACCTGGGGCTACATGCGCTTCTATCAAAGCGACGGCAACCATTACATCACCGACGGATTCCGGTCCACGGACGAGACCACCGGCTTCCGTTTGAGCCAGAACTTCGCGCTTACGCGGGAGATGACCGCTGAGGTGGGCAGCGACGTCGTGCACTACGGCGGGCACGCGCGCAACGTCACGGGAAAACTCGATTACGGGGAACACTCGATGACGTCCGCGGCCGGTTTCTCGCGCCTACAGTGGACTCCGACCCTCCGCGCGCGATTCCATGCGGGCGTGCGCTACGACGACAACTCCATCGCCGGCGCCATCACGGTCCCGGAAGCCGGCGCGAGCTACACATTCAAGGACGGATACACCGTTGCGGCATCGGTCTCCCGCGGCTTCCGCAATCCCACGATCCGCGAACTGTACCTGTTCCCCGCGCCGAATCCGCTGCTCAAGCCCGAATACATGTGGAATTACCAGGCGAGCCTGCACGCCCGCCCGGCGAAGAACGTCGCCGCGAGCCTCACCGGCTACTATGCGGATCTTTCGGACATGATCGTCACCCAGGGCCGCTATCCGAACCTGCGCCTTTCGAACGCCGGCCGCGCTTTGAACCGCGGCCTGGAAGGCACGCTGCGCTGGCGTCCGGTGAAGCGTATGTCGCTCGTGTCCGGCTACGCGTACTTGCGTTCAACCAACCTGGCTCCGTATTTGCCGGAGCAGAAGTGGAATTACTCGGCCGAATTCGACGCAGGCAAGGCCTTCATCCATATCGGCGGCACCACGGTGGGGCGCCGATGGGCGGACGCGGCGCACGGCCGCCAGATGAGCGGCTACACCGTGGCCACCTGCCGGATCATGGTTCCCGTTCACAAGAACTGGAGCGTATTCACAACCCTGGACAATCTTTTCGACCGCCGCTACGAGGTGGTACCCGGCTACACCATGCCGGGTGTGAACGCGGCGGGCGGGGTCACGGTCAGTTTCTAAGCATGGCTGACGGCAATCTCAAGCTGCGGCCGATGGTGATCAGCGCGGCGATGGCCGCACTGGCGCTGGCACTGCCTCCCGCCTTCCACATGGTGGGCTTGGGCAGCAAGTTCCTGCCGATGCTGCTGCCGCTGCTGCTCAACGGGTTTCTCGTGCCGTTCGGCTGGGCGCTGGTGGTGGGGCTGATCGTGCCTTTCATTTCGTCGCTGGCGACAGGCATGCCGCCGCTTTATCCGCCCATCGCCGCGGTTGTGGCTTTGGAGGGCGCGACACTCGGAGCGGTGGCGGCGGCTGTCTATCGCGGCAGGCGCGAACGGCTGTGGCCCGCGCTGATCGCGGCGGTGGTTGCAGGCCGTGCTGCGGCGCTCGGTTCAAGCTGCATCCTGGCGCGTTATCTTGGGCTGCCGCCGGCCCTGGCGTCCGTGGCCATGCTGATCCAGGGCGCTCCCGGCGTGCTGCTGCAAATCGCCGTAGTGCCTCTGGTGGTTCGCGCTTTGGGTGCGCGCCGTGGCATCCTCTTCTCATGAGCACGCAAGCGATACGCCAGTACTTCGAAGCCATGGCCCCGCGCTGGGACGCGCTGCCGTCCCCGCCGGACGCCGGCGAAAAAGTGCGGCGGTTCGTGGAGCGGGCCGTGCCGCCGGAAGCCGGATGCGTGCTCGATATCGGCAGCGGGACGGGTCTGCTGCTCCCGCACCTCCTGAGCTTGCGGCCGGGTTTGCGCGAGGTTGTCGAAGTCGACCTGGCTGAAGCCATGCTGCGCGAGGCCCGGGCCAAAGGCGGCGACCGGATCCGCTTCCTGTGCGCCGACGCCGTGCGGCTGCCTCTGGCCGAAGCGAGTTTCGACGCCGTGCTGTGCTTCGGCGTGCTGCCCCACATACACGACCTGGATGCAGCCTGCCGCTGTTTTCTCTCAGCGCTCAAGCCCGGAGGCGTCCTGGCCGTGGGGCACATGATGGACAGCGCCACGCTCAACGATTTCCACGCCGCGCTGGACGGCCCGGTTTCAGGCGACCGCATCGAAACCGCCGCGAGTTTGGCCTCTCGCCTGGAGGCGCTCGGCGCGCGCGTCGAGACGGTCGAGGAAGAAACGGGCTGGTATTACGTGGCGGTTTCGCGCAAAGACTCATGAAGCTGTTCAGGAGACTGGCGCCGCTGGTGGTTTTCGCTGCCGGGCTGGCCGTCGCGCAGTGGCTGACCGGGACGCTGGACCCCTGGCTGCCGCTCAAGACGCTGGCTGCGTTCGCACTCGGGCTCGGCTTGTTCGCGGCCATCCCGTGGAAACGCATGTCGCGGAGTCTCGCGCCTGGGCGGTGGTGGTACGCGCCGGTATTGTTTCTCCTGATTCTGCGTCACTTCATGGCGATCCTCGGCGAGGAGCCCGTGCGCGTGCTGCGGGCCCGCTCGCTGGTCATTAGCCGGCGGTACGGCGCGGGCTGGCTCCAGTCGCTGGCGCACGCGCTTGCCGCGTTGTTCCGGAGGGCCTTCGACCGCGCCGAGCGGTTCTACGCCGCGCAGTTGATCCGGGAGCTCGCCGAATGAGTTACGCCGTCGAGGTCGAGCGTCTGAGCTACGCCTATGACGGGCGGCCGGCATTGCGCGAGGTGAGCTTCCGAATCGCCGAGGGAGAATCGGTCGGGCTGGCAGGCGCAAACGGATCGGGCAAGAGTACGCTGCTGTGGTGCCTTCTGGGGCTGGCGCGCGGAAGCGGAGAGATACGCGTTTTCGGCAGCAAGCCCGGCCGCTCGATGTACGCGAAGCTGGGCGCCGTGTTTCAGAATCCGGAAGAGCAGCTCTTCATGCCCACCATCGCCGACGATCTCGCACTCGGCCTGCGCAACCGCGGCGATGCGGCGGAAACGGCCCGGCGGAAGGCGATGCAGGCGCTCGAAGCCGTGGGGCTTGAACGGCGCGCCGGGCTGCCGGCGAGCAGCCTGAGCCTGGGCGAGAGGAAGCGCGCCTCGCTCGCGCTGGCCATGTGCGGCTCGCCCGAGCTGCTGCTGCTGGACGAGCCTACCGCCGAACTCGATCCGCGCTCCGTGCGTCAACTCGCGAACCTGCTCGCCGGCGTGCGCATGGCCAAACTTGTGGCCAGCCATCATCTCGATTTCCTGCGCCGCGTGGCGACGCGCCTGGTGATTCTGAACGAGGGCGCCATCGCGGCGGACGGACCCATCGAAGAAGTGCTCGCGGATGCGGCCCTGCTCGATCGCGTGGGCCTCGCTTGAAGAGCGGTTGCCCGTCGCGAAGGCCGTTTGCTAGAGTCCGGAATGTGACTATGAGCAAACGCTTCCTTACTTACTTCCTGGTCGGATCTCTGAGCCTGCTCGCACAGCCGCGAGCCTCGGTGCGGATCACCGCACCGGTGGACGGAGACATTCTCAACCGGCACGACGGTGTGGCGGTGAACGGCGGACTGAAGATCACGGTCAAAGGCAGTTGCACCGAAGCGAAGGCGGTGAAGATCAACGGGAAGTCTGTCGCGGTGCGCGACGGAAGCTTCGAAGCGACCGTAGTGCTCCGCCAGTGGGAGAACAGGATTGCCGTCACGGCCGGCGGCGCACGCGACCAGGCGCTGGTGTACTGGGACCGCAATTCGAAGCCGCGCTACCGTTTCTCGATCGACGACAACATCTGGTTCCTGCGCGACATCGCACGGAACGCGCACCGCTATCAGTCCATCTTCGAGAATCCGTACATGGCGTTCTGGAAGTCCATGCACGACAAGTACGGCGCCAAGATCCACTTCAACCTCTTCTATGAGACCGACGGCTTCAACCTCTCGCAAATGCCGGACAAGTTCAAACCGGAGTGGCAGGCCAACCGCGACTGGATCCGGCTGAGCTTTCACGCGCGGGCCGAATTCCCGGATAAGCCGTACATTAAGGCCAGCGGCGAGCAGATCGACGCGGACTATCGCCTGATCACCCGCGAGATCGAGCGCTTCGCGGGCCGCGAACTGCTGAGCGCAACAACGACGGTGCACTGGGGCGAGGCCACACTCGACGGCGTGCGCGCCCTGCGCGCCGAAGGCGTGAAAGTGCTGGCAGGTTACTTCCTGTTTCAGAAAGAGGCGCCGGTAGTCAGCTACTACCTGGATACGCCGCGCATCGAGCACCTGATGGGCCGGGACTATTGGAAGGACACCAGGGAAGACGTGATCTTCGCGCGGCACGACCTTGTCGTCAACACGCTGCCCCTCGACCAGATCGTTCCGCACCTGGAAAAAGTGGCCGCCGATCCGCATCAGGCGGAACTGATGGAGCTGATGATCCACGAGCAGTACTTCTATCCGGACTATCGCAACTACCAACCCGATTTCCGGCAGAAGGTCGAGCGGACCATCGAGTGGGCCGCCAAGAAAGGTTACGAGTCCACGCTCTGCGATTTCGGCGCGGAGAGCTGCGCACCGCCGGTCGGGAAGTAGATTCCTGGCGCGCGCGCCCGCGGATTAGAATGGACGCATGACAGGCATCCGCTTCTCGCTCGTTCCCTTGCTGGCCGGGTCGTTGTGGGGCCAGTACCTGATGTACGTCGGTACATACACCGGCCCTGACAGCAAAGGCATCTACGCGTACCGGTTCGATGCCCGCACGGGCGACGTGAAGCCGCTCGGCCTGGCGGCGGAGACAAAGAATCCATCGTTTCTGGCGATCCATCCGAACCGCAGGTTCTTGTACGCGGTGGGCGAATCGGCCGGCGCCGGCGCTTGGGGTGGTTCGGTAAGCGCGTTTGCGCTGGATCGGGCAACCGGCAAACTCACTTTTCTGAATAGCGCGTCGTCCGGAGGCAAAGGGCCGTGCCATCTGGTGGTGGACAAGACCGGCAGGAACGTGGTGGTAGCGAATTACGGCAGCGGCGCGACGGCGGTGTTGCCCATCAAGCCCGATGGCCGGCTCGGCGAACCCAGTTCGACGATCCAGCACACCGGTTCGAGCGTGGACCGCGCACGGCAGGAGGGCCCGCACGCGCACTCGGCGAATCTTTCGCCCGACAACCGCTTCGCCTTCGTGGCGGACCTGGGCCTGGACAAGATTCTGGTGTACAAGTTCGATGCCGCCAAGGGAACGATCGCGCCCAACACCCCGCCTTTCGCGACGGTGGCGCCGGGCTCCGGACCGCGCCATTTCGCGTTTCATCCCTCGGGGAAATTCGCGTACGTGATCAGCGAGATGGGGAACACGGTGACGGCGTTCTCTTACGATGCGGCGCGCGGAGTGCTGACCTCGCTGCAGACCATCTCTACGCTGCCCCAGGGATTCTCCGGCAAGAGCTATTGCGCGGAAGTGGTGGTGCATCCGTCTGGGAAATTTCTGTACGGCTCAAACCGCGGCCACAACAGCATCGCGGTTTTCGCCATCGATCCCGCTAAAGGCACCCTCACCGCCATCGAACAGACGCCTACCGGCGGCAAGTGGCCCCGCAACTTCAATATCGACCCCACGGGTGCATACCTCTTCGCCGCCAACGAGCAATCGAATGACATTTTCCTGTTCCGCATCGATCCGGCGGCAGGGAAGCTCACGCCTACGGGCAAGAGACTCGAAGTGGGCAAGCCAGTCTGCATCAAATTCATGCCTGTGAAGTGATCGTTTATATGTAGTCTGGCAGTATGGCGCGCCACCTCAGACTGATGCGCTTCATGCTAGACTTTGGGCGGAGGATTTCCGATGAGTTTGGAAGCGACCACCAACATCGAGCAGGAACTGAACCCGTGGCTGGCAGCCGAGACGCGCTTTGAGCTTGCCGCGGCGCGTCTTGGTCTCGATGACGGCATGCGCAAGATTCTGAGCAAGCCCGCCCGTGAACTGACGGTGAACATTCCGGTACAGCTGGACGACGGCAGGCTGCAGGTGTTCACGGGTTACCGGGTACAGCATTCCATCGCCCGCGGTCCTGCCAAGGGCGGCATCCGCTTTGCGCCCGACGTGACGCTGGATGAAGTGCGTGCGCTGGCTTCCTGGATGACGTGGAAATGCGCCGTCGTGAACATCCCGTTCGGCGGCGGCAAAGGCGGCGTCATCTGCGACCCGGCCGTGATGTCGCAGGGTGAACTGGAACGCATCACGCGGCGCTACACCGCGGAAATAATGGATTTTCTTGGGCCGGAGCGCGACGTGCCCGCGCCCGACATGAACACGAACGAACAGACCATGGCGTGGATCATGGACACATACTCCATGCACAAGCGCACTACGGTCACCGCCGTGGTCACGGGCAAGCCGCTGAATCTCGGCGGTTCGCGTGGGCGCCCGGAAGCCACTGGGCGGGGCTGCACGATCGTCAGCCTGCAAGCGCTTAAGAAATTTGGGCTGGATCCCGCCAGTTCGCGCGTGGTAATCCAGGGCTTTGGCAACGTCGGCAGCATGGCCGCCCGGCTCATGAGCAGGGCCGGCTTCAAGATCGTCTGCCTGGCCGAAATCGAGGGCGCGGTTTACAATCCGCACGGGCTCGACATCGCTGCCTTGCTGAAGCACCGCAAGGACACCGGGTCCATTCTCGATTTCCCGGGTGCCGAGAATATGGATGCCCGCGAAGCCCTGTTCCTGGATTGCGACATCCTGCTGCCGGCCGCCAGGGAAGGCGTAATCACTTCGGAGAACGCCGCCAAGATCCGCGCCAAGATCCTTTGCGAGGGCGCCAACGGCCCCACCACCGCGGTCGCGGACGATATCCTGGCCGATAATAACGTCTTCGTTATTCCCGATATCCTCGCCAACGCCGGCGGCGTCACCGTGTCGTACTTCGAATGGGTGCAGGACCGCCAGGGTTTCTTCTGGAACGAGCAGCTCGTCAATGGGCGGTTGGAAGAGATCATGGTGAACAGCTTCCGCGACGTGGTGAGTTACGCGGAGAAGCACGGCGTGAACAACCGCATCGCCGCTTATATGCTGGCCCTGGACCGCGTTGCCTTCGCCGTCAAACTGCGCGGGATTTACGCATAATGGAAAGGACCGGGTTTCCACCGGTCCTTTTCGATGAGTGTTGAAGCTTCCACGCCGCTGATGCGGCAATATCAATCCGTCAAGCAGCAGGTCCCCAATGCGCTGCTGATGTTCCGTCTGGGCGACTTCTACGAATTGTTCTACGAAGACGCCGTGGTGGCCGCGCGCGACCTCGAGATCACTCTCACCAGCCGCAACAAGGAGAAGGGCCAGGCCATCCCGATGTGCGGTGTGCCGTTCCACGCGGCCGAGAGCTACATCGCGCGGCTCATCCAAAAGGGACACCGCGTGGCCATCTGCGACCAGATGGAGGACCCGCGTTTCGCCAAGAAACTGGTGAAGCGCGAGTTGGTGCGCGTGGTAACGCCGGGCACCGCGACCGAACCGAGTCTGCTGCGCGCACGGGAGAACAACTACCTGGCGGCCGTGGCAGCCGATTCGGGGAAAGCGGGCTTGGCTTACGTGGACGTATCGACCGGCGAGTTTCGCGCCACCGAGATGCCGGTGGCCGACGTCGCGGCGGCCATCGAGGCCCTCAACGCGAGCGAGGTGCTGCTGGCTGCGGGCGATGACGTTTGGGCGCCGGCGGGGACGAGCCCGCTCCGCACCGAAGTGGAAGCCTGGACCTTCGACGCCGATCAGGCCGACCGCACGCTGCGCGAACACTTCCACCTGTTGAGCCTGGACGGCTGCGGCTTGAACGGCAAGCGTTTGGCCGTAGGCGCCGCCGGGGCCGTCCTTCACTACCTGCGCGAGACGCAGCGTACCAGCCTGGATCATCTGGAACGCCCCACTTTCTACGAACGCGACGAGGCCATGGTGCTCGACGCGGTCACCGTACGGAACCTCGAGCTGGTGGAGCCGATCTTTTCGGCCGACCTGGGCGGGGGACGCGAGTCTACGCTGGTGAGCGTGATCGACAAGACCCTCACCGGAATGGGCGCGCGTCTGCTGCGGCGCAGGTTGGTGCGCCCTTCGATGGACCGCGCCGAAATCGAGCATCGCCTGGACGCGGTAGAAGAGTTGACGAAAGCGACCATCGCGCGCGCGGAGATCCGGCGCGCGCTGGAGGGAGTCCTGGACCTGGAGCGGCTGCTGGCCAAAGTCACCCTCGGCACAGCGGGCCCGCGCGAACTGCTGGCGCTCGGCCGTTCGCTGGCCGCGCTGCCCGAGCTGAAGCGGCTGGCCGGCGGGTGCGCAGCGCCGCGTCTCGCGGACATTCGCGATCGCATCGACGAGGTGGCCGAAGCCCGCGACCGCATTCTCGCCGCCATCGCCGACATGCCGCCTGTGACGCTCAACGACGGCGGCGCGATCCGCGACGGCTTCGACGCCGCCCTGGATGAGCTGCGCGACCTGAGCCGCAACGGCCGCCAGTACATCGCCGCCATCGAGACGCGCGAGCGCGCGCGGACAGGAATTCAATCCCTGAAAGTCCGCTTCAACAACGTCTTCGGCTACTACATCGAAATCTCCAAGGCCAACCTCCACCTGGCGCCGGAAGATTATGAGCGCAAGCAAACCCTGGTGAATGCCGAGCGCTTCACCACCCCGGAGCTGAAGGAGCTGGAAAGCAAGATCCTGGAGGCCGAGGAGAAGATCCTCGACATCGAGCGCCGAATTTTCGCCGAAGTTCGCACGGCGACTGCCGAGTGCGCGACGCGCATCCGCGCGACCGCCCAGGCTGTGGCGGAACTGGACGTCGCCGCGGCGCTGGCCCAGGTGGCCGTCGAGAACCGTTACTGCCGGCCGCACTTCTCCGATTCGGGCGAAATGCGCATCGCCGCCGGCCGCCATCCTGTGATCGAAAAGCTCGCCGAGCGGGAGGCCATGCGTTTCATTCCCAACGACCTGTACCTGAACGGGAAGGAATTCATCGCCGTCATCACCGGCCCCAACATGGGCGGCAAATCCACATATCTGCGTCAGGCCGCGCTGATCGCCGTGATGGCGCAGACCGGCTCTTTCGTCCCGGCCGAGGAAGCGTTGCTGCCCATCATCGACCGCGTCTATACGCGCATCGGCGCAAGCGACAACCTGGCGCGCGGCCGCTCCACGTTCATGGTGGAGATGACAGAGACGGCAGTGATTCTGAACACTGCGACCGAGCGGAGCATGGTGGTCCTCGACGAAATCGGCCGCGGCACGGCCACCTATGACGGGCTGGCGCTCGCATGGGCCGTCATCGAATACCTGCACGAACACTCGCGCGCCAAGACGCTTTTCGCCACGCATTATCACGAACTCACGGAACTCGCCGGACAGCTCGAAGGCGTGTGCAACCTGCACGTCTCGGTGAAGGAGTCCGGCGATCAGATCATCTTCCTGCGCAAGGTCGAACCGGGCAGCGCCGACCGCAGCTACGGGATCGAGGTGGCGCGGCTGGCCGCTCTGCCCGAGCAGGTAATTGAACGGGCACGGGAGATCCTCACGCGGCACGAAAAGAGCGGGCACGAGGTGAGCGAGGAACTCACGCCGCGCAAGCGGCGCCGCGAATCGCCGCTGCAGATCCAGCTTTTCGAGCCCGTGAATCATCAGATCGCCGAACGCATCCGCAACCTGAAGCTGGACGAACTGCGTCCCATCGAGGCGTTGCAGTTGTTGAGCGACTTGCAGGAGGAGCTGAAGCGGCAATGAGAATCGCGGGCCTGATGAGCGGCACTTCGCTCGACGGAATCGACGTGGCCATCGTCGATATCGCGCGCGGGCGCCACCGGACGGTGAGTTTTACCACGCGGCCGTACCCGGCGCGCGTCCGCGAAATGATCCTGGGCGTGTCGAACACGGAAGCGCACACTCAGGAAATCGCACGGCTGAACGTCCTGCTCGGCGAGTTGTACGCCGAGGCAATCCTTCGTGCCGGGGTACCGCTCTCATCGATCGATTTGATCGGCTGCCACGGCCAGACCATCTACCACGAGGGCGGCGTCGCCACGCTGCAGATCGGGGAAGCCGCGGTGATCGCCGAGCGCCTCCGCAAGCCGGTGGTGTCCGATTTCCGCCCGCGCGACATTGCCGCCGGCGGACAGGGCGCGCCGCTGGTGCCCTACGTCGACTATCTACTTTTCAACAACGCACGCAAAGGGCGCGCCGCACTGAATATCGGCGGCATTGCCAACATCACGGCGATGCCGGCCAGAGGCGCGAGCGAGGACGTCGTCGCCTTCGATACCGGCCCCGGCAACATGGTAGTGGACGCGCTGGTAAGCCGGCACACGCGCGGGCGGGAGACTTTCGATCGCGACGGGCGTTTCGCCGGACGCGGAAAGGTGGAAGCCAAGCTGTTGCGCCGGTTTCTCGACGACTCTTACTATCGCCGCCGCCCGCCGAAATCGGCCGGCCGCGAGCAGTATGGCGTCGAGTTCGTCGAACGTCTCGACCGGGCGGGCCTGAGCTTCTTCGATCAAGTGGCCACGGCCACCGCGCTCACGGCGGCGGCGGTGGCGGAAGGCGTGCGGCGATGGGTGACGCCGAAGTTCACCGTCCAGGAGCTGATCGTCAGCGGAGGCGGCGCGCACAATCCGCGCATGATGGCTTACCTGGCGGCCTTTCTGAAAGGCGTGCGCGTCACCACCTCGGCTGAGTTCGGGATCGACGTGGACGCCAAGGAAGCCATCGCCTTCGCGCTGCTGGCTTACGAAACCTGGCGCGGCCGGACCGGCAACCTGCCCTCGGCCACCGGCGCGCGGCGCCCGGTCATCCTCGGTAAGATCACTCCGGCTTGAGCTTGTGGCAGATTAGGTGTATGCGATCATTCCTGCCCCTCGTGGCACTTTCATGTCTAGCCGCGGCGAGTCTTCCCGCGCAGGTCCGCCCGCCCCTGTTCTTCCGGGAAGACTGGAAGGAAATTCCCGCCGCCACGCCCGTCACACAGGAGCACGTAAGCAATCCCGGCCTCATCCTCGCGCTGTACGGTCCGGGCAAGATGGGCATCAAGAAGAGCCATCACGAAAAGCCCGCCGACGATCCCTTTTACATCTGGTTCGGGCAGTGTGAAGGCAACTGCGCGCTCAGCCTCCGCCACAAGACTTCCTATGTGGATTTGACCGGCCAGGCCAAGGTGCGCTGGTGCTCGAAGCAGGCGGGCTTCCGCCAGACGCGCCTCGTCATCAAGTTGGCGGACGGCGCATGGCTGGTGAGCGATGTTTCCGACGGACCCTCGGGCGACTGGCGCGAGTTCGAGTTCATCATCTCCGATATCCACTGGCGCAAGCTCGACATCAATAGAGTGGTCGAAGGCAAGTGGGTCGAGAAACCCGATTTGTCGAGAGTGGACGAGATAGGCTGGACCGACCTGATGCCGGGCGGTGCGAGCGACGCCTGCACGCGCGTCGACTGGATCGAAGTCTACGGCCGTCCCGTCCCCCGCAAAGCGCAGTAGCGCTCGGATGTTCTATCCGAGCACTCGCGCGGCGTCCTTGGCGAAATAGGTGAGGATGATACCGGCGCCCGCGCGGCGGATCGAGGTCAGCGATTCCATCATGGCGCGCTCGCGGTCCAGCCAGCCGCGCTGGGCGGCAGCCACGATCATGCTGAACTCGCCGCTAACCTGGTAGGCGGCGATGGGCAGGTCGAAGCGGTCCCGCGCCATGCGGATCAGGTCCAGGTACGGCATGGCCGGTTTCACCATGACCATGTCCGCACCTTCCGCGATGTCCAGCTCGATCTCGCGCATGGCCTCGCGCGCGTTGGCCGGGTCCATCTGGTAGCTGCGGCGGTCGCCGAACTGTGGCGCCGACTCGGCCGCCTCGCGGAACGGGCCATAGAATACCGACGCGAACTTCGCGGCGTAGGCGAGGATGGGCGTCCTGGCGAAACCGGCTTCGTCGAGCGCCTTGCGGATGGCCGCCACCCGCCCGTCCATCATATCCGAAGGCGCGACGATGTCGGCCCCGGCGCGCGCGTGCGACACGGCCGAACGCGCCAGCCAATCGAGCGTGGCGTCGTTATCGACATCTCCGTCGACGATCTTCCCGCAATGGCCGTGGCTGGTGTACTCGCAATTGCAGACGTCGGTGGCCACCACGAGCCTGGAGCATTCACGCTTGATGGCGCGCACGGCGCGCTGCACTATGCCCTGGTCGTCGTAAGCGCCCGAGGCCATCTCATCCTTTTTCTCGGGAATGCCAAAGAGGATGACGCCGCCGATGCCCAGCGATTCCACCTCGGCGCACTCGGCCACCAGCATGTCGATCGACATCTGATAGTTGCCCGGCATGGCGCCGATCTCTTTTTTGACACCCTCGCCCGGGCAGGCAAACAGCGGCAGGATGAAGCCGGCCGGATCCAGACTCGTTTCGCGCACCATGCGGCGCAGGCTCTCGGCGGCGCGCAGCCTTCTCATGCGGTTCACAGGGAATGCCATATGCAAGGATTGTAGCGCGCCATAATGAAAAAGACGTGCCAAAGAAAAAGGACTCAGACACACTGCTGGCGCGCCGCTACTTTATCCGCGGGCGCGTCCAAGGCGTAGGCTTCCGGTATTTTGTCGAGCGCGTCGCCGCCGAGCTTCAGCTCACAGGCTTCACGCGAAACCTGGACGACGGCCGCGTGGAGGTATACGCCGTGGGCACCGCGGGCCAACTCTCCGACCTGGCCGGGTACCTGTGGAAGGGCCCGCGGTGGAGCGACGTGCGCGGCGTCGATAAGCAGGAAGCGGCAGTGCTAAAATACAGGGGATTTTTCATCGAGCACTCATGACGGATCTCAAGAAGCTCATTCGTGAAGTTCCCGACTTTCCCAAGCCGGGCATCCTGTTTTACGACATCACCACGCTTTTGAAAGACCCGGCGGGATTCGCCGCCGTGATCGACGCTTTCAAGAAGCGCTACGCCGGTGTGAAAGTAGACAAGGTCGTCGGCATCGAGGCGCGCGGCTTTATCTTCGCACCCGCCCTAGCCTACGCCATCGGCGCCGGTTTCGTGCCCGTGCGCAAGCCTGGCAAACTGCCGGCCGAGACCGTGTGCCAGGAGTACGCGCTCGAATACGGCACCGACAAGGTGGAGATCCACAAGGACGCCATCACAACCGGTGAGAGCATCCTGATCGTCGACGACCTGCTGGCCACCGGCGGCACGGCTGCGGCCGTTTCCAAGCTGGTGGAGAAACTGGGCGGCAAGGTGGCGGGCCTGGGATTCGTCGTCGAACTGGACTTCCTGCACGGGCGAGAAAAGTTGGCAGGGTACGACGTCTTCTCCCTGTTGAACTACGACAAATGAGCACGGAGCCCCGCCGGGCCCGCTTGCGGGCGCTGGCCAAAATCAACCTGGGCCTGCGGGTGCTTCATAAGCGCGGCGACGGTTTCCACGAACTGCGCACCGTATTCCAAACCATTTCGTTAGCCGACACGCTCGATGTGGAATTCGAGCCGTCGCGCCGCACATCTATCGAGCTTACCGGCTGCGATGAGATCGCCGACAACCTGGTGGTGCGTGCGGCCCGGGCGTCGCTGGATGCTATGAAAACGACCGGCAAGGTCCGTTTTCATCTGGTCAAACGGATTCCGATGGGCGCCGGGTTGGGCGGAGGATCGAGCGACGCCGCCGCGGTGCTGCTCTCGCTGCCGGTGCTCGCCGGCCGCGAGATGGCTCCGGACGAGATGATCGCCCTGGGAGCGCAGATAGGCAGCGACGTGCCCTACTTCTTCCTGGGCGGAACGGCGCTCGGGTTGGGACGGGGAACCGAACTGTATCCGCTCCCGGAAACGCCCGCCGCACCGCTGGTCCTGGTGGCCCCGGCGATTCACGTATCCACGGCGGAAGCCTACCGCGCGCTGGACCTTGGTTTGACATCCGATGTTGAACAAAATATGATAGATAGTTTCCAGTCCCGCGTTTGGTCCGTGGGGCATGGAATGTCCAAGGGCAGCTCCGCGGGAGTTCTGGGCAACGACTTTGAAGGCGTCGTCTTTGATCGGCATCCCGAACTGAGAACGCTGAAGAGGAAGTTGCTGCGGCTAGGGGCGCGGGCGGCCATGATGACTGGGAGCGGTTCTGCGCTGTTCGGGCTTTTCGACAGCCGGAAGGATGCCGCGCGGGTCCTTCCCTCCTTCGGGCGGGAGAAGGCGTATTCGGTCACGATGGTGAGCCGTGCGCGATACCGCGCCATGTGGCAGCGCCAGATGGCGGTGCATTGCGTAGAGAGGATATGGCCGCTCCGGAGCCGGTATTTAAGAAGATGCACGATCGTCTGAAAGTTTTCACGGGGAATGCCAACCCGGCGTTGGCCGCGGAGATCTGCGCCGCGCTTGGCACGCCGCTAGGAGCGTCCTCCGTGAAGCGTTTCTCGGACGGCGAGATTTATTTGCAGGTCCAGGAGAACGTCCGCGGCGCGGACGTCTTCGTGGTGCAGCCGACCTCGACGCCGGTGGAGCGCCACTTGATGGAACTGCTGCTCATGATGGATGCGCTCAAACGCGCCTCGGCCGAGCGCATCACCGCCGTGCTGCCCTATTACGGATATGCAAGGCAGGACCGCAAGGACAAACCGCGGGTCCCCATCTCGGCCAAGCTGGTTGCGGGGCTGCTGGAGAAAGCTGGCGCAAACCGCATTCTGGCGCTGGATCTGCACGCCGCGCAGTTGCAGGGGTTCTTCGACATCCCGGTGGATCACCTGTTCGCGGCCCCCGTCCTGATCGAGTATTTCAAGGTGCAAGGTCTGCCGGATCTCACCGTGGTGAGCCCGGACGCCGGCGGCGTGGAGCGGGCACGCGCCTTCGCCAAGCGGCTCAGCGCGCCGCTGGCCATCATCGACAAGCGCCGGTTGGAAGCCAACGTGGCCGAGGTGATGCACATCATCGGCGATGTAGAAGGGCGGAACTGCCTGATCGTCGACGACCTGATCGACACGGCGGGAACCCTGGGCAAGGCGGCCGATGCTCTGCTGCGCCAGGGAGCCGTTTCGGTAACGGCTTGCGCCACGCACGCGGTGTTGAGCGGCCCGGCGGTCGAAAGAATCGGGTCTTCGCACCTGAAGGAAGTCGTGTTGACCAATTCCATCCCGCTCAAAGAAGAAGCCCGCACGTGTCCGCGGATCCGGGTTCTCTCGGTGGCTGAACTTCTTGCGCGGGCCATACAGTCGATTCACGAGGAGACCAGCGTCAGCACATTGTTCGTTTGAGTTCTAGAAAGGCGCAGGGTTCCGTGGCCGCCGCGATCGCAATGGCTACGCCCCGGCGAAAGGAAGAGGAATGAAGAAGGACATTACGATCAACGCCGAAGTGCGTGAGACACGCGGGAAGAACGAAGCTCGCCGTCTGCGCGCCAAGGGTGCGATTCCCGCCGTGGTGTACGGCGGCAAAGAAGATTCCATCGCGGTTTCGGTGGATCCCAAGCAGGTGGACCGCATCCTGCATAGCAAGAGGGGATTCAACACGATTTTCAACGTGACCATTCAGGGCGCGGCTACTACGCCGGCCATGCTGGCCGATTGGCAAAGCGATCCGATCAAAGGCAACCTGCTGCACGCCGACATGAAGCGCATCGATCTGAACGCGCGCATCACGGTGGCCGTCCCGGTGCAAATCGTCGGCGAAGCCATTGGCGTCAAACAGGAAGGTGGCTTGCTCGAAGTGGTGACCCGCGAGGTCCAGATCGAGTGCCTGCCGGACGAGATCCCCGAGAGCTTCGTGGTCGACGTATCAGCGTTGGCGATGGGCCAGGGCAAGCGCGTCGGCGACCTGGAACTGACTGGTTCCATGAAGCTGGTGAGCCAGCCGGAAGCGGTTTTGGCGCACGTGGTGATGGTACGCGTCGAAGAAGAAGCGCCTGCCGCCGCCGAAGCTGTCGAGGGCGCCGAAGCCGCGCCGGCCGAGCCCGAGGTCATCAAGAAGGGCAAGAAGGAAGAGGAAGGAGAGGCGGAAGCCGAGAAGAAGTAGTCCGGCTCTCTCCTCTGTACGGAATATATGCTGCCCGGCGAGGATGTGGAGGCCGGCCCGGCGCCTTGCGGGCGCCGGTGGCTTATTGCCGGCCTCGGCAATCCGGGCGGCGAGTACGAGAAGACCTGGCACAATCTGGGCTTCCTCGTATTGGACAGGTTGGCGGAATCGAACGGGTTGCGGTTTTCACGCCGCGAATGCCAGGCCCTGGTAGGATCCGGCAAACTCGCCGGGGCCGATGTTTGGCTGGCGAAGCCGCAGACGTTCATGAATTTGAGCGGGTCGAGCCTGGCCCGGCTGTTGCAAAAGTACGAACTCGGGCCGGCCAACCTGCTATTGGTATACGACGATCTGGATCTGCCTTGGACGCACATCCGGGTCAGGCCCAAAGGCTCCTCCGGGGGGCACAAGGGCGTGCAGTCGACGATCCGGGAGATCGGATCGAGCGAATTCGCCCGGGTTCGCCTGGGCATCCATCCCGGTCACGAGATCGGCGATGGAGCGGATTTTGTGCTCTCGCCCATACGGCGGGGGCAGGCAAAGGAGTTGGATGCACTGCTCGACATTGCATCGCGGGCAGTGGAATCCATAGTTTCCGAGGGCGTCGATAAGGCCATGGCGAAGTTCAATCGCCGCGCTCCCGGATCAAAACTCGAGGAAGAATGAGAACTTACGAAGAGCTGTTCATTGTCCGGCCGGATGCGACCGACGAAGAGATCGATCCGTTTCTGGAACAATTCAAACAACTGATCACCGCCTCCGGCGGCGCCATCGAAAAAGTGGAGAAGTGGGGCGTCCGCAAGCTGGCTTATCGCGTAGCCAAGCACGAAGAGGGCTATTACATCCTGGTGGTGTTCAACGCGTCGCCGGCAACCGTTGTGGAACTTGAGCGCCGGTTGCGCGTCGCCGACCTGGTCCTGAAGTTTCTCACTGTGCGCATCGACGAGAAGCTGAAGTGGTTGGAAAAGCGCAAAGTGGCGCGGGAGAAGCGCGCGCGCCGCAAGCCTGCCCTGGCTCCCAGCGCGCCGCCCGCGGCCCCGGCCGCGCCGGAACATGCTGCGCCGGGCGCACCCGGGGAGGCAGCGAAGCAATAGTCGCCTGAAGGCGGGTTTCCACCCGTCTTGGCGCCAGCAAGGAGAAACATATGGCAGAGATTAAGAGCGGTAGACCAGTGGCGGCATCCCAGCGGCCCACGGGCGGCGACAAAGCGATCATGTCCCAAAAGAAGCAGTACTTCCGGCGCAAGAAGCTGTGCCGGTTCTGCGTGGACAAGGTCGACGACATCAATTACAAGGACGTGAAGCTGCTGTCGGCGTTCATTTCCGACCGCGGCAAGATTACCCCGCGCCGTATTTCGGGCGTTTGCACGCCGCACCAGCGGCGTCTGGCCGATGCGATCAAGCAGGCGCGCAACATCGCGCTGCTGCCGTTCGCGGCGGAAGTGTAGTTCGCTCGAAGGAGAGTCGAGGGTAAAGCCATGGAAGTGATTCTCAGGGAAGATATCGAGAAGTTGGGTAGCCGCGGGCAGGTGGTGAAGGTCGCCGACGGATACGCGCGCAACTACTTGCTGCCGCGGCGGCTGGCGGTGGCGGCCACCGAAGCGAACAAGAAGATCGTCGAGCAGGAGCGCCAGGCGTATCTGCGGCGCGAAGCCAAGGTCCTCGCCGACGCGCAGGAACTGGCCAAGATCATGGCGCCGGTCAGCGTTACCATCAAGCAGAAGGCCGGCGAGCAGGATCAGCTGTTCGGCTCGGTGACCTCCAAGGACATCGCCGAAGCGCTCGAAAAGGCCGGCTACAGCGTCGAACGGCGCAAGATCCAGTTGGAAGCGCCCATCAAGCAGGTGGGCGAATTCAAGGTTCCCATTCGTCTCCACCGTGATGTCACCGTGGACATCACGGTGACGGTGGCGAGCGACGAAGAAGAAGCAACAGCGGCAACACCAGAAGCACAAGCACCAAAAGAAGAGCAGAAGTAACATTCCGCGCCGGGGCGGCCGGATGCGGCACTCCCCGGCGCGCGTCGTTCTATTCGTGCGAGAGTTGTTGGGCGTGAGGTGTGGCGGTGACCTTCTTTGATCTGACCGGACAGACGGCGGTGGTAACAGGCGCGGCTACCGGCATCGGCGCCGCGGTGGCCGGGCGGCTGGCTCTGGCGGGAGCCCAGGTGGCGGTGGCGGATATCGACGAGGCGGGTGCCGCGGCGGTTGCTGCTCGGATCGCGGCGGAAGCCGGAGGACGAGCTTTCCCGTTGGTCATGGACGTCACTTCGGCGGAAAGCGTCAATGCCGCCGTATCCTCGGTGCTGGCGCGAACCGGACGCATCGACGTGCTGGTGAACAATGCCGGCATCGCCGGACGGGCCGCGCCGCTATGCGAACAGACCGAAGAGGACTGGCGGCGGATTATCGCCGTCAATATGGATAGCGTTTTCCACACCTGCCGCGCCGTTCTGCCACATATGCGCGAACGCAAGTACGGCCGCATTGTCAACCTGGCATCCATCGCCGGCAAGGAGGGCAACCCCAATATGACGGGCTATTCGGCCACCAAGGCCGCCGTCATAGCCTTCACCAAGTCCCTGGGCAAGGAAGTCGCCACTGAGGGCATCACGGTCAACTCGGTGGCTCCGGCGGTGGTCCGCACGCGCATCCTCGATCAACTGACTCCCGCGCAGGTTGCCTACATGACCGAAAAGATCCCCATGCGTCGCACCGGAAAGCCCGAGGAAATCGCCGCCGTGGTGCATTTCCTGGCCAGTCCCGACGCGAGCTTCGTAACCGGCCAATGTTACGACGCTAGCGGCGGCCGCGCGACATATTGAAGACATTGATTCTCAGCCCCACACAATACCCCAATACGCCGGTCCTGGACCTGCTGAATGTCGCTGTACGCGGTCATGCCGGCGTCGACAAGCGGTTCCTCGATGTCATCCTCGATCGCGGCCGCGACGAAATTCCGCAGTTGGTGCGTTTCGGCATGGAAGAGCGCGAGACCGACCGCGTCGATATTGAAGATGATCTTCTCAACATCTTCCGCGTTTGGGGAGGCACCGGCGCCCTGCCCTTCTATCTGCATTGCGCCAGGCACCAGGACGCGCTGACGTGCGACGAACTGGCGGAGATCTTCACGTCCCTGGGCGCCGATGCCGTGGAGCCGCTGCTCGCGCTCTATGAAGAACTGGGCGAAGAGAATGCGGGGGAGATCGCGTTCTGGCTCGCGAGCATGCACCTCCGGGATCCGAGGATCACGGCGCTGCTTGTGGAACGATTCGATTTCGACACGAGCGACGGTGCCTTCCTGTTGGGCATTCACGGCGACCCTGCTGCGCTGCCCAAGCTCAGGGAGCGGCTGAAGGAGATGGACGATTCGGTCCAGGATCTTCAGCGGGAGATCGAAGCCGCTATCCGGGAGATCGAAGATCCCTCCCCGGCGGGCGTGGACGAACCGTTCGACATCTGGCCGCTCTATCCGGAAAAGGCCCTGCCCGCCTTCGACCTTCTGGATGAAGAGGAACTGCTCGCTTTCCTGGAGTCGCCGGAGGTGGACTACCGCTGCGCGGTGATCGAGGAACTGGGCTTGAAGGTGCCGAATGCGCGTGTGAGGGGGAGTCTGTATAAGGTCGCCAAGCACGATCCCGGACCGAAGGTCCGCGGCTGCGCCTGGGAGGCGTTGGGCGGCCTGGAGGATGCCGAAGAGATTCGCCACGCGATGCGCGAGCGGCTTCTCGACGAGTCAGCCCCCGAGGATGAACGCATGGGCGCCCTGGTGGGCCTCGCCCTGGGGCCGGACGACGAAGCCGTCGACCGCATGATGATCGAGTTTTACAACCGGCCCTCCGCCCGCGCCAAGGCTCTCGAGGCCATGCGGCGCAGCATGGACCGCCGCTACGAGCGGTACTTCCCGGCCCACATCGACGACTCCGACCTCGATGTGCGACGGCAGGCCATCTGGGGCGTCGGCAACCTGGCGCTGGGGTCGGAGGCTGCACGCTTGCAGGAGTATTTCGACGACGAAGATTTTCGCGCCGATGCACTCTATGCGTACGCGCTTGCCGTGCCCGGCGAGACTTCCCACATCCGAGTTCCCCGCTTGTTCCGCAAGATCGACGAACTGGCCGGCGGCCTGTCTGCCGAAGAAGCCTTCCTGGTCAAGACCGCCCTCAACGAAAGGTTGGAAAGGCACGGTCTCGCTCCGGCGTTTTCCATGGAAACGGCTGACGAGCCGGAAGATTGGGAAGACGACGAGCCCCAGCCGGAGCCCGCTCAGCCGCCAGTCAAGGTAGGACGAAACGATCCATGTCCCTGCGGAAGTGGCAAGAAGTACAAGAAGTGCTGCGGGGCTTGAAAGTGTGGAATCGGTCAGTTGGCTGTGGAATACTTCGACATCTAAGAAGTCTCCTAAAGTGAGTTACATAGGCTCGTAACTCGCACCTCCCGACTTTTTCTGTCGTCAAATTCGACACATGGCAAGTCGCGCTTTTCGACGATCCAGCCCCCATCATACGCATTAACTCATTGTTTATAAAGGGCTTGCTCTTATTCACAGGTGCCTGTGGACGACTGGTCAAGCGATTGCACTAATACCGATGGACTGGCACGTCCGAAGGGAGGAGTTCATATGACCGTCATTCTCGTGCTTGGCACGTTCCTGACCTTTATCCTTGTGGACTACATGTTGAGCCGCAAGAAGGCAGCAGTCACCGTTGCTGCTCCCGAGTCCGCCACAAAAGGGGTTGCGGGTGAGTACATCGAGGGTTTTCTGGTACCGGAGAATCTGGGCTATCATCCTGGCCATAGCTGGCTGCATCGCGAGCGCCAACATGTGGTGAGAATCGGCATGGACGAGTTCTCGGCCGCTTTGGCGGGCCGCCTCGACGGCATTGAATTGCCCAAGCCTGGCCACTGGCTGCGCCAGGGACAGAAAGCCTGGACGCTGATACGAGGCGGGGAGAAGGCGGATATGGTTTCGCCGATCGAAGGCGAGATCGTGGAAGTGAATCCGGAAGTGGCGAAAGACCCTTCGTTGCTGCGGAAGGATCCTTACGGCAAGGGTTGGCTGATGTCGGTCTTCGTGCCCGATGAGGAGAGCACGGGACGGAACCTTCTGCCCAAGTCGCTGGTGCGGGGATGGATGCGCCAGGCTGTGGAAAGGCTCTACGCCATGCAACCTCAGATGGCCGGCGCTGCGGCAGCCGACGGGGGCCGTCCGGCGGACGACCTTTTCGCGGCTCTGCCTGCAGGGACCTCCTGGAAGAAGGTCACTAGCGAGTTTTTCCTCACCTAACGTGTGGAAACACACAGCCCTGGGGGAATTCGGAGCAAGGTAAAGAGCATCAGGACCCGCCGACGCCGGGAGTATGGGTGGGGATCCGTTCGACAGTGTCGTCCGCGAACGTGTTTATTGTCAACACCGCACTCGCAAAATCCTACAGTTGAGAGCACGTCTGACTCATCGATTGGGGCAATTCCCCCAGGTTGGCTTCAAGATTGCACTATCAATGTGGTTTATAGTGATTCCGACGGGAAGCCCCGGCTGGACTTGGAGTTCAAATGGCCAAAGCAATCCTATACGATAGTACGCTTTGCGTTGGGTGCCGGGAATGCGAAGGCGCCTGTGCGAAGAAATGGGGCCTACCATATAACGAGAACATAGCCAAAGAAGAGCAGATCTCGGCGCACAAGTTGACGGCGGTTCGAACGTATGGGGAAAGGTTCTCGAGGAATCTCTGCATGCACTGCGTCGAACCCACCTGCGCTTCGGTCTGTCCGGTGGGTGCATTACAGAAAACTCCGCTGGGGGCGGTCATCTACGAGGAACCGCGTTGCATCGGCTGCCGGTACTGCATGTTGGCGTGCCCGTTCCAGGTGCCAAGCTATGAATGGGCTCAGCGGCTACCGCGCGTCAAGAAATGCAACCTGTGCTATGAGCGGCAGGTCGCGGGCAAGGTGACAGCGTGCTCGGAGGCTTGCCCGACCGGTGCCACCATCACGGGTGACCGGGATGCACTGATCGCCGAAGCGCGGAGGCGGCTGTCCGAAAGACCCACCGGATACTACCAGCGGATTTACGGAGTAGCGGAAGTCGGCGGGACCAGTGTGCTGTTCATCTCGGCGGTGCCGTTCGGGCAAATCGGTTTGAAGACCAACCTGCCCAAGGAAGCGCTGCCGGCGTTGACATGGCGGGCCTTGTCGCTGGTTCCGAACGTGGCCACAGTAGGCGGTGTGCTCCTGGGAGGCGTCTACTGGATCACGCACCGCCGCGACGAGGTGGCGGCAGCCGAAGAGCGGGGGCGCTCTTCCAAAGGAGGCCGCCGATGAATCGCGCTCCACGTTTTCTCGGCCTGACTTTCTGGCAATGGGTATTCGCGCTCCTGATGGCGGCCGGCTTGTATAGCACCTATGTCCGTGTACTGTATGGGCTCGGGGGGAGCACCAACCTGAGCGACCGGTTTCCCTGGGGCCTGTGGATAGGCTTCGACGTGCTTTGCGGCGTCGGCCTGGCGGCGGGCGGTTTCACGCTGGCTGCGGTGGTCCGCATCTTCAACCTGGAACGCTACAAGCCAATCGCGCGGCCCGCGATCCTGACCGCGTTCCTGGGCTATGTGCTGGTGATCGTGGCGCTGCTGTTCGACCTGGGCCGTCCCTATCGCATCTGGCACGCGCTGATCATGTGGAATCCACGCTCGGTGATGTTCGAAGTGGCATGGTGCGTAATGCTGTACACCACGGTGCTGTTTCTGGAGTTCCTGCCGGCGGTGTTCGAGCGGCTGGGTTGGCGCTCTCCTCTGAAAGCCCTGCGCGGGGTGATGATCCCGCTGGTGATCCTGGGGGTGATCCTTTCGACGTTGCACCAGTCCTCGCTGGGCAGCCTGTATCTGATCGTGCCGGCAAAGCTTCACCCGCTCTGGTACACGCCCATCCTTCCCGTACTGTTTTTCATTTCGGCGATCACGGTCGGCCTGGCCATGACGATCTTCGAATCCTGGCACAGCAGCCGCGCGTTCGGCCGGCAACTGGAACTGCCGCTACTGGCCGGTTTGGGGCGCGTGCTTGCAGTGAGCCTGATGGTTTACCTGGTGGTACGGTTCCTGGATTTGGCGCAGCGGGGCGTCCTATGGATGGCGCTGGAGCGGCGCACCGAAAGCCATTTGTTCGTCCTGGAAATCTGCCTGACGGTGCTTCCGATGCTGTTTCTGTTCCGGCGGCACATACGCTGGAATCCGCGGGCGCTGTACGCCTGTTCGGTCATGGCGATCTTCGGCTTCATCGCGAACCGTTTGAATGTGAGCGTTACGGGCATGGAGGCCGGCTCGGGCGTCTCCTATGTGCCGCGTTGGACCGAGGTGGCGTTGACCTTAAGTATCGTGGCGGCCGGCTTCGCCGTTTTCCGCCTGGCGGCGCGCTTCCTGCCGGTCTTTGAACAGGAAGAACAAGAAGCCAACACGGCGCGCGAAAGCGAGCGCACTGCGGCGCTCGCGACGGGAGATTAAACATGGCTGAGAAGCAAACCGCTCGGGATGGGACGCCTCTCAGTCTGTCCGTGAAGCTCGCGCTGTACCTGGTGCTCAGTACCATCTGCTTCTGGGCGCTGTTCGGCGTGCTCAACCTGCGCTTGCACCGCCGTCAATCCGAGCAGACCATGCTGCAGGACGCCGAGCGCATCAGCGAGATCATCCAGCGCAGCACGCGCCACCAGATGCTGCGCAACGACAGGCCGGCGCTGGCGGAGGTGATTACCGACATCGGCTCGCAGCCGGGCATACGCCTGGTGCGGGTGTTCAACAAAGAGGGCCGCATCAGCTACTCGTCCACCGCCTCGGAAGTGGAGACCATGGTGGACAAGCGCGCCGAGCAATGCTACGCCTGCCATGCCCGGAGTGCGCCGCTCCAGAAGCTGAACCGGCCGGACCGCGCGCGCATCTTCACGGACCCCCAGGGCGGCCGCGTCCTCGGCATCATACGCCCGGTGGAGAACCAGCCGGATTGCTGGAGCGCGCCATGCCACGCGCACCCGCGGGAGAAGCGAATCCTGGGGGTCATCGACACGCAGCTTTCCCTGGGAACGGTGGACCAGCAGATAGCATCTCAGGGCCAGCAGCTTCTGGGTTTCACGGCGCTGGCGGCGGCGCTGGTTTCGGCGATCACGCTACTGTTCGTCTGGCTGGTGGTGCGGAGACCGATCCGGGAACTGATCGCCGGCACGCGCCGGGTATCGAGCGGCGATCTCGATTTCCGGATCCCGGTCAGATCGCACGATGAGCTGGGGGCGCTGGCGTCGAGCTTCAACAAGATGACGCACGACCTGAGTTCGGCCAACGCCGAGGTTCTAACTTGGGCGCACACGCTGGAAGACCGCGTCAGGCACAAGTCGCAGGAACTGGAGCGGGCCTACTCTTCGCTGGTGGCGAGCGAAAAGATGGCTTCGCTCGGCAAGCTGGCCGCCACGGTGGCGCACGAGATCAACAATCCGCTTTTCGGCATGCTGACTTACGCGCGCCTGACGTTGAAGCGCCTGGCGGAGACGGGGATAGATCCCGTGCAGAAAGAAGAGATGATGGAGGACCTGCGCGTCATCGAGCGGGAAAGCCGGCGTTGCGGCGACATCATCAAGAATTTGCTCACTTACGTCCGCCAAGCGCCTCCCAAGCCGCAGAGAGCGGACCTGAACCAGATCGTCGGGCGCGCGCTCGGCCTGGTGCGGCACAAGTTGGACTTGCAGGGCATCGATTGCGAGGAATCGCTGGCGCCGGACCTGGCACCGGTGTGGTGCGATCCCGGCCAGATCCAGCAGGTGGCGGTGGTCCTGCTCATGAACGCGACCGAGGCCATGGCGCACGGCGGGCAGATGTTGGTAACGACGTCGGCGGCGCCCGGAGGCGGCGTGCGGCTGGTGGTGGCCGACAACGGAGGCGGAATTCCCGAGGATGTGCTGCCGCACATCTTCGAACCATTCTTCAGCACCAAGGAAGAACAGCAACGGACGGGCTTGGGGCTGGCGCTGGCGCATAGCATTGTGGAGCAGCATGCGGGTACAATTACAGTTCGCTCCACTCCGGGACAGGGCGCCGAATTCACCGTGACCCTTCCCGGCGAACCAAAGCCGCC
>CAZLOS010000047.1:0-36385 GCA_964561215.1 uncultured Solibacteraceae bacterium | reverse complement strand
CCGCAAGAGGAAGGCGCGGTCCACACTGGGCGCCTGCATGTCTTCCGGCGTCAAAACGAACTGCAGGAGACGAGCGTTACCGGGCCTGCGCACATCCAACCGCACCTGCTCCCGGCGCGCCTCGCCCAGCAATCCGATGAGCTGCTCGATCTCGAGCCGGTCCAGACGAATCCCGTTGATGGCCACGATCTCGTCGCCGGGCCCGAGGCCGGCGCGGCCCGACGGCGTGCCGGGCAGCGTCTGCAAGAATATGACCCGGCCGGGCACCACCGACACCACACTTCCGAAGCCCTTGCTGGTGGACTGCTGCAGTTGCTTGAGCTGCTGGAACTGCCCCGCGTCCATGAACACGGAGTGCGGATCCAGGCGGCGCAGCATACCCGGAATCGCGCCTTCGTAAATGGCGCGAGCCGGATCAATCTGGTCGGCCGCCTCGCGTTCGACGGCGGCATATACGGAGGTGAAACGCCGTAGAACCTCCTGGAGGTCCGGCGCGGAGGCGGGCGCCTGAAGCAACAGGAACGCGGCTGCGAGGGGGAATGTCACGGTCACGGAGGAGTCAGTCTTTACTGTAGCGCGTGGCCTGGCGCGCAGTGTGCCGCTCCAGCGCGAACCGGATCAGCTCATCGACCAGCTCGGAATACGCGACGCCGGAATGCTCCCACATCTTGGGGTACATGCTGATGGAGGTGAAGCCCGGGATGGTGTTGATCTCGTTGATGTATACGCGGCCGCTGGATTCCTCCAGGAGGAAATCGACGCGCGCCATGCCCGCGCATTCGACGGCGAGCATGCAGTCGACAGCCAGGCGCCGCACCTCGGCGGTCGCCTCCGGAGCGAGCGCGGCGGGCAATACATAGTGCGAGGTGCCCAGAAGGTACTTGTCGTCGTAATCGTAAAACTCGCGTGACGGCAGGATCTCGCACGGCATGGACGCACGCGGTTTCTCGTTGCCGAGCACCGCGCATTCCAGTTCCTTACCAAGGATGGCGCGCTCAACGATGACTTTGCGGTCGTAAGCCGCGGCCAGTCCCAACGCAGATTCCAGTTCCTCGCGTCTGTGCGCCTTGGAGATGCCGACCGAAGATCCGAGATTGGCGGGTTTAACGAAAACCGGGTACTGGAAATTACGCTCCACCTCGTCGGCGTCCAGCGCGCCGCGCCATTGGACCAGATACTCGACCACCGGAAGGCCACGCTCGTGGCACAACCGCTTGGTGACTTCCTTGTCCATGGCGGCGGAGGAACCGAGCACACCCGCGCCCACATATGGCAAATCGGCGAGTTCGAAAAGACCCTGCACGGTGCCGTCCTCCCCGAACGTGCCGTGCAGCACGGGGAACACGACGTCGATGCCGGGATTCGCTCCAGGCTCCGGAAGAATGGGGTGCGGCGACCAGCGGCCTTCTTTGCCGATAAAGAAACGCTGAACCTCGTAACGCGCCGGGTCCAGCGCGGCGACAATGGATTCGGCCGAACGCAGCGAGACTTCATGCTCGCCGCTGCGACCGCCATAAACGACAGCTACACGCAGCTTCACAGAATTGCCTTTCCAAAAGCAGACATCACGAGTTCGACGGCCAGTGCGGCCGTGCGGTTGCCCTCGTCCAAAATCGGATTCACTTCCACGACTTCCATGCTTCGCATGAGGCCGCTATCGCAGATGAGTTCCATGGCCAGGTGGGCCTCGCGATAGGTCATGCCCCCGCGCACGGGCGTGCCGACACCGGGCGCTTCGCGCGGATCCACGGCGTCCATATCGAGCGAAACGTGGAAACCGTCCGCGCCGGCGGAGGCGATCTCAATGGCCTCCTTGAGCACGGAGCGCAGCCCGCGCTCGTCAAGATCGCGCATAGTGAACGCACGCACACCGGACGAGCGCACGTGCGGCCTTTCCAGCGCGTCCACGTCCCGTATGCCGATGAGCACGGTCCTGCGCGGATCGATTTTCGGGGCGAAACCGCCCAACCGCACCAGTTCGGGCGGCCCCATGCCGAGCAGGCACGCCAGCGGCATGCCATGCACGTTGCCGCTGGGACTTGTTTCGGGCGTGTTCATGTCGGGATGCGCGTCGATCCAGATCAAGCCAAGCGACTGTTTCCGTTTGCGCCACGCGCGCGCCGTCCCGGACACGGTACCGACGGCAACGGAATGATCTCCACCAACGACCAGAGGGACCTTACCGGAACCGGCCGCGCGTTCCACCGTACGCATGACGCGCGCGGTCGAGCGCACGATTTGGGCCAGGTAGCGCGCACTGCCCTCGCCCTCCGGACTGCTCTCGGGCTGCTCGACCTCCACGTTGCCCAGGTCTTCAACCTGGTAGCCCAGCGAGGCCAGACGCGCGTTCAAGCCCGCCAGGCGGAGCGCGGAAGGCCCCATGTCGACACCCCGGCGCCCGGCGCCGAGATCCAGCGGGACCCCGAGAATGGCGATGGTCGAATGACGCATAGTCGCGCTACGGACGATTACGGCCGTGTCCGGTAGATCATGCGCGGGAAAGCGATGGTTTCGCGCACGTGCTCCAGCCCGCACAGCCAGCCCACGCAACGCTCGATGCCCATGCCGAAACCGCCGTGCGGCACGCTGCCATAGCGGCGCAGATCGATGTACCAGTTGAAGGCTTCCGGCGGCAGGTTGTTTTCCTTGATACGGCTCAACAAAAGATCCAGATCGTGGATGCGTTGGCCGCCGCCGACGATCTCGCCGTGTCCCTCGGGCGCCAGGACGTCCACGCCGAGCGCCACTTCGGGACGTTCCGGATCGGGCTGCATGTAAAAGGCCTTGACGGCGGTCGGGTAGCGATCCACCATGACGGGACGATCGAACTCCTCGCAGATCAAGGTTTCGTCGGTGCCGCCGAAATCGCCGCCCCACTGAATCTCGCTGCCCTTCTTCTGCAGGATCTTCACGGCGTCGTCATAGGTGATGCGCGGGAAGGGCGCCTTGACACACTCGAGTTTGCTCACGTCCCGCTCCAGCACGGCCAGCTCGGGGCGGCAGTTCTCAAGCACACGAGAAACGACGAAGCAGATCATTTCCTCGGCCACGTTCTTGACGTCTTCGATCGTGGCGTAAGCCATTTCCGGCTCTACCATCCAGAATTCGGTCAGGTGGCGGCGCGTCTTGGACTTTTCGGCGCGGAATGTCGGCCCGAAGCAATACGTCTTGCCGAAGGCCATCGCCGTGGCCTCGTTGTAAAGCTGGCCGGACTGCGTCAGGTAGACTTTCTCGCCTTCGAAATAGTCCACCTCGAACAACGTCGTGGTGCCCTCGCAAGCGGCGGGCGTGAAGATGGGCGTGTCGACCAGCGTGAAGCCATTCGAGTCGAAGTAGTCGCGAACAGCGCGGATCACCTGGTGCCGTACACGGATGATGGCGTGCTGGCGCCGGCTGCGCAGCCACAAGTGGCGATGGTCCATCAGAAAGTCGATGCCGTGATCCTTGGGCGTGATGGGATAGGGTTCGGACTCGGGCACGCGCTGCAGGACTTTGCAGTCCTCCACATCCACTTCATACCCGCCCGGAGCGCGCGGTTCCGCTCGCACCTTGCCGGTGACGGTGAGCGAAGATTCCTGCGTGAGATCCTTGATCTGTTCGAAAACCTGCTCCGGCAGGGCGCTCTTTACGGCCACGCATTGAATGATGCCGCTGCCGTCGCGAACCAGCGGGAACGCGATCTTTCCCGAGCGGCGCAAGTTATAAAGCCACCCGCGAATAACAACGATTTCGCCGACGTGCTTGCCGGCATCCGAAACGCGTATGACGACGGGCGATTCCGCCATATTTATTCAATCTCCTCCATTCGTTGAAAGACCTGCTTGACAGCCTCAATGGGCTGCGGGATCGACGCGCTCGCCTTCAATTCAAGCAACAAGGGAAGCTCTTTACACCGGAGCAGCGGGATAGTCTTGCCCCAATCGACGGTTCCGCACGGAGCGAGGAAGGGGAACTGATGAAGGTCAGTGACACCGTCGTTGTCGTGCAGGTGCGTTGAACGGATACGGTCCTTCATGAACCGGAACGCCGTCTCCACACCCTCGCCGAGATTGGCGTGACCCACATCGAAACAGAAGCCTACATTGAGATGCGTCGCGGCGACGAAACCGGCCAGCCGCTCGCCCGTGGACAGGCGGTTGGGAATGTTTTCGAGCAGGATCTCGACGCCCCTCTGACGGGCGAACAGCGTCAACTCCTCCAGGGACGTGAAGGCCGCTTCCAGCTTGTGTTCGTCGTATTCGTCTCCAGGCAGACCGATGTGCTGGATGAAATAGCGGAACGGGATCGTCTCGGCGATCTCAAGCGCGCGCTTGATTTCGTCCAGCATCTTGACGCGCCTGCTCTTGTTCGTCTCGGTGATTACGATGAGCGCGTTAGGACCGGATCGGCCCCAAACGTCGTCGGTGAACAACGGCCCGTGCATGGAGTTCACCTTCAGCTCCGAATCGTTGAAGAAATGCCCCAGATCGGAGATCTGCGCGCGGTCGTTGTAGTCGACGTGAGGTTTGATGCAGAACAGCTCGATCGCCGGAATGCCGGCCTCCCACACCCGCTCAAGCCACACGGTGGTGAGCCGGTGATCGGTAATCAAGTGCGTAGACAGAATGTGGTTCATTCGTTTCAATACCCGGAAGCCTTTCCCGCGGCGCGCGGGTCAGCCGCCCCCGCGAGCCATTCGCCTTCGTACGCGATGGCGCTCACTTCGCCGATGGAATCCACGGCTTCGACCTCGTGCCCGCGGGCGCGCAGCAATTTGATCGTGTCCGGAGAGAAGCCCGGCTCCATGCGCAGTACATCCGGCTTCCATTGGTGGTGGAAGCGCGGCCAATTGACGGCGTCCTGCAGGCCCATGGAGAAGTCCGCCATGTTCAGGAAGACCTGGAGGACCGTGGTGATGATGCGCGCTCCTCCCGGAGAGCCCAGCACAGCGTAGAGCTTCCCTTCCCGCAACACGATCGTGGGAGTCATGGACGATAGCGGCCGCTTGCGCGGCGCTATCCGGTTGACCTCGCCTTGCACCAGGCCGAACTTGTTGGGAACGCCGGGGGCCACGGTGAAGTCGTCCATTTCATTGTTGAGCAGGAAGCCCGCGCCCGGCACGGTGACGCCCGAGCCGTAGCTTCCGTTCAGGGTGTAAGTGACCGCCACCGCGTTCCCTCCGGCGTCGACGATCGAGTAGTGCGTGGTCTGCCCGCTCTCATTTCCTTCGGGACGCCCCGCGGCGACCTGATCGCTGGGCGTGGCTCGCTCTGGGTCGATCAAGCGGCGCAGTCCGGCCGTGTAGCGTTCGCTGATGAGACCGGCGACGGGCATGTGCGCAAAGTCCGGGTCACCCAAATAGCGGGCGCGGTCCGCATAGAAGCGCCGCATGGTTTCGGCCACAAAATGAATCGAAGCGGCCGATCCAGCACCCTGGCGTTCGTAGCCGGAGCCGTCCAGCACACCCAACATCTCGAATAGTCCCACGCCACCCGAACTGGGCGGCGGTGCCGTGATCAACTGGTAGCTTTTGTAAGTACCCACCAGCGGCTTGCGTTCCACGGCCTGGTAGCCGGCGAGATCCTCCCGCGTGATCAACCCGCCGTGTTCCCGCTGCGCCTTCGCGAGCAGGCGAGCCGTTTCGCCCGTATAGAAATCGCGCGCCCCCACCGAAGAGATGCGAGCCAGGGTCGCCGCAAGTTCCGGCTGCCGCATCACCTCTCCGGCCTCATAGAAGCGCCCATCGCGTTGAAATACCCGCCTCGACTCGGCGTCTCGCGCCAAAGCTTTACTCAAACCGAGGCTCCGCGCCAGATCGTAAGATACCGGGAAGCCCTCCCTTGCGAGCCTGACAGCGGGCGCGAGCAGCCGAGGCCATGTCAGGCGGCCGTAACGCCGATGCGCCAGTTCAAACCCGCGCACCGACCCAGGCACGCCGGAGGCGCGATATCCGAATTGGCTTGCGTCCGTGGATTTGCCCGCCGCGTCCAGGTACATGTCAGCGGCTGCCGCCATCGGTGCGCGCTCGCGGAAGTCGAGAAACGTAGTGCGTCCATCGGCGAAGCGGATCAGCATGAATCCGCCCCCGCCTATGTTGCCGGCTTGCGGGTGGGTCACGGCCAGCGCGAAGCCCACGGCCACCGCGGCGTCCACCGCGTTGCCGCCCGCTCGCAGGACGGCTACGCCGGCATCGGTCGCGCGCCCTTCGCGGCTCACCACCATGGCGTGGCGCGCGCGCACGGACTGCGCCGGCCACAGCGTCGAGAGCAGGAGGAGACAACAGACGAGATACCGCGCGCAACCGCGCATATATATCAATCTTACTATTTCGATCACGCCGGCCGCCGGAGTTCGCGCGTCCGGAATGGGGGCTGCTACACTAGGCTGCTTGCGCCGACCGAGCCGAAGTTACACACCGGCGATGACGGCGAGCGCCTCTGTCGCGCTCGCGTTCGTGTGGATGCTGCTGGCGGTCCAGATCCGCTATCAGGGCGATTGGATCGGTCTGTTCCACATTGGCGGCGGCTTCGCTCCACCGGCGGAGGCTGGCGGAACGCCATCCACGCTTCGCGGCGACGCCGGCTATGACGGCCAGTTCTACCGCCTTGTCGCGCGCGATCCGTTCCTCACCCGAGGCTATGCGCGCTACGTCGACTCGCCGGAGATACGCTGGCGGCGGATCCTGGTTCCAGCTCTGGCATGGGCGCTCGCCCTGGGCCGGAGCGGATGGGCGGACGGAGCCTACATCGCCGTTATCCTGGGATGGGTGTTCGCCGGGAGCTTCTGGGGAGCAAGGCTCGCCCGCGGGATGGGCTATCCGGCCTGGATAGGCGGCGGATTTCTGCTGTTGCCCGCAACGCTGGCCGCGCTCGACCGCATGACCGTCGACGTCGCCCTCGCCGCACTCCTGCTGGGCGCGCTCTGCGTGGGCGAAGATGGCGCGGAAAAGCGATTATGGCTTCTGGCGGCCGGCGCGGCGCTCTGCCGTGAAACTGGAATTCTGCTTGTAGCCGCGCTGGTGGCGCGTGCGTTGATAAGGCGGCGCTTCTCGTTCGCGGCGCGCCTGGCCTCGTCGGTTGCGCCGGCCGCCATGTGGTTCTGGTATGTACGCCTGAACACGCCGCGGGCACAGGAACACTACCTGAGTTGGATTCCGCTGGAGGGGCTACTACGCCGCATCCTGCACGGAACTCAATGCGCCCCGGACATGCCGCTACGCGATCTGCACGTCCTGCTTGAATACCTGGCCCTGTCCGGGGCCCTGCTGGGCGTGCTGATGATGATCCGGTACCGCCCCGGCTTGAACAACCTGCAGGGAACCGCGGCCTGGTGCTTCCTACTGCCCGTGCTGTTCGTCAACAATGCCGGCGTGTGGAGCGAACCGTTCGCTTACGGAAGGACCCTGACGCCTCTATGGCTGTTGATAGTGCTCGAATCGGCACGGCTACGGCGATGGACGGGCCTATTGCCGGTCGCGCTGATCGACTTGCCGCTGATGGCGCAATTGGGCTACTACGTCGCCACGTTCTTGAAGCCAGCGTGAACACGCGGACTTCAGGAAATCGCCGGCGGAGTTGGGGGAACCGGGGGCGGCGTCGCCGGCGGGGCGGGGCTGCCAGCCGCGGGCGGCTTACTCTTTTCCTTCTCCTTGGCCGCCTTCACCGGACTGATGATGACGTGGATGTTGCGCCCCTCCAGCCGCGGCTGCCCTTCGATGGCGCCGTAACCCGCCAGGTCTCCGGCAAATCGCAAAAGGAGTTTCTTGCCCAAATCCACGTGGGCGATCTCGCGCCCGCGGAATTGCACCACGGCCTTCACGCGGTTGCCTTCCTGCAGGAAGCGGATGGCGTGATTCTTCTTGAAGTCGTAATCGTGCCCCTTGGTGTTGGGGCGGAATTTCAGCTCCTTCACCTGGATCACGTGCTGCTTCTTCTTGGCCTCGTGCTGCTTCTTCTTCTGCTCGTATTGCCACTGGCCATAATCCATGGCCTTGGCCACGGGCGGTTCGGCGGTGGGCGCAATCAGAATCAGATCGAGCCCCATCTCCTGCGCGCGCCGGACCGCGGCCGGCGTGGGCATGACCTCGACCGTCCCATCGGGAAAGACGGCACGCACCTCGCGTGCCCGAATGGCTTCATTGACGTTTTCCCGGATTCTCGGGCGTCGGAAATGGATATGTCTACCTGGAATCATCGACTCGTTTCTCTGAGTTGTATGCGCACCTGCAATGGTTGAAACATGGTGACCGCTGTATGGATTCTTTCGTCCCCGTAACGTGTCATTCGTGGCGGCAAGATTAGCGTGTCAGCCCCTACTGTCCACGGGTTGCAATCTTCTGTCCATCCCCAGACGGCAGACTGAGCTCGGGTCAATCCCACAGAGCCTGTCGAAGAAGCGCATCGGCACGATTCTACCAGATCCGGACAGGAGCCATGCAAGGGGGATACCTGGAGGGCGGCAAAATACTGGACAGACATCGCCCCAAGCGGGCTGTCCCTGCGACTACGGAGGAAGACCCGGACAGCGGCATTCTTATAGCGTGACGTATCGCCAATGCGGACGACGAGGTCGAGTCTACCCTCAAGCCATTGATTTCACAACGCGATGGCGTTATGCCCGCAGACAGGCCCGGGTGGTTGGGGTATACTACTGCGAGCGGGTAACGACTCGTTTGGGAAAGGGGTGGGAGTATGTCGTTCTTTCATCGCTTTTGTGCCCTGACCTGCCTAGGTCTGGTGATTGTTCTCAGCGTTCTCGGACAGTTTGAAACGGCGTCAGTTCTCGGAACCATCCGGGATCCTACCGGAGCCGTGATTCGCGGCGGCAACGTCACGCTCTCCAATACGAAGACCGGCATTTCGGTCAGCACGCAGACTGACGGCGCGGGCAACTACATCTTCCTCAACGTCCGCATCGGTTCGTACCGTGTGAAGGCGGAGTCTCCCGGTTTCAAGACCTCCGTGGCCGAGGATTTCACGGTGACCGTGAGTGCGCGGCAAAGAGTCGATCTCACGCTCGCGGTGGGCGACGCAAGCCAGAGCGTCGAGATCCGCGATGCGGCCGCCGCGCTCGAAACCGATTCGAGCGATCGCGGGCAGATTGTAGGACGCGAAACCATCGTGAATCTGCCCTTGAACGGCCGTTCCTATGCCGACCTCGCGCTGCTTACTCCCGGCGTGCGCAAGTCCGCGCTGGGTATGGATCAGACCAGCAGCAACTATCGGGAATCCTCGTTCAATGTGAATGGGTTGCGCAGCTCTCTGAACAACTTCCAGGTGGACGGCGTCGACAACAACGCTTACGGCACCAGCAACCAGGGCTACTCGAACCAGGCCGTGCAGGTCAATCCCGATGCCGTGGCCGAGTTCAAGGTTCAGACCAACAACTACAGCGCTGAGTACGGGCGCGCCGGCGGCGCCATCGTCAACGTGTCGGTGCGCAGCGGCACGAATGAACTCCACGGCGCCGCGTGGGAGTTTCTCCGGAACGCCAAGCTCAACGCCGTCGGATTCTTTAAGCCTAGCGCGGGCAAGCCCGTGTTCCAGCAGAATCAGTTCGGCGCGGCGCTGGGAGGTCCCATTCGCAAGAACAAGACTTTCTTTTTCGCCGACTACGAGGGCATGCGGCGCATCCAGCGGACCCTGACCTTCGCCACCATCCCCACCCTGGACCAGCGCAATGGCATCTTCACATCCGCCGTCAAGAATCCGTTTTCGGGCACCGTGTATCCGAACAACACGATTCCGCAGTCCGAACTCACCACGTTCGCCAAGAAAGTCTTCAGCCAGTTGCCCGCGCCGACCCGTGGCGGCATCTCGAACAACTTCGACAACCTGCCGCGCATTCCCACCAGCGACAACAAAGGCGATGTACGCATGGACGAGTATTTTGGCGGCAAGGTCACCGCATTCTTCCGTTACAGCCATCGCGAATACAACCAGAGCGACAATCCCCCCATCCCCTTGCCTCTCGGCTCGAGCGGCAGCAACGGAAACGTCAACATCGTCAACAAGCAGGCGGCCGGAGGTTTCACCTATACCCTGAGCCCCACGGCCCTGGCCGAGTTCCGCATGGGCATCACGCGCACCATCGGCGGCAAGTGGCCGCTGCAGGCGGGACTGCCCGGCATGGAGCAAGAGTACGGGATCAAAGGGCTGCCCACCGACCCGGCCCTGGCAGGCGGGCTCAACACGCAGGAGATCAATGGCTATATAGGCCTGGGGCGGCGCAGCAGCACCCCGCAGTTCCAGAATCCCCTGGCTATCAATCCGAAGGTCAACCTGTCAAAGATCCACTCCCGCCACACCATGAAGTTCGGCTGGGAGTTTCAAACCATTCATACCGAAATTCTGGATTTCAGCCCGCAGTATGGTTCCGACAGTTACAGCGGCCAGTTCAGCCGGCCCTCGACTGTCAGCTCCAACACGGCTTACAACGTCGCCGACTTCCTCCTCGGCGCACGCAGCTCCTACTCGCTCGCCAACTGGGTGGTGGTGGATTATCGCCAGCGCATGAACTTCTTCTACTTCCAGGACGACTGGAAAGTGAACAAGAAGCTGACCATCAACGTTGGCCTACGTTACGAGTACGCCACGCCGCAGTGGGAAGCCCAGAACCGTCTGGCGAACTTCGACCCGGTGGCGCTCAAGCTCGTACAGGCGCCGGGCGGCGGAATCTATGAGCGTTCCATGGTGCGTCCGGATCGCAACAACTGGGCGCCGCGGTTGGGTTTCGCTTACAATCTCACGCCCAAGACGGTGGTCCGCAGCGGTTACGGAATCAGCTACATCCACTTCAACCGCATGGGCGGGGAGAACATCCTCTCCTACAACGGGCCCACGGTGATTAACGCGAGCATCAGCCAGTTGCCGACCAACCCCACCTGCGCGGCGGATGTGGCGGCGACCAACTGCTTCCGCACTACGATGATGGGTTATCCGGCCAGCATGGTGGCGCCCGACAAGTTCAGCACCGCCATCACGCGCACCAACTACATCCCCGCCGACTACCGCACTTCGTATGTGCAGAGCTGGCACTTCACCGTCCAGCGCGAGATCGGCAAGGGCTGGATCGCCGACCTGGGCTATGTAGGCAACCGCGGCGTGGGGCTCATGATTCTGGGCGACTACAACCAGGCGCGTCCGAACAATACCGGCGAGAACGTCGTGCTTCAGTCGCGGCGGCCTTTTACGGCGTTCACCGACATCCAAATCGCCTGGGGCGGCGGGTTCTCGACCTATCACGGCCTGCAAACCAAAGTCGAAAAGAAGTTCTCCGGCGGCCTGTATTTCCTGAACTCCTTCACCTGGTCGAAATCGATTGACAACGCCGCGGGCCACCTGGAATCGGCCAATGGCGACAACTCGCGCGTCAACTTCCGGGATCTGCGGAATGAAAAGGGCGTCGGCAGCTATAATCAACCGCTCAATATGACCACTTCGCTGGTCTATGACCTGCCATACGGCAAGGGCCGCAGGTTCGGTTCTTCCGTCAACCCGTGGGTCAACGGGATGGTGGGCGGCTGGCGGCTGACCCTCATCAACACCATGACCAGCGGGCAGCCGGTGAACCTGAATTACAGCCCTTCGTCGCAATTCTCCGTCAGCGGCTATCCGGCCTACCGCACCAACGTTCTGGGCGACGTGATGGCGCCGGAGAGCCAGCGCTCCATCGACAATTACTTCGACACCGCGAACGTGGTGCTGCCCACCGACCCGCGCTTTCCGTTCGGAAACGCGGGCCGTAACATCGCGCGCAGCTACGCCTTTCACCAGGCCGACATGGGCCTGCACAAGGATTTCCTGCTGGGCAGCGAAAGCCGCCGCCTGGAGTTCCGGGCCGAGTTTTTCGACCTTCTGAACAAGACCAACTTCGGAGCGCCCAACAGCACGCGCAGCAGTTCGGCCTTCGGGACCATCCGCTCGGCGTTCCCGGCGCGGATGATTCAATTCGCGTTGAAGCTGGTGTTCTGAGCAGGTCCGAGGCTTGGATTGACCTGGCTGCGGCCAGGATATTGCCCCCATCCGCGGGCCATCAACGCCTCTCGCGGCTAAGGCTTGAGCTGCACCGTGTCCAGAACGCGCCCGTCGAGGCCGACTGCTTGGGCGCGGGCAGTCTTCCCCTCGATCTTGACCGTCACGAAGTGCTCCGTGCTCACCACCTTCTGCGTCACGCCCGGGATCGCCGCGTCCAACGGGTAGAGCGGCGCGCCGCCCCCGCCGGTGACGATGTAGTGCACTCCGTTCTTTAGATGGTGCTGGTAGTTGTGGTCGTGGCCGTTGAACATGGCCGTCACCTTGTACTTTTCGAGGAGTTCGACCAGCATCTCCATGCGCTCGTCATGTTTCTGCCGCTTGCTCATGGCCGTGAACGGCGGGTGGTGGCAGACGACGAATGTGAAGTCGGCCTTCGCGTTCTTCTCCAGGTCGGCCTCGAGCCAGCGCATCTGTTCGGCCCAGAAACCGTCGCGCGCCATTTCGCTCACGGCGATGTTTCCGACATCCGTGTTCAACACGATGAAGTGCGCGCTGCCCCAGTTGAACGTGTAGTAGGGATAGCTAAGGTCGAAGAACTCATAGAACTGGCGATTGTTGCGCTCGTGGTTGCCGATCACCGGAAAAAACGCTGTCTTGCTCAGCAACGCACGCTCAATGGAAAAGAATGCCGGCCATTGGGAGGTGTCGCTCCCGTTCGCCACCAGGTCGCCGGTATGGATGGCAAAATCGGGGTTGAGCGGCGCGACAGCGGCAATCAATTTCTTGTGCATTTCGTGGCGGGTACGGGTGTCGCCGAACACCACGAATTGGAATGGCGCCGCAGCCACGGGAGGTGTCTTGAACCAACCTCTCCCCGCCGGTCCGGCGGCGGCCACGTCATAGTGATAGGTCTTGCCGGGTTCCAGCCCCGTGAACGCCACTTTCTCGCTGCGCAACGACGCCGTATGCATCGTCCAGTTGCCCGGCGCCGGTCCCAGTTTCACCTCGCTGGTTTCGACAATCCAGGCCACCGTGGCCGCGCGCGGCTCTACGTTCACCACGAACGGGCCGCCCACAACTTTCTCCGCCGCCAGGCAAAGAGCGGCATAACAAAGCAACATCAACAACAAACGCCGACACGGCATAACGGTCTCCTTCGATTAGCGCTGAAAAGTCTCAACCCCCGCCATCTACCGCTATTCACCAGACTACCGTGTAATCCCGTTCTCCGGGAGTCAGAGCGCGCGCAGCGCATCGGGCGAAAATTGCACAACCCACTCTTTGTTGTGCCGTTCGGGCTCGAACTCTGCCCGCAGCATATCCACAAAGATACCGCCGGAGAATTCCAGCCTCACGCCGCCCGGCTTGTCTATGATGCGCCCGAGCTGCACGGGCACCTGGTTGGGGCCCGGCTTGCCGTCGCGCGGGCGCGCGGTGAGTAGTTCCGGCCGCACGCAGAGCCAGATGCGGTCGCCGCGCAGCTTTCCAGGGAAATACGGCCCGTTCAGCTCAAAATCGGAAACTCTCACGCGACTGGTCTTGTTGGCCGGATCGAGCGCCGTGATTTGCGCTTCGAGAATGTTGAAGATGCCCATCAGGCGGGCCACTTCCACGTTGGCCGGCTGATCCAGGACGCGCACGGGCGGGCCGCTTTGCACCAGCTTGCCGTCCCTTAGAACAAACATCTCGTCGCCAAGCTCCAGGCATTCCTCCAGATCGTGCGTGACCAGGACGATGGGCGTGCCGAAATCCGCGCGCACCTGCCGGAGCACGGCGTACAACTCGGCTCTCAGGGGAGCGTCCAGGCCACTGGCGGGTTCGTCAAGCAGCAGGACCTTGGGTTCGCCGATCAGCGCCCGGGCAATCGAGCAGCGCTGCTTCTGGCCCCCCGAGACCTCGCTCGGCCTGCGTCCGGCGACATCCTCCAGGTGAAAGCGCTCGATCATCTCGTTCACCTTGCGGTGCCGCTCCAGCCTCGGCTTGCGCTTGCGCGAATCGGCACAGCTGGCGGCGAAGTTCAGGTTCTCCCGCATCGTCATATGCGGGAACAGGGCGTAGTTCTGGAAGACGTAGCCGCAGTGACGCGCTTGCGGAGCCAAGTGCACCTGTGTCGCAGCGTCAAAGAGGATCTCCTCGTCCAGCATCACGCGGCCTTCGTCGGCGCGGACGAAACCAGCGACAATATCCAGCGTCAGCGTCTTGCCCGCGCCGCTGGGGCCGAACAGCACGGTGACGCCAAGCGATGTGCTGAAGTCGACCTCCAATGTGAACGCCGCGGACTCGGCCCGCGCCGGAAACGATTTGCGGATGCGCGCCCGGATCATCCCGCCACCTGCTTCGGGCTCAAACGGTTCGCCAGGTACAGGATTGCCAGCGCCACGGCTGAGATCGCCACCGCCAGCGCCGCCGCCACGGTGCCATTACCGCCTTCCACCGCGTCGTAAATGGCCACCGCCACTGTCTGCGTGCGGCCCGGGATATTGCCGGCCAGCATGATGGTGACGCCGAAATCGCCGAGCGAGCGAGCGAACGCCAGCACCGTCGCCGCCAGGATCGACCGGCGAGCCAGGGGCAGCGTGATGCGCCAGAAGATGCGCCACTCGCTGGCTCCGAGGTTCCGCGCCGCTTTCTCATAACTCGGGTCCACGCTCTCCAGCGCCGCGCGCGCCGACTTCACCAGCAGCGGCGCCGAATGCACCAGCGCCGCCACCACCGCCGCCTGCCAGGTAAAAACCAGCGGCCCTCCGAACACAGCCTCGTACAGCTTACCCAGCGGGCTGGCGCGTCCCAGCAACACCAAAAGGTAGTAGCCCAGGACGGTCGGGGGCAGCACCAACGGGAGCGTCACGGCCGCATCCAGCAGTTCCTTGCCGCGGAACTCACGGTTCGCGAGCAGGTAGGCCAGCCACAGCCCTAGGATCAACCCGGCAACGGTCGCAAGCGCGGCCACGCGCAGACTCAGCCATAACGGAAACCAGTCAATCGCCATGCGAGACTTGCTATTGTATAACGTGCCGGAGCGTCTTCCATGGAGCAGTTGGATCTGAACTGGACACCCGAACGCCAAATACTCACTGTCAGCGAGTTGACCAGCATCGTGCGCGAGATACTGGGGAAGACCTTTGGCGGCATTTGGGTGGCCGGCGAGATCTCGGGCGTGAAGCTGGCATCGAGTGGACATTACTATTTCGCGCTGAAGGATCAGGGTGCGCAACTGCGTGCCGTGGCCTTCCGCAACGTCGCCCGCCTGCTCCGTTTCAAGCCGCAGGACGGCATGGCGGTGCTTGCCCGCGGGCGCATCGACGTCTACGAGGCGCGCGGCGAATACCAGTTGATTGTGGAAGCCCTCGAACCGCAAGGGCTCGGAGCGCTGCAACTGGCGTTCGAGCAGTTGAAGAAGAAACTCGCCGAAGAAGGTCTTTTCGACCCGGCGCGCAAGCGTCCGCTCCCGCGCCTGCCCCGGCGGATCGGCATCGTGACCTCCCCCACCGGCGCGGTCATCCACGACATTTTGCACGTGCTCGGCCGCCGATTCCCGGGTCTGCACATACGCCTCTATCCGGCGCTCGTGCAGGGTGAAGGCTCCGTGGAAGAGGTGGTGCGCGGCATTCAGTATTTCAGCGAATCAGGCTGGGCGGAGGTTGTGATTGTTGCGCGCGGAGGCGGCTCGCTGGAAGACCTGTGGACGTTCAACGAGGAAGCTGTCGCCCGTGCCATCGCGGCCTGTTCCGTGCCGGTGATTTCCGCCGTCGGCCACGAAACGGATTTCACGATCGCGGATTTCGTCGCCGATCTGCGCGCACCCACCCCGTCGGCCGCCGCCGAGGTAGTGATCTGCACGCGCCAGGAACTGCTCGATGGCATCCAGGCTTCAATCGGCCGGATGCAGCAGTCGGTGCGCCTGCGCATCGGCGACGCGCGGCACCGTCTGCAAGCGCTCACCACGCGCGTCATGCGGCGCGACGTACGGCTACGGTTGGCACGTGCCTGGCAGCGCATCGACGCCGCCGACGCCCGCATGGCCGAACTGATGCGAGCGCGCCTCATGCGAGCGCGAAGCCGCCTGGATCTCGCCAACGCCCACCTGACGGAATTGAGCCCGCTCAAGATTCTCGACCGCGGCTACGCCATCGTCCAAACCGCCGCCGGCCTGATCCTGAAGGACCCCGCCGACGCCCCGCCGGGCACTGCGCTCCTCATTCGCCTCGCCCGCGGCCAGATCCGGGGACAGGCTACGTGATTCCGGAATTCCATGCACAACGGCGCGGTTCACACGACCTGAGTGAGTATGACGATGACCACAAACAAGGCCGTTGAACTGACCAGGCCGACTGACCAGAATCCGTAACTCTCCCAATCATATCGGGGCGCATCAGCTTGGTGAGCGCCGTCACGGCGTAACTGCACGATTCTGATGACGCAGAACAGTGTCCAGATGATCTGAAACACAGGAACGACAAAGAGCGTTATCTGAAAACCGCCCCAAACTCCTAACAAGACTGCAGCCGCGTATACCGCCAGCGAGATTAGCGTTGCCTTCCAGAAGCTGCGCCGCATCAGGCACCACGTCCTTTCAGCCTTTGTATGTGGTATCACAAAGCCATATTATCCTCATTTAGTTTGAGGACACTGGAAAGAGATTGTGCCGGCAGGTCTGGCGACGTGCTCCACGAAAAGCTCTCGGAGGAGGAGAGACGTTCTGATTCAGCAACTCGCCGCATGCCTACCATGGCGCCTTGAGTCGCCAGGTTCGCTTGCCGCGCTTTACGACGGTGAATGTGCCGTCGTTGGTTCGCAGGAAGGACATGCGGAAGTCGCCCGCGGAGGATGATGCGGCCTGGATGGCTACGGCGTCGTCGCGCCGCATCGTCTGCACCGCGCCCGCGGGTGCCTGCCCCTTTCGGTACACACGCAGCACGGTGAGCGTGAATGCCTGCATCTCGGGTTCTTGGCTGGACGCTTCCACGTGCCACTGGGGCGGAATCGGTGGCAGTTTGGCCGAATCGAGATACTGCTGATCGGGCGGCGGATCGTAGCCGGTCCATTGCTTCATGCGCAGGCTGCCCTCAGCCACGTAATCGACGACCACGCCCCCGCGTTCCCGTTCGAGTACCAACTGCTGCGCGCCTTCGCGCAGTTCGAACGGCTTCTGGGCGTGCAGCATCCACTGATACGTGGAAGGCCGTGGCGCGTGCAGTTCGTCGGCCAGTACGACAACGTCCGGCTTCAGGAAGATGACGTGGCGGCGCGCAGCGGTCAGCTTTCCTTCGTAAGACGCTGCCGCGTCGCCCACCACGTAGTCCATCTCGTCGCCGAGGCTGACCTGCACGATCCGGCCGCCCAGGTCCGCCGAGTGCGGCTTCTGCCCCGCCCCGTTCACCAGCACCGCGTTCTGCGATCGCGTCGACCACACCCAATCCTTGTGGAACGGCGTGCCGTAAAGGTCGCGGTACACGTTGTTCACCAGCAGCGCTTCGCCGTATGCGTTCAACGTGAAGCTGTTGTGCGGATCGTGCCCGTGGCTCCAACGCCCCATGGGGCTCGACTTGAAGCGCACCTGCACATTCGACTCCGCGCTGGTGAGATCCGTATTCAAAATGGCCACTCCGGTGCCACGGAACACTTTCGAAGGTGGCAGCTTCACGGGCGCTTTCGGCGCCACCGCGGGTGCCGCGCCGCAGAGGAAGTCCCACACAAGGTCCTCGGTGCCGGCGGGGATCTTCCATTGCTCCGTCCACCAGGCCCAGTACGGGTTCTTCGCGCGGCGCACGTAGTAGTGCATGAAGGACCAGTTGGCCGATACCGGCCGGTATGCCAGGTCTCCTAATCCAAGGTCCGGCGAACCCGGCGGTGACGAATACATGGCATAGTCTCCAAAGCGCGCGAAGAACGGCTTCCGGAAGCCGTCGATGCCGAGCGGCGTGCGCGCGAGTTCCATCCACCAGGCGGCTTTCGACATGTAGCCGCCGAAGTAAGACAGGCCCTCGTGCCAGCCGCCGTCGTCGTCGGACCACACCGGGTAGACCGCAAAGAACTTGGCCACCGCGTACGACAGCATCTTCTCCGCTTCCGGCGTCTCGCCCAGCGTGGCGACGGCGTACTCGGCCAGCTTGTGCCAGGTGCGGTTGGCGTGGCTGCCGTAAGGCTGATTCAGATGACCTACGCCCTGCTTCACTTCGCCGCTCATCCACGCGTCGGTGGCTCGCCGCAGCATGACGGCGCGCATTCGGGCGCGATCGGATTCACTCAGCGCATCAAAGGCCCAGTCGTAGATGCGCGCCAGCCGGTGCAGCATGGGCTTGGCGGCTTCGCAATTGACGGTGAAGTTGGTGGGACCGTCCGGGTCCCAGGCCGCAAGTTCGAGGGCGCGCTTGCGGGCCGGCTCCTTGTACTTCACGTCGCGCGTCAGCAACCAGGCGAAGGCGAGGACTTCGCCTTCCTGCAACGCCTTGAGCGTCTGCAGGCGGTTCGACCACCAGTACTGGCGCGTGGCGGGATCATAGGCATTCGCGCGCACCGCGGGCTCCGGGGTGGGTGCGGCGCCGAGCAGCGCGCCGGCCCGCGCGATCAGGGTTTGAGAGGCGGCCTTACCGTCCCCCATCGACCACTGGCGCAGGCGCGCTACGTCAGCCGCCCGGACAAATATCCGCGGATGCTCACTCCCGATCCTCCGGCGAAGCTCCTCCATGGTAGGCTGCGGGAACGCAACTGCTTTTCGATCCACGAGGAAGCTGCGCGCCTTGCTCCACGCCGAGAGCTGGCCGTTCCTGGTTTCGATGCGATATCGCCACCAATAGCGGCCGGGCGCGAGCGGCGCGCTGTGCGTGTACACACTCCATGGAATTCCCCGCACGGCCACGGGCGCTTTGAACGACGAATCCCGGGCCCACTCGACCGTGTACGCGGCCGCTTCCTTCTCATGCACCCAACTGAGCGAGGGCGGATTCAGCGCCACGCGCTCGCCTTCCGCCGGGCGGTAACCCCACTCGTCCACCAGCGGCGCGCGGCCGGGAGCCTGCGCCCCAGCGAAAACCGGCAATAACGCCAACAGAAGAAAAACCGCGCGAACCATGCGAATACTATACACTCGGTCGAGTACACTGTTGGGCATGCCTACCCGCCGCGATTTCCTCGCCACCCTCGCCGCGGCCCCACTCCTGGCCGCGACGCGTCCTCCCAACATTGTTTACGTCCTGGCCGACGACCTGGGTTGGGGCGACCTGCACCGCTACAATCCCGATTCCGCCGTCCCCACACCCAACGCCGACGGCCTGGCCCGAGAAGGGATGATGTTCACCGATATGCATTCTCCGTCGAGCGTCTGCACGCCGACGCGCTACGGCATCCTGACGGGGCGCTACTCATGGCGCTCGCGCCTGAAAAGCGGCGTACTCAACGGCTGGTCTCCGAATCTCATCGAACCGGGACGCATGACGGTCGCGTCCATGCTGCGCGCGCAGGGCTACTACACGGCGGGTGTCGGCAAGTGGCACCTGGGCCTTGGCAACCGCGAGAAGACCGATTATGACCAGCCGCTCAAGCCCGGTCCGTGCGACCACGGTTTCGATTACTACTTCGGGATTCCGGCCTCGCTCGACATGGACCCGTATCTTTATTTCGAAAACGACCGCGTCGTGGAACGCCCGACTTCTCGGACGGAGGGTAGCCACCTGGGCGATCCGCACGGGGCGTTCTGGCGCCCCGGTCCACAGGCGCCGTCGTTCAAGTTCGATCGGGTTCTACCCACTTTAGCCGACAAGGCCGTCGACATTGTGCGCCAGCGCGCCGCCAAGCGCACTCAACCTTTCTTCCTGTACTTTCCGCTCACCGGGCCGCACACTCCTTGGATGCCCGTCGCACCGTTCCGCGGCAAGAGCAAGGCGGGAGAGTACGGGGACTTCGTCGCCCAAGTGGATGGCGTGCTCGGCCGCGTCATGCAGGCGCTCGAAGAGACCGGCCAGGCGCGCGACACCCTGCTTATCTTCACCAGCGACAACGGCGCTTACTGGGGCGCGCGCGACAAGGTCACCTACCCGCACCTTGCCAACGGCAGTTGGCGTGGCATGAAAGCGGACATCTGGGAAGGCGGCCACCGCATCCCATTCCTGGTGCGATGGCCCAAGCACGTTCCCGCCGGCATCGTGTGCGACGAGCCAGGCTGCCTCACCGACCTGATGGCCACTACCGCCGCGGTGAGCGGCGCGCGTTTGCCTCGCGACGCTGGCGAAGACAGCTTCAACCTGCTTCCAGCCATGGTGGGCCGCAGGCTGAGGAAGCCCATCCGGGAAGCCATCGTGCATCACAGCGCCATGGGCAACTTTTCGATCCGCCAGGGTGAGTGGAAGCTGTGCCTGGAACTAGGCTCGGGAGGCTTCACCGAACCGCGCAAGGAGGCCCCGGCCCCGGATGGCCCTCGCGGCCAACTTTACAATCTGCGCGAGGACCCCGGCGAACTGGTCAACGTGTACAAGCACTTCCCGCAAGTGGTCGAGCGCCTCACCGCGCTGCTCGAAAAGTACAAATCCGAGGGCCGCTCGCGGCCCGATTGAGGTCCGGATGGTGATAAAGTAACGCTCAAAGAGGAGCTGACCATGCCGTCTACGATCGACCGTCGTGGCTTCCTGACGGGTTCGTCCGCCGCGCTGCTGGCCGGAGGATTCGTGACCCGTCCCATGGCCCAGGCCGAGGCCCACCAAGATCCGTGTCGTTTACATGGGACTGCGAGGCGCCTGGCCCAAGCCGGAATTCGACGCCCCGGCCGAAGTGGCCAAGTTCCAGAAGTATCTGGCCGGGGTGGCGGCCCGCCTGGGCGATGTCGAGTTCACCGGCGGGGAGCTGGTCCCGAATCGCAACGAGGGCGTGGCGACGACCATTGCCAGTCTTGGCGACGCGGACGCTATCCTGCTGATCCACCTGGCGTTCGGTTCCAGCGAGCCCATGCGAAAGCTGGCCGATACCGGGCTTCCCATGGTGATCTTCTCGCAGCCGTTCAGCGGGCACGATTGGATGTACGTCCCGCGCTGGCAGAAGGCCGGTGCAAAGGTCGTGCTGCTGCCTTCGAGCGACTACGCCGACCTCGACCGCGGCGTCGCGCTGCTGCGCGTCCCGGCCCGCATGCGGCAGAGCCGTATCCTGCTGCTCGGATCGGCGGCCGGCACCGCCGCCGCGCAATCGGCGGATCGCGTACGCGATCGTACGGGCGCGGAAGTCGTTCCCATCACTGTCCAGCAGGTGATCGAGGCTCACCAGGCCGTGGACTTGAAGGCCGCCGAAGCCGAGGCCGAACAGGAATGGCTCCGGCCGGCAAAGAAGATCGTCGAGCCGACGCGTGAGGAGATCGTGAAGTCCGCGCGCATGTACCTGGCGCTCAAGCAGCTCATGGTCCGCGAGCGCGCGCAGGCGGTCACCATCCGCTGCCTGGGAGGCATTCCGATCGCCACGCTGGGCTACCCGTGCCTGGCGTTCAGCAAGCTGAACGATCTCGGCCTGGTAGGCGCCTGCGAGGCGGATATGGACTCGACCCTCACCATGCTCGAATTCGCTTACGCCTTCGGCAAGCCGGGTTTCATCACCGATCCGCTATTCGACATTTCCAAAAACGCCATCGTTCACGCCCATTGCCTCGCGCCCACGCGCATGGACGGGCCGGGCACTGAAAGGGCGCCGTTCCTGATCCGCACGCATCGCGACGACAACAAGGGCGCTTCACTCGAAGTGGAGCTGCGCGCCGGCCAGGAGATCACCTGCGCCAAGCTCGCGAACCTGGACACCATCCTGCTTTCATCGGGCAAGATCATCGAGATCCCGGACTTCGACGACCGGGGCTGCCGCACACAGATCGTCACACGCGTCGCCGATGCCCGGAGTATGCTCGCCAACTGGGGCAGCGGGCTGCTGGGAGACGATATGATGACGCTGCTGCACCGCGTGGTGTTCTACGGGAACCACATTGAAAGCGTGCGCGACCTGGCGCAGCTCATGGGCCAGAAAGTGGTGATGGAAGGCTAGCCTGCGAAGCCGGTGACGCCGGCCTTGGGCCCGTAGCCTGCGTGATAGACTGAGCTTATGCCGGCTGGTTATTTACCGATTCTCATCTATCTGCCAGTAGCTATAGCCTTCGTCATTCTGCTCCTGCTGATCGCCAAACTGCTTCGTCCTTCCGCCCCGGAAGCCGTCAAGCTGGAAGCTTACGAGTGCGGCGTAAAGGCTGGCTCCGACGCGCGTGGCCGTTATACGGTGCGTTTTTACATCGTCGCGATTCTGTTCGTCATTTTCGACGTGGAGACGATCTTTCTTTATCCGTGGGCCGTACGTTATAGGCAGCTTGGATGGTTCGGCGTAGCCGAGGTGGCCGTGTTCCTGGCCATCCTGATCGTCGGCTACATTTGGGCGTATAAGAAGGAGGCGTTGAAGTGGGTTTAGGAGAGAGTGCCGTGTTGAGATCCTTCTTGTTAGTGGGGGCCTTGTCGGTATCGCTCTCCGCCGCACCGAAACTCCGGCTGGTCAGCAGTACGGTCGGGCCGTTGTCGATCACGCAGGGGGCCAACGGTTCGGTGCAGACCGTGGAAGCCTATAACGGCGGAGACGGTACGCTTTCCCTGAGCGCGGCAAGCTCGGTCTCGTGGGCGGTTCCGAGTGTCGGCACCTCCCGGGCATGCACCGGCCGAACCGGCACGTGCATTCCCGTCCAACTCACCCTCAATACTTCATCGCTCGCAAAGGGCACTTATACGGGCACTGTTACGATTTCCGATCCGAACGCGGTGGACGCTCCGCAGACCGTCATGGTCACTGTCCAAATGGGCGGTGGAGTGCCCGACCGTGTTGACCTGTACGGCGCCCCGAACGGCTCTTATACCGACGGGACGTTTTACACCAACAGCTATTTGACGAGCGCGGTCACAACCACCGACGGCAGGCCCTGGCTGGCGCTCTCCCTGGACGGGACCGGCACATTCGGCTTCGTGTTTCCGTACCGATTCCGCGCCACGCACCTGAGTGGCATGGCGGAAGGCACTTACAACGGCTCTGTGACCATCACGAAGTCCGCCGTCGCGGCGGAGAACAAGACCGTCCCGGTGAGCTTCACGGTGACCTCGAAACCGATTGCCGCCGTCGCGTCGGCGCCAACCGAGATCCGGCTGTCGCAGAACGCGAAGAAGTCCACGCAATACATCGTAATGACGAACCGCGGCCTGTCGGCCCTCACGCTCACCGGCGCCACTGCCACTAGCTCGGGCGGTTCCTGGCTGTCCGCGCAAGTGTTGGCAGGGACGATGTACGTGCAGGTGATGACGGACCCGACGGGAATGGCTGTTGGCCGCTACTCGGGCTCGGTCACGGTCACGTCGAACGCGGCCAATTCTTCGTTAACCGTGCCGATCAATTTCGAAGTGATCCCCGCGGGGGCTCCGCGCCTCTACTACCGCGGCCTGGTGAACAACATCACATTTGCAGGCGGTGATGCTTTGTCGCGAGGCGAGATCGTGGCCCTGTTCGGTGAGCAGATGACGATGTCCGATCCGCTGCCGGCGGCGACGTTGCCCCTCGGCGATCTGCTCAACGGCGTGCGCGTGTACATCAACGAAAAGCCCGTGCCCTTGTACTATTCGTCTTACGGGCAGGTCAACCTGCAGATTCCCTTCGACGCCGCGGTTGGCGACGCGGCCGTGCGCGTGGAACGCAATGGGGAAAGCAGCAATAAAATCTCGGTTCAGATCGCGGCCCGCGCACCGCGCATCATGCGGCTGGGCATAGGCGACTACGGGATCATCGTCAACCAGGACGGCTCTTTCCCGATTCCCGTGACAGCGGGAATTTCGAGCCACCCGGCCAAGGCAGGCGACTACCTCGTCATTTACGCACTGGGGCTGGGAGAAACAGTCCCGCAGGTTGCGAGCGGCGCCGGCGCACCGGCCGCTGAACCGTTCGCCCGTGTTCCGCAGCCGCCGAAGGTCATCTTCACCGGAGGCTCGTGGGGAGTGGCGTCCTCGGTCGATCCGTTGTTCGTGGGCCTGACACCCAATTTCGTAGGCCTATATCAGATCAACGCGCAGGTACCGCCGAGCCCGCCGATCGGTACTGCCGTGTCGATCTATACGGATGACGGCACTTATCGCAGCAATGTAGTCCGCCTCGCCATCGAATGACCGAGCGGCTTTACCACGGCGATTCTTACCTGGTCGAGTTCAGCGCGCGCGTCCTCGCTAGAGAAGGCGACGGCAGCAGCCTGATTCTCGACCGCACGGCCTTCTACCCGGCGTCCGGCGGGCAGCCGTGTGATTTCGGCACGATAAACGGCGTCCAGGTACTCAACGTGAAAGAGGATGAGAACGGGAGAATCGTGCACTCCCTGGCCGCGCCGGTGGCCGGCGACACGGTGAATTGCCAGGTGGACTGGGTGCGGCGGTTCGATCACATGCAGCAGCACAGTGGCCAGCACTTACTGTCCGCTGTTATCGTTGAGTGTTGCGGAATCCCCACCGTCAGCTTCCACCTGGGCGAAGAGTTCTCCACCATCGACATCGCCACGGGCTCGCTGGATGCGCGCGCGGTGGCCAGCATCGAATTGCTTGCCAACCAGGTGATCGCGGAGAATCGCGCCGTGACCGTCGAGTATCGCGACCCTTCGGACCAAGTGGATCTGCGTACTCCTTCCTCGCGGCAGGGCACGCTCCGGGTGGTCAAGATGGAGAACCTGGACGTGAGCGCTTGCGGGGGAACACACGTCCACCGTACGGGAGAGATCGGCTGCCTGCTGGTGGGCCGTCTGGACAAAATGCACGGCAACGTCCGGATCGAGTTCGTGTGCGGTTCGCGCGCCGTGCGTCGCGCCCGGACCGATCACGATGCGCTCAACCGCATCGCGCGCACGTTGGGGACTCCCATGGCCGCTGCGCCCGATGCGGTGGCGGCACAACAGGAGCGCCTCAAGGAACTGGACAAAACCTGCCGGCGCCTCGCTATCGATCTCGCCAAGCGGCGCGGCCGCGAACTTTACGAGACGGCCGCCACCACCGTGTCCGGTTTGCGCGTCCATGAAAACGTGATCGCATCCGGAGCCCTCGGCGACGACGTGCGCGCCGAAGCGCAGAGCTTCACCGCTTCGCCGCGCGCGGTCTATCTGGCCGCCTCGCGCGATCCAGCGGCGATCCTGCTGGCCGTGTCTTCCGATGCCGGATTGCAAGCCGGCGCGGTGCTAAAACGGGCACTGGCAGCCGCCGGCGGGCGAGGCGGCGGCAGCGCCGGCTTGGCACAGGGCAGCGTGCCGGGCGCGGAAGCGCTCGACGCGGCACTGACCGCTATCCGTGGTGTAGTGAATTCGGTCCATCTTACTTGACACGCGCCCGCGGCACGCTCAGCGGGAGCTTGAGGAACGCCACGCCCACGTCCCGGCGCATGTGGCTCATTTCGTCTCCCGCCTGGCCGTCATAGAAGATCGCCAGGCGGTCGCCGCATTTCACAACGGACGGCAGCCCAATGATGTTTCGCGACCATTTGCAGTTGGATGGGTTGAGGACGATGGCCTTGTCGCGCGCCCGCCATCGGTTCAGGTTCCTGGTCCAGTAAACCCACACGGCATCGGTGTACTCATATCCTTTGCGCAGCCCGACGTGATTGGTGAACAGGAACCATGTTTTGTTGGCGGGCTCGTAGTAGAGGGAAGTGTTCTCGATCTGCTCTTCGAGGGGCAGAATCGACCGGCGATCGATGGTCCACGCCCCATCCAGATCGCGTGTGCGCGCGATACCGAGCGTGCGCTTGACGAGGCGCGTGCCGGGTTCCACAATCGAAGCGCTGAAAAGCTGCAGGTACTGTCCTTTGTGCTTGATCACATGGCCGGGGCTCGCCGTCACCGAATAGTACGTGCCGGGCATGGGGCGGAACGGCACCACGTCGCGCTGCTTCACCCAGGGACCCGCGGCGGATTCGCCGCGCGCTTTCATCGTCAGGTAGGGGAACGCCGGAACGCGATCCGGAGGGGGCGACGTGTGGGGCGTCCCGAGGTAGAACATGTGCCACGTCTTGCCGTCGAAGTAGGTGACGCCGTAGCTGGCCGACTTCGAGTCCTCTTCACCCGCCGCGCCCAGTTCCAGCACCGGACCCTTCTTTTCCCAATGAACCAGGTCCTTGCTGGTGGCCAGCGCGCAGAGCCATCCTTCGGGACCGGCGGCATCGTAGTGCATGTAATAGATGCCTTCCGATTCGTACACCCAGACATCGCGCGCCCCGAGAGTGTCGCACTGCCGCGGGCCGTCCCCGTGTTTCAAGACGACGCCGTAGTCTTCGGCATCCATGCGTAAAGCGGCGCGAGGCCGCCCGTCTTCGTACGGCAAGCTCTGACACCACCCGGCCGCGCAGCAAAGCAGAACGTTGAGAAGGCCCCGCCTCATCATGCGTCCCATTATCGCGCGCGCATCCGGGCACATTACGCCTTCGATTTGAAGCACAATAGTCCGTGGCCGTGCCCACTCCCATCCGGAGGATTGTCAGTTGAACACGGGACTTCTGTTTTGCTTTCCCGGCATGATCGCCTTCGGGCTCTTGGGCGCTTTTTCGAAAGCCGCCGAAAAGCGAAAGTGCGACGCCAACGCGCTGACCGTGACCTTGTTCGCGTGGGCCACGCTGGCAATGCTTGCGCGGGCGGTTGCCAGCGGGGCGGCTTTAGTTTTGCCCGCGAAGGCGGCCGCCGTGGCCGTCGCCTGCGGCGTGTGCGGCGCGGTGGCGTATTACGCGTTCCAATCGTCGATCCGCATGGGGAAACTGTCCACCGCCTGGCTCATGATGAACCTCTCGGCGGCCGTGCCCGCGCTGGCGAGCGTGGCGATCTATGGCGAGCCGCTCTCGGCGCTTAAGGTGGCGTCACTCGCGCTGGTCGTCGTGGCGATATTTCTACTGTTCTTTGGCCATCGCAGCGAGCATGATGCGCAAACCGCTGCCGGCGGGTCGAGCGTGCTGCTTTGGGTCACGCTGATGGGGATCGTTCTGCTGACCAACGGCATGAGCGCGTTCGGCCTGAAGGCGATCGCCGCCTGGAAATTGCCCGAGAGTCTGCAGCCATCCTATTTCGCTTTGTGGTACGCGGCAGGCATGTTCATAGTGGCCGTTCCCGCCTGGGCACGGGGCGCACGGCCGCGGATGCGTGAAGCAGGCTGGGGTGCGCTTCTGGCGTCGCTGAGCATGGGCGGGCAGATAGCCATGGCTCTGGCCCTGGCGCGCGGGACGCCGGGTCACGTCGTTTTCCCCGTCGCCGTGGGTGGCTCCGTTCTTGTCGTGACGCTGGCGGGCCGCTTCGCCTTCGGCGAGCGGATGAGCCTCGGCTCGGCCGGCGGCGTTGTGCTGGGACTGGCAGCCGTCGTCCTGTTGAGTGTAAGCTAGCGTCCCAAGAGGAGGCATATGAAAGCGCAACCGGGTGAGATTATTCTGATCACGCGCGCCGACGACATGGGCTACACGCATACCGGCAACCTGGCGATCCTGGATTGCATGCGCCACGGCATTATCCGCTCCGCGGCCATCCTGGCCGTGGCGCCGTGGTTTGACGAGGCCGCGCGGATAGCGCGAGAGAATCCCGACCTCAGTTTCGGCATTCATCTGGGGATCATCGGTGAATGGCGCGGCTACCGCTGGCGGCCCGTGCTGCCCTACTCCGAAGAGCGCAGCCTGGTGGATGAGAACGGTTTCCTCTGGCAATCGCCCGCGCAGTTCTGGAGTCACAATCCGGACATGGGCGAACTGGAGCGGGAGTTCCGGGCGCACATCGAGCTGGCGCGGAAGATGGGAGTGCGCATCGACTATCTCGACACTCACTACATCATGCCCTACGACGAGCGCTTCCGTCCGGTCCTGGAGCGCATCGGCGCGGATTGCGGCCTCCCGGTATCGTGCCTGCTCGGCGAGCATGAGATCGACGATTTCGGCGTCTACTATCTCCCTCCCGAAGAAAAGGAGCATGGCCTGGAGCGTATCCTGCGCGAGCTAACGCCCGGCGTGCACCTGCTGATCACGCATCCCGGCCTCCCTTCGCTCGAAAATGACGCGCTGGTTCACTTCGAGCCGAAAGACGTGCAGCCTTCCGGCGTCGGCCATATGCGCGCGGCGGAGGCGCTGGCCTACACGAGCCCGCGCATTCGCCGGTTGGTCGATGAGTGCGGCATCCGCTTGATGAGCTACCGCGAGTTCGCGGCGCTCAGAGGCTGAACGGTGCCGTAGACGGCGGCGCCCCAATTCGCTGAATCCTGCGCGGTTCATAAGTGTTTTTCTAAGTAAACAACCTTAGATTTTTGCTCATGTACCCGACCTAGGACCGTCGGTAATAGGGCTTTTGCAGTCTGGTAGTCGCCGCCATAATTCCATACGATGGAAACGAGGCGGAACGGTGGGTATCGTTCCGGGTGTGGCATGCAGTGTCTGTACTGCGGAAAACGGCTCTCTCTTCTGAGGAAACTCAAGGACAGCGAGTTCTGTTCGGAGCGGCACCGCGACCTTTACCAACAGGAACAGACAGCGCTGGCACTCAAGCGGTTGACGGAGGCCGGCAACCGTATGAGCCAGCCGCGAGCCACGGTGGAATCGCCTCTCCCCGTGGAGGATGCGATTGTGGATGCTTCTCCGCAAGAAGAGTTGCATCCGCCAGAGGCGTCGGGCTTCCTTCGCGAGCCACCCGGACCTTTCGTGCCACTGTGTCCACAGAGGCAAAACGCGATTGCCGGCTGGCTCACGGTCACGGCGTTGCCGGCATTCCTGGCCCCACCCTTGAGGACGGATTGGCAGCTGTCGTCCTACCGGCAACCGGCCGTTCCGGCGGCCAGAACCGGCGTTGAAAGACCGTCTCTTTCCACCGCGGTTTCTCAAGCCGATTTCAAGCCGGAAGCATGCCGGCCTCCGGTATTGACACTGGGACTGGATCTGAGCAGCCCCGAATCGATTGAGAGCGAAGAGAACGCATTCTCCGCGATGGCTCCGAAGGTGCCCGTGCCGCCGCCGCTTGCCGCGCGGCCACCGGAGGCTGTCTTGCAGTCGATGGATGCGGTCAACTTCAAATGGCCGCCGCCGGCTGTAGAACCGCGCCTCGGGCTACCGTTGCTCAAACCGGCTTTTGCGGGTGAGGTCTCCCCGCAACCCCGGGCGGCTGCGCCGCACGCCAGTTGGTGGATGCCGCGGGCATGGCCGGCGATGCCGCGCGTCAACATCCGCACGCTTGTGGATGGGCCGTTTCAACGCGCGGGTGCGATCGACATTCTGACCGATCCCCAGTGGAAGGCCCAGGTCCCGCCGCTGGCGCACGTCCTCCCTTATTCGTTCAAAGCACTTTTCAGCTCCTTGCGGGCGCCGGAACCGGAAGCCGAGGTAGACGCAACACCACAGCGATTGCTGCCGGCCGGCGCGGGTCTGGACAACGCCGGATTCGCTCTTGCGCCTGGCCGGATGCTCGCTCCGAGCGCGGTTCCCGCATCGCCGGTCATGTTCGGGAGGAGCGTGGGCTTCGCGGCCCCCTCTCAAACGCCAGTCGGCATTCCCGTGTTCCCAGTGCGAACCACCGCCAGGATAACAGCGTCGGGCGGGCGCGTGGGCATACCCATCGAGACCTTCAAACTTGCGGTGGACGAGGCGCGGATGGCCGGGGAGATCCCGATCGAGTCCCAGCGCCGGTTGCCGGAGTTCGACTGGCGCCTTGCCGAGCTTCAATTCAATCCGGAAGGCGGCTGGGAATCCTGCGCGCCAGCGGTCATCCTGCTGCCGCCGCGGGCGATGGCCGGCTCCGATCGCGTGACGCCGCTGGCATCGCGTGCCAGGGGTGGACGCAAGGTTGCCGCCAAAGTGGCGCTTCCCGGACCATGTCCTTCGATAGAGGAAGCCCGCCTGGGCAGCGCCAGTTGTCTTGTGCCATTGGCGTCGCCGCCAGCACCCGCCGGACCGGACCCGGCTGGTTTCGCGCCCGGGCCTGAAGTTCGCACTTTGATTCCCTGCCGCCGCAGGACGGAGCTTCAGGCGCTGGTGGCGTTGCCACGCTGGGCGGAGTTGATCCCTTGCCAGGGGATGGCGGCCTCCAGAAAGCTCGCCCCGATCGAAGCGGGCACCAGAGTCGTGGAAGATCCGCGGATGGCGGCTCACGGCGCCGCACGCGTCATGGATTGGACCTCGTTCCCGCCGCCGGCCATGCCATCGGCCGAAGCGATTCGTGGTTCGCTGCCTCTGCGTATCACTGCGCCGTCGATAGGCGCGCAGACAAAGCTCTTTTCGATCCAGCCCGGCGGCCCGGCCAAGCTCGCGTCCTCCGCCGCGCACGACGGAGTGGTCCCTCCGCACACCATCTGCCGCCCGCCCTGGCTGCCGTCTCTCGAAACGCCGCAGGACAGCCGCCTGGCACACGAGCGCACCTTGGCCTTGCTGAACGCCATCCTCGCGCGAGTGGAAGGCGGAACGCAGCGTTGGGCGCTCGGCCGGTTCTGGCGCCGCACGCCGATTACCCTGAAAGGACTGGTGGCCGGCGTGCTCCTTCTCGGCGCCGTGTTCGCCATGGGAGACGGATCGAGCGGCCAATGGATGAGCGGCCTGCGGGAAGATATCCGCAGCCGCGCCGCCGTGGATCTGGTGGACGATTTCCGTGCCGGCATGGGAGCCTGGAGCGGCGGCGAGAATTGGGCTGAAACGTGGTCCTATGACAGTGCCGGCCTGGTCCAGACCGGCGACCTGGCGCTGTACCGCCCCTCCATGGCGTTGAGCAATTACCGGTTCGAGTTCCTCGGGCAGATCGGCGATCGAGGCATCGGATGGGTGTTTCGCGCCGTGGACACTGAGAACTACTATGCGATGAAGATCGTGTTCACCGGCAGCGGCCCGATGCCGGCGGCCACCGTGGTGCGCTACGCCGTGATCGACGGCAAGACGGGGCCAAAAACGCAATTGCCCTTGCCCATGGGAGCGCGCCCGGACCGCATGTACCGCGTTCGCGTGGACGTGGATGGTTCCAACTTTACCGCCCAATTCCAGGACCAGATTATTGACGTGTGGAGCGATAAGCGGCTGGCCGCGGGCGGTGTGGGTTTTTTCAGCGAGAAGGACGAAAAGGCCAAGATACGCTGGATCGAGGTTTCCCATCAATCGGATTTTCTAGGCAAGCTGTGCGCCTACCTGGTGCCATTTGACGCGCGCAGCGCAAACAGGAGTATGACGCAATGAATCAGAAACGGAGATGGAATTCGGGAAGCGATGCTTCCGGCGCGGCGCCCTTCGGCGCCAACTATGAAACGCGCGGCGACAAGCGTGTGACACCGCAGGCGCTGGCCCGGGCGGTCTCCCTGCATCTGGAAGGACAGCCCCGCGAGGCCCTGGCGGAACTCAACCGGGCACTGGACGACGGCGAGCAGCAGGCCGAGATCTTTTCGGCCCGCGGGCACATTCTGTTCGAACTCGCCGAATTCGAGGAAGCGGCCAAAAGCTACTCGAAGCTTCTCGATCTCGAGCCGCGTCATCCGGCGGCCACCTTCAACATGGCCGTCTGCCTGGAAAAGCTGGGGCGCTGGGGCGAGGCCTCCGAGGCCTTCCTGAGGGCGCTCGACGTCAGTCCGGGCCGGGCGGAGGCGCGTCTGGGCCTGGGGGTCTGTCTGCTCCACCAGGAGAAGCCGGAGGAGGCCCTGGAGGTCTTCGACCTCTGCCTGCAGAATCAACCCAACCAGGAGGCTGCGCTCTTCGGCAAGGCGGTGGCGCTCCAGTTGCTGTGGCGGTTCGATGAGGCCACGGAGCTATACGCGAAGGTGCTCGAGTCGAATCCCAATTTCGAGGAAGCGCTTGTCAATCTGATCGCCATCGGCATGGCGCGCAAAGACGACAAGATGGTCCGCGATTACGCCGAGCGGCTGCTCGCCCTCAAGCCCCAGTCACAGGTGGCTCTGGAAGGTTTGGCGGCCTCGGCCTTCACGGCCTCCGACTACGAAGCCGCCGCCACCTATTGCCGCAAACTGCTTGAAGTCGCGCCCGAAACCTTTGAACGCGTGTTCAACCTGGGCGTGGCCTGCCACAAGACGGGGAAGAAGGAAGAAGCGGCGCAGGCTTACGAAAAAGCGTTGCGCATCCGTCCGGACGCGAAGCAGGCATTCATCAACCTGGGCATCGTGCGGCAGGAGATGGGCGATCTCAAGGGCGCCCGGGAAGCTTACGAGCGGGCCTTGCAGATTACCCCGGACCTGCCGGAGATTCTGAACAATCTGGCCGGCCTGCTCGAGCAGCAGGGCCAAACCGAAGAAGCCGAGCGGATGTACACGAAGCTTCTTGCCAAGAACCCCGATTGGGAGGACACGTGGTTCCGCGTGGGTTATCTGCGCCTGGATCGCGGCGATTACCGCGGCAGCGTGGAAGCTTTCTCGCAGTGCCTGCGCAAGCGCCCGCAGTGGCCCGAAGCGCAGATGAACCTGGGGTTGGCCTACTGGAAAATGGGCGACCGCGAAATGGCGCGAGAGTCCTTCGAGAAGGTGCTGCAGGCCATGCCGGAATCGGCCGATGCGCTGCGCGGCCTGGCCGCCATCGCGGTCGACCAGGAAGACTTCCAGGAAGCGCTCGATCTGCAGGCGCGGTTGATCGAACTCGGCGAGCGCACTCCGGAACTGTTCTACAACACCGGGCTGCTGCTGCAGCGCGTGGGTCAGGTGGAAGACGCGGTACGCCTGTACAAGGAAGCTCTGAACGTGAAACCGGACTTCGCCGAGGCTCTGCTGAACCTCGGCCACGCGCACAAGTCCCTCGGCCAGGAAGAAGAAGCGCGCGCCTGCTGGCATCAGGCGCTAGAAGCCAAGCCGGATCTCGCGCAAGGCTACTTCGACCAGGCTTAACTTTCGGCTTCACAGGCGCGGGCCGCCGGACCCGCGCCTACTTCGTCAAGTTGCGGAACAGGAACAGGCCGCTCTTGCCTCCGGCGGCCATGTCGAGATCGCCGTCGTTGTCGAGATCGGCGACGGCAATCTGCATGCCACCTCCGGCACGCGTCGAGTAATCTACAATGTGCCGGGTCCATTCCAGGCGCTTGGCGTCGGCCGAGGGGCGGTATTCGTACCAGTAGATCCCCAGCGGCTCACGCTCGCCCGGGTCCTTGCCGTTGTGCGCCATGTACCGCTTCCCGGTGACCAGATCCAGACGTCCGTCCCCGTTCAGATCCACTAATACCAGCGGATGCGCCTGGGACCAGCTATCGTCGATCATGTGCTTGGTCCACCGCCCGTCGGCACCCTGTTCCATCCAGAAGATGCCGTAATCGTGAGCCATGGAGGCGACCAGATCGTTGCGGCCGTCTCCGTTCAGGTCCAACACATGGATGAAGCCCGTCACGCCCAGGTTGAAGTCGGGGTGGAACTTCCAGTCGGCGGCGCGGGGATCGGCGGGCGCCTCGTACCAACCTGCCGCGGTGATGATATCGTTCCGGCCGTCGCCGTTGACGTCTCCGGCGCCGATCCCATGTCCGCCGCTCGCCGGGGCCACAACGTGTTTAACGAAAGCGCCGTTCACGATTTCATACCAGGCTCGCGGCGCGCTGGCCGAACCAAACTCCGGCAGTACCTCGCGTGCCTTTCCGTCGTTGTCGAGGTCCACCAGGAACGCGAACTCGACCGGCGCGGTGTTCTCGATGATCTGCTCCTTCCACTCACCGCGGCCACGCCCCGGGTTGCGCCACCAGGAGACCTTACGGGCGAACCACGAGCAGCTTACGATGTCGGCGTTGCCGTCGAGGTCCACATCCACGGGCAGATCGCTGAAGCTATCGACATAGTAGCTGGCGTAGCCCAGTTCGCGAAACTTGTGCGGCGTCCAGCGCGGCGCCTCGTACCAGTTCTCGCCGCTGACGATGTCGAGCCGCCCGTCGCCATTTACGTCGGCGAATGCGCAGGTCTCGCTGGCGCCGCCATCGAGCATGACTTTCTCGAATGCGATCTCGGCTGGCCGGGAGGCCGCCAACAGCAGGGTAGGAACAAGCCAGAGCCATCTCATAGCAGTCTCGATTGTAGCCCGTGATATAATCAAAAATCGAGGCGCGGTGCGCCTCCACGGCGCTATCGTCTAACGGTTAGGACGGAGCCCTCTCAAGGCTTAAATATGGGTTCGATTCCCATTAGCGCTACCATCCCTTCCTTCATTCCTCAGAGCGTGACTAGCTTGTACTGATCGTTGCCCATGCGCAGGGTCTTCATGTACTCAAGCTGGTGCAGGCCGCTTCGGGACTCGATGCGCTCCACCATATCGCGCCGCTGCTCTTCCGGTTGCGCGTACACCAGATCGACCGACGCTTGATCTATGGCCAGGATGTCCGTTGAGCCGAGTATGCCTATATCGTTGCAGGTGGGCTTGGCGCCATGCCCATTGCAGTCGCAGTCCACGGAGATGTTTTTCAGGACATTGATGTACGTAATATGCGAGCCGAAATGCGCCGTGACCGCCTTGCCCGCCTCGACCATACGCTCCAGGAAGAGCGGGCCTCGGGGCCAGGTCGCTTCGTGGATCTGCTCCTTGCCCAGTTGCCCCGACGCGCAACCTATCGCGATGTTCTTGAGCGATCCCCCAAAACCGCCCATCGTGTGGCCTTTGAAGTGCGTGTAGACGAGGAGGGAGTCATACTTTTCAAGATTCTTGCCCACCGCAACCTCCGTGAGATGCCGCCCCTGAACAAAGCTGGGCTTTGCGGAGGATGATGCGGATGTCTGAAGAAACTCACGCATGCCAGGGATGGGGAGTGTAACATGGTCATCGGCGTCCATGATGTCAACTGGACAAAAGTCGAATCCGTTCGTTTTCAGGGTTTCCAGGTGCCCTTTTGTGGTTTTCCTCGGACTCGGGTAGAAAACGTTGCATTCCACAATGGTGCTTTTCGAAACGTGCGACTGCAAGCCTTTGATGAGCGACAGCGGCAACAGGTTCGGCCCATGCGGCTCACCGGTGTGCAACTTGATGCCAACGGTACCTGTGATACCACTATCGATTTTCGAATAGATTTTCAGCAGTCCGTTGGCACTGATATCCTTCGTAAAAAAGACAACGGACTTGCCTTGGTTGGCGCCTGCAGCGCTGCCTATACCGCTAAGCCCAAATGCAGCAACACCACCCAGTGCAACGGCACTGTTCTTCAGAAGAGTGCGCCGCGAAATTTCCCTCTCCATTATTTCTCCTATCGGTAAAAGGCTATTTCAAAGACATAATTATCGCTCAGCGACCGGGCGCCCGCTCCAGCGTCCCGGGGCACGGGAGCCCCTTGCATCTTCCTTATCCGGCGCTGTCGATGTCAATGGGATTGTCCCACGTAGGTGTGACTGCAATTGCCCGGTTCCAGCAGCCGTAGTACAAGAAACACAAGGCTCGCGATTAATACTCGGGACGCCAGCAAGATTCCCACGACGTACGCCGCAGTCTGCGCCAAATGTGGCCGGATGAATACGATGGCGTGTTCGGTGTCCCTTTCCCTCGGCGTTCCCAACGCGTTCGTCACCAGCACATACCGCCACGGCCTGGAGATGTCATACTTCAGCAGTTCCAGCCGCGCCTTCGGAATCCGAGACGATCTCAGACGAATCCATGCTCTCCGGCCTTTCACCTTATCCCCGTTGATCCCGGTCAACCCAAAATCGATTCTTGCGAAGCGCCTCGACAGTATCGGTAAACGGACTCCCGGAACGAAGTGCCCATCGTGTGCCTCCCCGGGCGCTGCGCATCGCTCTACTGCCCGATCTTCCATACTCCATCGTCGAGTGCCAGGCGCATCGTGTGCTCGCTGCTGGGGTCCTTCGTGCCGCTGGAGAACTTCACTTCAGCCGAATCGCCTCGTACCGTGATGCTGCTTGGCTTCAATCCGTGCAGTTCGGCCGCCTCGCCTGCGAACATATCCAGCACGGCCTTCTCGCCCCGGGCCGCCACGAATTGATCCAGCATTGACAGCCCGTTCGGGTGCAGCGTCCTGCGGATGGCCACCATGTCCCTTTTGCGGCAAGCCTCCACGTGCGCCTGCACCGCCTTGTACTGCGGGCTGTTCAAGGCCGCCGCGCCTGTGAGATTCGCGGTAACGGCGGGGCGCGCGATCACCGGAGTCCGAAACTTCACTTCCACCCGCCAGGGCCCCTCGCTTTCCTCCACCGCCCGCATCGCCGTCTTCATCCAAACCTTGCCTGCAAGCTCTCCCGGGCCGCCCGCGGCGGGCTCGAACACCAGGTTCTGCGACTCCGGCGACGTGGATGATTGTGAGTAGAACTCCATCCCGTTCGCAGTCAGCCTTTGCCCCCGTGTCCACGTTTTCGTATCCGGCGTGATGTAAACGATGATGCCGTGCATCCCACCCTTTTGCGCTTGCTCAGCGGCCCAAAAACTCCACGCATCGGTGGCCTTGCGCAGTTCCACGGGCACGGGCTTGTCGGACAGAATGACCTCGATCTTCTCCTTGCCCTTCTCGAGCGCGTCTT
>CAZLOS010000046.1:0-36398 GCA_964561215.1 uncultured Solibacteraceae bacterium | reverse complement strand
CTCCCGAGGTCGCAAATCGCCTCGGCGAACATCGGGAGAGCATCACTCCAGAGCCATTCCCGATATCGCACCGGTGTGCTGCCTGGGCCTTGGCGACGAAGAAGTTTCCGCTGTGCAGCGCCATCCACTCGAACATGTAGTACTGCACACCCCAGGAGCCTAACTCAGGAAGGCTCAGATCGTTCGTACCGCATGTGTGTGGCAAGCCCTCATTGTGCCGCGCTTCGTGGATGAAGAGGACCATCTGTGCCGCCAGCCATTCGGGCGTCGTGAATTGCACGACAGCCAGGTTAGCGGTCTGGATGTTGATGATTCCGGCGGGATCGCAACAGAAGCTATACGTGATATCGCCGCGAAACCGGATACCACGTACTGCGCTGACGAACCAGTCATAAATGGATTTGGGAGTCCACGGGAGAGAGGTATCCAGCGGCATCCATTGCATCATTCGCAGCGCCTGGTAAGTGCGCTCCTGCAATCGCGTCAGATCGGCTGAACCTTGACTGGCGCGGCATACCAGCGTCCCTTTCGTCGGATCGGACTCGAATGTGATATTCAGCGCTGTGTTGAACTCCTGCACTTCCGCGGCCGTAGGACAGCTCCCCGTCAGTTCCTCAGCGTTGAAGGAGTTCGCAACCGGAAACTGACAAGCTTGTGCATCGGTGAGCGCAATGACCGTGGTGTTGATTCCTCCGGTGAAGGCCAGCGCACTCGGTGGGTTACTGGTGAATTCCACTGATATCGGAATCCCGCCTGCCATCCCCGCCAGTTTCAGCCGGATGGACGAGAACCAAAGCGCCGCATTAGGTAGAACCGTCACGGCAGTGTTCACGGTCACGGTAGCCACATTGCCCGAGTACGTGGCTGTCATGTCGGCGGGCAGATTGAAGATTCCGGTGACGGGCACTGAAAACGTGAGAGACAAGATAGCCCCCGCCGGAATTGTCTCCGCGCTCGCCCCCAGATTCACCAAGGGCACTCCGAGTTGAGAGTCTTCCAGCGGGCACACAAGGCGCGAGATGCGGACAAGGGTCAGGTTTGCAGCTCTGGCCGTGGGGAAAGGAATTACCAGGACTACACATGAAAGAACAACGACTGACAGAAGGCGACGGAAATGCATCTGCGGGCACCTCCCGAAATTGTTCTGTCGTAAGAATAGCGCAACACGGGAATCGCGTGCAGTGGCGTGATCCTCCGGGTAACGGTCAGGTGTGGCGCCATGATCTAATCGGAGTGATGCTCAGCTTTCGAATCCTCGCCCTATCGCTGCTTGTGGCCGCGGGTTTGTTCGCCCAAACGACTTTGGGACTCGTTCCCCTGGTTTGGACGCAGGGCCAGCCGCCGGAGACGATCCGCAAGGTAGTGCGCGAGGTGGCCGAGGGCGGCAACACGGGCTTCGTCTGGGAGTCGCGGCCCCACCCGGATTACCTTGGGCCGCAATGGTGGAGCGATCTGCGCGTAGCTGTCGACGAGGCCAAGAAGCTGGGGCTCGAAGTCTGGATTTTTGACGAGTGGATGTATCCCAGCGGCATCGCCGGCGGCCTGATCGTGAAGAAGAATCCAGAGCTTGCCAATCACGTCATCCAGGACCGCACGGCTGACGTGGAAGGTTCCGCGACGGTAGATCTCACGAAGGTCCCCGGCGCGGCCATCGGTGAGGAACGGCTGGTTTCGATCACGGCGTTTCGCAAGGGTGAGTTCGTCGACCTGACCGGCAAGGCGAACTGGAGTGCACCTGCCGGCTCGTGGCGCGTCTGCTGGGTGACGGTGAAGTCGCTCGCGCCCAAGGCGGGGTGGCGCATGGACAATATGATCGACGTGATGAACCCGGCGGCGGTGAGCGAGTTCATCCGCCTGACGCACGAAGCCACGTGGGAGCATTTCAAGGACGATTTCGGCCGCACCGTCAAAGGCTTCTTCAGCGACGAGACCGGATTTCGCAACATCACCAGCTATAGCAGCCTGCCCGGGACGCCCGGCATGCCCATGCCGTGGTCGCCGGGGCTGGCGGCGTATTTCGAGCGCCGCAAGGGCTATGACATAAAGCCGCTGCTGGCCGCGATGTGGTACGACCTTGGGCCGCGCGGCCGGCAGGCGCGCAGCGACCTGATGGACGTTTACTCTGCAGCCTTCGCCGAGGTCTTCTTCAAGCCGCAGCAGGAGTGGTGCCGCGCGCACGGTGTGCGCTTGATTGGCCACGTGGTCGAAGACAACCACGCCGATCACCAGTTGGGCTACGGCCCGGGGCACTGGTTCCGCGCGATGCAGTACCTGGACGCACCGGGCATCGACGTGGTCGGCTACCAGGTGACGCCGGGCATGGACGCCGGCGGTAATCCGTGGAGCGTGGGCTCCCGCACACAGTGGGACCAGGAGTTCTTCCAATTCGGATTGCCGTCGATGGCGCGCGGCGCCGCGCTCATGAAGAAGTCGCGTGAGATCTTTTCGGAAGCCTTCGGCGCCAACGGTTGGGGCGAAGGGCTGCGGATGGTGAAATGGATCGGCGACTGGCATATCGTGAACGGCATCGGTTTTCTTTCGCCGCACGCCGTAACCATGAAGTTCAACGACCCGGACTGCCCGCCGCACTTCAACGCAACCAGCGGCAACCCGCAGGCGCGTTACTACTCCGACTGGGCCTCTTACTTCAAGCGCTGGCAGCGTTTGCTGGCCTCGACCGACCCCATTTACGATGCGGTGGTCCTTTATACGGCTGAATCGAGCTGGGTGGGGCCGGCGCAGACAGCCGGCCCGGTAGTGCGCGTGCTCGAAAACCAGCAGATCTCGACGGCTGTCCTCCCGTACGACGTGTTCGCCAGGGAAGGGAAGTTCGAGGACAGACGGTGGGCTTACAACGGGCAGCGCTTTCGAGCCGTCGTGCTGCCGTACGTGAAGTATGTGCCGGGCGCTGCCGCAAGACGCTTGAGCGAATTCGCGCGTGCCGGTGGAACGGTAGTCGTGGTGGACCGCTGGCCGGAAGCCTCGGTTGACGCGCGGGGAGACGACGAGGTTCGCGAGGCCGTCGCGTCGCTCAAGGGGGCGCGCACCGCCCGGCTTGTTTCACTGCCGGAAGTGGCCGCGGTTGTCGCGCCGGGAGCGCCGGTCGCTATGCGGGTTTCCAATCCGGCGCTGATGATCTCGCGCCGCGTGGGGCCGTCGGGGGCCTGGTTGATCCTACACAACCGTTCTCTGTCGGTCCAGGTGGAGGGAACTGTCACGGTCCTTGGCGCGGCAGGACGGGTAGCGCTGTGGGATCCCGTACGGGATGCCTACGTGTCTGTGCCACAGACCAGGAGCGCCTCATCGTTAAGTCTACGCGTCTCGCTGAAACCTTACGAAATGGCCGCCGTGCGCATCGGAGAACGGTTGCCCGCTGTCGAGGAAGCGATTACCTGGCGCCAGAGTGAGAGCGTTTCGGGCGAGTGGGAGGTTGTTCCTCGCGGTCAAGCCGCTCGCCGTGTAGGCGAACTGGACGATTGGCGCCGCTGGCCAGGGCTCGATCAGTTCGCCGGAACGGTAACCTATCGCAAGACATTGCGCCTGGCTGCCGGCACAGCTCCCGTGGCGCTCGACCTGGGCGAAGTAGGCGAAATCGCGGAGCTGCGTGTGAATGGCAGCAGCGCCGGAGTGCGCATTGCCCCGCCGTACGTTTACGACATCACGAAACTGGTTCGCGCGGGGGAGAACCGTATCGAGATAGACGTGACCAACACGGCCCAGGCAAAATGGACCGAGGGATTCTCACGCGGCGACGCCGCGAGTGGGCTCCTGGGGCCGGTGCGCGTGATGCGCGCGCACCCAGTCGCACACTAAGCAACAATTGGAAAAGGTGACACAATGATTCGCAAAACAACGCCGCCGGCTCGCGTCGGCGTATTCGGCATCGGCCTGGCTGCCTACTGGCCCCAGTTCCCGGGTCTCAAGCAGCGGCTGGAAGGCTATCAGAAGGAAGTAGAGGACCGTCTGGCCAAGTTCAATGTGAACGTGGTCTCGGCCGGACTGGTCGATACCGCGCCCGCGGCCCGCGAAGCGGGTGAGCGCTTCGGCCGGGAGGATGTGGACCTGCTGGTCTGCTACGTCGGCACCTATGCGACATCCTCGCAGGTGCTTCCCATGGTGCAGCGGACCCAGGTGCCGGTGCTGGTGCTGAACCTTCAGCCGGTGCCCGCCATCGACTATGAGACCGCCGATACCGGTGAATGGCTGGCCAATTGTTCCACCTGCTGCGTGCCGGAGATTTCGAACGCTTTCGCGCGGTCGCGAGTCGATTTCCGGGTTGTGTCAGGCACCCTGCGTGACGACGAACGGGCCTGGAACGAGATCGAAGACTGGTGCCGCGCAGCGAGCGTGCGCCGGGCCCTGCGGACCAGCAGGGTGGGCTTCCTGGGGCACACCTATCCGGGTATGCTCGACATGTACTCGGATTTCACCATGGTCCACGCGCAGACCGGGGCGCACGTCGAGGTGCTCGAAATGTGCGACCTGGCGAAGCGCGTGAACGCGGTGACGCCAAGCGAGATCGACGAGAAATTGAAGACCGGCCGCGAGATTTTTCAGTTAGCCGATAGCGTCACCGGGGAGAATCTCACGTGGGCGGCTAAGGTCGCCGCCGGCCTGGACCGGCTGGTTGCGGACTTCGATCTCGACGGGCTCACTTACTACTATCGCGGTTTGGACGGCAACGAATACGAGCGGTTAGGCGCGGGCCTCATCATGGGCAACTCGCTGCTCACTGCGCGCGGCATTCCGGCCAGCGGGGAAGGGGACCTGAAAACCTGCCTGGCCATGATGATCATGGATCGCTTCGGTGCCGGTGGCTCTTACACCGAGTTTTACGCCATGGACTTCGTCGACAACTTCGTGCTCATGGGGCACGACGGTCCCGGGCACATCGCCATCAGCAATGAGAAGCCCATCCTGCGCGGTCTGGGGCTGTACCATGGCAAGCGCGGCTACGGCGTGTCGGTGGAGTTCAAGGTGAAGACCGGGCCCATCACGCTGCTCGCCATGACGCAAACCGCGGAAGGCACCCTGAAGATGCTGGCCGCGGAGGGCGAATCGTTGCCCGGCCCGATCCTCAAGATCGGCAACACGAATTCACGGTTGCGGTTTGCGCTCGATCCGGCCGAGTTCGTCAACCGCTGGTGCCAGGAAGGTCCCACGCACCATTGCGCGCTTGGCGTCGGTCATCAACTCAAGCGCATCCAGAAGTTCCAGTCTTTGGTGAAATTGCCGCTGGCGGTGGTGGGCGCCTGATCCGAGATCCTGCGATGCTAAGATCGCTCTCATGCGATTGATGCCGAATTGTGTTCCACTACTGCTGGTGGCTGTTTCGTTGTGTGCGCAGCCTGTTCTGCCTCTGAAGGTTGTTCCCGGCTGGTTTCGGATGCCCGCCGGGTGGAGTTTCGGCGAAACGGCGTCCGTCGCCATCGACGCCGGCCAGCATGCTTACGTGGTGCACCGCGGCGTGCATCCCATCATCGAGTTCGATGCGAAGGGTGCATTTGTGCGGGCCTTCGGCGACGGGATGTTCGGCCGTGCGCACGCGGCCCGCTTCGACCCGGCCGGCAATCTCTGGATCGTGGACGACGACGCCCACGTGGTCCTCCGGTTCGATTCGCAAGGCCATGTGGGCATGGTGCTCGGGCGTCATCGCAAGCCCGGCGATTCGGTGACCCCGGCCAGGATCGGTCCGCGCGGCGCGCGCGATGAGGACATCCTGAAGTTCAACCGTCCCACGGACATCGCATTCTCCCCGTCCGGCGACATCTACGTGAGCGACGGCTACGGCAACTCGCGCATCGTCAAGTTCAATAAAGACGGCCAGTTCGTCAAGGCGTGGGGAAGCCACGGTACCGGGCCCGGCCAGTTCGACACGCCGCATTCGGTGGCCGTCGACCGGCAGGGCCGCGTGTATGTGGCCGACCGCGAGAACTACCGCCTCCAGGTTTTCACCGCTGATGGAGAATTCCTCCAGCAATGGAGGCATGTCGGCGCGCCGTGGGGGCTCTCCATGGCCCCCGACCAGACGCTCTATATGTGCGACGGTTACAACAACCGGGTGCTCAGACTCAGCCTGGACGGCAAAATCCTCGGCGCATATGGCAGCATGGGCAAGTTGCCCGGACAGTTCACATACGTGCACAACCTCACGGTGGGCCCTGATGGCGCGATCTATACGGCGGAAGTGCTCAACTGGCGCCCGCAGAAGTTCGTGCTCGATCGCTAGCTGAGCTACCGGTCCGGTAGTCCGCGGTACCAGGCGAAATAGAGCGCGACTGCGGTCCCAGCCACGGTGGCCGCGCACCAGCCCACCGCGCTCCAGTCGTGCAGGATGATGTAGATCGCGCCCAGATAGAGCGAAGCCATGAACGGCACGCCGAGTACCAGGTTGCCGAGGTCGCGCCATGGCGTCGAGTCGTGTGCCACATCGCCCGTGTACTCCCGCACGGGGCCCCATGCGCCCCACACACTGGTCTTCGTGGAGAATTCGGCGAGTGTGCTCATCTCGACCGGTGCGGTGGCGAGCGACGCGGCAACAGTCACCATGCCTGTGAGCGCGACAATCACCGGAAAGCTCCAGTAAAGGGGAATTCCGGCTGGAAACCAGATCGCTTCAACCAGGACCTGCAGGAGGCTGAGGCCCATGCCCGCAAAAGAGCCGCATGCGTATCCCCAGCCATTGATCCGCCACCAATACCAGCGCAGCACGTTGGGCACCAGCACTCCCGCGCCCAGCGTGCCCATGATCCATACGAACAGGAAATTGATGGATCGCGCGAAGAATGAGATGCCCAGCCCGGCTATCACCAACAGCGTCGAAGCAATGTAGCTGGCACGCAGCAGGCGGGCATCGCTTGCACCTGGGTTCATGTAGCGCTTGTAGATGTCCTTCACAAGGTAGGATGCGCCGGCGTTCACGCAACTGCTGAAGCTGGCCAGGAATCCACTAAGCAGCGCGGCGACGGCCAGGCCCGCAATCCCGTGCGGCAGGTAGTTGGCGAGCACCAGCGGCAATGCGCGTTCGGGATCCTGCGCGAGCAGGCGGCGAAACTCCGCGCCGCCCGCCCCCATCAACGCGAGCACGGCGATGCCCATGGCCATGGGCCACCGGATCGTGTGAATGACGCCCCACAGCGCGCCCAACTTCTGCGCGTCGCGGCCGTTCTGCGCGGCCAGGAAGCGCTGGAAGTCGAACAGTTGCTCCGGCCCGCTCAAGCACAATACAAAGCCTTTGGTGATCCACACCATCGTCAATGCGCCGAACAGGTAGTAGTCTGTTCCCGCCGCGTAGTCGAGCTTCCAAACCGGCGCGAGAGACCACCAACCGGCGGGCACAAGGGCCGCGAAACGCTGCGCATCGAAGTGCGAATAGCCGAGCCAGGCAACCAGCAGCGCCCCGGTCGACAGGATCACCGTCTGCAGCACTTCCACCAGGATCATGCCCTGAAAGCCACCCAGGATCACGTACACACCGGTAAGCGCCACAACCACCGCGGCACCCACCTGCGGGTTCACGTCGACGAACACGGTGATGAACTTGCCCATGCCGACGGCCGCGAACGCCAGAAACGCGGTCACAGTAAGGATTGCGTAGATCGTGTAGGCCAGGCGCGCGGCGCTGCCGCCCGGCGTGTCGCCGAAGCGGAACACCATCCATTCCGATCCGGTCATCACGCCGCTGCGGCGAATCCAACGCCCCATGTAAGCGGCGAAGAAGACCGAAATGACGAAGCCCCAGATCCACTGCACCCACATGCCGCGCAGACCGAGCACCACGAAGAGGCTCACGATCCACATGGTGCCCGTGATGTCGAAGTAAGAAGACGATCCGGACATCGCCAGCGCCCACCAGGGGAGCCGCCGGTTGCCGAGAAAGTAGGATTCTACGCCTCGGGACGCGCGGCGCTTGACGGCCACGCCGATGGACACGATAGCGGCGAGATAGAAGATAACGATGGTAATGTCGAGCGGGCTAAGGTGCATGCTATTTTAGAGCGCTGCGAGCGGACTGGGCTTGGTGGGCTTGTGGACCCACATATCTGTGCCGGCGCCGAAGTAAACCGTGCCGTCAACGCCAACGGTCAGGCCGCCGTCGGCGTGCCCCGCGGTTTCCTTCACGAACTCAATACGGTTCTCTCCCGGATAGATGCGCGCCAACTGCATCGAGATAATTGCCCAGAGTGAACCGTCCCGGCAGGCGCGCAGGCTTTGATTCGGAATACGGGCGGGCTTTTCCAGTTCAACGACGGTGCGCATCTTACCTGTCGCGTGGTTGTATTCGGTGAAGGCGCGCCCCAGCGCGAAGTACACGCAACCGTTGACGGCGGCCATAGCGCTTATGCCGCGGCGAGGTTCGAGTTCGAGGTCATAAGCAATCTTTTTGAGCGCGGGGTCCCATACGAAGAAGTGTCCGGCGGTGCCCTTGGGCCGGGCACCGCCGCCACCGCCGGGACTCGATGCCGCATAGACCCACTTCGCGTCCGTCGCTACGGCGGTGATCTGCTGGTCGGGGATGATGTTCCGGTGGACTTCGATCTGTTCGGTCTCCGGATCGAAGACGCTCAGTGCACCGCCCAGCATTCCGTAGTTGGGCTGCGTGCCAATGTACATCTTGCCTCCGGGCCCCAGGTGGATGCCGCCCACCGGACGGTACTGGGAGTCCGGAATGTGCAGGATGGTGCGCGGGTTGGAATCCTTCGCGGTGCCTTGGCTCCAGGGTCGCGCCGGATCGTAAACGGCTAATATCGCCTTGATATATGAAATCGTGTAGAGCTTGCCGCGGTAAGGGATGGCGTAGTAAATCTCGCCGCTGTAGTCGATGACCTGGTCGTACGAATCCAACTCCGCCTTCTGGGGGTCCCAGGCGAACATGGTCTGTCCCAATTCCGGTCCGCCGAAAATGCGGCCGTCCGGAAACGTGTTCAACCAGAAGATGCCCTGTCCGAGCCCGTCCACCGGGATGCGCTTCCAACTGTAGCTGGACGTGCGCGGACCGATCACGGTATAAGACTGCACGCGCAGGTAGAGCGCTTCCTTGCTTTTCGTCAGATAGGTGCGTCCCACGGCGGTCGGCAGAGGCGTGCGACGGAATTCGCGCTTTCTGCCGTTGCGCACGTCCAGCAGATACAGCCCCTCGCGCCCATGCTGGTGAAGCAACAGGTCGTCTTCGTAAGGAATGTAGCCGCTGTCTCCGTTCGAGGCGTCGTAGATTCGCGACAGTTCGAGCGTCCGCGCGTTGTATGTGATCAGCTTTCCGGCGGTGACCTCCACGATGTAGTTGGCGGTCACCATGGGCGGCGAAAAGCCGGGCTTTTGGAACTCTTCCGGCGTGAGCGTCTTGAACGTGCGCGTTCGGGGCAGATAGGCCACCGTGCGCGCTCGTTGCGTTGCGACGCCGCACAGAATAACGCCGGCCGGAGTGACCTCCAAACCGCGGAGGTAGTTCTCCTCCGGCGCCGGCGAGCCGACGTCCTCCAGCACGCCCTTGCCTGTGTCGTACCGCACCAGGCGGCAACCCGGATAGGTGCCGTAATAGATGTCGTTGTTGGGAGCCTGGACAAGCGAGGCGATGATAAACTCCTTCCTGCGGTACTCCTCGCTCATCTGCGGAACGTCGAGCCACCGCTCCTTGCGCGGGTCGAAGCACATCAGCGCGCCGCCGTTGTAACTGCCCAGGTAGAGGTTGCCGTCGCGGGCTTGAACAATGCCCCACGAGCCGATGCCTACCGGGATCGTCCACGACTTGGCCCGGTTCGTGGCCGCGTCCAGGCGTATCAACTGGCCGAGTCCCGCGGAGTTGAACGTTGTGAGATAAAAGACGCTCCCGCTGCCTTCCTCCGGCACGTTCAGCGCATTGAATGGCCAGAGATTCGTCGCCATGGGGCCGACCTTGACGAATCCCGGCGCCGCCGCCACGGCTTTGAGCTTGGAGGTGCGCACCCATCCATCCGTCGCGAGCGAAGGAGCCCATCGCGCCGCCGGCATGCCGAGCGCGGTCATCTGGAAGCATCGTCTCGTCAGTCGCATTCTCAACAGCATACCTGATACGCTACAAAGTTCACGCGAAAGTGAGCCAGCCCAACATGACAGCCGTTCATCTCTCGTTCCCCGATTACGTCGTAGTGATCGGCTACTTCGTCATCGTCGTGTGGATCGGGCTCTACTTCCGCAACCAGATCGTAGCCGCGAAGGATTACTTTGCCGGCGGTCATCAGATTCCTTGGTGGCTCGCCGGGATCTCACATTACATGTCCAGCTTCAGCGCGTTTGCCTTTGTCGCTTACGCGCAACTCGGCTACACCTATGGCTGGGTGGCGGTGACGCTGTTCTGGGCCTCGGCGTTCGCCTGCACGCTCGGCGGCCTGTTCTTTGCGAAGCGTTGGCGCCGCGCGCGCGTTATCACGCCGGTGGAATTCCTGGAACGGCGCTTCAATGCGTTCGTGCGGCAGTTGTTCGCGTGGGCGGGGATTCCAATGAAGATCTTCGACGACGCGCTGAAGATCTTCGCCACCGGTTTGTTCGTCTCCCTGTCGATGGGCCTGAGCCTGCATTGGTCCATCGTTCTTTGCGGTGTGGTGATGATTGTCTACACGTTCTATGGGGGACTCTGGGCGCTGGTGGTGACCGACTACGTGCAGTTCATCATGAAGGGACTGGCCATGCTGCTGCTTCTCCCGCTGGCCATCGCCGGAGCGGGCGGGGCATCGCGAGCTCTTTCGAGCCTGCCGCGGGAACTGTTCCACCTGACTAACGGCCCCTACACGTGGATCTACATCGCCGGCTTCTTCGTGTTGATTGGAATCAGCTACAACACCAGTTGGGCTCTGGCACAAAAGTATTACTCGGTGCGGAATGAAAAGGAAGCGTCCAAGGCCGCTTACTGCGCCGCGGCCCTGAATTTCCTTGGCGCGCCGCTGCTGATCCTGCCCGCGGTGATCGGCCGCCACTTCCTGCCGGACCTGATGGCGCAGAACCGCACCGCGGACGTCTACGTCCTGCTGGTGCTGAAACTGCTTCCCGTGGGCATGATCGGAATCATCGTGGCGGCCATGTTCTCGGCCACCATGGCTGTGGTGAGCTCGGACTACAACGCCATCGCCAGTGTGCTCACCAAGGATGTCTATCAACGCTTGATCAATCCCAAGGCGGCCGAAATGCGGTTGCTTTGGATGGGACGCTGGATCACGTTAGGTCTGGGCGCGCTGACCATCCTGCTCAGTCTGTGGATCGCGGTAAGCCATCAGCAGTCGCTGTTCAACACCATGGTGACAGTGCTCGGACTCTTCATGGCGCCGACGCTGCTGCCGCTTCTGGCGGGGCTGACCGTGCGCAAACTCAACTGGCAGGGCGCGTTCGGCGGATTCCTTTGCGGGCTGCTGACGGGCTTTATCATGCTCGCCTTGAAGACATGGTGGCTTCCCACGCTACCCGGCGGCGGCTCGCAGGCGGCGCTCTACAACTTCGAAGGAGTGTCCTTGCTGATGAACGCGGCCATGACTGTCGTCGGCATGATCGCCGGCACGATGCTCACGTCACGGAACGCCGAAGCCGAAGCGCGGGTCAACGAGTTCTTCGCTGCGCTCGACAAACCGGTGGCCGCAAATGAAGTACCGCCCTCGGGCAAAAGCGGCGCGCTGCCGGTGATCGGCGCCTCAACGTTCGGCGTGGGCATCCTTCTCACGGCCGCCGGTCTGCTTTCGAACGCCTTCATTGCCCGCGTCATCGACTCCGCGTTCGGCGTGTTTCTGCTCGCCATCGGCGTCCTCTTCCTTCGCAACCATCGGAAATCACAGTCATGAGTTCTCGACAAGCATTTGAATTTGGCTTCACGGACCCCGTTATTGCCGAACTGGCCGGCGTTCAACAGCGAGATTTGCACTTCGACGTGGACGCGATCGTCCGGGGCTATCGGCTCGCGGGCGAGCTTGCCGCGGAACTGGGCGTCCCGGCCCCGTTGCCGCGCCTGGCCGAGTTTACCTACACGCACATTGTTTCGCTCGGAACTCAGGTGACGTTTACTGAGTACGAACCGAAGCCCACCACGCTGCTTGCCTCGCCGGAAGATATTGATAACTTGCGCGAGCCCGAGGATTATCTGGCGGCAAGTCTGATCCAGGAGCGGTTGAAGCTGGCCGAAGAACTCGTGCGGCGTTGGCCTGGCGCTCCGCTCTTCATAGGCCATCTTTTCGAGGGTCCCGTGACCACGGCATCGCTGCTGCTAGGTCCGGCCTTCTTTACGCTGCCTTACGACGATCCGGCGCGCACGCACAAGTTGATGCAGTTCAGCGTGACCAGCGCATTCGGCTATGCCCGCGCCATCACGCGCCGCTTCTCGGGCGTCGAGGGCGCCTTCCCGCAAGGCTTCCCTGACGATTTTGCCGGCATCATCCCGCCGAAGCTCTTCGGCGAATTTGTGGCCCCCTACTGGGAGCAAGTCTTCGAACAACTGAATTCGACCGAGCGGTTCGTGCACAGCGAACTGCTCCGCGTGGGCCATCTGCCATTCCTGAAGGACCTGCGCGTGGATTGCTACGATCCCAGCGCCGATCAGTACCTGACGCCGGACCTGCTCAAGCAGCACTGCCCTACACGGTTCCAGTTGCGCATACAGGATTGGGACATCGCCAACCAGGGCGCCGCTGAGCTGCAGCAGACGTATCGCCGATACGCTACCTACAACCCCAAGGTGATCAGTCTCTACTTGAGCCGCCTGGTGGATGTGCCCAAAGTGAAAGCCATTTTGGAGGTTGCGCTGGAACAGTGAGGAGACTCCTATGCGTGCATTCGCACTCATGCTGCTGGCTGCGCTTGCAGCCGGCGCCGCAGAGATTCCAATCGTAAGGAACGGCGCTTCGCTTACCGCCGTCGTCGGTGGGGATCGGGACGAATACGCGGCCAGCCGCGTCACCGGCGAGTTGCGCAAGTACGCGGCCATCAATCCTTCGCCGGACGCTGCCCGTGTAGTCGTCTACGTGGGCACGCTGTCGTCGAACCCGGGATTGGCGCGCGCGGCCGCGGACCTTGGTTGGAAGGACGACATCGCGAAGCTGCCGCCGGAAGGGTACCTGGTCCGTTCCGGTGCCCGTTCGGGCAAGACAGTCATCGTGCTCGCGGGAGGCGACCGCACCGGCGCCATTTACGCCGCCAGCGACTTCAAGAATTTCTATCTTCATCCGGCCGGCGACGGCGTTGAAGTTGGAAAGCTCGACTACACCGGGATTCCCAAGATGAAATACCGCTGGCTCTGGAACTGGGATGACCGGACCAACTGGGACCTGCTGGATCACGACAACGTCTACATCCCAATGCAGCAGCTTCCCAAAAGCGACAGCGTGCGCGCGTGGTTCAAGCGACCCGAGGCCTTCGTCAACAACATGAAGCTCGTCATCGATTACATGAGCGAGCACAAGCTGAACGGCCTCATCCTCTGGGGTTTCCTACGCGATAACCACGGCGGCATCCCGGCGGCGCTCGAAGTGTGCCGCTACGCCAACGAGCGCGGGGTGAAGATCATCCCGGGGGCCGGCATCGACCGCCACTACGGCGGCTTCTACCATGAGGGCAATCATGAGTTCAATCTCGAAACGCGCGCCGAGCGGAATCCGCGGCTGCGTTCCATCGACAAGAACGGCAAGCCTGAGCCGCGGACGCTTTGTCTCGAATTGCCGGAGAATCGCGAGTGGGTGGAAAGGGGCTTTCGCTGGCTGTACAAGACCTTCCCGATCGGCGGCGTGAATGTCGAATTCGCCGAGCATTCCACCTGCTATAACCCGGAGTGCATCGAGGCCCGCCGGCGGCAGGGCGGCGGTGAAACCGACTTCAGCAAGGACCTCGCCCGGATCGTCCCGTTCGTGATGAAGACCATTCACGACGTGGCGCCCGATACCTGGATGTCCTATGTCACTTACGGCGGTTTCACGCCGGAGATGAAGGACAAGCCGCCACTCCATGTAAGTGTTGCACCCGATTACGCTATCTGCCAGTGGACGCTTACTAACATGCTTACTGACCTGGTGCCCACGCGGTCGCGCAGCGCCGCGAGGGCGAAGGAATGGACACCGGGCCTCTACGAGTCGCCCTGGCCGGAAGGCTTGCGGCCCCCGGGAAAGAATTACATCGGATACATCCACTGGAATGCGTTCTACACGAGCAACCAGAAGGGCTTCTTTGTTGACGCCTACCGCGAGGCGGCGCGCAAGGCGCACCAACACGGGTTCCAGGGCCTCGACACTTACGGCGAGGAATCGCCCGAGTTTCCCAATGTCGAGTTGAGCTACCTGGCCTTCTCCGAATTCACTTACAACCCGGAGATGAGCGACGCGGAATTTCTCGCCAGGCGCGTTGCGCCGCTTTACGGCGGCGAACAAGCCGGCCGGCTGGCGCTTGAAATCGCCAGGCGCGTGGGGCCGGTGCGCATCGGGAGGGCGCCCCAGGATGTAACGCAACTGGTTGAGATGGCTTACGAGGGCCGGCGTGTTGCCGAGCCTTACGCCAAGGCGCGCTGGGACAAGATGATCCAATATGTGCGTGAGATCCTTCCGAAGTAAGTTCGCGCTGTTTGCGGTGATGTTGGCGGCTGCCGCACCTTGTATCGCCGGTGGCCACCCGCGTCTAGTCTATGATTCGGCCGAATTGGCCACGCTGCGCAAGGATCCACAGCGCGTGTCCGAAGCGGCGCAAGCCGCCGCGCCCTATCTCAGCAAAACTCGCACGGCGTCTTGGCCCGGCTACTCTATCCCCTTGCCCGCCGCGCCCATGCCCGCCCGTCACCCGTCCACGAACTGGCCCTATTGGACGGCGCTCAGCGCGGAACTGCGCATGGAACTCGACGCCCTCGCCTATGGGCATGCGATTACCGGCGACCGGCGACTGCTCGACCGGGCCCGCACCATGATGCTAGGCATCGCCGGTTGGGAGCGATGGACCGACATCGACTCCTGCTCGAACGGCAAGGATCCGTGTCTCGATACCTACCTCATCACCTTCGGCATGTCGATCGCGTACGACTATCTCCATCCACACCTGAACGCGGCCGACCGGCGAGCGATCTCAAACGCGATTGTCGAGAAGGGACTCCGCCCCATCGCGTCGCGCGCCGGCGCGGAAGACTCATTCGTATCTCACCCGCAACGCTGGCCCAACGGCTGCGCGATGGTGAGCGCCGCGCTCGGGCTCGGCGCCCTGGCTGTGCGCGGTGAACATCCGGAGGCCGGCAAGCACCTCGATCTTGCCGTGCGCTTGTCCAGGCTGTTCCTGGATGAATTCGGCAACGCGGACGGCGGGCTCGTGGAGGGATTCTACTACGGGGCGGCGTCGATGGAGCCGCTGGCGCTGTTTTCCTCCGGCCTGAAGCGCGAGACCGGCGTGGACCTTTTTGTTCACCCTTACTTCCGCCGCGCCCACGAGCTTCCGCTGTACTTCACGATTCCGGGCAAGAACTGGCTGGCCGGATTCGGCGACAGCGGCGGTCCGCAGGGATCGCAGCCGCTCATGATCGGCATGTTCCGGCGCATGGACCTTTCAAGCAGCGCGCAATACTACCTCCGGCAGGCATTGAACGCGAAATACGCGGATCCCTTGCACCTCGAAACCATCCAGCGCTGGCTGTTCTATGCACTGCGGCAGGGTAACTCTTACGCGGTACAGCCGGACCTCAGCGCCGCGAAGCCGCCCACGGCGCTCGCGAAGGAGTTCAGGAGCGTCGGGTGCGTAGCCCTGCGTTCCGGGTGGAACGCGACGGACACGCTCGTGGCCTTCCGCAGTGGACCGAGCGTCGGGCACTCGCACCTGGATCAGAACAGCTTCATCGTGGCAGCTCGAGGCGAGGTGCTCGCTTCGGATCCCGGCTACCAGCGCTTCGATATGAATTATCCCGACGGCCGAGACCGGGAGTTGACACGGCTCGAACACGCCTTCACTCGCGGCAGCCTGGGGCACAACGTCATCCTGGTGGACGGTGCGGGGCAGAGGAAAGCCGACGGCGCGTTGCGCGGCTTTTTCGATTCACCGAACATGGCGGGTGTGACGGGGGAGGCGGGGAATACCTGCCCGGGCCTGCGGCAGTTCACCCGCCACGTTCTGCATGTCCGATCGCTCGGCTTATTTGTGGTGCTGGACCAGATCCGCACCGACGGCCGGCGCCGCTCCATCGAGTGGCTGCTGCAAACCCAGCCTCGGGGACGGTTCGTAATCGAGGGCGACGGTGTCATCCGCGCGATTGTGGGCGAGTCGGCTCTGACGGCATCCACGCTGCTGCCGCAGCAAGCCGCTTGGCATCTGAAACGCCACGGTCAGGAGGAGAAGTTCGGGCGCACTGCGGCTGTCTCCGTCGATGCGTCCGAGGCCACGTTCGTGACGGTACTGCAAACGCACGCTGCCGCGGAGCGTCCGCGCGTCCGGATGGACGCCTGGCCTGCCGAGGGGGGCAATATTCTGCTCCAGGTTGGCGGCGACCAGATTGTCATTCGCCCCGCGGATCTCTCGCAATCACGCATCGTGACCGGCGAGAAGCTTCGGCCGGCGCGCGTCATGATCGACAGCCAGATTGAACTGCTTGGCGGCTTCGACAGCGATCCTAAGGACGTGAACGGCTGGCGGCCGCTTCGCATCACCGCGGCGGCCCAGTGGCAACGCCGTCGCGGGGAGATCCGGCAACGAGTGATCGACGTGATGGGTAAGTTTCCCTCGCGCGCGGCGCCGCTTGACGTGCGCACTCTGTCGGAAGAAGACAGGCCCGGCTATACGCGCCGCAAGGTGAGCTACTTGAGCGCGGATGGCGACCGCATCCCCGCTTGGCTCCTCATTCCAAAACGCGGTACGAAACCTTGGCCTGCGGTGCTCGCCCTGCATCAAACGGAGGCCATAGGCAAGGATTCGGCTGTCGGCATCGGCGGCGCGCCGCACGTGCGTTACGGACACGAGTTAGCCGAACGGGGATTCGTTGTGCTGGCGCCCGATTCCATCACCGCCGGCGAACGTGTCTATCCCGGCTCGAAGCCGTACGTCACGGAAGTCTTCGATCGAGCGCACCCGGAGTGGAGCGCACTGGGCAAGATGTGTTCGGACCACCAACGCGGCATCGACTGCCTGGAAACGCTCGACTTTGTAAACGCCCGGCGCATCGGCGTCATCGGCCATTCCCTGGGCGCATACAACTCGTTCTTCCTGGCCGCTTTCGACGAGCGCATTGCCGCGGCGGTATCCAGTTGCGGCCTGTCGACGTTCGGCATGACCGCAAAGCCGCTGGCCTGGGCGCGCGAAAGCTGGTTTGTGCATCTTCCCCGGCTCAAGGCGTACCTGCGCGCGGGCATCGTCCCCTTCGACATGCACGAAGTGATGGCCCTGGTGGCGCCGCGCCCCCTGTTCAATTACTCGGCGAGCCAGGACGAGATCTTCCCGGACAGCGACGCTATTGAAGCCGCTGGAGCGCAAGTAGGCAGCGTATACAGGCTGCTCGGCGCGGAAAGCAACTTTGTCTTTCAGGTGGGCAAAGGCCCGCACGATTTCCCCGTTCCGGTCCGCGAGCAAGCCTACCGGTGGCTGGCGGAACGCTTGCGTTAACGGTCGTTTCTCACCGGTGGCGGCGCGGGCTTCCTCGCTCGATTAAGCGGCGGCGTGGCGGTCTGGTCCTGAATATTGTAGCGGTAGATCTTCGACACGGACGCGAAGTAGATGCCCCTTGAATCCATCGCAAAACCGGCGGTGATCGTCTCCGGCGCCTTGGCGACCAGGACGGCTGTGTTCGTGGCCGGGTCGATCGTGAACACGCCGCTGGAACAGAGGCCCCAAAGCAGCCCGTCCGGACCTACCGCGAGGCTGTTGTATACGGCGCCGGTGATGGAGAAGGGCAGCAGGTCCTTCACAAGCGCGGACGTCGGATCGAAGGTGAACATCGCCTTGCCCACCAGGCCGTACACCAGGCCGTTGGGTGCGGTGACAAGGTCGTTGATGGTTCCGGCTCCGGGGAGCGGAGTTACCTCCGCGGTTTTCATCTTCTGGGTCAGGTCGTATACAAAGAGCCTGGCATCCTTTTGGGTCGGAAAACTGCCGCCGCCTCCGCTGATCGTGGTGCCGCCCACGATCAGGTTATCGCGGGCCGCAAGCGATACCACGCTCTGATCTCTCACGATGTGCGGGAAGCTTACGACCGTACCGCCGTCGGGGTCCCAGATCGTCATCGGCCCGCCCAGCAGTCCGTAGCCGGAAACGGCGCCGATGAACACGCGTCCGTCCGGACCATTAATCATGGCCTGTGGCCTCCAACTCGAATCGGAGCCCGAAAATGTCACCAGTTGCGGGTTGTCCGCCGCGCCTTGTCCTGGCTTGAAACTCTTCAGCGGATCGTATTTCATCAGCGGCGCCGAGCCCGAATAGGCCGCCATGAGCAGCGAATCGCGGCGCGACAGGAACGAGTAAATCTCGCCGCCCCCCAGGTCGCCCAGTTCATCCATGGCGGCGCTGGCGGAGTTGTAAACCAGCAGGTGGATCGGCAGCACCGAACTCCCGTACAGCTTTCCGTCCGGCCCGAAGCCGACGCGGAACACGGCGAGTTCATTGCCCCTGTAAGCGAAATTCACAGGGATGATCGTGCCGGATGAGTACGTAAGCCGAATCGTGCGCCCGCTCACGCTGACCACGCCGCCATCCGGCAGGGTATTTGGCAGCGCCTGCGGCGAGGCGTCGCTTGTGCTGATAGGCGTGGCGTTCCAGCCCTCCAGGCGGAAGTAGCGCCCTGCGGCGCGGCCGTACGCCTTGCCGTCCTTGCCGCGGTATACCCAAGCCTGCTCGACGCCCTGGTACTCCGCCGGCAGGATGCTGCGGTGTTCCCCGGTCGAGATCTGATAGGCGGCGATGTTGGATTTACTCGTGCCGATGCCGACGTAGACGAATCCATCGTCTCCGGCGGCCACATAATGCGCGTACTGCTGCACGGAGTCCATACGGCCAAGGTCCTCGAGAACGCCGGTGGCTGGGTCGTAGCGCACCAGCTTGGACTGCGGGTAGGTAGCGCCGTAGAGCCTGCCGTCCGGTCCGAAGGCCACATCCCAAATGTAAGACTCGGTCTTACTCGGCCGGCCCAGGTCCCTCAGTGTGCCTTCCTTGGGATCGAGCACGAGGAAATGCGCATAAGGCAGCGTGCCGAGATAGATCTTGCCGTCCGGCCCTACGGTCATACAACGAGCGCCGTACTCGGTGGGCGCGGGGTTTGTGAAGACCTGGAACGCTCCTGTTGCGGGATCGACCGCCACAACGTCAATGGTCTTCTCCAGGTAGAGATAGCTGAGGTAGACGCGTTGGGATCCCTCCGTTGGGCCAGGCCCTACAGCGGAGGCCACCATCGATCCGAGCCCGCGATACGTTGCCAGCAGGTCGAAAGTGCCTGCGGCACCGCCCTGCAATGTGGAGATGAATATGAACAGCGCTGAACAAGCGCTGAAGAAAACGCGCATGAAGCCATGATAGCGAGTTCGGAGGCGCGTTCCTCAGCCGGCGAAAGCCTGCGCGGCGGCGATGGTCGCGTCGATGTCGGTGTCGGTGTGCGCGGCGCTCAGGAACGCGGTTTCAAACTGCGAAGGGGCCAGGTAGACGCCCCGGCCGAGCATCCAGTGGAAAAAGCGGGCGAAGCGGGCCGTATCGCACTTCTTGGCCGACGTATAGTCCGTGACCGGCTGATCCGCAAAGAAGAATGTGAACATGGATCCCAGGCGGTTCACCGTGACGCCGGCAGGCGGTTGCGCCGTGAGCCTCGCGGCGCGCGCTTCGAGTTGTGTGTACACCTCCGGATGCGCCTTCAGGTGCCGCAGCATGGCCAGCCCGGCGGCGACGGCCAGCGGATTGCCCGACAGCGTGCCGGCTTGATAGACCGGTCCCAGCGGCGCGACGCGCGACATGATGTCCGCGCGGCCTCCGTACGCGCCCACCGGCAGCCCGCCCCCGATCACCTTGCCGAGCGTGGTCAGGTCCGGGCGAATGCCGTACAGTTGCTGCGCACCGCCGCGCGCCACGCGGAAGCCCGTCATGACCTCGTCGAAGATGAGCAGCGCGCCATGTCGCGACGTGATTTCGCGCATCGCCTGCAAGTAGCCCGCTGCCGGCGGCACGCAGCCCATATTGCCCGCGACCGGCTCGACGATCACCGCCGCGATCTCGCGGCCATGGCGCTCGAAAGCTTCCTCCAGGGCGGTGACGGAGTTGTACGGCAGCGCGAGCGTGGTGGATGCGAATTCGCCGGGAACGCCGGCCGTGTCGGCAATGCCCAGCGTGGCCATCCCCGAACCGGCTTTAACCAGCAGCGAATCGACGTGGCCGTGGTAGCAGCCCTCGAATTTCACTGCCAGCCGGCGGCCGGTGAAGCCGCGTGCCACTCGCAGGGCGCTCATGGTGGCTTCGGTGCCGGAGTTCACCAGCCGGACCATCTCGATGGATGGCATGGCATCGGAGATCTCTTCGGCCAGTTCGATTTCGATCTCGGTGGGCGCGCCGAAACTGGTGCCGGAGTCCAGGGTTTTGCGCAGCGCGTTTAGAACTTCCGGATGCGCATGTCCCAGGATCAACGGGCCCCACGAGCCCACGTAGTCGATGTACGAGTTTCCGTCCGCGTCGTACAGCCGCGAGCCTTCACCCCTCGCGATGAAGGGCGGGGTGCCGCCCACGCCCCGGAAAGCGCGCACGGGCGAATTCACGCCGCCGGGAATCCGCCGCTCGGCGCGTTCAAGCAGAGCGCGGCTCTTGGTGAGATTCGGTGTTGTTTCCATGGAGTGCGTTCGGTTAGCCGATTGTAGCAAACGGCGCTTACCCGGGTGGCAGCGCGTCCAGCAGAAGGCCGTTGGACGGACGCAGGCGGCGCCGCTCCATGTGGCGCAGGAAGGCGTCCAGCGGCGCGCCCAGCGAGCTTGCCCGTCCGGCCACGATGCGCCAGAGCGTGGCGAAATCGCGGTGTCCGTCCAGTACGTCGCAGAAGCAGTGCCAGGCCGCATCGTTGCGGTGCAGCAACCGGTAAAACAGGCGCGGGAAAGCGATTGTGAAGGAAAGCAGGCGGCGGCCCCAATGTAACTCCTCTCCCATTCCGTCGCGTACCAGCCTGCCATATGCGGCGGCGAGTTCGGGTTTGCCGAAGTGGTCCACAATAGCGCGGGCCGCCAACTCGCCACTTTCGCACGCGTGGGAAATGCCTTCGCCGGTGAGTGGTTCAACCAGGCCCGCGGCATCTCCCACCAGTAAAGCGGACGTTGCGGCCACCGTCGTGCGCTCGGTCATGGTCGGCAGCAGGTGCCCCGAGATTCTGGGAGCCGCCGCAGCGTTCCCCAGCAGTCGCTCGGCGCGCAGGAAGGCGCGGAAATACGAGCCCAGGTTCCTGGCCAGGGCCAGAGGCCCGCCCACGCCCGCGTTCACCGTCTCGCCTTTCGGGAATAGCCATGCGTATCCGGCCGGCAGCGTCCCGAGATCCACGCGCATGGCCTCCTGCGACATCGTGGACTCGAGTGCCCGTGGAAGGGGGATTTCGCAATAGAGCGCCACCTGCCAGAAGAAGTTATCGCGGCTGTTCAACAGGCGGCTGACAACGCTGTTCGCGCCGTCAGCCCCCACGAGGTAGCGCGCGCGAATACTCCCGGCGGTGGTCTCGGCCAACGCGCCGCCCGCCTGCAAAGTAGCGCCCGTGAGGCGCGTCTGTTCGCGGACTTCAACGCCGATATCCGCCGCCGCGCGCAACAGGAACTCGTCGAATTCGGTGCGCAATACACCGTGGACCAGCGGCAACCTGGAGGCCTTGCTGAATCGATTCCCAAGGGCGAAGGAAAAGTCGGTCTTTCGCAGGCTGGATTTGAACAATCTCCCGGTGTCCACGGGTATGTGGGAGAGCGCCCGCTGCTGCACGCCGCCGCCGCAAGCCTTCTCGCGGGGAAAAGTGCCAGCGTCGATGAGGATTACGCGGCATCCGGCTTCGGCCAGCCGGTACGCGGCCACGGAACCTGCCGGTCCCGCCCCGACCACGAGCACGTCGCAATCGAACCTGGCCATCTTGCTGCAATCCGGCGGCCGTTTCCGGTTCCGTGTCCCCCTATTTCTTGGTCTGTGCCGGAGAGTTCCCGGAAATCGGTGGGTGTCCCGCCGGCAATCCCATTCCCGAAGGGCCTTCGGGAGCCCCCATGCTTCCATGCGGGTTGCCTCCGCCAGCTCCAGCGCGCGCTTTGACAACCCAGCGGTTTCCTGCGCGCTCCAACTTGTAAGGCATCTGCATGCCTTCCCCGCCGCCCTTTGGCCGGAACGACACGGTGGCCTCCGCCTCGTTGCCGCGGAAGTCCACCGACAGGATGTCGACCTGCATGGAGCCTATACTGAGGTCCTTGCGTGAGGAAAGATAATCGATGACGCCCTGCCGGACGGCTTCTTTCGTCTCCAAGCCCCGACTGCATCCCCAGAAAGACAACGCTACCCAAAAGACCAAGGCAAGCCGTAGTTTCACTCTCCGATTATAGCCTTGTGCGGAAACGTGCTGTACTTAAAAAGAGGGTGCGCCATGTTTGCACGTTTTGTCACGTCTCTTCTGCTCTCCGGTGCGGTCGCGCTTGCGGAGATGCCGGCCGGGACGCAAATCGAAATCCGCCTTCAATCCAAGGCCGGCAGCAAGATTTCCAAGGTGCAGGATTCTGTGAACGCGGTGGTGATAGCACCCGTTCTGGATGGCGGGCAAGTCGCGATCCCCATGGGAACTGCCGTCACCGGCCATGTGAAGTCCCTCAAGAATCCGGACAACACCGGCGAACGGGCCGAACTGGAAATCGAATTTACGGAACTGCGCGACAGTTCCGGCGGCAAAACCAAGTTCGCCGCGCTTGTCGCCTCGGTGGACAACGCGCGTGAATCCGTCGATGATAAGGGCAAGATCATCGGCATCCTGGCGTCGGAGACGTTGTCTTCGAGAATCGATAATTCGATCTCGAAGCTCGGCGCCCGCTTCGGCAAGCTGGCGGACCTCCTGGGTGCGGCCAAGCAATCGGTCATCAAACCGACGGATCCCGAAATCCTTTGTGAACCGGGTGTCGAGATGTCGCTGAAGCTCACCAAGGCTCTGTCTTGGAGGAGTTCAGCACGACCGGCGGCGATAAGCGAAATCTCCACGGCCCAGGATTTGGCCGCCCTCGTGAACGCGCAGCCGTTCCAGACCGTGGCTGAGAAACCTCCTAAGCCTTCCGACATCACCAACATCATGTACATCGGCTCGAAAGAGCGCCTGGAAGCCGCCTTCGCCGCCGCCGTCTGGTCCACCGCCGCGGCGCTGAGCGGGCACTCCAAGATGGAGACTGTCGCCGCGGTGGCCGAGGACCGCGGATACAAGGAAGCGCCTATGTCGATTCTCCTGCTGGACGGACAGAAGCCCGACCTGGTGTTCCAGAAGCAGTACGATACCTTCGCCAAACGGCACCACCTGCGCATCTTCCACCGTCCCGACCAGTTCCAGGGGCGGGATGTGTGGGTGTGTTCGGCAACGCACGACATCGGGATCGATTTCTCGACGCAGGACCGGACCTTCATCCACAAGATCGACTCGAAGATCGATAACGAGCGGGCCAAGGTGGTCAACGATCTTCTCTGCACCGGTCTCGTGAAGGGGCAAGCCTTGGTGGCTCGCCCCAAGGTGCCCACCAGCGGCGAAAACGCCACTGGCGATAAACTTGAAACCGACGGCAAAATGGCCGTGCTGCTACTCGACTAACTGATAGGGCAAACTACATTCATGACACTCTCTCGACGCGAACTCTTGATTGCCGCCGCCGCGACCGCCTCGCGCTCTTTCGCCGCTCCCGCCAGGCATCGCGAGCCGTTCCGCGGCGTCTTTATCATCATGCAGACGCCGTTCTTGAGCGACTCGGCCAAGTGCGTTGACGAGGCCTCGCTCGGCAGGGAAGCGGACTTTCTCTGCCGCTGTGGCGTGCACGGCATGGTGTGGCCGGCTCTGGCCGGCGAGACCGATCAGCTCACGCACGACGAGCGGATGCGTTATCCGGAGACGATCATCAGAGCCGCTCGCGGCCGTGTGCCGGTGGCCATCGGCGTGCACGGCAAGACCAACGAGGAGGCCGTCGAGTTTGCGCGGAATGCCGTCAAACTCGGTGCCGATGCGCTGATCGCCCTGGGCCGCCGGGACGAGACTAAGGATCCGGCTCAACTTGAAACCTACTACACGGCCATCGCCTCGGTTTCCAAACTGCCGGTCATCATCCAGGTTTCTAACGAGACCATGACCGTCGATTTCAACATCGGCCTCGCTAAGAAACTGCCCACGGTGCGCTACGTCAAGGAAGAGAACTCTCCTGTGCCGTGGCTGGTCACGCGCTATCGCAAGGAGGCCCAGGGCTTGCTGACGGTCTCGACCGGCGGCGGCGCTCGCAACTTCATGAACGAGATGGCGCGCGGATCCGACGGCACCATGCCCGGCGCAGGTTTCGCGGACATTCAGGCGCAGATATGGGACTGGTATCAGGCGGGGAGGAAGAAAGAAGCCCGCGACTTGTTCGCCAAGATGCTCATGATGGCGGTCCTCGAACAGCACACCGGCTACATAGTGCAGAAGGAAATCCTGAAGCGGCGCGGCGTGTTCTCCACCACCGTCATGCGCAGTCCCCGCAAGATGGGCATGGACGAGTGGGACCAGCGCGAATTGACGGAGATCTTCGACGTCCTGCGTCCTTACTTCCGCGTGAAGTGACGCTCACTCCGGTTTTGGTATCCTCGTTCTACTGTCACTCTCGGAGGGTACCTTGGCGAGTCAAAGCTATACGCGTCTGGCCGTATCTGCGCCGGACAGCCTGGTTTTCGGCTGGTCGCCTAAACCGGTCGCCTGTGGGCACGGTCTCGTCATCGGAAACGGCCAGGTCTATCCGGAAATAAACTTCACACTTCCGGCTGTTGAGATTTCTCGAAGCACTTGGGACGTGGTCGTCGCCCAATACGAGGAGATGGCCCGCCAGATCCTGCGGCGCGCCGTCGCGCTGAAAGTTCCGGGCATCGTGCTCGAATTCGAATTGCTGCCCGCCATGACCAATCAGCCCGAGTGGGGCGGCGAGATTACGGCGCTGCTCGCGAGCCACTTGCGCCGCGCCCATGAAGAGCACGGACTGCGCAGCGCCTTGCGCGTTACACCCACCGACATACGCGACCAGGCCAAACCGCCTGTGTTGCGCCGGGGCGAGGCCTGGGAGCGGCTGCGGCGGAGTTTTCAACTGTGCATGGATGCCGGCGCCGACATCGTTTCCATTGAATCCGTAGGTGGCAAGGAGGTCCATGATCAGGCCTTGCTGTACGGCGATGTGCGCGGGTTGGTGTTCGCGCTCGGCGTGCTGGCCGTGCGCGACATGCACTGGTTATGGGGCGAGATAACGGCCCTGTGCCGCGCCAGCGAGCGAGTGGTCCCCGGAGGAGATACCGCTTGCGGCTTCGCCAACACCGCCATGCAGTTGGCGCATCAACGCATGCTACCCGAAGTCCTGGCCGCAGTGGATCGCGCCATGAGCGCGGTGCGTAGCTTGGCCGCCTTCGAGGCCGGCGCCGTCGGTCCTTCGAAGGATTGCGCCTATGAGGGGCCTATCATCAAGGCCATCACCGGTTGTCCCATCTCGATGGAAGGCAAGTCCGCCGCCTGTGCCCACTTTAGTCCTCTTGGCAACATAGCCTCCGCCATGTGCGACCTCTGGAGCAACGAGAGCGTGCAGAATGTGCGCCTGCTGAGCGGCAATGCGCCGGAGGCATTCACCGAACTGCTGGCGTACGACTGCCGGCTGATGAACGAAGCCACGCGGAGTGGCGGCGCGCTCGCGCTGCGCAACTGGCTGACCGCTTCCGACCAATGGCTCAGCCCGCAGGCCGCGGTGCTGTCGCCTCAAGCCACCTGGGATCTCGCGCAAGTGATCGTGTCTGCCGAGGGCGGCTATCAGCGTACGGTGGCGGTGGCGCAGGCTGCCGTCCAGCTCTTACAGAAGGCGACCGCTTCCGGACAACTCTCGCTCGCCTCGATCAAAGAGAAGCAGTGGCTTGATCGGATCTCGCGCGAACTGGAGGCTTTGCCGGCGGACGAGTCGGTTTTGCTCGCCGAGATGAGCGAGAAGTATGGCGAACTCTTTGCGCCGTCGAGCTACGGGCTCGATTGAACCGCTGCCGCTCGAGCCAGGACAGCTCCCGAGTCCGGCTGCCGCACGAGAACGTTCAGCCTCAGTTTCTCGATAAGCGGTAGATCCTCGGGCAGAAGCGCATAGTAGTCCGCAGGCTGTTTGAGTGAATCTCTTTCCACCGGCGCGATCCAGTCCAGCCCGTAGCAACGACGGTAGAACCTGAATCCTTCTACCAGTTGCCAGTTCGTTGCCAGGCGGACTTTGCGGGACCCATTCTCCATGCGGCGTAACGCCTCCACGAAGTACCTTGTTCCGGCGTCGCTACGGAACGGCGGGTAGTAAGCCGGGTGTATCTGCAGCAGATACAAGGCGAGGAATGCCCACGCGGCCACGGACGCAGCCACCCGTGCCGCGGCTTGCGTGACGTATCGTTTACAGAGCCACAGCGCGAGTAGCGTAAGCAGCGGGATCCAGTAGATACCCGTGCGGGCAAACGGATAGAGCACATGTGCTGCCTTGTTCCCGATCCCCAGCATGAGCAGGGCGATCCATGCTGCGGCGATCAGCGACGTTCCCAAACGGCCGGTTGCGGTCGTCCTGGCGCGCAGAAGGGTGTGGATGCCGGCGGGAATCCCCAAGAGCAGCAGGGCCGCGGCTACCCACGGTAACTTGTCCGCCAGGGTCCATACCCACTCGTTCCAGACCCTGATTCGCCCGGGGAACCAGTGCATGCCCTGCAGAAGAGACGCCTGGCTGATCGTCAGCACGGATCCCCGCAGTGTTTTCTCGCCGAGATAGAAATGCTGACGCTCGGCGTGCGCGAGCGGCAGAGCCAGGATTAGAAACGTCCCCACGATGCCGGGCAATATCATGTGATTCAGCAGGTTGTTCCACGCGCCGCCATCACGGCCCGCTTCGATCGCGCACCATGCCGCCAGCGCCAGGCCCGGCACGATGAAAATCAGGTTGAATCCCACTGACGCAGTCAGCGCGAGAGCCGCTGCGCGCAGTTGACTCGCACGTGGAGAGGGTGGCCAGCCGACCACAAGGTAAAGCGCCAGAAGCCAGCAAGCCAAGCCCGCGCCGTAGCCGCGCGCCATGGACATTAGGTCGAGGACGAGTGGATTCAAAGAGAGCAAACCGAGGGCGGCCACCATCATGGGGCGCGGTCCGAAGATCATGCGGGAAAGTGCCAGCGCCACCCACAAGTACAGCGCCCCGCCCATCACTGACGGCAGCCTTAGTGTGAACTCCGAGACCCCGAAAGCTCCCACCGAGAATCTCGCCAACAGGGCGTAAAGTACGTGATGATTGGCATCGAAGTCCTTCAGCGTCTGAGTGTAAGGGACAAGCACGAAACGGTTGTAGGTGAATGCTTCGTCGATGGTGATGGAACAGGTCGCGGCGCGGTATACGTTCAGCGCGAAGATGGCGAGCGCGAGCGCCTGCGCCAGCCTAGTCCAGACGGTAGATAACCGCGGCATGCGCCTCCCTTATCGGTGTGATGCCCCAATCTGTCTCGTTCGCCCGCAAATCCTTGGCGCAAGGGTCGGCATCCGGTACGAACAGCCATCTAAAACCATGCTGCTTGAGCCCGGAGATAGCGGCTCGGCGCAGGTCGTGCCGCCCGGCGGCTGCTTGCAGCGTCGCTCGCAGAGCGCGCCCGCCTTCCGACTCTTCAGCGACAATGATTCTTGCCGAGCAGTAGGCTCGCGCCGGCTCTGCCAGGGCGAAGACCTGACCTCTCTTGCCGGCAGTTTCGTCGATTGAGCGCGCCCAGCCATAAGCAGGATACATCCTCGATATGAGATATGCGTCTTCATTCACCCGGTGCAGGGCCGCTTTCAGCGGCCATTCACGCGGCCGCCATGTGTCCGGCCAGGAGTAGATCGCGGCCGCCTGCGGAAACGACAGTACCGCGTGGGCCACGAGCAGCAAGGGGATTATGCCCGGTGAATCCATCAGTGCAATCCCCATGGCGAGGGCGACGAACGCCGCCAGAGGCAGAGCCGCTTCGGGACGCGCCGCGCCAACCAGCCACAGCGCCGCGAATGCCGCCCCGGCCAAGGCCCGCTCCCCGATGGGCTTCCGCAAGGCGAACAGTCCCAGCGGCGCCAGCAGAAAAACAGGTCCGAAAAATCCTTGCCCAGTCGCGCCCATCGTGGTCCACTCAATAGCCTTGCCCATCAGATACTCGGGTCTTGCGGCTCGCTCAGTTGACTCGAAGCTGGCGGGAGAAGTTCCAATGGCGATGGCAAAAGCCAGCAGTATGCCGGCGACCACGAGCATCCGTCGCTGTCCCGTGGAGTCCCACAATTCGAGCGCATAGTAGCAGAAGAACAATGTGCAGGCTAAGGCCGCCTCGGTACGCGCGGATGTCGCATCGACGGCCGCCAACGGGCTCAAGAACATCATGAATCCGGCAAACACTCCCGCCCTTGCGCATCCGCTCCGTCGTCCGAAGCTTGCCAGCCCCAGGGCCAGCGCCGCCAGGAAGCCCAAGTGCGCCAGAGCGGCTGAGGCGTTCCGCCCGATCGAGAACGCGGGCAGATAAAAGAACTCAATGGCGCTCGGCCGCGGCTCCGCGATTCCTGCGATCGCCGCTGGCAGCCCTCGGGCTTCCCACATCTGCTCCACCCGTCCGAGATGATTCCCGGTGAGGCTCGTTTCAGGAGCGGCGGCGTACACTACGTACACCAACAGGAAACCTGCGAACAACGCCGCGCACGAGTAGCGCATTCCCCTGCCCAAAGGCGGCAGCGCTTCGTACGGCCCTCGCTTGCGCCGGACCAGAAATGCGGTGGAGATCAGGACTGCGGCCACCGTAAAGAATGCGCCTTTGCGGGCGAGATGGAGCCACGCCAGCAGCCATACGATCGCGCTCCAGCAAGCCGCGCCGGCCACGAACGCAAACAGCCGCTCTTCCTCGCGGGCCAGCCGGACTCGCAACGCGCCGAGCAACAGGCGCCCCACGGCCGTGGCGCTCCAAACAGTCAACACGGCTCCCGCGAACACATATAGCGTTGTCTTCATTGGGGCTTGCACCCCGCCCGCCGCTGCGGCGAACCAAGCCTCCCGTTCGGAGGGCTTATGACCATCCTTCCCGGCTTGGGTGCCGCCCATCGCAAGTGGCGTCTTGGATCAAACAAGATCTGAGCGAGGCCTTCACCTCAAAGGCATTTTACACGGCGCGTGGAGTACCCAGTTGAATCTCTGGCAGGAGGCTTGGTACAAGTCATCTATGAATGCCACCGGTTTGCTGGTCCCGCTCCTGTGGCAGGGGCCCCTGGATTCTGCATTGTTTCGCGGCACCCCGTTCAATTGCCTGGTAATCGATCCCGCTTCGCAACCTCCGGCGGAAACCGCTGTCGCGGCCGCGCGCCAGGTTGGCTTCGACGTCATCTCAATCGCGGACGCTCCCGCCACCGTGTTGAGCGACTGCACCTGGCCGCGCGTGGACGCCGGCGGCAAAGATGGTGCCGCTTCCGGCCCCACCGGATTGCCCTGGATAGAAACCAACGGCTGGCGTGTCCGTCTGGCTCGCGCGAAAGATGCCAGCCGCCCGGTCTGGGTTCGGCATGGAGGACTACCCGAGAAGGCGGCATTGCCGCTGTCGGGGGCGGCCTACGCCTTGGCTGTGGCAGACGCCGCTGCGCATGGAGGCGCCTGGATTGTCGAATTGGATACCGCGCTGCGACGGGGACTGGCCGCGGGCGAACCGGCCTGCCTTTCCAGGTGGCGTGAATTGGCCGCCGCTGCGAGCTTCTTCAACCGCCACGCCGGCTGGGCCGCGATGCGCCCGCAAGCCGGTTTGGGTGTCATCTCGGACTTCACCGGAGAAAACGAGTTCATCGCGACCGAGCTGTTGAACCTGCTTGCGCGCCGCCAGGTCGGATACCGTATCATCACGGCGCAGCGCGCCTCTCAGGCTGACCTAAAGGGGCTGAGCGCGCTGCTGTACGCGGCCCGCCTGGCGCCTCCGCGAGAGGCGTTGGGTCTGTTCACCGCATTCGCACGAACTGGCGGGCTCTGCGTTTTGCCGGCGGCCGCTTCTTCGATTGTCCCGTCCGGCATCGTCGAGGAACAGAACCATGCCGGGTTCGATGTGCGCGGTTGGGGACAAGGCCGTGTCGCCGTGGCCAAACAAGACTGGGATGATCCTTATACCGCGGCGCGCGACGTGCACATGTTGATGAGCCGGCGCCGCGACCATCTCCATCTCTTCAACGCCAGCTCGATCAACGCTCATGCGACGGGCGGTGCCAGCGGCGCGCCCGCCCTGGTGCACCTTTTGAATTACTCCCTGCGTGCGCCAGCGGCTCCCGTCACGCTCGCTGTGAGGAGAAGCTACCGGCAGGCGCGGCTGTGGACGCTGGGCGCGAACGGCCCCGCCGCACTGGGGATGGCGACCGAGGCGGAGTGGCTGGAGATACCGTTGCCTCCGTTTTCGGTGTATGCTGCAGTTGAGTTGTCCGCTTAGGGGGGGCACCATGCCGAACCAATACTCCCGACGCGTCTGGTTTGAGGCCGCGGCGGCGTCCGTGGCCGGCTCCTGTCTTGCTCCGGCGCTGCGGGCCGGACCTTCCGCCATCGTCTCGGTGGCCAAGTGCGCCGGCTACGGCCCCGCGCTGGTGCCTTTGATGGCGAGAATGTTCGACCAGCTCGGCGGTCTTGCCCGTCTGGTGAACGGCAAAACGGTAGCCATCAAGTTGAACCTCACTGGGAGCCCGGATTATCGCCTGGGGAACCTAGCCGCGGGGATGGCGCAGTGGGTACATCCGAGCGTGGTCGGCGCGGTTGTGCACCTGATGGGGCGCGCCGGTGCGAGGCGCATCCGGCTCCTGGAAAGCCCCTGGTCGACCTCCGAGCCCGTCGAAGAATACATGCTCCAGGCGAATTGGGACGTGGATGCAATCCGGTTGGCCGCACCGCGAGTCGAGTTCGAGAACACGGGCAACCTGGGCGCCGGCAGGGACTATGTCCGTTTCCCGGTTCCCAACGGCGGCCTGTTGTTCCCGGCCTACGATCTGAATCATTCTTACAGGGATTGCGACGTCTTCGTCTCGCTGGCGAAGTTGAAGGAACACAAGACCACCGGCATCACGCTGGCCATGAAGAACTGCTTCGGCGTTACGCCTTGCACGATTTACGGGGACCACGCCCCCGTTGACGAGGCCGGAGTGGAACCTCGTGGGGGGCGCGGCCTGCTCCACAGGGGGGACCGCCAGCCGGCAAAGTGCTCCCCGGCGGAGAAGGACCTTTATTCCCCGCGCCAGGGAGGCTACCGGGTGCCGCGTGCGGTGGCGGACCTTGTCGCCGCGCGGCCCGTGCATCTGTCCATCATCGACGGCGTCCATTCCATGGCAGGCGGCGAAGGTCCATGGTGCGGGGATTGCCGCCCCGTGAAGCCGGAGCTGCTAGTAGTGGGGACAAACGTAGTTTCCTCCGACGCCGTCGGGATGGCCTTAATGGGTTTCGATCCCATGGCCGACCGTGGCACTGCGCCGTTTGAGGACTGTGACAGCACCCTGCGCCTGGCCGAGTCGCTCGGAGCCGGCACGCGGGACCTGAACCGCGTCGAGACCGCCGGAATCCCCATCCGCGACGCGGTGTTCCCATTCCGCGGCCAGCCAGTGGCACGATGAAGGATCTCGGACCGGCGGATGTTGACAAATACGTCAACTACCCTACTCTTCGCGTTCTTGGAAGGTGCGTTGGGCGATTCTTGGGCAGGCCCGGCGGCATTCGGACTCCTGCCCTTATGCCGGGAGGCCGGGTGGCCTGGAAATTGGGAAAAACACTTAGTTCACGGAACGGAAACCCGCCGATTGCATGTTCCTTGTTATCCTAGTACCGTTTCGATTGGCGATTAGCCGGTTACAATGAGGGTGGACCATGCGGTGAGTTCCATGTATTGTTTGGTCTGTCGCAAGAGGATCGGCTGGCTAAGGCGGCTGCGGGATCGCGAGTATTGCTGCGATGCCCACCGCAAGAACGCGCGTGTTCTTTCGGCGCGTGCTCTTCGCGACGCCTCCCAGCTTTGGGGCGACGACGAAGTCTGGCCGGTGGAGTTGGCGGGTTTCGCGCACCCTTCCAAGAAGCCTCCCAACAACTTCGTGCGACTGGCCGCCATCCCGTTTGCCGCGCTGGTGCTCGTTCTCATTTGGCTGGCCCCTTCAGGAGCGATCGAGACGCCGACCCGCGGTTACCTGCCGGGGACGGACCGGCTCCAAAGCGCGGTTGAGAGAACCCTGCCGTCGCTCAAGGTCCATCGTTACCGCGAAGATTTCACAAAGGGTCTGGGGGATTGGAATAACGGCAGCCATGCGGCGTCCGAGTGGAGTTACACCGCGGGCACTGTCCGGCCGGGAAAACTCCGGTTGTGGAAGCGCAGCCTGGATATGGCCGACTACCAGTTCGAGTTCCAGGCCGCGATCGAGCAGAAAGCGCTTAGTTGGGTCTTCCGCGCCACCGACGACCGCAATTACTACGCAACCAAACTGGCGTTGAACCGTGTCGAGGACATATCTTCAGGAACCCGCATCGTGCGCTACGTGATGCTGAATGGCGTGCAGCAGGATCGTGCCCTGCTGCCGAGCCCCGTCAACCTGAAGCCGATGGAGGCTTACCGCATTCGGGTTAGCGTGAGGGGCGGTTCATTCAGCACGCTCGTGAACGATCAGCTCGTGGATCACTGGAACGATTCCCGGCTGTCAAGAGGCGGAGTTGGCTTCTTCGCCGATCCCGGTGAAACAGCGGCGGTCCACTGGGTGACGATTGCGGATCGCGAGAGTATCTTCAGCCGCCTGTTTGCTTCCACCTTGCTGCTCACTCCTTCGACGTCGGGCGTTCTGGCGCCGTTAGAGTAACCAGCGTTGCTCCCCAACCTCCCGCCTCCGCGGGGGCATCCGCAAAGGAAACGACGAACGGCAACTGTGCCAGGACCGAGCGCACAATCTCGCGTTGCACACCGATCCCCCGTCCGTGGATGATGCGCAGTGCGGTGAATCCCTGCCGGTGCGCTTCCAGAAGGTACTCGCGTACCACTTCCTTGACATCTCTCGGCGCGACGCTGTGCAGGTCGAATACGTCGGTGATGGGGATGCGCAGGGGCTCTTCGTTCTCCCCCTTGTCCCAGTCGCTATCGCACACGGATAAGCACCACGCCGTGCCGGCCCACGGCAGTTTCGAACTTGCCGTCGAACGCGCCCAGATCCCTCTGCCGCCACAAGTCGCGAACCTTGTGCTTGCCCTGGATGCCGAGCGCAGTCCAGTTCGCAACGATGCGAACCTCCGCCTCGCCTCGGTTGAACAGGCCTGCCGCGAGGGAGCCGTCATCGAGCGGCTTGGCCCACACTTCGCTCGTCCCATCCTTCCACACGCGGCGGCCCTGCTTGCCCAGAACGTCCTGGTTCACCTCGATCACTTCGTCGTTGGTGAGCAGGCTCAGGGTGAAATCGTCAAGCCTGGTCATGTCGCCGCCGAAGAACAGAGGCGCCGCCAGAAGGCTCCAGAGACTCACGTAGCTGTACTGTTCGTTGGGCGTGAGCGGAGTCGGTCCGACCTTCTTGTCCCAAATGATCTGGCCGATGTTGATGTTGTCCGGATCGTTCCAACCGCCGGGTGCCGCCCACTTCTCCTTGCCGTCCTGCGAGAAGCCGATCGCCTCGATGCTATTCCAGAAGGTGCCGTTCTTGGGAATCCCCACGTCGCCCGTGGTGCGCCAGAAGTTGCCGCCGACCTCGCGGCCCCACTGCCAGACGTCGCCCATGCCGTACTGGCAAAGGTTGTAGACGAAGTCGCGGTCCTGCCGCTTGAGGATGTCGCCCATGAGCTGATACGGTTTTCTTAGCTCGGCGAGCGATTTGTCCTTGGCGACCTTGCTATACGCACACCAGTCGTATTTGAGGAAATCGAAACCCCAGCGGGCGAACTGCCGCGCATCCTGCTCTTCGTGCTGCCAGCTCGCCTCGCACTTGGCGCAGGTCAGCGGGCCGGGACCAATGTAGATGCCGGCCTTCAGTCCCTTGGCGTGGATGTAATCGGTCAACGCCTTCATGTCGGGGAATTTTGCGTTGGGCCGAAGGTTGCCCTCGGCGTCGCGCACCGGCGGCCCGAACTCCGGACTCGTGAAGCCGGGGTAGCGGTTCCAGCCGTCATCGATATTCACGTAGGAATACCCGTGATCGGCCAGGCCGCTCGAAATCATGGCGTCGGCCTCCGCCCGGACCAGTTCGTCGCTTACCTTGGTGTAGCAGTGATACCAGGTGCTGTATCCCATCGGCGGCGTGAGCGCGAGCGTTTCGCCGGCCACGATCCTGAAGGCGCGCTGCGCGCTGCCTTTCCTGTTGCTTGCGCGCAGCGTGACCGTGTACTCGCCCTTGGCGGGGGTGGTTCCCGTAATGATGCCGGTCCGCGCATCGAGCGTGAGGCCTGCGGGCAGGCCTTTCGCCGCGAAGCTCATGGGCCGCTCGCCGGCCGCAGGAATACGGTAAAGGAACGGATGGCCGGGACGCGCCCCGTATACCTTTGCCCCGTTGATACGAGGCTTTGGAGAGGCCTTAGGCGTCAGAATGCCAGGTTCGGCCGCAGCCAGCGAAATGGCCGCGAAAATGGCTGCAAGTGCGGTGCGGATCATGTGCTAAAGGTCCTCCCGGATAGGGTAGCGGCCGAATTCCTTGGCGGCGCTGTAAAACGCAAAAATGTTCTCCAGGGGCACTTCGGCTTGAATGTTGTGCGCGGGCGACAGGATCAGCCCGCCGCCTTTCCCCGCCGTTCTCACGCGCGTCTTCACTTCATTGACGACGTCCGAAACCGAACCGAACGGCATCACTTCCTGAATGTCGATCGTGCCCCACAGTGTCAGTTTGTCGCCGAAATCCTTTTTCACCCGCGCCGGGTCCATGCTCTTGGGTTGGATCGGGTTCAGGATATCCAGGCCTATGTCAACCAGATCCGAAAGGATCGGGTAGACATAGCCATCGGAGTGAAAGGCGATCTTCACGTTCGGGTTGATGCTCTTCCACTCGGCAAAGAGCTTGGCGTAACGCGGCTTGAGAAACTCCCGGAACACTTCCGGCTTGATCAGCATGCGGTTTTGCATGCCGACGTCGTCGCCGATCCAGATCACGTCGACCCCGATGTGCGCGAACTTGCGCCCCGCCGTCGCGATCCAGCCCATGAGCTTGTCCAGATAGGCGTGCGCGAAGTCCTTCTCTGCCGCCATGTCCATGAGTACCTGCTCCATGCCGCGCAAGTACCAGGCCAGCTCGAATAGAGTGCAGGCGACCCCCGCCATGATGCCGTACTCCCCACCGTACTCGTCCATGAGCATGCGCGCGCCCAGGTAGCGGTCCTCGCGTTCGAAATCGGGCATCTCGAATTCGCTCGGGTCTTTGATGTCCGCCAGCGGGTGGCGCACCATCTCCGTGTAAGCGCCGGTCGGATTCTCGAACCACTTCCAGCCGATGCCCCACTCGTCGGTGTACTCGCGGTCCGGCCGCGCATAGTAGCCGGTGCAGGGCCCCACCCACGAAATGAGAAAGTCGTGCTCCATGAGGATGGGCAGTGGGCCGCCTGCGGCCTTGTATGTCTCCGTTCGGGCGCTGTCCACTTCGAGGTGGCGCAGCATCTTCATCTCCGCTTCCGGTGTGTACCAGACGCAGACGGGCACCCGGTCGGGCTCCTGGTGGTTGATGGCGGTAAGAAAGCGCTCTCTATGAGTCACGTGGAGTTCCTCGCTGTGGTTCCTGAGCGAGTATATCAATGCCGGCCGTGCGGGCGGCGGCTCAAAAATCGCGCGCGGATTCGAAAGCGTGCGCCACGCGAAACATGGTTGTTTCGGCGAAGTGCTTCGTCAGGATCTGCATGCCTACCGGTAACCCGGCTCCGGTGCGGCCGCACGGCACGCTCATACACGGGATGCCGGCCAGATCGCCCGTGATGGTGTAGATGTCGGAAAGATACATCGCCAGCGGATCGTCGATCTTCTCGCCGAGTTTGAAGGCGGGGAAGGGCGACACCGGCGCGACGATAGCATCTACCTGCCCGAAGGCGTTCTCAAAATCGCGTGCAATGAGCGCGCGCACCTTCTGTGCTTTCAGGTAGTAGGCGTCGTAATAGCCCGCGCTGAGAACGTAGGTGCCCAGCATGATGCGGCGCTTACATTCCGCGCCGAACCCTTCGCCGCGCGTGGAGCGGTACATGTCGGTGAGCGACTCGGCCGAATCCGCGCGCGAGGTGTAGCGAACGCCGTCGTAACGCGCCAGGTTGGAGCTGGCTTCCGCCGTG
>CAZLOS010000045.1:0-37172 GCA_964561215.1 uncultured Solibacteraceae bacterium | reverse complement strand
CGTTGAGCGGCATCGCCGTCATCTGGTTTCCGTCCACAACGTTACCTACCGACGAGGTCTCCGATTGCACCACCGGCGCGGTCGCGGCCACCTCCACCTTGGTGGAAAGGTCGCCGACATCGAGTTTCACGTCCGCACGCACCGTCTCTGATACGAAAAGCGTCACGCCCTGCACCACTGACGTTTTGAAGCCTTCTCGCTCCACGACAACGCGGTACATCCCCGGCTCCAGGTTTGTAAAAACATAGTCTCCCGTGGTACCTGTGGTGCTCTTCGTCGAAATGCCCGTCTTGTCGTTTGTGAGCGCAACCTGCGCTCCCGGCACAGCGGCTCCTGTCTGGTCTGTCACGCGACCCAGGATGACGCCGCGCGTCTGCTGCGCGAATGCGGTCATGGCTGAGAAGAGGATCAATGCGGCCACCCAGAGGATGGCTGCGGTTTGTGTCCGTTGTGTCATTGCTTTCTCCTAACTTTGCGCCCGCACGGAGCGCACGATGGCGGAATAGGCGTCCGCCCGGTAAACGGTGGCGCCGAACTCCACCGGCACCTCCGCTGCGTACGTCTTTCGTTTGATGACAAGTACGGCCGCCGGCGTTGGTGCGCCCAGCAACTTCTTGTGCATGCGCTCCGGCCGCGCGGCCGATATCTCCTCGACGCAATGTGTGAGCGTCAAGCCGTAATTCTCTTCCAGAATCTTGTACAGCGAATGGTGGGCAAGATCGAACCGGTCCAGGTTCGGGCACAACCGGCAGGGGATCTGCACGGTTTCGAGCGCCAGAGGCTCTCCATCGCTGAACCGCAGCCTCCGGATTTCGAAGACCCGGTCGTCCAGGGGATCCCCGAAAAAGTGCCTCGCCTCGGCAGTGGCTTTCTGCACCAGCAGGGAAACCAGTCGGGAACTGGGTGCCCCACCACGGGCCCTTATCTCTTCGGTGAAACTGCGCATCTCCTGCTGTTGCTTTGCCAGGCGCTTGGGCGAGACAAATGTTCCCCGCCCCCGCTGCGTCTCGATCAACCCGTCCCGGCTCAGAACATCGAACGCCTGCCTCAGCGTCATCCGGCTCACGCCGTACTGCTGGCAGAGCACGCGCTCCGGCGGCAGAGGCGTGCCGGCGCTCATCAAACCACGCTTGAGGATTTCCCGGATCCCTTCGGCGATTTGAAGATAAACGGGAGTGCCGCTGGACTTGTCCGGCCGGATGGCCAGCACCGCTTCGCCTGAGACCGTGGAGATCATGGATGAGATTTAAACTCCAGATGCCTTTCTATGTGGTCTAGACATCTATACCAGACTTGCGGTATCCTGTCAAGAGTTTATTCATTCGATAGGATCGACGCATGCTCGCTCTCGGCCTCGCACTCGTTTTCGCTTCCGGCCTCGCCAACGGCCTCTTCACCGTTCCCATGAAGCTCATTCCCCGCTGGAAGTGGGAGCACATCTGGCTGGTGTTCATCGTCTTTGCCTGCCTGGTGATGCCGGTCTCGATTGTCGCCGCCAGCATCTCCGATCCCGGCGGCATCTGGAACGCGGCGCCCGCTCCGGCGCGCACCGCCGCCCTGGTTTTCGGCTTTGCCTGGGGCTTCGGATCCATCTGTTTCGGGATGAGCGTGGACCGTTTGGGGGTATCGCTCGCAAACTCGCTGGTCATCGGCCTCAGCTCGGCCCTGGGATCGCTGGTGCCCCTGTTTCTGGCCGGGAATTTCAAGCTCGAAGCGCGGCACATTCTCCTGTTCGGCGGAGTCGCCGTGTTCCTGGCCGGCGTGGCCGTCTGCGGATCGGCCGGCAGGATGCGTGACCGTCAGGGCCCGGCCGCCTCGGGCGCGCCCGCGATGGGCTACATTCTCGCCATCGTCTCCGGCGTGCTGTCCGCCGTCTTCAACATCGGCTACGCGATGGCACAGCCGGTGGCCGAAGCCGGCATCGGACTGGGATACTCACACTTCACCGCCACGAACTTCATCTGGCTGCTGATGCTCAGTGCGGGCTCCATCCCCAACATCGTCTTTTGCGGATACCTTATTCTGCGCAACAGGAGCGCCGGCTTGTTCCGCGAAGGGCCCGTTCCCAGGACTTACGGCCTCAGCATCTTGATGGGCCTGCTCTGGGGCGCCAGTATCTTCCTTTACGGCGCCGCCACCCCCATGCTGGGCGACATCGGCCCCTCCATCGGCTGGCCCCTCAGCCTGGCCGTCGGATTGGTGGTGGTGAACATCATGGGTACCCTGCTCGGCGAATGGCGGGCGGCCGGCCCGGCTCCCGCGCGGCGCATGCGGATCGGTATCCTGGTACTATTGCTTGCCATCGCGCTTTGCGCCATGGCGGCGAAAACAGGTTCATAAGCATGGCTATTCCGGAAGTCCTCCGCCGTCTCCACGGCAAACTGATTGTCTCCTGCCAGGCGCCCGATGGCGACGCTTTCCGGCGCCCTGAGTGCATGGCGCGTTTCGCCCAGGCCGCCCGTGATGGTGGCGCCGCGGGAATTCGCGCCAATGGCGTCGAAGATATCCGCGCCATCCGTCAGGCCGTCGATCTGCCCGTCGTCGCCATCGCCAAGAAGATTTGGAGCGACGGCAGAATCCTCATCACGGGTGTTTTCGAGGACGCTGCCGAACTCGTCAAGGCTGGCGCCGAGATGATCGCCATCGACGTCACGTCGCGCGGGCAGCGTTTCGGCGCACTCGATCGCCTCGCACGCATCAAGCGCGAACTCGGCGTCACGGTCCTGGCCGACATCGCCACCGTCGAGGAAGCCGTCGCGGCCGAGCAAGCCGGAGCGGACGCCGTGCTCAGCACCATGCGCGGCTACACCGACGAGACCGCGCACACCACGGGATTCGAGCCGGATTTCATCGCTCAACTGGTGCGCGCCGTCAAAGTCCCGGTCATCGCCGAAGGACGCATCGGCACGCCCGCTGAAGCCCGCGCCGCCGTCCGGAGCGGTGCCTGGGCCGTCATCGTGGGCACGGCCATTACCCGTCCTTCCGCCATCACCCGCCGCTTCGCCGGCGCCGTCGAAAGCGCGCGAACTCTTCGCGGCGACATTCTCGGGATCGACATGGGCGGCACCAACACCAAGTACGGCATCGTCTCCGCCGGCGGTCGCCTGTCCGCCGAAGGTTTCGTGCCAACGCCGTCCGGAGGCGGCACCGTGCTGCTCGCACATCTCAAGACGGTGGCGCGCCGCCTTGTCGAGAGCGCACGCCAGGCCGGCATCGAGCCTTGCGCCCTGGGCGTCGCCACGGCCGGGTGGGTGGATACCCGCACCGGCTGCGTGGCTTACGCTACCGAGAACCTGCCCGGCTGGACGGGAACGCGCATCGCCGAGGAACTTCAGGCGGCCACTGGATTGCCCGTCGCCGTCGAAAACGACGCCAACGCGCTGGCAGCGGCTGAAAACCAGTTCGGCGCCGCGCGCGGTTGCCGCGATTTCGTCTGCGTTACGCTTGGCACCGGCGTAGGAGGCGGCTGCTATACCGGCGGGCGCCTCAATCACGGCGCTCACTACTTCGCCAACGCGCTGGGCCACATCCCCGTGGTTCTCGACGGGTTGCCTTGCACTTGCGGCCTGAAGGGATGCCTGGAGGTCTATGCCAACGCCGCCGCGCTCGTCCGCTACGCGGGAGGCGCCTACCCGAACGCGGAGGAGATCGTCAACGCGGCCAATACGGGCAATCTGCGGGCCCGCGCGGCCATCCTTCAATACGCCAGGTACCTGGCTTTGGGCGCCGCCTCGATCGTGCATCTGCTGGATCCGGAGATGCTGATCCTTGCGGGAGGGATTGCCCAGAATAATCCGTTGCTGCTTGCGACGCTCCAATCGGAACTCACCGCACGCCTGACGGTGCCGGACCGGCGCAAACTCCAGGTGACGGTCAGTTCACTTGGATACTATGCAGGCGTTTACGGGGCCGCTGCCGCAGTCCGCGAATGCGATCGTCTTTAGCAGAGGTTCGCGGGTCTGGCACCAGAGACTATAGCAAATCCTCTCGGTGGGCCGACTCCAGCTTCTTGACGATCTTACCAACCTGCTGCGCGCGTTTGCGATCCGCGATCAGCAGCGCATCCGGCGTGTCCACCACCACCAGGTCTTGCACTCCCACCAGCGCCACCGTCTTGCCTGGCGCGTGGATGTAGTTACCAGAGGCATCCTCCAGGACCGCGTCCGAACGAACCACGTTTCCGGAAGCGTCCTGCGGCAGCAGTTCGTAGACCGCGTTCCAACTGCCGACGTCGTTCCATCCGATGTCGTCGCCGGCTACGCCCACCACGTTGGACGACTTCTCCAGTACCGCATAGTCCACCGAGATGTTCTCACACAAGGGAAACGTCTCCCGGACCCGCGCGGCAAAGTTGCGGCTGCCCCAGGCGGGCAGCGAGGCGACGAGCGTCGCCGTCTTGGGCAGGTGGCGGCGCAGGGCCTCCAGCAGCACATCGGCACGCCAGAAAAACATCCCGGCGTTCCAGTAGAACCGCCCTTCCTTGACAAAGCGTTCGGCGGTCTTCCGATCCGGCTTCTCGCGGAATCGCAGTACCGGCCAGGTTTGCAATCTGCCTGCCTCAACGCCCTTCGGGAATTCGATGTAGCCGAAACCGGTCTCGGGCCACCGCGGCTGTATGCCGAGCACCGCGATCTGCCCCTTGGCGGCGGCGCGCAAGGCGGGCTTGAGCAGCGCGCGATAGCGAGCGGGTTTCCCGATGAGCTGATCGGCCGAAAACACCGCCGTCACCGCGTCGGGATCGAAACTGGTGAGCATGTGGGCAGCCAGTCCCAAAATCGACGCCGTGTTGCGCTGCGCGGGCTCGGCGAAGATCTGCTTCTTGGGGATCTCAGGCAGTTGCTTAACGATCTCGTCGCGCACGTGCTCGTTGGTGAGCACCCACATGCGCTCCGGCGCGAACATCGGCCGCAGCCTGTCCACGGTCTGTTGGATCAGCGAGCGTTCGCCGAAGAACTTGAGCACCTGTTTGGCGGTCCGCTTGCGGCTGTGAGGCCAGAAACGAGTGCCCCGACCTCCGGCCAGAATCAGTGCGTAGTTATGATTGGCCGCCATCAGTGAACCGGATAGGGATGAATCAGTTTGAAGGTTCTACTCCAGCGCGTCTTGGTGAAGAAGTTCTGCGCCAGGTCCATCATGTGGTCCAAACCGATGGTCGGGCTGGCCAGCCGTTCCGTCGGAGCGTCGTAGGACCAGTAGATGATGAGCGGCTTGCCGATGATGTTCTTGCGCGGCACGAAGCCCCAGTACCGGCTGTCGAGCGAGGAATCGCGGTTGTCGCCCATGGCGAAGAAATTGTCCGGCGGCACCACCACTTCCCCCTTCACGACGTTCTGTTCTAGCATTACCTGGGCAGGCGGGAAGATGCCCACGTTCGGCTCACCGGGGAAGTTGTCACGATAGGAGTCAATGTACTCGGTTTTGTGGTACTTGTAAGGCTCAACCAACTTCTTCCCGTTCAGGTACACCTGCTTGTTCTCCAGGCGGATGCGATCGCCCGGCACCCCGATGACGCGTTTGACGAAGGTCTGGTTGATGTCTATCGGATAGCGGAAAACGATGATATCGCCGCGCGTCACGTCGCTGTAAGGGAGCAGGTGCTTGCTGATCGGCCCGGTGGGCGCATAGGCCAACTTGTCCACCAGAAGATGATCGCCGATCAGCAGCGTGTCCTCCATGGATCCGGTGGGGATCACGAAGGCTTGCACCAGCGTTGTTGTGCCGAACAACAACAACAGGATGGTGATGGTCCATTCCGCGATGGCGCCTCGCGGGCGTTCTCCAACAGCAGTCTTCTTTTCGGACGCCGGTGCAGGAGCTGCGTTTACTTTCGTCTCAGCCACGATTAACCTCGTACGAACAAGTCCTTCCTATTTTACCCAATGGCGGCGCAGCGAAATCGTTTCCGCGAGCGCGATCCACAGGTTCAAGACGCCTACGCCGCTTACCGCCCCGCGCATGTAAGGGCTGATCCACATTTCGTAAAAATGCGGCACCAGCTTGGGCAGGAAATTCCTCTCCCACATGCCCGTCCATGGAACCATGATCAGGAATACGCCCAGTTCGATGGCGAAGAGCACGAAGAAGACCGCGAATAGCTTGTGATACCAGCGCACCGCTGGCGCGGTCGTCGGAACCGGCGGCCCGCTCATCGCGCTTCCGCCGCCTCCGCCGGAATCCTGAGCCCGAGCCTGCGTGCCGACACGATCTCGCGCACCGGCGCATAGCTGAATCTGTATTCATTCGCCGCCCCGTGCAAGGCGAGCGCCTCCAGATGTTCGACGGTCGGATAGCCTTTATGTCTCGCCAACCCGTATTGCGGATACACTCGATCCCATTCGCGCATGGAACAGTCCCGGTCGACTTTGGCCAGTATCGAAGCCGCGGCGATGGATTGGCAGCGGGCGTCGCCTTTAATCAGTGCCTGTTGCGGCAGCGGCAGATCGACCCGCACGGCATCCACCAGCAGGTAATCGGCGGGAGGATTCAGTTTCTCGATGGCGCGCCGCATGGCAAGGCGGCTGGCCTCCAGGATGTTGATGCGGTCGATCTCGGCCGCATCCGCCGTTGCCACCGCCCACGCTTTTGCTCGCTGGCGGATCTCCGCGGAGAGTTCCTCGCGCCGCTCCGGGGTGAGCTGCTTGGAATCGCGCAGGCCGTGGATCGGCCTCTCCGGATCCAGAATCACGGCTGCCGCGAATACGCTTCCAAACAGCGAACCTCGCCCGGCTTCATCCACGCCGGCGATGTACAGGAAACCCGCCCCCCGAGCCTCGCGCTCGAAGTGGGCCGTGCACCGCAGTCGCGTGGATCGCTGGCCTGCCAAATTATTCGCGCTCGCGCAAACGCGCGGCTTTGCCGCGAAGTTCACGGAGGTAATACAGCTTCGAGCGCCGCACACGGCCCGTGCGCACCACGTCGATGTGGTCGATGACCGGAGCGTTCATCGGGAAGATGCGCTCGACGCCCTGCCCGAAGCTGACCTTGCGGACCGTAACCGTCTCGCCCATGCCGCTGTTCTTGCGCGCAATCACCGTGCCTTCAAACGCCTGCAGGCGCTCTTTGTCGCCTTCCTTGATCTTCACGTGGACGCGCACGGTGTCGCCCGGCCGGAACTCCTGCTTGGAAGCCACCTGCTTCTTCCCCTCAAACTTCATCAACGCTCGGTTAGTCATCGCCTTGAAATCCTTTAAATCCTTATTCTAGCGGACCCGGGTGCACTTCCGCTCGTCTCCGGGCCAGTTCCGGCCTCATCCGCCGGGTTTTTTCGGCCGCCGCCGCTTCGCGCCACTTCCTGATCTCGGCGTGGTTGCCGTTCAACAACACTTCCGGCACCTTCCAGCCCCGGAACTCCGCCGGCCGCGTGTACTGCGGGCAGTCCAGCATGTTCAGCCCATACTCGTCGCTCGAAAACGATTCGTAGCGGGTCGAGTCCTGGTTCCCCACGACGCCTTCCCGCAACCGCGCCACGGCGTCAACCACCACCGCAGCGGCCAATTCTCCGCCGCTCAGAACGTAATCGCCGATCGAGATTTCCTCGTCGGCCAGGTGCTCGGCCACCCGCTCATCCACGCCTTCGTACCGCCCGGCGATCAGGAGGATTTCCTCCATGCCCGCCAGGCGCTTGGCTATCTCCTGGTCGAACAGCCGGCCCGATGCCGACATAAGCACCACGCGTCGGCCCGGCCCGCGTTCCGGCCAAATGGACCCCACCGCCTCGAAAAGCGGCTCCGGCTTCAGCAGCATGCCTTCGCCGCCGCCGAACGGACGGTCGTCCACGGTCCGGTGCCGGTCGTAAGTCCAGTCCCGCAGATTGTGTATCCGGACCGCAATGCGCCCGGATTCCACGGCCTTGCCGACCACGCCGTGCTCGAACGGCCCCCGGAAGAACTCCGGAAAGATCGTCAGCACGTGAAACGTCATTGTTCGTTCAATTCCACCAAGCCTTCCGGCATATCCACCACCAGGCGCCGGGCAGCAACATCGATTTCCACGAAGATCGACCGCGCGAACGGGATCAGCAACGGCTGCCCCTGCTTCCCGCCGGCGACTTCCACCAGCGGCGTTCCGCCGTACTCGCGCCACGCGCTGACCCGGCCGAGCGTCGCGCCGCTTGCCTTCTCCACCACCTCGCAGCCGATCAAGTCGTCCACGAAGTAACTGCCTGCCCCGGCCGGAGGCCGCTGCTCAATCGGAACACGCACTTCCGCGCCCTTGAGTTGTTCAGCCGCGGAGATCGTGTCGATGCCTCGAAACTTGAATACCCACCGGCCGCGGTAGTCCCACAAATCGTCGACGACGAACGGCTGCCCCTCGGCCAGGAAGCCGTCACGGCCGAAAAGAAAAACTTCCTTGAAGCTCCGGCAACGCTCGATGGAATCGCTCAACGGAGTGCATATAAGCTCACCCCGGTTGCCTCGCGTCCGGTCGAGCAAGGCAATGGCGACCCACTTCCCGCCCGCCGCGGAGCCCTCTTCGCGCTCCAAGGCTATTCCAGAATCTCCAGCGTGAACCGCCGGTTCAACTTCATGCCGGCGGCGCCCAGAATCGTCCGGATGCTCCGAGCGGTACGGCCTTGCTTGCCGATTACCTTCCCCAAATCGCTGGGAGCCACGCGCAACTCGAGCACGGTCACCTGCTCGCCCTGCACTTCCCGTACATTGACTTGATCGGGGATGTCAACCAGTGCCTTCGCAATTTCTTCAACTAACGCTTTCATCCCTGCGCCTCCTGCCTCTGCTCCGATCATATCACTGCTTCACCGCGCGGAGCTTCCTAACAATCGGAAGGGCTTAAGCTGCAGGCTGCTCGACCGGCGCCGGATTCTGCTTCAGCAACCGGGCCACGGTATCCGAAGGCTTCGCCCCGGCTTTGATCCAGTATTCGATCCGGTCGCGCTTCAAATCCACCAGCGGCGGTTGCGTCACAGGAACGTAATGGCCAACGACTTCCACCGCGCTGGAATCCCGCGCACGTTCCTTCTCGATCACCACAACGCGGTACGAAGGCTTCTTCTTGGCGCCAAAACGGGCCAAACGTATCATCAACATCGGTTTCTCATTCCTCCCTTCACGACAGGCCTGGAAAAGCGGGCAACTTCATTTTACCCAACCGTTTGCCCCAAAAGCCGCCGGAGAGACTCTTCATCATTTTGCGCGCTTGCGCGTATTGTTTCAGTAACTGGTTCACTTCCTGCACGCTCGTCCCGCTGCCCCGGGCGATGCGCTTGCGTCGCGAACCGTTGATAATCATGTGGTTGGCGCGTTCCCGGGGCGTCATCGAATCGATGATCGCCACCACGCGCGTAACTTCTTTTTCGTCGATCTTGACCTTGCTGACGTCTTTGAGCGGCCCGATCTGCGGCATCATGCCGAGCAGCGATTCGAGCGGCCCCATCTTGCGCAACTGCCGGATCTGATCGCGGAAATCCGCCAGCGTAAAATCGTTATCCAGGAGCTTGCGCTCCATCTCCTCGGCGTTCTTGCGGTCGATGTTCTCTTCGACTTTTTCGATCAGGCTGAGCACATCGCCCATGCCGAGAATCCGCGACGCGATGCGATCGGGATGAAACGGCTCGAGCGCGTCGAATTTCTCGCCGACGCCCACGAATTTCAGCGGCTGCTCGGTTACCGTCCGGATCGACAGGGCCGCGCCGCCGCGGGCGTCGCCATCCATCTTGGTCAGGATCACGCCGGTGATGCCGAGGCGCTTGTGGAACTCCGCGGCGCTCTTGACCGCATCCTGCCCGGTCATGGCATCGGCTACGAACAGGATCTCCACCGGCTCGAAGGCGGCCTTGAGTTCCTGCAATTCCGTCATCAACTCGTCATCGATGTGCAACCGGCCGGCCGTATCCACCAGCACTACGTCGCAGCCGGTCATCTGCGCTTCGCGCCTGGCGCCCCGCGTCAGTTCGAGCGGCCGGTTCTCGCCTTCGGTGCCTTCGTAGATCGCCTGGCGGAGGTCCTTGGCGATCACCTTCAACTGCTCGCGCGCCGCCGGGCGGTAGACGTCCACGGAAACCATCAGCGGGCGGTGGCCGTTGTTGGACAGCCAGCGCGCCAGCTTACCCGTCGTGGTGGTCTTGCCCGAGCCCTGCAGCCCGACGATGAAGATGATGCTGGGAGGCTCGTTCGCAAACCGCAACCGCGCGTGATGGCTCCCCAGGATGCGGATCATCTCGTCGCGGACAATCTTGGTGACCTGCTGCGCCGGCGAGAACGACGACAAAACCTCCTCGCCCATGGCTTTCTGCCGCACGTTCTCGATGAACTGTTTGACAACCTTGAAGTTGACATCGGCTTCGAGTAAAGCGACACGGATCTCCTTTAGAGCCGCGTCCATATTCTCGGCTGTCAGCTTCCCTTCTCCACGCAGGTTTTTGAAGACGCGCTGGAGCTTTTCCGATAAGTTCTCAAACATGTTCGAGATCCGGGCGCGCACAGACACTCTGCGAGCCACGGCAGGCTACTGCTCAGGGGGCAGTTCTTTCATTATACGGGACACGCCCATGCGCCGCAAAACCGCTGCTCGGCTGGAACTACCGGATCCCCAGCAGGCGCCGGGCGTTTTCGCCGAGAATCCGTCCCCGCAACGCGCCTTCGACGTTGGCTTCCTTGAAGGCGCTCAGCCGGTAGCCGATGGTATCCGCCAATCCAAAACCGAAGTCCGAGCCCCAAACGATCCGTTCCGGGTCGGCCCGGCGGCACAGCATCTCCATGGCGCGCATGTGCGGCCCGCAAAGGCACAGCCAGACGTTGGGCAACCGGGCCGCTTCCAGCGCGCTGCGCCAACTCCACAGCAGCCCCGCGTGCCCCAGCACGAACTTCGTCGCCGGGAACCGCCGCGCCGCGCCTGCAATCTGCTCCGGCAGGCTGTAGCACGGGGTCCCGTCGTGGAAGATCACCGGCACGCCCGCTTCGCCCGCCGCCGCGCACATCTCGCCGAAGCATGGATCGGCCGTCGAGAATCCTTGCAGCCACGGATGAAACTTCAAGCCTCGCGCGCCTAGTTTCTCGATGGCGCGCCGCGTCTCGGCCAGACCTTCCGCGCCCGCTTGCGGCCAGGCCGTGTATACCGGCAACAAACGCTCTGGCGCCTTTTCGGCGATCCGCGCCACCCGGTCGTTATCGGCCTGGCTCCAATCCGCCCGCACCAGGTTCGCGTGGCCCATCAGGGCGGCTTTGTCCACGCCGCGCCCATCCAGCGTCTCCAGCCACCGGGCCGGATTCTCGCCATCCCGCGCGGTCCAAGCCATGCCCCAGTGCGTGTGGCAATCGACGATCACAGGGCACATCGCTTACCGAGCAACTCCGCGAGATTGCCTCCAGCCACCCGCGGCCACATCGCGGCCGGAACGCATTCCCGCAACTGGGTCCATTCGAAGACCAGATTATTCAAGGGCGCATAGGACCCGGCGATCCCTTTCGCGGCGCCCACCTTCTCCAGGTAGCCGGCAAACTGAAACGGCCGCGCGAGCGATGATTCCAGGTAGACGTTTTCCCTCGTCCCAGCCGCATCCACCGCGTCGTTCCAGAAGTCCGTCGCCCCCGCGTGCCCCATGATGAAGTCCACGCCGGGGAAACGTGTGGCGAGATCGGCTACTTGCCAGGGGGTCGAGTTACCCGGCTGCCCCGTGTGCATGTACACCGGCACGCGCTCGCGCCCGGCCATCTCGAGCACCGGGAACGCCAACTCGTCATTAGCCAGGTAGCCTTGCACCCAAGGGTGCAGCACAAGCATGCGCGCCCCCTCGCCGATCGCCCGGCACAGTTCTCTCTCGGCCGCCGCGCCATACCAAGGGTTCACGGAACAGGCCGGGATGAGGCGGCGTGGATGCTCTCGCGCCGCACTGAGCATGAGATCGTTGCCCTCGCGGTTCATCACTGCCAGCGAACGATCCACGGGCGCGACAACCGCACGATCCACCTCGGCCTCGTCCATGGCCTCGACCAGCATCGCGGCCGTCAAATCGTACTCGCGGTCCACGCCCAGGACGCAGTAGGCGTCGATTACCCCTGCGCGCGGAACCTCGCACTTGCGGCTCAAGTTCGCCTCCCTGGCCATCTTCTCAAACTACTGTGCCTAGTAAGAAGTACGTTTACAAAAGCGCTCATCCTTGCCGGAGGAACTCCTGATGGCGATGCCGCCGGCAGCAATTGCTGGTTGTGACTCCGCTGGCCGCATCCAGCGCCGCAAACAGCGACGTGACGCCAAGCCGCTCTAAATCATGCGATTGCCGGGCCGCGGCTCGCCCAGCAATCCCTTCAGTCGAGATGATCTACAGCTTCCGGTCCCCGACTTTCTGGATCCACTCGCGGGCCCAGTCCACCGAGTCCCATCCGAGATCCATGGCCGTGCCGTAAATGATGATACCGTCTATTCGGCCTTCCTTGAGCCACTTCAAGCCGGTCTCGCATTGCTTCTCCATGATCGGCACCGGCAGGGCTGTCCACCAGGGCGTGCGTTTGGGATCATAGTCGGACGTGTAGCATCCCAACAATTTGCGGGATTTCGGAGCCAGCTTCTCCAGCTTGGCCAGGTTCGCCTCCAGGTTTTCCAGTTCGGCAGTCTCCCACGTCCAGAGTGTCACTACGTCAATCAGGCTAAGGTACTCCTGGATTGCGGGGTCCAATTGCCGGGTATACAGCGTGACGTAGAGATCCAGCTTCTTACTGGATTGTTTGAGCTGTCTCTGGACATCTCGGACCTGGTCCAGCGTGAGGCTTGCAAGTTTTCCGGACTTCCGGTCGGTGAAGAAATCGTCCATGAAGAGCCCGACGATGTTGGGCGTTGTCCGGGCCAACTCGAGCACCTGCCGCCGTTCCTCGTCCCGGGTAATGCCGCCGGCGCCCACAATCGACCACACCACGCGCTTCAGTACCTTGAGCGAGTAAGCGTACTGAGCATACGGCGGTTCAAAGGCCTTGTACCTGCCCTCCTCGCCGAACCTCGCCACCTGGTCTTTTCCGGGATACTGATTGACCATCAACAGATTTGGCGCGCCCATGTAGACGCAAGCCTCGAGTGGTGTCATCACGGAGCGCTTCCGGACGAAGTTGTAATCGCCATTGGCGGGATTGGCGAAAATCCAGATCCGGTCGCGTACCGTTCCGTCCCTGGCTGGACAGACTTGGCCGAAAGAACCGGGCGCAAGCCCGCCGACTGCGGTCAGTGCGGCCGCCTTTTGCAGGAATCCGCGGCGGTTCACGTTTGAGATGGCTTGATTCATCGGCATAAGAGAACGAGTATAGCGGCTCCTCTCCGGAGGTGTGGACCTCTGAGAGAGCGGCCCTGAAGCGTCCGAAACGCACCGCCACGAACCAATTGGCGGGATGTCCTACCGGCGTTTACAGGCGTACCTCTATAAGATTCAGCGTGCCCTTCGCCAGAGGGAACTCGATCTTCTTCGTCTGGCCGTTCAGGAAGAAAGCCCAAGGCTATGCGAAAGCGACTTCGCGCGTCAAGTACGATCGCACATGGCCGAATGCGGAGATGCCTGCGCCGCGGACAAATCCACCGCGTACAATGCCGGTAATAGCATACGATCACGATAGCAGCGGCACGCGGTGGTCATCGGTCCGGGAAGTATCCGGCTTAGTAACACGGGCGGATGTATGATCACCCGGACGGCCAGGATGAGTAAGTTCGGGCTGAGATTGTGGTGAGGCACGCAGCGCACGCTTGTGCGACTCTACGATCTGCATCTTCTGGCCGGCCATATCGCGAACGCGCTGGATAGGGTCAAGCGACTCCCGTGGTTCCCTCTTCGGTTCACCGGCCTGTGTGGGCGAGACCGGACAGCTTTTTCAGCACGGCCCGGTTGTGGGCCATCAGTTTGTCGACCGTGCCGAAGCGGTTCCACTCCAAGATACGGTCGAGGCCGTAGTAGTCACGCTCAGTCTCCGCCAGCTTCTCCTTGAGGGCAGGCGAACTCTTCGCCTTGGTTCGCAGTTCGTTCAGCAGCGCGTCGCCTTCCAGGATCAGAGCGTTCAGCTCCTTGATCCTCTGCCTGCGCGGAGGCACATCGGCGGGGGGCGAGAGCAGAGCTTCAGCCAGAATCCGGCCGTCGCTGTTAGCTGGAGGTTTGACGTTCATCAGATGGCAAAGCGTGGGCACGATGTCGATCTGCTCCGCGTAGTCGAAACGCTGGCCCGCACGGACGCCCGGGCCTGAGACCACCAACGGCATGGGCCAGGCTTCCGAGTCATCAAGGGGGTGCCATCCCTTGTCCGCTTGCCCATGATCGGAGGTGACGAAGAGCACGGTCTTCCCACGCATCCCTAACTTGCCAAGTTCATCCAGGAACTGTCCCAGGTACTCATCCGCGCGTAGAGCTGCCGTGAGATAGGGAGAACCCTCGGCCCAGATGTTGTGGCGCCACGGGGTGGCTGGGTTCTTTTCCTGATAGCAAAGGTAACCGGCATTCCCGGTGTCCTGTAAGTGAATCTTCATGAACGCAGGACGCTCCTTGCGCAGGAACGCCAGCGCCCAATGCATAGTCTCATCGTCGTGTGTGGGTTTCTCGTCGGAGCCCTTGAGGAAGCTCAAGTGAAAACCCATGTTGATGCGCCTGTAAGCAATGTCGTTGGCGGCATGAGCCGTGATCCGGTCCGGATAGAAGCACTCCTGCACATACCGCTGGTCGCTACGCAACAGAACGGTGCCGGCCAGGATCACGGGGTTGGGAATAGACGACGAATGGTAACGGGTCCATTCGCCGCTTCGCGGGTCGGCCGGTAGTATGTTGTAGGACTTCTCATAGTAGGTGCCGTCCGCGATGAGATTCCGGAGGTTCTTCAGATCCAGACGATCTACGGCCTTGTAGCTAAGGCCGTCGATGATCAGGATGACGGCGTGCTCCGCCGGCAGTGCGGCCAGAGCCATAGGCAACGAAGCGAGGAGCAACATCATGACCGGGATTTTCATTATGGGATTTCCCAAAGTATACAGCCAAAAGAAGCTCATCCTTGCTGAGGATCAGATCGGCGTCCGCTGTCCACGCAAACGGCTTGGGTCGTCCGATGGCCATACTTCCGCAGGCGCCCATCCGGCTCATTAATCGACGTATTCCCGACTCAGGACCCTAGTCGAAGACGACCGTTTTGTTTGCGTAGCGGAGGATGCGATGCTCCAGGTGCCATTTGACGGCTCTTGACAGCACGATGCGCTCCAGGTCCCGGCCCTTCTGCACCAGGTCGGACACCTGGTCGCGGTGGGAGATGCGCACAACGTCCTGCTCGATGATGGGCCCGTCGTCGAGCACTTCCGTTACATAGTGGCTGGTGGCTCCGATCAGCTTGACCCCGCGCTGGAAGGCCGCCTGGTAAGGACGCGCGCCGCTGAAGGCCGGCAGGAAAGAGTGGTGCACGTTGATGATCCGCCCTTCGAACGACTCCACGAAGTAGGACGAGAGCACCTGCATGTAGCGCGCCAGCACCACCACGTCCACGCCGCACTCCTTGAGTAGCACCACCTGCGCTCGCTCGACTTCCGCCTTGGTCGCCGCGTCGACCGGCATGTGACGGAACTCGACGCCGTGGAATTCGGCCAGCGCCCGGGCGTCCTCGTGGTTGCTCACGATCAGGGGGATGCGGCAGGCCAGTTCGCCGATCTGGTGGCGATAGAGCAGGTCCGCGAGACAATGCAGGTAACGGGAGACGAAAATCGCCATCTTCGGCTTGACGGCGGAATAATGCAGCCGCCAGCGCATCTGGAAGCGTTCGGCGATGGGAGCGAACTCGGCGCGGAGAGCTTCCTCGGCCAGTTCGAACCCGTCCAGGTCCCATTCGACCCGCATGAAAAACATGCCGACGTCGTTGTCCTGGTGCTGATCGGCGTGCAGAATATTGGCGCCGTGGGTGTAAAGGAAATTCGAGATCGTCGCGACCAGGCCCTTCTGGTCGGGGCAGCTGATGAGCAGAGTTGCGGTGTTCACTCCCCCACCATTGTAACGTCGCCGCGACAGCGGCCGCCGCTACTGGTCGTCGCGCCACTCCTCCAGCCATGCCATCTGGATGGCTTCGAGTTTGCCTTCCGTCGAGGCCGCCGGGTCTCCCGTGAAACCGGGCAGTTCGGCTACCCACTGGCGCAGGTCGGTAAACCGGACCGTGAGCGGATCCGTATCCGGGTGCTGCTCAAGAAGCGCCAGGGCGATGTCTTCGGCGTTGTTCCAGTCCATGCCGGGCATCAGATTTTCGTCCCTTTCAGGGCGGTACGCATGGCCGAATTCATCATGGTCTCGGCCAAATGCATGGTGGATTGATTCAGCGCGTCGATTTCAGAGCGGATCAGCAGATAGTCCTCGCCATGGTAGACCATCAGCAGCCGGTTCACGCCCAAGTCGATTGCTTTGCGCTCTTCATCGCTCAACGCGGCGTAAGCCTCGCTCTGTTTCGCTTTATCGACTGCGGTGAGGATGGCATCGGCTTCCACGCGGGCCTCGCGCACCTGCCGCTCCTTGAAATCCTCCTCGGCCAGTGCGAGCGATTCGCGGACCAGGCCCTCGACTTCGTTGTCGGTGAGGCCGTAGGAGGGCTTGACGTCGACGCTCTGTTCCTTGCCGGTGCGCAGGTCGCGCGCCGTGACGTTCAAAATGCCGTTGGCGTCGATCAGAAAACGCACCTCGATGCGCGCCATGCCGGCCGGCATCGGTTCGATGTTCTTCAGGTCGAAGCGCGCCAAACTGCGGCAATCCTTCGCCAGTTCGCGTTCGCCCTGCACGACGTGGATCAGCACGTTGCGCTGCCCTTCGACGGCGGTGGTGAACGTTTCGGTAGCGCTCGCGGGAATCGTCGAATTACGGTGGATGAGCTTGGCCACCACGCCGCCCATGGTTTCGATGCCGAGCGAAAGCGGCGTCACGTCGAGCAGCAGCTTGTCGGTGACGTCACCCGCAAGAATAGCGCCCTGCACGGCCGCGCCGAGCGCCACCACCTCGTCCGGGTTCAACTCGGTGTGCGGCTTGGCGCGGAACAGGTTTTCCACCGCGCGGCGCACCAGCGGGATGCGCGTCGAGCCGCCCACCAGCACGACTTCGTCGATCTCCTCCACCTTCACGCCGGCGTCGTGGATCGCGTTGCGGCAGGGGCCCAGGGTGCGGTCCACAATCCCGGTAATGAGCTTCTCGAACAACTCGCGCGTCACCTCGCGCTGATAGCGCTTGCCGCGGTAGTCCAGCTCGATGTTGGTTTGCGGCACGAAGCTCAACTGCTCCTTGGCCGCGATCACGGCGCGGCGCAGCAGTTGCACGGCCTCGTTATTCGACGACAGGTCCTGGCCCCATTCGCTGGCGAGGTCTTCGAGCGCGATGCGCACCAGGAGATTGTCGATGTCGTCGCCGCCCAGGTGCGTGTCTCCGTTGGTGGCCATGACCTCGAAGATGCCTTCGTGCAGGCGCAGGATCGAGATGTCGAAAGTGCCGCCGCCCAGGTCGTAGACGGCGACAACGCCTTCCTTGCGCTTGTCCAGCCCGTAGGCGAGCGCCGCCGCCGTGGGTTCGTTCACCAGGCGCAACACTTCCAGGCCCGCGATGCGCCCGGCGTCCTTGGTGGCCTGGCGCTGCGCGTCGTTGAAATAGGCCGGCACCGTGACGACGGCCTGGTGCACTTCTTCGCCGAGTGCGTTCTCCGCGTTGCGGCGAAGCTGCATCAACACATAGGCCGAGATTTCGGGCGGGGTGAAGGTGCGGTCGCCGAGTTGGATGCGGATAACCCCCTCTTCTTCGCCGGTCAGATGAAACGGGAACAGCTTCATCTCATCGGCGACGTCGGCTACTCCGCGCCCCATCAGCCGCTTCACCGAATAGGCGGTGCGCTCGGGATGGGTCAGCAGCATTTCGCGCGCCTGGTTGCCCACCACGATGTCGCCCGCTTCCGTGTAGCTGACGATGCTCGGCACCAGGCGCGAGCCGTCCGCCCCGGCGATGACCTTGGGCGTCGCAAGGTCCATGTATGCCACGAGGCTGTTGGTGGTGCCAAGATCTATACCCACCACGCGGCGCTTCTTCGCCGCGCCGAAATCGATTTGTAAGAGCGGTTCCATGGGTCAGGGAGCCAGTTCCTTTTCCACCTCGCTGACGAGATTCTGTATGTAACGGCGCCGGTTCAGCAGGCCGCGGATTTCCACGAGCCGCTCGCGGTCTTTGCTCGCATCGTAAGCGGTGAATGACTTTTTGAGCGACTCGTCCACCTCGCGGCGCAGACCGCGGAAACGGTCACGCGCCTGCTCGAGCTGCGGCCGCGCGTCCTGGTCGCCGCCGCGCAACTCCTCGAGCGCCATGTTCAGTTCGAAGACCTCCTCCAGCAGCTCGGGAGGAACAGCCTTGTTGTCGTGCACGCCGTTCTCAAAGCCTTCTTCCTGGAGCATGTACTCGGCACGCGTCACCGGATCGCGCAGGGTACGGTAAGCGTCGTTCAGAATCGCCGTAGCCTCCAGCGAGTGTTGCTTCTCGGTGGCGGACGCGCGATTGAAGCGGTCCGGGTGCAATAGGCGGCTCAAGGAATAGAAACGCTTCTGCAACTCCGCCGCATCCAGGTTGAGGCGCGGCTCCAGGCCCATGAAGCGGAAATAATCCTGTTTGGGGCGCTGGAGGGAATTACAGTACCTGCAAAACAGGGATTCCGCCGCCTGCTTCCCGCAGTGCCAGCAATTGTGAGGTTCCATCAGGCCGTGAACGAGGTGCCGCAACCACAGTTCGCTTTTGCATTCGGATTGTGGAACGAAAAGCCCGAATGCATGAGCGACTCGGTGTAATCCAGCGTCGTTCCGTCCAGGTAGAGCAGGCTCTTCGGGTCGACAAAGATCTTCACGCCGCCGAACTCGAACACCTTGTCGGTGGAGCGTGCCTGCGGCTCAAATTTGATCAGGTAGCTCAAGCCGGAACAGCCGCCTCCCTGCACGCCCAAACGCAAACCACCACTTACGCCCTGCTTCATGAATGCCTGGCGGATCTTCTCGACCGCCTTCGGTGTAACTTGAATCATTGCGATGCGTAGGGGACCGGCCGCGAAGCCCGTCCCCGCTGCCTCCTAAGAGACTAATTGCTCGGCCGGATGGGCCGCCTGTTTCTTCTTGTAATCGTCGATGGCCGCCTTGATGGCGTCCTCGGCAAGCACCGAGCAGTGGATCTTCACGGGCGGCAGACTCAGCTCGTTGACGATCTCGCTGTTCTTGATCTGAAGCGCTTCATCCACCGTCTTGCCTTTCACCCACTCGGTGGCCAGCGATGAGCTGGCAATGGCGCTGCCGCAGCCGAAAGTCTTGAATTTCGCATCCTCGATGACCCCGGTATCGGGGTTCACCTTCAACTGCAACTTCATGACATCGCCGCACTCCGGGGCACCCACCATGCCGGTGCCCACGTTGGGATCGGCCTTATCGAGCGATCCCACGTTGCGCGGATTGTTGTAATGATCGAGGACTTTGTTCGAATACGCCATTTGCCGGCTCCTTTCTCCCCCCTCTGAAGACTTAATGGGCGGCCCACTCCACTTTCTTCAAGTTCACGCCTTCCTTGGCCATCTCGTAGAGCGGGCTCAGTTCCCGCAACCGCTTCACCGTTTCAATCACGCGCTGGGCGGTATAGTCCACTTCCTCCTCGGTGTTAAAGCGTCCCAGGCCGAAACGGATGGAAGTGTGGGCCAGATCGTCGCCCACGCCCAACGCCTTCAAAACGTAGCTGGGCTCGAGCGAGGCCGAAGTGCAGGCCGAACCGCTCGAGACCGCAATATCCTTGATGCCCATCAGCATCGATTCGCCCTCGACGTAGGCGAAGCTCATGTTGAGGTTGTTCGGCAGACGGTGCTCCATGCTGCCGTTGATGTAAACTTCGTCGAGCTCCGATTCGAGCGCGTGACGCAGTCTGTCGCGCAGCGCTCCCAGGCGCGCGGACTCCTCTGCCATCTCCTTGCCGCACAGTTCGCAGGCTTCGCCCAATCCGACGATACCCGGCACGTTCAAAGTACCGGAGCGCATGCCGCGCTCGTGCCCGCCTCCGTCCATCTGCGCGGTCAACTGCACGCGCGGGCTCTTGCGCCGCACATAGAGCGCCCCCACGCCCTTGGGCCCGTAAATCTTGTGGCCCGAAATCGACATCAGGTCGATGTTGTCCTTCTCCACGTTGACCGGAATCTTGCCCACCGCCTGCACGGCGTCGGTGTGGAACAGTACCCCCCGCTCGCGGGCCATCCTCCCGATCTCGGCGATCGGCTGCAACACGCCGATCTCGTTGTTCGCGCGCATGATCGAGATCAGAATGGTCTTGTCCGTGATCGCCTCGCGCAGCATGTCCAGGTCGATCAACCCGTCGCCCTTCACCGGCAGATAGGTGACCCGGAAGCCGTGCTTCTCCAGTTTCTTGCACGTATCGAGAACGGCCTTGTGCTCGGTGGCGGCGGTGATGATGTGGTTGCCCCGCTCGGCATACATCTCGGCCACGCCCTTGATGGCCAGGTTGTCGCTCTCGGTGGCGCCGCTGGTGAAAACGATCTCCTTGGGGCTGGCGCCGATCAGATCGGCGATCTGTTTACGCCCTTTCTCCACGGCCTCCTCGGCCTGCCAACCGAAGCTGTGGTTGCGGCTGGCCGCATTGCCGAAGCGCTCCGTGAAATACGGCATCATGGCCTCGAGCACGCGCGGGTCCACCGGCGTGGTGGCGTGATAGTCCATATAAATGGGCGTTTTCATCGTGTTCTCCTTCTTAGATTCCGGGCAGCACCTCGAAGTTGCGCGGCAGCCGGGCGGGCTGGATGGTGGTGGCGGGCTCCTCGTCCCGCGACAAGTCCGCGATCGTGGTGGTTTCCAGCAGCCGCAGGATGCCTTCATGCACCCGGCGCAGCGGTTCCCGCACCGAGCAGCGCTGCGTGTGACCGCAAACACCGCGTTCAGTGAGACAACTTGCCAGGATCACCGGACCGTCGATGGCGCGGATCACTTCGAGAGCGTTGATCCGGCCCGGGTCGCGCGCCAGCATGTAACCGCCGTTGGTGCCGTGCACCGACCTGAGGAACCCCGAGCGCGCCAGCTTCTGCAGGATCTTGGCCAGCAGCGGCAACGGGATACCGTAGTGGGCGGCGATCTCCTTCGCGCTGGCGCTCGCGCTGTGCTCCTTCAACGCCAGGTGCCGGAGGGCGATCAGGCCGTAGTCCGCTTTCTTGGTCAGTTTCAGCATCCGGGTCCTAATATTGGACTCATTCAGTCCTGTATCCAATCTACACCGTCTCACCGGGCCCTGTCAACGACGCATTTGCCACATTATCAACAGGTTAATTTCAGACTGGAATGGTCCCAATCGCCCGCTACCGGCCTGTTTTCAGGTACTTGTCGGCGAAGTTGAGGTACTGTTGCCAGTCGTAAAGGGTGAGGTCATGCTTGCCCGTGCGAACGTGGTAGCCGATGCGGCTCGAAACCGGCTGCCCGACAGGGGGCCAATCGCTGGCAGCCAGACCGTCGGTTCCCAGCAGGCGGTAGACGGGATCGGCAGCCTTGGCGGAGAGGAATTCGCCGCGCGGGTCGGCCCAGCGGTCTTCTTCCGCGCTGGCGACATAGACCGGCCGCGGAGCGATGAGCGCGATTAGCATGTGCTGATCGACGGGCATTGCGGCGGCGTTGCCGCTATACTGGCGGTAGTTCGCGCAGAACCAGTGGGGGAAGGCTTTGTTCAAAACCGCGATGGTTTCGCCATAGTTGCGGCGCGAGAGAGCTGCCCCGCCCTCGCCCGAGTCGGTCGAGATCACCATGGCGAAGCGCTCGTCCTGGGCGCCGGCCCACAGCGAAGTCTTGCCCAGGCGTGAAAGGCCGACGACGGCCACGCGTCGCGCGTCGACGTCCTTGTCGGTCTCGAGATAGTCGAGCAGACGGCTCAAACCCCAGGCCCACGCACCGATGGCGCCCCATTCGTTGGCGGCGGGCCGCGTTTGACCCGGCTTGTAAAACAGAGGCTGGACACCGTTCTGGAAGCCGTCGTCGAAGTCCGGATCGATGTCCCCATAACAGGCGGTGGCAACGCCGTAACCGCGTTCAAGGATCTTTTCGACCTGCCAGCGTGTGGACTCGACGCCGCGCGCGGCTTCGGTGGCGCGGTGGTTCACGATGCCTATTGAGCGGTTCTCGCGAATCCAGGCGCGCGAAAGATGAATGCCCGGGTCGGCGTCAATCGCCTGGTTGCCGTTGAAGTTCAGGCCCAGGAAGACAGGGACGCGGCCTCGCGCGTTCTTGGGCAGGTACAGGAGCAGGTCGATGGCCGGACCGCTCGCATCGCGCTTGAAGTAGACGGTAATCTGTTTGCGAACGGCCTTGCCGCCGAGGGCGTTAGTGCTTCGTTCGACGCGCTTGAAGTGCATGGCGGGAGGACGGCCTACTGGGGTGCGCCCATAGACGTGCTCTTCGAACAGGTGGAGAATCTCCGGACGCCGCTTCTCGCGCCAAATCTTCGCGTCGCGGACAGGCTGGCCGTCGGAACTGACCAGAGGATCGGGCAGGGTGTAGCTGCCGGCCTTCGATTCGTCGTAGTTGATGGGAGTCTTCTGGCCAAACGCGACGGTGGCGAGAATGGCCATTGCGCTGAATGAGATGAATGGGATCCGCATAGTAATGTCCTTCTCATTTTAGGCGCATCCTGAGGACCGCTGAGTGTTATATTGAATGTGGCTTGAAACGGGTCTGGACGATTGCCGCTCTGTGGCTGTGCCTGGGGGGCATGTTGTGCGCCAAGCCTCGGGTGGTGGCCGTGGACGTGGACGGTGTAGTCCACCCGATCACGGTGGAAATCGTAACCCGCGCCATCGACCAGGCCCAGCGGGAAGGCGCGCGGCTGGTGCTGATCCGCCTGAATACCCCGGGCGGCTTGATGGAGGCTTCCCGGCGCACCATCGAGAAGATAGTGGCCTCGCCGGTGCCCGTAGCCACTTTCGTGACGCCCAGCGGCGGGCGCGCCGCCTCCGCCGGGTTCTTCCTGCTTGAAGCCGGCGACGTGGCCGCGATGGCTCCGGGGACCAACACCGGCGCGGCATCGCCGGTGGCCATCGGCGTCGAGATGGACCAGGTGATGCGCCGCAAGGTGGAAAGCGATGCCGCGGCCAGCTTGCGCAGCCTCACGGCCAAGCGAGGCCGCAACAGCGCCCTGGCGGAGAAGACGGTTCTGGAAGCCAGGAGCTTCACCGAAAAGGAAGCCTTCGACAACAAGCTGATCGAACTGATCGTCAAAGACGACCGCGCGCTGATCGAGGCGCTCAACGGCCGCGAAATCACGCGCTTCGACGGCGCCAAAGTGAAACTGGACCTGGCCGGAGCGGAGATCGTGGCCTACCAAAAGACCATGAGGGAGGCCCTGGTTTCCTCGATCAGCGATCCCAACATCGCCTTCATCCTATTGATCCTGGGAGCGTTGGGCCTGTACCTGGAGTTCACTCATCCGGGACTCATTCTGCCCGGCGTGGCCGGTGGCATCCTGGCGCTGCTGGGCCTGGCGGCCTTATCGGTGCTACCCATCAATTGGGGCGGCGTCGCGCTGCTGATTCTGGCGGTTGCCTTGTTTATATTGGAGGCGAAATTCGCCTCGCACGGTATCCTGGGCGCGGGAGGAGCGGTGGCCATGGTGCTTGGAGCTTTGCTGTTGGTGGAAGGCCCTCCGGAAATGCGCATCCATTTGGGAACGGCCATCGGCGTGACGCTGCCCTTCGCGTTGATTACCGTCTTCCTGGTCTCGCTGGTGCTGAAGGCGCGCGCCAACAAAGTAGTGACGGGCGAGGCCGGCATGATCGGGGAGAGGGGCGTCGCGCGCACGGCGCTGGAACCGGAAGGCAAGATCTTCGTCCACGGAGAGCTTTGGGACGCCGTCTGTTCCACGAAGCTGGACGCGGGCGCTCGTGTACGTGTTGTGGACGTCGACGGGCTCACACTGCGAGTCGAGCCCGACGTGCGGCCTTGAGGAAAAGACATCGAGGAGGAGTGTATGCTGCCGATCAGCCCAATGACGATCGCGCTGATTATTCTGGTCATCTACCTGTTGAGCGCCATCAAGATCCTGGCCGAGTATGAGCGGGGTGTCATATTCCGCCTCGGGCGCGTGATGCCCAAGCCGAAAGGCCCGGGCATCATTCTGGTATTCGCCCCCATTGACCGCATGGTGCGGACTTCGCTGCGCATCGAGACCCTCGAAGTGCCGGCGCAGGACGTGGTGACGCGCGACAACGTCACGGTGAAGGTGAACGCGGTGATCTACTTCCGCGTCATCGAACCCACGCGCGCGGTAATCGAAGTCTCCAATTACCTCTACGCCACGTCGCAGCTCGCGCAAACCACCCTGCGCAGCGTGCTGGGCGAAGTCGAACTTGACGAACTGCTCAGCCAGCGCGAGAAGCTGAACGTGCGGCTGCAATCGGTACTCGACCAGCACACCGGCCCCTGGGGCGTGAAGGTCACCATGGTGGAAGTGAAGCAGGTGGACCTTGCGGAGCAGATGATCCGCGCCATCGCCAAACAGGCCGAGGCCGAGCGCGAACGCCGCGCCAAGATCATCCACGCCGAGGGCGAGTTCGTGGCCGCCGAAAAGCTGAGCATGGCCGCCGAAGTAATCCAGAAACAGCCGGCCGCCATCCAGCTGCGCTACCTGCAAACACTGGTCGAGATCGGCGCGGAAAAGAACACGACGGTTGTGTTCCCCATTCCCATCGATATATTCTCGTCAGTGAGCCGGATGTTGGCGGAATCCGGCAAGACAGCTAAAGACTAGTAAGGGAGTGTATGCCGAGAAGCGAAGAAGGCGAGTTCATTCTGGAGCTGGGGCACCGGCAGTTGTTAAGCGTGTTCTTCATCGTCGTAATCCTGCTGGGCGTCTCCTTCACAATGGGATACATCGTAGGGCGCAACTCGGCACCGGTAGTGGCGGCCGTGCCCCCAAGCGGCCCGGCCACCAGCGCGGTGAGCCAGCCGCCGGCCGCCAATGAACCTCCGCTCTCACCCGGCCAGGTGCAGGTGAACCAGGTCGAGCCGATCGCTCAGCCCTCGGGTACCATGCCCGCCCAGGCGCCGGCCCCGGCCGCCGAACCGCCGGCCCCGGCGCCCGCCACGGCGCGGCCCCTTCCCGCTGCCCCTGCTGCCGCGGCTCCCGCCAAAGTCCCGGCGCCGGAAGCGAACGACCGGAAAGCGGCGCAGCCTCAAGGTCAGGCGCTTCCCGGCCACACGTATCTGCAGGTCATGGCCGTCAAAAAAGCGGATGCGGATATGACCGCCGGCATCCTGCGCAAGAAAGGTTTTGCGGCGATTGTCGTGCCGGTACCGGGCGACTCGCTTTACCGCGTACTGGTGGGACCGCTCAAGGATGCGGCAGCTCTTGCGAAGACCAAGATGGATCTGGATGCCGCGGGCTTCAAATCCATGGCCCGGAAGTATTGATCCGTGACACCGGTCCGTCTGCCGGAATGGGTACAAAAGCGCGCCGCGCATCATGAATCGCTGCACGTCCTGAAGACTGGCCTGCGCGCGCGGGGCCTGCACACTGTATGTGAATCGGCCCGCTGCCCCAACATACACGAGTGTTTCCATCGCGGTACCGCGACGTTCCTGATTCTGGGCAATCTATGTACGCGGGGCTGCGGTTTCTGCTCGGTCCCTAAGGGTGCCGGAGGCGGGCAGCTTCCACCCGATCCGCACGAACCCACCGAGGTCGCGCGCATGGCCGCCGAGTTGGGTTTGCGCTACGTGGTGATCACCAGCGTGACGCGCGATGACCTGAGCGACGGCGGCGCCGCACACTTCGCCAGCACGGTTCGGGCGGTTCGCGCCGCGCTGCCGGAAGCGCGCGTCGAAATCCTTACGCCGGACTTCCAAGGCGACCGCGCCGCCATCCGCGAAGTACTTGACTCCTCGCCCGACGTTTTCAACCACAACATCGAGACTGTGCCGCGCATGTACCCGCGCGTTCGCCCGCAGGCCGGCTACGCGCGCTCGCTCGAAGTGCTGCGTTTCGCGCGCGAATATCGTCCGGGAACCATCGTGAAGTCCGGCCTGATGGTGGGCCTCGGAGAATCGGGCGCCGAGGTCGAGCAGGTGCTCGCGGATTTGCGCCGGGCGGGTGTGGATGTAGTGACCATCGGGCAGTACCTGCGCCCCAGCCGGCTTAACCTGCCGGTCGCGGAATACGTCGCTCCGGCGCGGTTCGACGCCTATCGCGCCGCCGGCGAGCGCCTGGGATTCAAAATGGTGTTCAGCGGTCCGCTGGTGCGCAGTTCCTATATGGCGGATGACGTGTTCACAAGGGCGGGTCAACCATGATTCTGAACTTACTTCTTTCATTGGCCGCCGGCGCTTTGCTGGTGTCTCTTTACCCAAGTCCCGGTTGGACCGCGCTGGCGCCCTTCGCCCTGGCGCCGTTGCTGGTGGCCGTGGCGCGCGAGGAGCGTCCTGCCCTGCGATTCCTGTGGGGGTACGTGGCCGGGCTCGTCTACTGGGCGGGAGTGTGCTACTGGATCCGCTGGGTCCTCGAAGTGCACGGCGAGATGGGTGTGTTGGGCAGCTACGGCGCCTTCAGCCTGTTCGTGCTGGCAAAAGCGCTGCACATGGGCGCGTTCGCGTGGCTGGCCGGATTCGCCGTCCGGCGCTGGTACGCCATCCCCGTGGTGTCGGCGTTGTGGGTGGTGGTGGAGCGCTTGCACGGTCCGCTGGGCTTCGCCTGGCTCACCCTCGGCGACGCGGCCGTCGATATGGGTGTACCGATGCGTCTGGCGCCATGCACCGGCGTTTACGGGGTGTCGTTCTTAGTCGCGGCCATGAACGTGGCTATCGCGCTGGTCGCATTGCGGCGGAGCCGGAAGGAACTGGCCTGGATCCTCGCCGCGCCGCTGGCCTTCCTGCTGCCGCCGCTTCCGGAACCCGTGCCTGGAAGCCAGGACGCCGTCATTGTGCAGCCGAACCTCTCCACCACGGAACGCTGGACGGCGGACTCGGTCTACGAAGCGCAGCAACGTCTGGCGACGCTGAGCCTGCGCAGCGCGCTGGCGGCGGACCAGGCCCGGCCCCGCCTGATCCTGTGGCCCGAAATGCCCATGCCGATCTACTACCAGGAGGACGCGCGGGCGCGCGAACTGGTGACCAAACTGGCACAGACGACGGGCACCAGCGTGCTCTTGGGCGCGGTGGGACACACGGACGCCGGAGCGCCGCTCAACTCCGCGGTCCTGGTGAACGAGCGCGGAAACCTGGCGGGCCGCTACGACAAGCTGTATCTGGTGCCGTTCGGCGAGTACGTGCCCCCTTTCTTCAATTGGGTTAATCGCATCACGCAGGAAGCCGGTGACTTCACCCCCGGCGAAAAGCTGACGGTCTTGCGCGCCGCCGGCCGCCCCACGGGCGTCTTCATCTGCTATGAATCGGCCTTCCCGTATCTGGTGCGAAAATTCCCGGCCCAAGGGGCGGAGCTATTGGTCAATCTCTCTAACGACGGGTACTTCGGGCGAAGCGCCGCGCGCGAGCAGCACCTGATCCTGGTGCGTATGCGTGCCGCGGAGAACCGGCGCTGGCTCCTGCGCGCCACCGACGACGGCATCACCGCGACAGTCGACCCGGCGGGGCGCATCGTCCACCAACTGCCGCCGTACGCCGAACTGAGCGCGCGGACAAGTTATTCGTACGTGAGCGCGCGGACATTCTATACGGAGCATGGCGATTGGTTTGTGTGGCTCTGCGCGCTGGTGGCTGCCGCCGCCATTATCGAGCGCCAGATCCCTCGCTACCACCGGCCCCGATAGAATGTGTTCATGTTTCGATTTGCCGTTGGTTTGGCCACCGTCTTCCTGGCCGTCTCGCACGCGAAAGTACAACCTGCCGCTACCGAAGGCGTCTATGGCCGCTTGACGACGGACGCGCGCGTTTATCGCCCGCTCGACAAAGTCACCGTCCGCATCGAAGGACGCGCCAAGGGCGATACCGCGTGCCGCATCAGAGTCGCGGACCCGAACCAGCGCATCTACTTCGAAACTGAGGCTGCGCTGACGAATAACCGCGGCGAGGCCAACTTCACCGCCGGCGGCCCGCTGGGCGCGCACTACATCTACCTTTGGTTTCCAGGCGAGAAGCGCTACAGCCGGTACCTGAACTTTCAACTCGAGGCCGAGACCGCCATCGAGTCCGGCGACGCGGATTTCGACAGGCTCTATCCGTTCACGCGCGAGGCCATGCGGCTCGGCCGGCGTCAGTATGAGTCGAACCGCGGCCGCTTTGTCGGCTACATCTCGGCCGACACGTGGCACTTCGATGGCATCTGGCTGCGGGACTGGATCTACGGGCTGCCCGCCTATCGCTACTGGGAAACGGAGATGAGCTGCGGCATCGACCGTTTTCTGGAACAGCAGAAAGAGAATGGACAAGTTCCCGACGGCATCGAGCGCGACGGGCGCACCTGGCGCGTGGGCCTGGAATCCGATGTCGAGTACATCATGACGCTGGGCGTGTGGCGAACCTGGCAGGCCACGGGCGACAACGCCTGGCTGGAACGCGCGATGCCGAAACTGGAGCGTGCGCTCAACTACATACGCACCGATCCCAAGCACTGGGACGAAAAGAATCAATTGGTCAAACGCCAGCACAGTTGCGACACCTGGGACTACGACATCGACGGCGCGCGCGACCGCGGCACCAGCCGCCACGTCATCGCCACGTGCGATCAGAGCGGTTATTATCTGGCCTTCCGCGCCATGCAGCGGATGTACGAGGCGCTTGGGAAAAGCGAGCCGGCCCGGCACTGGGCGGCGGAGGCCGACGGGTATCGCGCCCGCGCCGTGGCGCTGCTCTGGGACGGAACAAAATTCCTGCACCACGTGCACCTGGATCCGACCATCGAGCACGGCGATTTCGACGAGCGCGCGCAACTGGCCATGGGCAACACCTGGGCCATGACGCGCGGCCTGGCCATGGACGCGCAGGCGCGCAGCATCATCGGTGAGTATCAGCGGCGGCGGAAGCAGACCGGCGATGCCTACCCGTGGTGGAGCCTGCAGCCGGGCTACCCCGATCGCCTGGGGTACTGGAAACAGCCGTATCAACTGCAGGGGGCCTACGCCAACGGAGGCCTGATGCCGTGGGTAGGCGGCGAGTTGTGCCGCTCCGCGTTTTTGTTCGGTCGCGAGGCCTACGGCGTTGAACTACTGCGGCAGTATGCGGATCACCTGCGGCGAACCGGCGGCGCGCAGGTGTGGTACTGGCCCGACGGGACGCCGGGTTTCCGCACGACCAACGAAGTCCCCTACGCGGGCTGGGGGATGGCGCAATGGGTAGACGCCCTGGTAGGCGGCCTGGCCGGCATCAGCGACCTGGACGCGAAAATGCGCAAGGTGGAGATTGCGCCGCGGTGGGTCGCGACGGGCACGGCGCACGTTCGAGCGATAGCGCGCTATGCCGCCAGCGACGGCTACGCGGCATATCGCATGACGCTGGACCGGGCGGCGAAACGAATCGGAATCGAGTTTACCGGTTCGGGAGAGTCTGCGGAGTTTCGAGTTCTATTGCCCGAAGGCCGCCGCGCGAAATCAGTCACCGTCAACGGGCAGCCGGTCGAGTTCTCGGAAACGCAGATGGATCGCAGCCACTATGCAACATTTACGGCCAAGCTCGCGGGCGTTGGCGCGGTAAGCATCGGGTACGAATAGGCTACCCGTGGCGGATCACCAGCACGTCGCCGTCCTTGACGATGTACTCTTTGCCCTCGAGGCGCAGCAGGCCCTTCTCGCGCACACCCGGATAGCCGCCGTGCTCGATCAGCGCTTTCCAGTTGACCACTTCGGCGCGGATGAACTTCCTCTCGAAGTCCGTGTGGATCGCTCCGGCGGCCTTCACCGCGGTGGAGTTCATCGGAATGGTCCAGGCGCGCACTTCGGTTTCACCGGCCGTCAGGAAGCTCATCAGGCCCAGCAGCGCGTAAGTGGCGGAGATCAACCGTTCCAGGCCGGATTCCTTGAGACCGTAGCTCTCCAGGTAGTCGCCAACCTCTGCGGGTGGGAGCTCGGCAAGTTCGGCTTCGATCTTCCCGCAGACCGCGGCGACGGCGGTCCCCTGGCGCCCGGCGAGCGGCCCGTTGCGGTATTCAGCTTCGATTTCGCGCAGGCGCGGCGCATCGCTCTCGCCCAGGTTCAGCACGAACAACACGGGCTTCTGCGAAAGGAACTGGAACCCGCGCAGCCGCTTTTCTTCCTCTGGATTGAGCGTCATCTCGCGCAGTGGCTTGCCGGATTCGAGCAGCGCCTTGGCCTGTTCGAGCAGCGCCGCTTCGTGATCCAGTTCCGGATCCTTGATCTTCTTGCGATCCTTCTCCAGACGCTCCAGTCTCTTTTCGACCACCACAAGGTCGCTGAGGATCAATTCCATGCCGACGTCTTCGATGTCGCGCATCGGATCGACAGTGCCCTTCTCGTGCGGCACCGTATCGCTTTCGAACACACGCACCACGTGCGCCAGGGCGTCGGCGACTCGCAGGCTTGCCAGGCAGCTCGGATCGCGCAGGGCTTCCTTCGAGATGGAGGGAAAATCCATGTACTCTACGGTGGCATGGGTGATCTGGTGCTGTTGATAGAGTTCGGCCAGCGCGTCCAGGCGCGCGTCCGGCACTTTGGCGATGCCCATGCGCGCTTCGAGCGTCCCCATCCGCGCGCTCTCGCGCACGCCGGTGAGGATGGTGAACAAGGATGTCTTGCCTGTCATGGGCAGGCCGATGATTGCGGTTCTCATGTTTTCGATTTCGGCTTTCTCAGAGCGGAACCTCGATTAGGGCGAGGATATCCTGCAGGATGCGCTCGGCGGTTTCCGTGGAACGTTGCGCGAGCGCGACGCGGCTGTTGATCACTACTCGGTGGGCGAACAGCGGAACGGCGAGGCGCTTGACGTCTTCCGGGATCGCGTAGTCGCGGCCCTCCACCAGGGCGAGCGCCTGCGCGGCGCGGTAGAGCGCCTGCGAGCCTCGCGGGCTGACGCCCAGCGCCAGGCTCTCGTGCGCGCGCGTGTGTTCGACGATCGCCATCAGGTAATCGACGATGGCATCGTCCACGCGAACTTCGTGAACGGACCGCTGCAATTCGAGCACATCGGAGGCCGCCAGCACCGGCTTCAAGTTCAAGGCCCCGGGCGTATCCGGATTACGTAGGATTTCGCGCTCGCTCCCTGCGTCGGGATAGCCCATGCGCAGGCGCATCAGGAAACGGTCCAGTTGCGATTCCGGGAGCGGGTACGTGCCGTGATGCTCAACCGGGTTCTGCGTGGCCATCACCATGAAGGGCTCGGCAAGCGGGTGAGAGTGCCCGTCGATAGTGACCTGCCGCTCGTTCATGGCCTCAAGCAGCGCCGACTGCGTCTTGGGCGTGGCGCGGTTGATTTCGTCGGCCAGCAGGAAATTCGTGAAGATAGGACCCGGCTTGAACTCGAAGTCCTGCTTGTGGGCGTTGTAAATGGTGACGCCGAGAATGTCGCTGGGCAGCATGTCGCTGGTGCACTGAAGGCGATGAAAGCCGCAGGCGACCGATTGCGCCAGCGCATGAGCCAACGTGGTTTTGCCGACACCCGGCACGTCCTCGATGAGCAAATGGCCGCGGGCGAGCAGGCAGACCAGGCTCAACCGCATGACTTCGGGCTTGCCACGGATCGCCAGCGCGAGGTTCGCTTCGAGCAATCCGAGCTTGGTCCCAGCGACCGGGGGAGCGTCTATTGTTTCCCGCTGGGTCATTACTGCTATAATAGCGAATTCGGACTTAGCGACGCGCCGCAAACGCGTGGCGCAACGTTCGGAGCCCGCGCACCAGGGGCGCGTAGCTCAGTTGGTTAGAGCGCCTGCTTCACACGTACCCATCCTGGTTTTCCAACGTTGTCCATTTGTTTTCAATAACTTACAGAACCAAAAGATGGTCGGAAAATGGTGAAGTACCCACGCTGGAAACAGGCTCTAGCGGTCCTACTTCCCATCTATTCCCATCTATGAGCCGAAAGATGCTACACTGGCAAAAGTCGGGCTTCTAGCTCAGTTGGTTAGAGCGCTTCCTTCACACGGAAGAGGTCACAGGTTCGAGTCCTGTGAAGCCCACCATTCCCAACTTTATGTGGGCTCTACACCAAAGGCAGAAATCGCTAGTAGATTGGGCTCTACGCCAACAATGGGCTCTACGCCAACAATGGGGGGCCTCCCCAGCCGAAACCGATCTAAGAACACGATACCTTAACTCGCAGGCGGTAGTTCTCGAAATTGCGGAAGCCGGAAGCCTGCCTCTGTAACACCTCCATTTTGGTGTGGAATCCTTCGGTGATGGCGTTGTTGCGTGTAAAGCGCCACATGACGGCGATCTCTTCGCGCCAGGCGTGCAAGGTGTCGCCCAGCTTTACCAGTTGCGGCAGGCCGGCCTGCCGCAACTGGCAGATAGCGCGCAAGAGCCTGGGGGCGAGTTTCTCACACTGCTTGCGGGTACGATGCTTTTTCAATAGCAGGTAGCAGAGCCGTTGTTTGAAACGGTAGATCAGTTCCAGCGCCGGATGCGCGGCCAGATAGGCGCCCAGCCGCAGTTGCTGTTCGGGCTGGAGCTTGTGACGATGGCGGCGCATCAGCGACACCAGGCCGCGGTTCTGGCTGCCCACCGCATCGATCTCCTTCCAACAGGCGAGGAAATGATGGTTGATGAGACGAATGACGTGGAAACGGTCGGCCACGATGCGCGCGTTCGGGAAATACTTCCGCACCAGCGAGCGGTACACCGAAGCCAGGTCCATACACACCAGGCAAACACGCTCCCGACCGTCCAGCCTTTGCAGATACTTCTCCAAGGCGGCCTCGCTGCGTCCCAGCACGACATCGTAGACCGAGCGGTTCTTCAGGTCGCAGAACGTGGTGGCATAGCCCAGGCGCCGGCTGAAGAAGTGTTCGTCGACACCCAGCACGGGCGGACAGGGCGCACCGCTGCGCTCGGCGGCCAGACGCTCCAAGAAGTGTTGGCAGTGACGCTCGACGGTGGCCGGACCGATGCGTTCGCGACAGCCCACTCGGCTGCGGTTAATGCCATCGCAGTGATCGCGGAAGACCTTGTAGCGGAAGGCTTCCGTGGCTCGTTGCGCGGGCAGCAGTCCGGGGAAGCGTTCGCGAAACTGCCGCCCGCAGTCCCGGCACCGCCAGCGATGTCCTTCCAAATGCAGCCACACTTGTTCGGCTGCCCAACTGACATGCCGTACGATGCGCTCGATCCGGCCTTGATTGCGCAGTCGCTGACTCTGACAGTGGGGGCAGGATCTGGGCCCGGTATACCGGGCCCAGATCCACACCTGCCCCGCGCTCTGTTGAAGGTCGATAATCTCGTAGTGGGGTATCCCGATGAGGTCCTCTATGCTGATCAAAACAAGTCTCCACAAACGTGTTTTATCAGCTTCGGCTCCTAGGGTACCCCCGTTTCTGAGCTAGAGCCGTAGATTGACTATAGAGACCATAGCGTCTACGGCGTCAATGGATTGCGATCCAGTTCCTCTAGCCAGCCAAGCTTGCCGTCACTGCTCGCCCTGTCGGGACTTGTGAATAAGCCCCGACGTTTCGTAAAATCAGGTTATGCAGTCCGCCGAGCCTCTCGCTAAGATCGCCGAACTCGCAAAGACCGCCGGGATTCTTCGTCCACGTGATCTGGATGCTCACGGCATCGCCCGACAGTATCTCCGACTTGCCGAACAGGAGGGCCTCGTTGTCCGGTCCGGCCGCGGACTCTATACGGCCGCCGACGCGCCCGTCACAGAGCTTCACACGATCGCCGAAGCGTCCAAGCGCGTACCGCGGGGCGTCGTATGCCTGCTTTCCGCGCTGCGGTTCCACGAAATCGGAACGCAAAGCCCTCACGAGGTCTGGATCGCCATCGGCGAGAAGGACCGCCGCCCAAACGCCGAATACCCGCCGTTCCGCGTGGTCCGCTTTTCGAAGCAGTCCCTTGCGTTCGGTCAAGAGACACACCAGATCGAAGGAGTGCCCACCCGCATCTTTTCCGTGGCAAAGACCGTGGCCGATTGCTTCAAATACCGGAACAAAATTGGTCTCGATGTCGCTCTTGAAGCCCTACGCGAGTGCCTGAAACAGCGCAAGGCAACTACCGCCGAACTGTGGGAAGCCGCCAAGGTATGCCGCGTGGCGAACGTGGTGCGGCCTTATATGGAGGCCCTCGTTTGAAACCGCTCAAGCCCCGCAATGTCGCAGCCTCAATCCGCCAGAAGCTCCTGAATATCGCCACGCGCCAGGGCGAGGACTTCGGGCTCGTTCTGACCCGCTACGCGCTGGAGCGGCTCCTCTACCGCCTGAGCCAATCCGCGTATCGCAATCAGTTCTTTCTGAAGGGCGCCATGCTTTTTCAAGTTTGGACCAACACCCCTCATCGCCCGACACGAGATCTTGACCTTCTCGGCCACGGAGATCCTTCGCCCGAACACAGTCTCGCGATCTTTCGCGAACTCTGTGAGCTTGCGGTTGAGGATGACGGTCTCACCTTCCCCGTCGAAGCCGTCAGCTCCGAGGAGATCAAAGAGGATCAGGAATACGAGGGCGTCCGTGTCAGACTGCTGGCGCGGGTGGGAAACGCCCGCATTCCCCTCCAGGTCGATATCGGATTCGGTGATGCGGTAGCATCGCGGCCCGGTGTGCTGGACTATCCAACACTACTGCCCATGCCTGCTCCGCGAATTTGGGTATACCCGATGGAGACCGTCATCGCCGAGAAGTTGGAGGCCATGGTCCACCTCGGCATGCTCAATAGCCGGATGAAGGACTTCTTTGACGTCTGGTTTCTGGCACGAACGTTTCCGTTCGAGGCTGACGTTCTCACCGACGCGATTCGAGCAACTTTTGAACGTCGTGGGACGCAGCTCAACGCAAATGGCTTCGATCTCCTGATCACCGAATTGTCGGTCGATGCTCAAAAGCGCACTCAATGGCGAGCGTTCCTTAGAAAGGGCAAACTCGCAGCGCCAGTAGACTTCGCCGAAGTGAATGGGACGATTCGAGGGTTTCTTTCGTTTCCGGTGCATGCAGTTGGTGACGCGAGCCGAGAGCCAGCTTTCTGGTCACCTGGCGGTCCCTGGCGCCGGGTAAACGAAAGTGGGCTCGCACCGGGCCCATCTGACATTCCAGCCTAATCGCAACAACATGGTCCGGTCCGCCACGCTCCGTTGCAAAGGAAGCAACAGCAATTGGCGCTTCTGCCACGGAAGCAGGCGAACTGCAAACCGCCCCACGCCCGACGGATGTGCCCAGATCAAGTGCCGTCGCCTTCATCCTTGCCGACACACCGTAAGCACACACTACTCCCAGCAAAAGAGGGGATGGTTTCGAGGTGTGCGCACCTGCCGACTGACCACCAGTCAGTCAACATCGGATCGGCATCGTTGACGTCCACCTTGGGAAATCGAAGGCAGATTGAAAACAGGGAAGATAGTGCCCATGGCGTCGATTCCAGACCATGGAGCGATGCCGATTTCCCAGCGAGTTACGAGCCTGCACGCATTAACGCACTACATCGGACTTATACGGTCATTTACAGCGCAGCCTGTCAGCGGACGAAAGCTGCAAGCTGGTTATGTTGCGCGTCTGTCCAACCCGCGAACCTCGTCCGGGCCTCAATCCTCAAACAAACGGACACCTGCCAACTGATTCGCTCGCTATGAAAGCCGCGACAGGAGCGCTCCGATCCATCCCGCCGCTGCAGTGGAGGAGCATCCCACCGGTTCGCGCCTGGTACTCCGTCAGGACGATCGGTTTGAGCGCCTCTATCTGGGAGATGATTCCGCCTTTCTCAGACGCGGGCGCATGGAGTGGATCCTCGATCGGGTGGTGATGGACTACAAATCCAAGCGACCTATATAAGGAGAGAAGATCCGGCGCCGGCGCAACCGCCGTCGCATATCTCTTCATCTCTCCATCGGTTGCGAGGACGACGATCGTTCCGACGGAACGGTTTTTCAGAGACTGAAGCCATTCACCCAAGATCGGGCCGGCTTCAGGCGGCAGTTGCGGGAGGCGGCCGCCGAACCGCGGGTGATACCGGAGCGGTCTGGGAGAGCAGGCAAGCCGGCCTTCGATTACCCACAGCAGCCCCGCCGATTGCACATGCTTCCTAATCCACGTGCGCCACGCGTCTTCCTCCGAACGGTTCAGTTTCCACTGGCTCGATATGGATCGTGGCATCGTGTTGTCCACGTGACCTCAATCACGCCGAATAGTGCTTGCCGATGATCTGTTCCATCCGCGCGCGCATGTTTCCGCGCAACCGAACGTCCCCGCCGCGAAGCTCGACCATCCACGCGTCGAACGCCCCTTTGAGCGCCTCATGGAAACTCGTCCGGTTCAAGATGAAATCGCTCGCCCCGTCCCTTTCTACGATTGGGGCCTGCCCGCCCATCCTGATCTTCCACCCCTTGCGCGTCTCGGTGTCGTGCACGATCCCGTTTCGAACGTTTTCGTAAAGGCCGGTAGCTATCGCGGGATCGAGCCCGAATGGCGCCGCGCTAAGCACAGCCGTATACGCCCGCCGCGTATCATACGTGCTCGCGCCTGTCTGAAAGCCATAAGGCGTCTCGAGAAACAGGCAGTCGAGCGCCATCACCGCGAAACCGGCGGCCTCTTTCGGACTCAACTCGTCCGCCCATCGGATGAACCTCTCTCGAATGCGGTCTTCGACGATATCGATCGCGCGCCACCATTCGGACTCATCGACGAAGTTCAGCTCGCGCCAATGCCGTATGCCGTAGTGGGGGGAGAGGAGCAACCCTCTCAAGTGGCGGATGTCGTTGATCTCTTTACCAGCTCTATCAGTGTCGCTGGCTGAACGATTCGTCTCGACGGCCTTCCTGATCACGCGCCACACGTAGTCTTCCGCAACGCCGTGGGCCCGCAGACCCTCGACGATGTGCCTCACGTAATCGGCGGACGTCCAGAGGCGATCCTGCCGATCCGCCGGGCAAACGACGAACGTGACAACCGGCGCCGCGGCTTGCATCGTTCCCGGCCAATCATTACGGTCGCGCGATGCCCACGCCGACGCATGCCAAAGTGTTGATTCTAGGGTCCGGCCCCGCCGGTTTGACTGCCGCTCTCTATGCGGCTCGCGCCAATTTGGACCCCCTCGTGGTCGAAGGAACGCAGCCCGGCGGCCAGCTCACGATCACGACCGAGGTCGAGAACTACCCGGGCT
>CAZLOS010000044.1:0-37419 GCA_964561215.1 uncultured Solibacteraceae bacterium | reverse complement strand
GCTCGAACGGCGCTCCGGCTGTTTCGAACTGGCCAACGGCGGGACGCTGCTGCTGGATGAAATCGGCGATATGCCGATGGCTACACAAGCCAAGCTGCTGAGGGTGCTCGAGGATTCCCGCGTGCGGCGCCTGGGCGGCAAAGAGGAGATCCAGGTGGACGTGCGCGTGATTGCGTCCACCAATAAGAGCCTGGAAGAGGCCATGAAAAAAGGAACGTTCCGCGAGGACTTGTTCTATCGCCTGAACGTATTCCCCATCACGCTGCCGCCTTTGCGCGAGCGCCGCGAGGACATCCCGGCCTTGTGCGCCGCGCTGCTCGCCGACCTGAACCAGAAACACGGCTGCCGGATCACCGACGTGAGCCAGGAAGCGCTGGACCGCCTCTCGTCCTACCCTTGGCCCGGAAACGTTCGCGAGCTGCGCAACGTGTTGGAGCGTGCGGTGATTCTGGCCGGCGATGGCACCATCGCGAAAGCGCACCTGGGACCGCCGCTCGTAGAGGCGACGGCAGCGCCTCCGCGGGTGGCCAATGAGGAGATGAACGTAGTGCTGAATGTGGGCACCACGGTCGAGCAGGCCGAGAAGGCCCTCATCTACCGCACGCTGGCGTATACGAAGAACAACAAGACGCGAGCGGCCGAAATCCTCGGCGTAAGCGTCAAGACACTCTTCAACAAACTGCGCGATTACGGCGCGCGCGAGGTAGAGTCATAGCCGCTCCGACTACAGCCGCACCCGCCCCCGCGCCGCGCGGCGCTCCCGCGCACGCTCACGGCTTCCGAGCCCTGCCTTTGAAGCTCCGCTTGATGGCGCTTATCGTCGCGTTGATGACGGTTGTGGTAGTCACTTTGTCGCTGCTCTACCTCAACGGCGTAATGGAGGCCTGGTCCGCCGACGTGCTGGAACGTGCCGAACTGGCCGGCCAGCAAGTGAAGACCGTTCTGCTCGAACGGGTCGCGGAACGGTCCGCGCAGCGGGCCGTCCCGCCGGCGACGCTGGAAGAGAGCAAGCGTTTGTGGAGTGAGATCGTCGCCGACGACCGCGCCGTCGCGACCATGCTCGAACGCACCATGGCATACGGACGCGCCATCGTGGAGATCAACGTCGCGGGAGAGAACGGGCGGATCCTGGCCTCCTCCAATCCCACCCGCAAGGGCGCCAGGCTCGCTCCGCTGCCCGAATTCGCCCTCTGGCGCTCAACCAATTCGCTCGCGCGGTTGGGCGATGTGCTCACTCGCAGCCGGGACTTCGCCGTAGTCATACCGTTGGGGGTGAGCGAGCAGCCGCGGCCGGTGTTCCTGATCCAGATCGCCGTGTCCTCCGTGCTTCTGCGCGACGCGCTTGCGCCACAGGTGCGCAACCTCGCGGCGGTCTCACTCTTCAGCCTGGCGCTGGCCATTGTGCTGGCGCTGGTAACGGCAAACCTCGCGCTGCGTCCCCTCAATCGCGTGGCGGAAATGATCGACCGGCTGCGCGCCGGTGGCCCGCCGGCGCCGCCAAGGAGCGCTTCGCCGCGAACGCCCGAACTCGCTGTTGTCGAATCCAAACTAAACCTCCTGGGCGAGCGCCTGCGCATGGATCCGCTTGAAGCAATCTCGCGCCTCACTAGTGGTGTGGCGCATGAGATCAAGAATCCACTGAACGCCATTGCGCTCCGGTTGGAGATACTCCGCAGTCTTGTCACTAGCCGGACTCCGGAGGCCGGCCCGGAGATCGCGTTGATATCGAAGGAGATCATGCGCCTGGATCGCGTGGTAAAGACGTTCCTCGATTTTACGCGCCCGCTGAAGCTGGATTTCAAGGAAGTGAACCTGGGAGCTCTGGCCCGGGAAGTGGCCGCATTGGTCGCTCCGGAGGCGAGCCGCCGCAACGTGTGCATCGAAATCTTGGCGCCGCCCGAAATCATTGTCGTCCGCGCCGATCCGGATCACCTGAAGCAGGCGCTGTTGAACGTGGTGATGAATGGAGTCGAAGCGATGGCGGGCGGTGGTGCGTTGCGCATGGAATTGGTGCGCGACGCGAACCAGGCTCTTGTCCGCGTCATCGATCAAGGCCCGGGCATCCCGGCGGAATTGCGGGACAAGGTGTTCCGGCTCTATTTCACAACGAAGGAGAAAGGGTCGGGCATTGGACTGGCCATGGCGTTCCGCGCGGTGCAGTTGCACGGCGGCACCATTGATCTGGTGGATACCCCAGGCCATGGCTGCACGTTTATATTGAAATTGCCGGCACAGGGTGCCTCATGACGAAGTGGCTTCGATTGTTGATCATCGTGGCGATAGCTCTCATCCTGCTTATCGCTCCGGGGTGTTGGCCATTCGGCAAGAAGCGGGCGAAACAGCTTCCGCCGACGCCCATTCCGCCGGCACAACCGCGAGAGCGGGAGAAGGTGGAAACGCCGGCGCCTCCAAAGATCCAAAGCGAGCCGCCGCCCGCGGCCCAAACTCCCCCGGCCTCTATCGAGGCGCAAGGCAAGCTCCCCACTCCGCCGCGTCCGCACCCTCCGAAACGCAATAGGCGCGCCAAGCACCCCACGGTCGCGGAGGAGCCGCCGGCGGCTCAAGCCCCTCCCGCAGGGGCCCCGTCGGCGGCTCCGCAACCGCGCCTCGGGGAAATGCTCAGCCCCGAGGAATTGCGGGAGCATATCAGGAACTACGACCACAGCTTGCGTGAAACACAGCGTATGCTCGCGCAAATCCTGAAACACAACCTGACGGCCGATCAATCCCAATCCGCCGCCAGGATTCGAACCTTCCTGGCACAGGCCGAGGAGTTGCGCCGGTCGGACCTGGTGGCTGCTGTCAACCTGGCGCGCCGCGCCGAGCTACTGGCCAGAGACCTTCTGGGCCAGCTGCCTTGATGGCTCCTCCACGGAGGCGTTCTGCTTCTCCGGTTGTTGGAGAGCATTCGATCCCGGCACGTAGATGCGTACCGCCACACGGCGGTTCTGCGCCCGGCCCGCGGGCGTGCTGTTGTCGGCCGCCGGAGTTTCCTGGCCAAAACCCAGCACGTGCACGCGGCGCAACGGCACATTGTGCTTGACCGTGAGGTATCGCGCCACGGCTTCGGCTCGCCGCTGGCTTAGGTCCAAGTTGAGCGCGCGATTCCCCGTGCGATCCGTGTAGCCCTCCAGTTCCACCACGTAACGTTCCAACGATGCCATCTGGCTCGCCAACTCGTCCAGGATGGCTTTGCCTTGAGGCGTCAGCTCGCTGCTGTTGAGCCGGAACAAAACCGACTTCTCCGCGTGCAGTTGCAGTTTGTCCTGTTCCTCTAGCGCCCGTTCCAGCAGGCTGGCACGGCTCAATCCCTTTTCGGCGAGCGCGCGAGCTTCGTCGGCGCTAAGGCCCGCCCTCACGGCTTTCCCCTCGGCACGCTGGGCGTTCTCGTTGGCGGTAGCCGCCTTGGCGTCGGTGTCCGACAAGTGCTCCTTGGTACGAGACAGATCGTTTTCCAAACCCTCGATCCCGCCCGCGAGTTCCTTATCCTTGTCCGCGGTCCTCTTGTCGATCTGGCTGACTTTGGCATCCAGTGGAGCTACGGTCGAACGCACGTAGCGCTTCGTCGCGCAGCTTGTTGTCATCATGCCAAGCAACGCGATGGCGGCTACCCCGAATGGCCGAACACGATTGAGTTTCATACATTCTCCTTCTGGTCGGGAACCGTCCTTGTCTGAGGAAGCTGCCTCGGAAACCTTGGCGGATTTACCATCTGTAAACGGTAATTCTTACCGGGACACCCGCCCTGAACACTGAGTTTCAAGGGTTCGCGACCGTGCACACCATGGGTCCAAGCAAGTGGATGGCCAAGCGCCGGCGGGCATGGTTGTAGAATGGCCGGTAGCGTCCATGACATACACAATTAGATTCGTGTTCTTCGTCCTGCTTCTCGCGCCGCTTGGCGCGCCTGCTGCCGGCCAGACGCCGCCCCGCCGCGCGGAATGGATGCGTCAGGCAGGCTTCGGCGTCTTCATGCACTACCTGGCCGACAAGCCGGATCTGAGCGTTGAGGAATGGAACCGCCTGATCGACGCCTTCGACGTTGAAGGACTTGCCGCCCAGCTTTCCAGCGTCCAGGCGCGTTACTTCTTCATCACCCTCGGGCAGAACTCAGGACATTTTCTTTCGCCCAACAGCGCTTACGACGCAATCGTCGGCATCCGGCCGAGCAAGTGTTCACGGCGCGACCTGGTCGCGGATCTGGCCGCGGCGCTCTCCAGGCGCGGCATCCGCCTGATGGTGTATTTGCCCGCGGGCGCGCCGGACCGGGACGAGGTGGCCGTGCGGAAACTCGAATGGCGCACAGGCCCCTTCCGCAATGCGGAGTTTCAAAAGAAATGGGAGCGCGTGATCGCCGAGTGGTCCACGCGCTGGGGCAAACGCGTCTCGGGTTGGTGGTTCGACGGCTGCTACTGGCCGAACGCCATGTATCGCTCGCCGCAGCCCCCCAACTTCGCGAGCTTCGCCGCCGCGGCAAGGAAAGGAAATCCGGATTCGTTGGTAGCTTTCAATCGCGGCGTGGTCCATCCCATTCATCCGGAGTCGGCGGAGGAAGACTACACGGCGGGAGAAACGGACAATCCCGAGATGATCGGCCGCAACGGGAAGTTCTGGGAAGACGTGTCGCAGTTCCACGTCCTCACCTACCTCGGCAGATGGTGGTGCGGTGCGCCGGCGCGCTTCTCCGACGCCGGCATAGTGCGCTTCACGAAAATGACGCTTGCGCGCGGCGGCGCGATCACCTGGGACGTCCCACGCGATGCCCGGGGCCTCATCCCGGAACCGTTCCTGCGCCAACTCAAGCTCGCGGGCGCGGAGGCCGCTTCGGGGCGCTCTCCGAGGTAATCCAGAGCTACCGGGCGGCTTCGATCCTTTCAACTTTGATGATCTTGGTCTTTTCGTATAGGGTCCCGGTGACCTTGACCTTCTTCGCGGCGAACTTTTCCGGCGTTTGCTGGTCGCTCAGACGATACACCTCCTTGCCGTCGTAGAGCGCGTACTTGGCGCCGTGTTTGACGCATTCGCTCACGCACTTCTCATCCGGCGAAATGCCCATGTGTTTGTGATCGGCGCCGCACATGGTATCGGTAATCACGCCCACGAACGTGCGCGTGTCAGCGGCCGCGAGCAAGCCCGCGGCCAGCAAAAGGGTTGTGATGGTTTTCATTGGATTCTCCTGATTCGGTTCTGATTGATCCGCCACCAGAGGTCGTTGTAGCGGTCCTCGGTGAGCGGTTGTTTGAGTTGAAAGTGAAAGCTCTTCAAGCTTCCGTAGTCGGTTTTGGAACGTTCGTACGTGGTAACGGTGAACTCGAACGGTCCTGCACTGCTGATGCTGTCGAGGTCGGAGTAGCGCCAGGTGCGTGATGCGCCCGGCTCAGCGGTCTCGAACGCAACGCGATCGGTACTGACCACGAGCGTTCCTTGCTCGCCCTTCACCCGCCCGATCCGTTTCGCCGGCAACTTCCAGAGGATTGTGCCCTGCTCATCCGCCAGCGCGGCGACCAGCCGCTGGTCGAGACGGTTCTTCAACCGTAGATACGCACGCTCGAAAGAAGCGCCGGCCGGGAGAGTGAACTCGAAGCGGCGATCTGCGCCCAAAAGCCACTTGCGGTCCTCGTAAGTCAGCACGGTCATCCGCCGCGGCTCAATCTTGAGTTGCTGGATGTCGGAGAACTCCCAGCGCCAGGCGTGCGGCTTCTTCGACGGTTTGCCCTCGAAAGCAATGCCTTGCTCATCGACGCTCAGGACACCCTGGCAGCCTTTGCGCAGGTGCTCGTGGCGCACCTGGAAGCGCAGTTCGCCGTCCGCGAACGCGCGCGTCGCAAGCAGGATTACGAAAGCTGTTTCTTTAATTCGAAGTGCCATTTCCAAACCTCGTAAATCGCGGGATAGACCACCAGTTCCAAAAGGAAGCTGGTGAAGATGCCGCCAACCATGGGCGCGGCAATACGCTTCATCACATCGGCGCCGGTGCCTGTCGACCACAGGATAGGTACCAGGCCGACAAACATCGTGGCTACGGTCATGAACTTTGGCCGGATGCGGCGAACGGCGCCGTCAAGAATGGCTGCCTGCAGATCGGCCAGGCTGCGCAGGCGCCCCTCCCGGCGTGCACGATCGTAGGCCAGGTCGAGGTACAGCAGCATGAACACGCCCGTCTCCGCATCCACTCCCATGAGCGCGATCAGCCCCACCCACACTCCGATGCTCATGTTGTAGCCTAGCGCCCACAGGAGCCAGACCGCCCCGACAGCGGAGAACGGCACGGCCAGCACGATGATCAACGTTTTGGTGACCGATCGCGTGTTGAGATAGAGCAGCAGGAAGATCAGAAAGAGCGTCAGCGGCACGATTACCAGCATCCGCGCCCTCACCCGCTCCATGGCTTCGTACTGGCCGCTCCATGCGATGGAGGATCCCGGCGGCGGCTTCAGGTGTTCACGTACCAGGCGCTTCGCCTCGTCGATGTAGCTGCCTGCATCACGGCCCGCGACATCGACGTATACGTAGCCGGTGAGCAGACCGTTCTCATTGCGGATCATCCCCGGACCGGTCACTTTGCGCACGTCGGCCAATTGCGCCAGTGGTACTTGCGCCGAGCCGTTCATGGCAGGCACCAGCACGCGCCCGAGCGCGTTCACATCCTCGCGAAAGTCGCGGAAATACCGGACATTGACGGGGTAGCGTTCCCTGCCCTCCACCGTCGTGGTCACCGTCTCCCCGCCGATGGCGTTCATGACCACCATTTGCGCCTCCTCCAGGGAAAGCCCGTAGCGAGCCAGAGCATCTCTCTTCCAAGCGAAATCGAGGAAGTATCCACCGCTGGTGCGCTCGGCAAACACACTGCGGGTGCCGGGAACGCGCGGCAGGAGCGCCTCGACCTCCGCACCAATGCGGTCGATCGTCGCGACATCGGAACCGGAGATCTTCAGTCCCACCGGCGTCCGCACCCCTGTTGTCAGCATGTCGATGCGCGCCTTGATGGGCATGGTCCAGGAGTTGGTGATACCCGGAAACTGGAGCGCCGCGTTCAACTGATTAGTCAGTTCCTCGGTGGAGATGTGATCCGGCGTGATGCGCCGGAGCGCGCCCAGAGCCCAGCCGGGCGCCCAGCCGCTATACCACGTCTCGACCTTGCGCCATTCGCTCTTCGGCTTCAGCGTAATAACGGTCTCGAACATGGAGAGCGGCGCCGGATCGGTGGATGTGTCCGCGCGCCCGGCCTTGCCGAACACCCGGTCGACTTCCGGAAACTGCTTGATGATGCGGTCCTGCACCTGCAACACGCGCTCGGCCTCCGCGATCGAAATGCCCGGCAACGTCGAAGGCATGTAGAACAGGCTCCCTTCGTCGAGCGGAGGCATGAACTCGGAGCCCAGCTTCTCAAAGACAGGCACTGTCGCGACAACCATCGCGATCGCGCCCGCGATCACGAACCGCTTCCAGCGCAGCGACCATTCCACCACCGGGTGGTAAAGCCGGATCAGCACGCGGCTCACCGGATGCTTTTCCTCGGAGTGAATCTTCCCCACCAGCACTGCATTCGCCGTCCTGCATAACCAGCGCGGGCGGAAATCGAAGTTGCGCGCATGGGTAAACATCAACCTCAGTGCCGGATCGAGCGTGATGGCGAGTACCGCCGCTACGATCATGGCGAGGTTCTTGGTGTAGGCGAGCGGCTTGAACAACCGCCCTTCCTGAGCTTCCAGCGTCAGCACCGGCAGGAAGCTCACGGCGATCACCAGCAGGGCGAAGAAGCTCGGTCCGCCCACTTCCTTCACCGCGCTGATGACGACGTCATGGTAATCGCCCGGGCGGCCCTCGCGCTCCCATTCTTCCAGCTTCTTGTGCGTCTGCTCTACCACGACAATGGCGGCGTCCACCATGGCGCCAATGGCGATGGCGATCCCGCCGAGCGACATGATGTTCGACGTGATCCCCATGGCGTTCATCGGGATGAACGAGATCAGAATGGCGATGGGGATTGTGAGCACCGGGATGATGGCGCTCGGAATGTGCCAGAGGAAGAGGAAGATCACCAGCGCGACAACGGTCAACTCCTCGATCAATGTGGACTTCAGGTTGTCGATCGAGCGCAGGATAAGCTCGGAGCGGTCGTAAGTTGTGACAACCTTCACACCCACAGGCAGTCCCGGCTCGATTTCGTGCAGCTTCGCTTTCACGCGCTGGATCACGTCGAGCGCATTCTCGCCTTGCCGGACCACCACAATGCCGCTCACCACGTCGCCGGTGCCATCCAGATCCGCAACGCCGCGCCTGATATCGGGCCCTAAGGTCACACGTCCCACGTCTTTCACGCGGATGGGAACGCCGCCCGGACTCGCCGCCAGCGCAATACTTTCGAGATCGGCCTTCGAGCGCGCATAGCCGCGCCCCCGCACCATGTACTCTGCGCCGCTGAACTCGACCAGCCGCCCGCCCACATCGTTGTTCGAAGCGCGCACGGCTTCCACGACCTTCGAAATCGGTACACCGTAGGCGCGCAGGCGGTTCGGGTCGACGTTCACCTGGTACTGGCGCACGAAGCCGCCGAGTGGCGCCACTTCGGCCACCCCCGGCACCGACTTCAAGTGATAGCGCAGGTACCAATCCTGTAGCGACCGCAATTCGGCCAGATCGTGCCGCCCGCTTTTATCGACCAGCGCATATTGAAACACCCAGCCGAGGCCGGTCGCGTCCGGCCCGAGTTCGGTGGATACCCCTTGCGGCAGCTTGCCGAGGATCGGCGAGAGGTACTCGAGCGTGCGGGAGCGCGCCCAGTAGATGTCGGTCCCCTCATCAAAGATGATGTAGACGAACGAGAACCCGAAGTCCGAAAATCCCCGCACGGCCTTCACCTTCGGCGCGCCCAGCATGGCGGTAACGATCGGATAAGTGACCTGGTCTTCGACGATGTCCGGGCTGCGGTCCCATCGCGAATATACGATCACTTGCGTATCGCTCAAGTCCGGGAGTGCGTCGAGCGGGATGTGGTGCATGCACCACCAACCGGCCGCCGTCGCCGCGACCACCATCAGCAGAACAATCAGCCGGTTGCGTCCGGAGAATTCGATAATGCGGTCAATCATGCGCGTGCTCTCCGTGCGCCATCTGGGACATGGGCGCCTTCAGACGGCTCTCCGAATCGAGCAGGAAGTTCCCCGAGGCGGCTACGCGCTCTCCCGCCCTGAGCCCGCTCAAAACCTCGATGCGATCGCCCACCGTCACGCCCGTCGTGATCCGCCTTGTCTCGAAGTAGCCACTGCCGTGATCGACGTACACAGTTTTGGCGAGACCCGTATCCACGACGGCATCGCTCGGCACCGTCAGGCGTCTGCCTGTGCCGATGGCGAATTCGACGTCCGCGTACATGTCCGGTTTCAGTAGAAGGTTCCGGTTGGCCACCTCGATGCGCGCCTTGACGGTGCGGGTCATGGGATCCACCTGAGGCAGGATGTAACTCACGCGGCCCGCCATCCGTATGCCCGGCGAGTAGGAAAGCGAAACCGCGGCAGGCTGCCCCAGGCGGACACGCGGCGCGTCCATTTCGAACACGTCGGCAAGGACCCACACGTGACTCAAGTCCGCCAGAGTGTATAGTTCCGTTTCCGGCGTGATGCGCTGATTCGGAAACGCATTGCGCGTGATGATGTAGCCGGACGCTGGCGCGTACAACGTCACGCTGCGAATGGGCTTGCCTGTGCGCTCAACTTCCCGGATCTGCGCTTCGCTCAAATCCCAGAGTTCCAAGCGGCGCCGCGCGGCTTCAATGAGCGAGGCCGCATCACCGCGCGCGCTTTCCATACTGCTTTGCGCCAGATCGTGCTTCGCGCGCAATGCGAGCAGGTACTCCTGCTGGCTGGCCAGCATCTCCGGGCTGTAGATGGTGAGGAGCGGCCGACCCTGCTCGACCAGCTTGCCGGTGAAGTCGGCGAACACCCGCTCGATCCATCCTTCGATGCGCGTATGCACTCGCGTGATGCGGGTCTCGTCGAAGCTCACTTTACCGACGCTGCGGATTGTGTCGGTCGCCGACGTGTATTCGGCTTTGGTGAGCCGCACGCCGGCCAGCTGCCGTTTGTTATCCGGCACCTGGAACGCACCGGGCGGAGGCTCGCCGGCGTAAACGGGCTTGAGTTCGTTGCCGGTTTCCGGGTTCAGACCGGGCTTCTCCGAGCGGTAGTTCGCATCCTGCGGGTCTACATAATAGAGGATCGTACGGTCCGCTTTCAACTTCTCGGCAGTACCGCCCTCTTCGTAAACCGGCTCCAGGCGCATCCCACAGTCGGGCGCGATGCCCGGCTTATCGGACTTGTACGCCGGGTGCATCGGATCGACGTAGTAGAGGATCTTGCGGCCCGTATTGGCCTCGGCCCCGCCGCCGGCACCGCGGGCGAACCACCGGTTGTACCCGTAGCCGCCGGCAAAGCCCGCCGCGGCGATGATGACTGCAAACAGAATCCTGGATCCCTTCATGGCGTCTCCTCAATCGATCAGCTTCTGGGCCGTCATTTCTTCCAGCCGCACCAGGGCGAGATGGAAGCTGAGCATCTCCTCGTGATAGTTCACTTCGTAGTCGAGCCTGGTGGTGAAGTTGTTGAGCACCGTCAGGAAATCGACGGCGCCGGTTTCATAGGACGCGAGCGAGGAATCCAGCGCCAGGCGCGCCTGCGGTAGCACGGTGTCCGCGTACAGGCGCATCAGGCGCTCGGATGTCTCCGCCATCAGATACTCTTCGCGGATCCGGTAGTGAATCGCCTGGTCTGCGGCTTCCCAACTGCGCCGTGCCTGGCTGAGATTCATCACCTGCTCGGTCACCCCGGCCTGCTGCTTGCGGCGGAACCAGGCCGGCAACTTGAAGTCCACGCGGAACTGGTACATGTCCGGCATCCGGCCCATGTTGAAGTAGCCGGCCGAAAGCGTGTAGTCGGGGTAGTAATCCTTGCGAGCCAGGCTGACGGCCAGTTCCGTGCGCTCAATCAGCTTCTGTTCGCGCATGAGCGCGGGAGAAGCTTGCGACGCGCGCCGGAACAGTTCATCGAGGGTGACCTTAAGCGTTCCCGGAGGGATCTCAGGAGGCGCGCCAAGTGCCGCCCGCGGGTCGCGCGCTAGAAGGGTGTTGATCTCCGCCTCGCGGGCGCGGCGCTCCTGTTCCGTCCTCATGATGCGCGCTTCCAGAATCGAGCGCGCCGTCTGCGCCTTGAATATGTCCTGCTGAGCCGCCTTGCCCACGCTGTAGCGCGCCTCCGCCACCCGTAGGTACTCAGTCAGCAGGTCTCGGTTACGCGTCAGAATTCCGATGATCTCGTGCCCGTAGCGTAGCCGGTGATAGGCCTGCTTCAGGCGAGAGATGACGCTGAGGCGCGTCTCCTCATAGCTTGACCACTCCGCCTCGGCCATCTTCGCCGCTACGTCCCCGCGCAGCTTGCGCTTACCGGGAAACGGAAATTCCTGCGAGACCATGAGGCCGGCGTTCGCCGTCGGCTCCGTTCCAATCCCCGCCAGCGGCCAGGGCTTGCCGGCACTGGCGTAGCCGATCGAAAGCATCGGGTCCGGCAGCGCGCTTTCCATACCCGGACGCTGCCGCGCCGCTTCGTAACGCTTCTGCGCGGCGAGGACCTCTGGATTTGCGCGCAGTGCTTCGTCGATCAGTTCATCAAGTTTCAGTACAGGCTGGGCCGATGCCATCGCGGCAGCCAGCGCCAGCAAAAGGACGCAGTTCCGCATTCTCTCCTCCTACCCCGCGCACGCCGGGATACCAATGGACACATGACGAGCGGATGAGAAAAGACTAAATACGGAAGGCTGAATTCAGGATGAATAGATCCGGCGGAGGATGGCTGTCAGGGAGGAGATCCACCACCTCGCCTGCCTTCGGAGACGCGGGAAGGCCATCTGCCGCAACGGCCTCGGCAATGGCTATTGGAACCGGCGCCATCAGCCCGGCTTGGCCGGCCCTCTCGTAAGTCTGCGGGGTGAACTGGGAGTGCGGGCAGGGTTTGGAATCCTGCGGGGGCGCCTTATGGTGGCAATCCCGTTTGCAGCAATCGTGCTCTCCGATGGGATCCTGTTTTGCGGGTGAACACGCTGCGCACGTGGCCCACAATGGCCCTACGGCCAAGACGAATGCCAGCACGATTCCCAGAGTTCTGAACACCTGCCTTTAAGGTAGCACATCCACGAACCGCTTCATTCCGATCAGATTCTGGCCCTCGAGTTCGATCTGGTAGCGACCCGGCGCCGCATCGCGCGGTGCGATAACCATCGCGGTGCCGGGAACGCCGATCGCGATGGATCTCGCATTCGCACCGCCGAAGTTCAGCCCGCGAGCGGTCAGGGTCGCCCGCATCGCGCGTCGCAGCGGCGTGAGCATCCGCACCGCCACCCGCTGCGACTCGCCCGCGCGCATCGACGGCACCGGCGCCAACTCCGCCACCGCCGGCCCATCCTCCTCCCGCAACAAGGCCATGAACCAATTCGTGCCACTCACCGGCAGGACGGCATCGCGCCCGTCCTGCTTGAAATCGGCCGGACTGATGCGGGTCGTCTCGATGTCGTACAGATACGCTCCGGCCACCGGCTTGCTCAGACCGCTCACGCGAACCGTGAAGGGCTTGTGTTCACGCGCCAATCGAATCTCCTTAGGGAAGTCCCACCCGTTGGCCCCTTCCACTCGGGCGCACACCACCAGGGAATGTCCGGCACCGTGAAACAGGCGGCAGGTGACATCGGGCAAGGATGGCTCCGGATCGGTGTCGCCCACCTCCCCATAACCGAGCGTCGACGCCACTCCGTGCCGGACCGCGCGCCAGTTCTCATCCAGCTGCTGCATCTCCGGCTGTATGCCATAACCATTGCTGCCGCCGGGCAGTCCGGCCAGAGATCCGTAGATCGGGCCGGCCTGCTGGTACAGATAAGGGCGATAGCCGGGCAAAGCCACGCGGATCAGCGGGATCTCCCGGCCCACGACAGTGCTCTGGTGCAGCGCGCCATGGAACCAGGACGAGTAGAAATCCACCGGCGCTTCCGTGGTGAGCACGCAATCCGGATTCACCTCCCGCACTGCACGGCTCACTTTGTCCAGCAGTTGTTGGATCCAACGGTTATAGCCGAACGGCGATTCATGGTGATGCGCCGGGTTATAACACGACAGGAAATAGAAACCCAGCGAGTCCAGGCGCACCGCATCAGCCCCGGTCTCGCGCACCAGGCGCGAGGCGACCGCGGCCAGATGATCCTGCCACTCGACGGCCCCGGGGCACATCTGGTAGAAGCCTGCCTTCGTATAAGAACCTGTGATGCTGCCGTCGCGGTGCATTACGCTCCAGCGTTCCGCCTTGCCCGACTTCGCCAGTTCGCTGGACTTGTGCACAATATAGCCTTCCACATAGAAAGCAAATCGGTAGCCGAGCTGGTGTATCCGCTCAATCCCTTCCTTCAGCGCGGGCGCTCCGCCCAGGTCCGTTCGGAGGGCATTGTCCCCATCGGTATGCACTTGAGGATCGAGCGAGGAGCCTTGCGTGTGGAAGGCATACTCGTGCAGATCGGCCTGGTACTTGAGGTACGCCGATGGCAGTTCGGCGAAGCTGTCCAGGCACTGCGTCAGGCCGCCGCACCCGCCCGGCGGGAGCACTCCGCCCGTCTTGGCGAACCACGCCCCCATCCAACTGTCGATCCGGTCTCCCCACGCGGGCCGCGAGGCCGTGCGAAAGGCGTTTCCAAACCAGTCTCGGTACGCGCGCGCCACCGGCTTCCAGTCGCCGCCCCCGATCATGATCTTCGCCCGCGGCGCTTTCCAGGATTCGCCGGAGTTGAGCGTCTGCGGAGGAAAGTAGACCACGCCGATGCGCGGCTTCACGATGCGGAACCACTTATTGCGTATCTCTGGATCCAGAGTAATCAGTCCGAAACTGTCACCCGCGCTCTTGTCCAGCAATGCGTGCCACTGCATCGACATCTGCCCGCCGTTGCCGTAAATGCCGCCGGACTTGCTCCACGCCGGCGTGATGCCTCCGCCTTCGCGCAGCGTGGTCTGCATATTGGCTTCTCCCGTGCCTAGGCGAAAGCCGCTAATGTCGGGGAAACTCGCCATGAAGGCCGCCGCCTGCGGCTGCAGATTCGTGATCCGAAGGTCCCACTCCGATGCCCCGTCCTGATCCGGGAGCCAGATTTCGATCTCCGCCTCCCAACGGTTTCCTGCATCGCGATAGGTGAGTTGAAGTGCGAGGCCGGTTCCCGTGCGGCGGTGCGATGCGCTGACCAGGCGGCTGGCTGGTGGCGTGAAGACGGCCCCCGCGATCGCGGCCGGATCGGAACGGGTGAGGAAAACCGTCCCTTGCGAAGAGATGTCGAACGCTGTGTGGAAATCGGAATAAACTGCGAATGGACCGCCGTCGTCCTTGCGATCCTTCAGGTATTCGTCGTTCCTTGGAACGTTTCGCAGGCTCAGCAACTGGCCGGTCCGCTTATCGAAAACGATGCGCGCGGCCGAGTTCTCCAGGCCGACCTCGGTCTTCGTAACAACGGGTGTTGCTGCGGCAAGCGCCAGTGCCGGCAGCAGGACATTGACAAGCAGCAGTCCACGCTTCATAGGTAGATTCTGACGCATCGCCGGTCTCCCGGCATACATTGCGGGAATTAGCGGTTCCGTGTGCCGGTACCAGAAGCAGCCAGGCCCGCTATTCCCCCGGCAATCATCCAAACCGCCACTACCAGCAGCAGGGCACCTAGTACGCGCATTGTGAACCGGTAGCCTCGCCCGGCCAGGACATTTCGCGAGCGGCTGACGGCCATGGCCACGAGAATCTTCGATCCCACAAGGCAGGCATAGAATCCACCTGCGAAAGCAAACGCCGCGCCGCCGCTTCTGGCCCAGCCCTTGAGGAGCATGGGAGCGCCCACCATCGCCCAAAACAGGTACACGTTAGGGTTGAGGAGATTGATCAGAACGGCCTTGGTGAACGAGCGGGGCGCGGGCTGTGGCCCATTAAGATCGGCCGTGCAAGCGCGCAGCGACTCATAGCCAAGGTAGCCGACGAAGGCGCCGCCCACGACGGACATCCACGCCAGCGCCTGGCCGAGACCGGAGATCCTCGAAAAGACGAATAGACATAACAGGACGATCGGCGCATCGGAAATCATCGGAGCGAAAGCGACCCGCAACCCGTCCCGCAAGCCGTGGCGCAACGTCTGTGAAACCAGGAGCGCCAGCAGCGGCCCCGGCGACAGTCCGGATGCGATTCCGAGCGACAATCCGCTCAGTAAGTACGGAAGCACACTCCAATCTACCATCGCGCCGAAAGCCGGAAGAGCGAAACGCCAGGTACTCGCTACACGCCTATTGTGGCTTCACCGACAGCATGCAGAGCGCAGTCACATCCACCTGTTGAAGACGAGCCGCGGGATGCGCCAGCCGGTACTGCCAGAGAGGCATGTCGCCCGAGTTCGCTTCCCTGCACATGTCGCCCAGCGCCTGCAGTCTTCTCTCCGCGCTCAGTTTGCCCCACTCGGAGAGGTTGAGGTGCTTTCGCGCATCCCTCACGTCGTCGGCCACCTGCCAGGAGACCGGCGCAATGTGGCTATACCAGGGCCACACCGTAACGTTCGAATGGCAGTCCTTGCAGGCTCGATCAAGAACTGCCCGAACCTGCGGCGAGGGGTTCGCCACCGTCTCGAATGACAACGCCGCTTCCGACGGCGGATTGCTGCGCGAGGGCTGACAAAACTGCGCACCCACGAACACCACCGCGAGGGCGAGAAGCGCAAGCTTGGTCTTCTTTCCCATGCCAGGTACCCTACCCTACCGTCGCCGGCTTAGGAGTCTTCGGCGTGCTTTCCGGGAGCTTCGGGGGCTTGATGTAGTCGGCCGGGATCTCGCCTGTGAGCGATTTCAGCCATGTGACAATCGACTGGATTTGCTCGGGGCTCAACTTCTTGCCGACCTGGTATTCGCTCATGCGCGCGACAGCGTCCTCGATCGTGCCAACCTTCCCGTCGTGGAAGTAAGGGCCTGTCTTCTCGATATTGCGGAGGGACGGAACTTTGAACACCATCTTGTCCGCTTCACTCTTGGTGAGCTGGAACCGGCCCTGATCCACTTGGTCCGGATAGGGTTTGATCACGCCGAGCCTTTGGTACATCGTCGCCCCCAGCAGCGCGCCAGAGTGGCAGGTCTGGCAACCCGCGGCGATGAACGCGTTGAATCCTGCCTTCTCGGCTGCAGTGAGAGCTGTCTGGTCGCCTTGAAGGAACTTGTCCCACCGGCTCGGAGTGATGAGTCTGCGTTCAAAGGCGCCGATGGCTGTGGCCATGTTCTGGAACGTAACCGGATCCTTGTCTTTGGGAAATGCAGCCTTGAACGCCTTAACGTACTCCGGCATCGACTTCAGAACGGTGTTCACGGTCTTTTCGTCGGGCATGGCCATCTCGACCGGATTCATCACCGGACCCTTGGCCTGTTCCTCGACCGTTGGCGCACGGCCGTCCCAAAACTGCGCCACGTGTCCGGCGGCATTATAAACCGTCGGAGAGTTACGAGTCCCTCTTTGGCCCTTGTGGCCTTCCGACGTCGGTTCTCCATCCACACCGTACTTATCTAGTTGGTGGCAGGTGTTGCAGGATGTCTTCTGCTCGACCGATAGCCGCGTTTCAAAGTAAAGCATCCGGCCGAGGTTGATCTGTTGCTCCGTCAAGTTGCCTGACGCAGGAGGCACCTCCTTGGGCAGAGGTGCGAACATCTGGAGTACAACGGGGTCGATTGCCTGCGAGACTACGGTTTTCTTGCCGCAGCCAATCCCCGCCACAACCAGAGCGGTAGTCGCAAAAACGACTGCAAAATGAGCTTTCATCGCGTGTCCCTCCAATGCGAACAGTATATCCGAAGACCACACGGATTCAAGCACTGGATTCCGGCATCGTCACAGTCGCGCGTGAAAGTCAATCCCCAGCGAGACCAAGTGCTAGCGGGGGCATCCGGCACTCCGCCGCGAAGAAATTTGAGAACAAGAACCGGAGTTGCCCGGCCGCCGATCGCCGATGGATTCATGCTGTAAGTGCGAATCCTCGAGATGGAAGGGCAGATGAACGACGCAGTGAAAAGCGAGAGCCGATGGGAATCCATAGTGGCCCGCGACCGGGCTGCGAACGGCCGTTTCTACATCGGCGTGAAGACCACCGGCGTGTATTGCCGGCCCTCGCGCCCGGCGCGCCGGCCGAGACGGGAGAATGCCGCGAAAGTGCTTTCGGCCTGCCGGTTCATTGAGAACGCTGAGCAGGAACCTCGACTCGATCAACTCGCGTTACGCGCAGGCCTGAGCCCGCATCACTTTCACCGTGTCTTCAAATCGATCACCGGCCTGACCCCAAAGCAATACGCGGCGCCCATGAACAGGATGCGCGCGGACTTTGTTTTCGGCACACATGCCCGGGAGCGACGCATCATGCTTCAGCAGCGATCCCATGGCGTTCGTTACCCGATCCGACTGCGGCTGTTCGGGCTTGCACTCTTTCCGTTGATCGCCGCCGCCGAGTCGCCGTTTCCCCTGCGCATGGCGAGTGGAGAGACCGGCCTCGCACGCTACCGTGAAGCCGGCGCCAACGTCGTCGCGTTGGGACCGGGCGGCGGGCTCACTCAATTGGCAGCCTATGCCGAAGTGGCGCCGGCAGCCCTACCCTCCGGCCATCCTCTGCGCGTCGAAATCGAGCGGCGCCGCGCAGAATTGCGCGCGCGGACAATCCGCAGCGCGTCGCCCTTGAGAAGGAAGAGTTCTGGAAGATCTACCGCGCCAAGTACCGCGAGGTGCTACGGGAGTTTCCGGAGATCGCTTATGTGGAGGTGCGCACGGGCGAGAATTATTCGCACCTGCTCAACGGCTATGTGCGTTTCCCGATTACGTCGGCGAGGAACACGCCGCCGCAGTGCGCTACATCCGAGGGCAGGGCGCCAAAGGCGTATCCATCTGGCATTTCGGAGGCGGCTGGGGAGGTCCTCATCTGAAGAACGATCGTTGGGTGCGCCTGAACATCTACGCCACTTCTCGCTTGTCGCAGAATCCAGATTTATCCCTGCGCCGCCTTGCCGAAGAGTGGGCTACGAGGGAATTCGGAGCGAAAGCCGCCCGGCGTGTGGCGGATATGCTCATGCTCTCGGACGATTGCGTGCTGGCCTTCAATTACATCGCACCTTACGCCCGCCGCCATGAGGGCTGGCTCCCCAACCGCAACATCCTTCGCGACGACATCATCCGTGGGGAGAAACAGCTTGGCGGCGAGGGAGGACTGCGGCTGTTGTACGAAGGCTCGAAGGACGCTCTCGACGAAGCCTGCGCCGAAAAACGCGGGGCCGTGGAACTGGCCGCCCGGATGCTCTCGATATTCGAGGCCGCGCGGGAAGACATAGTCTCCGAACGTGGCACTCAGACTTATGCAGAAGCGCGCAACTCGCTGGTCTACCTCCATTCGCTCGCGGCGCTCCTCTCCCACTACGTGCAGGGGATGTTCCGCTACTACCAGTGGAAGGATACAGGTGCGGAGACCGCCAGACGCGCCGCCCGCGAAGAACTCGACCTGTGGCGCAGGGCCTGGGACAGCTATCGCGCGGACATCCCGCGCCTCGAAGGTGCTGCGTCGCTCTATCGCTCGCAGAACTCGCAGCGCCCCGATTCAACCGAGGGCGCCATGGAATGGACCTGTGAAGCCGCACGCCTGGCCATGCGCTAACGGGGTGCGAGCGACGGCGGCTGTTCGCGCCAGGGCTTCCTCGCCCTATAGAGCGCCGTCCGCGCCTGTAGCGCCTCCCGGTTGCTTCTCACTGGCAAGGCCAACTCTTCCCGGCTGACTTTCACGGCGTCGTCGAAGCGGCCCGTCTCCGCATAGGCGGCGGCCAGGATCTCGAGCACGGCCGGCTCCTTCCTCGAAGTAAGGCGCGCGGCCCGTTCTGCGAACTTGAGTGCATCTGAGCCGTTGCGGACTGCCGGATCCGGATGCGTGGCCAGCACCCAGGCGGTCTGCTTAAGGGCCTCAAGATAGTCTGGACTGGTCTCGATGGCCTTTCTCCACGGGGCAATGGCTGCCTCCGTCTTCCCCCTCTCAAAAAGTACCAGGCCCAGATTGAAAAGAGACCGGGTGTGAACCGGGTCCAACTCCACCGCTTTGCGGAACTGAGCCTCCGCTTCCTCCAGATTGCCTTTCATTGCCAGTGCACCGCCCAGGTTGCTGTGCGCCGGCACAAAGCCGGGCTGGATTTCGGCGGCCTTGCGAAAATGAGCGATCGCATCGTCGGCGTGCCCCTCCTGCATCAAGGCCATCCCGAGATTGTTGTGCAGCGGAGCGTAATTGGCGTCGATCTTCATGGCGCCGCGAAGAACCGTGATCGCCTCCCCGGTCCTCCCTTTCAGTGCCAGGGCGCCTCCGAGTCCGCAATGCGCTTGAATGAACAGCGGCCTCAGTTCCACGGCTTTCCGGAAGTGGGCAATCGCTTCGTCTAGTCGTCCCACTTCGAACAACGCCATCCCCAGGCTGTTGTTTGCGCTCCCGTCCGCTGGATTGATTTTCAGTGCCTTGTTCCATTCGACGATCGAAGCTTCGTACTCGCCTTTCTGCTGTAACGCCATGGCGTTGTCGGCGAAGCGGTAGGATTCCACGGCTGGCACCTCAATCTTGCGCAGGCCGTCCGGCGGGATGTTCACGAACTCCGGAATGTTTACCGCGCGGTTCGCGGCGGTCGCATTCTCGATCAGGATAGCCGGACTGTCGTTGCCGTTCTCGTCCAAGTGGGTCAGGAACATCTGCGTATACGGCGACTGGCTTTTCGAAGAGAACACCATCCAGCGGCCATTAGGCGAGAAGCTGTGCCACGAGTTCATCAACGATGTGTTGCAGCGCATGCGGCGCGCTTTGCCACCCGCAGCCGGAACAATGTAGAGTTGGCTGTCGGGCCGCATCAGCAAACCGTTCCGGCATTGCACGAACACGATCCAGCGGCCGTCCGGGCTGATCTTGGGGAAGCTGTTGCTCATCCCGTTGCGCGATGCGCCTTCGATGGGTTCCGGCGCGCCTCCGCGGCCTTCGTTGAAAGCAATGCGGTAGAGGTCGTACTTGATCTGCACCTCGTTGGGGTCATTGGCCCGCCTGGCGAGCGGCGCGCCTTCCGGATTGGGTTCCTTCGCCGGCGCGCGCGCGAACACCAGGGACTTTCCATCCGGACTCCAGACGGCGCCCGCTTGCACATAGTGCGGATCGGCGGCGCCCGGAAGCGGCTGTAGCATCGCCGTGGCGCGGCTGTACCATGCCAGGACGCCCTGAGTCGGGAAGAAGACCTGCAGAAAGCGGTAATCGGTGAAATTGGCCACGTAATAGATGCTGGGCGGCTCTTTCGCCGACCCGGGCGTCTTCGTAGTGGCGTTCTCCAGTGCCGTGCTGTTGACCGTGGTCACAACGTAGCGTCCGTCCGGAGAAACCTGCGACATGAATCCTACGCGCGTTTTTCCCTCCAACCTGCCGCGCGCGGCGCTCCATTCGATCACGTCCCGGTTCCGGATGGACATCGTCGGCGAAATGGAGGCGAGCGTGTACATGCCCTTGCTGTTCTGGAGACCGTCCAGATCCATGCCCAACGTCTTGCCGTCGAGCGAAAAGGAATGGCAGTTGGCGCATGTGGGCATGCCGTCCAGCAGCAGGCGGCTGCTCCTCTCGCCGACGTTTCGCAAGCGCCAGGCAATCAGTCGCACGGCCTCGCTGGCGAGGGGTTTGATTACGCCCTTCTCGGTTTCGGAAGGCATCAGTGGCACGTCGCGGAAGAAGATCGGCGCGCCAACGGAATCCCTTGAAGTTCGCACAGTCGTCCGGCCGCGACTGACAACCTGGCCGCCGTCGACTCCACTGATCGTAACGGTAGCGGGGCGCTCCACCGACCGTTTCTTGATGGCCTCCCAGGTTGCGTCGTCCGGCCTCCAGCTATGCGCCTCGGCTTGTTGAGCGTTCAGTTGTGGAGGCTCGTTGGTGTCTGAAACGCATCGCGGATCGATCTCGCCGATTCGCATCCGTTCGCCAGAGGAAGTCGCACTGATAACCGATTCCCCATCCCCGAAATCCACGTCGATGCGCCAACTAGCGGCGCCCGAAGCCGGATCCCGCCAGAGGAACGTGGGAGGGGTGATCTCAGGAGGAAACGCGGAGTCGTCGAAGGGATAGTCGATCGTGATGGCCGCAGGCCGCGTTGAAACTTGCAGGCCAAGGACAACAGCCACAGCCGACACCAATCCGATGACGACGCGGACCAAGCCTGTTCGCAAAGAAACCGCCCTTCCCCCAACCAACGCTCTTTCCCATTACAACACCGCGCCCGCAGCACCAGGAGGGCGGGCTTCAAGCCCGCGCGGGACTTCAGTCCCGCCGGCCGCTTTCATCCCTCCATCCTCAAAATCTGCAACAGAGCCTGTACGTATCCGAACGAGAAGGCGAAGGCCTGGCGCCCGCCCGCGTCGCCTTCGATGTGAGGCACGTGGTCGGGCATCAGCATCCCGTCGTAACCCACGTCGCGGTACGTGCGCAGGCAACGAAGCATGTTCACGTCACCATCGTCGGGAAGGGTTTCCCGGAAGTTCAGGTACCGGCCCTTGATGTTGCGAAAGTGGACGTTGAAGATCTTCTTGCGCTCGCCAAAGTAGCGGATCACCTCGTGTATCTCGCGGTCGGGATCCTGCAGCATCTCTGTCACGGTACCCTGGCAGAAATTGAGACCGTGGTAGGGGCTGGGCCGGATGGAGATGAACTTCTTCAGCCCCGCCACGCTTCCGAGCACGCGGCTCACGCCACGGAATCCCTGCGGTTCGGGCATGCCGGGATCGTGCGGATGGCATGCCATACGGACCTTGTACTCCTCGGCCACGGGAACTACACGTTGGAGGAAGTACTCGATGCGCTCCCAGGCCATTTCGGCAGTCACTCTTCCGGCGGTGGTGAGGGGCGGCTCCTGCTTTGCCTTCTCGTAGACGAAGGTACTCAGACTTGCGCCACCACGCCCAGCGGTCCGTTCCGAGCGCACCACCCCCAGGATGCTCAGGTTGTACTTGACAGCCGGGATGCCGGCGCGAGACACGTTGCGGATCATCTCGCGCATCTGGTCGATTTCCCGGTCGCGCTCAGGACTCCTGCCCAACATGATGTTGGGCATCTCGACTCGTTCAATAGGCAGCGAACTGAGCGGGAGCGGAACCATTTCGAGACGGATTCCGTGGGACTCCACGCGCTCCCGCAGCCGCCATGGGAGCGCCCGCCGCCAGTTTGAACAGTCTTCTCCTCTGCATGACCTCACGAGGATGTCACGGGTCCAGGAGAAGCGTCAAGGCCGGCGTCAAAAACAACGGCGCCTCCCGCTCATCGCGGGAGGCGCCGTAGTAATTTCGATGTTTCGACTTACAAAAACTTACATACCCTTGCTGGCCATGTACTGGATCAAGTCGATCACGCGGCAGGAATAACCCCACTCGTTGTCGTACCAGCTAACGACCTTCGCGAAGTTGCCGTCCATCACCTTGGTCAACAAGCCGTCGACGATTGAGCTGTTGGAGTTGCGCAGCATATCGCTCGAAACCACCGGATCCGTCGTGAACTGCAGAATACCCTTCAGCTCACCCTCGGCGGCGGCCTTCAGCGTGGCGTTGATTTCCTCGGCTGTGGTCTGCTTCTTCAGGATCGCACCCAGGTCCACTACCGATACGTCCGGCGTGGGCACGCGCATGGAGTAACCGTCCAGCTTGCCTTTGAGTTCCGGCATCACCAGGCCGATCGCCTTCGCGGCGCCGGTGGAGGTCGGGATCATGTTGATCGCGGCAGCGCGGGCGCGGCGCAGGTCCTTGTGCGGGAAGTCCAGCACCTTCTGATCGTTGGTGTAGCTGTGAATCGTGGTCATCCAGCCCTTCTCAACCCCGAAGGCCTCGTGCAGCACTTTCACGAACGGAGCCAGGCAGTTGGTGGTGCAGCTCGCATTGGAAACCACGTTGTGCTTGGCAGGATCGTAAAGCTTGTTGTTGACGCCCATCACGATGGTGATGTCTTCGTTCTTGGCCGGAGCCGAGATGATGACCTTCTTCACCGTGCCCTGGATGTGCTTCTTGGCTTCGTTGGCGTCGGTGAATCTGCCGGTCGACTCGACGACGAGCTGCGCTCCGAGCGAACTGAAATCGATTTCCGCGGGATCCTTCGTCGCGAATACCTTGACCTGCTTGCCATCCACGGAAATAGAATCCTGACCGGCCTTCACATCATTGGCCAGGGGGCCCAATACGGAGTCGTACTTGAGCAGGTGCGCCAGTGTCTTGGTGTCGGTCAAATCGTTGGTCGCCACGATCTCGATATTGGGGTTGCCGATCGCGGCGCGAAACACGTTGCGGCCAATGCGGCCGAAGCCGTTGATCGCGACTTTAATAGCCATCGTCCAGAAATCTCCTTTGGTTTCGGAATGTACCTGAATTTATACCAGTCGGTATCACTTTCATGATATCAAAGCGCCCGTTTACCGGTGATCGGAAGCTGTCAGGTGCTGCTTCACGAACTCGAGCGCCTCGGGCATGAAGTAATTCTGCCGTAGCGGAGCGTTGGGGTCGTTGAATGGATTCACGTGTTGGTAATCGATCTCCGCGTTTCGCTCTCCGTGCGTGGATGCATCCAGCGCCATCACGGCGTAACCCGCGCCCAGCAGCGCCTTCCGCATTTCCCCGCCACTGTGATTGTTGCCGTCAACGTACCAGGCTTCCTTCGATCCCGACCAGCCGTGAAGCAGCAGCACGCGCGGGTACGGCGTTTGCGCCACCGCCCCCGCGCAGAGAGTCAAGCTGAACGGGCACAGCAACATGATCCGTTTCATAAGCTTTTATAGCTATCTTATTGATTTCCCGCTAGATCGGTGGGGTTGGCGGCTTCACGGTTTCGCCTCCCAGCCCGGCGTAGGCTTCCTTGACGCGCACTACTTTGCTTCCTCGGAAGGTCACGAAAGTGACGCGACCGGGCGGCGTGCCGTATATCCAGTCTTCCAACTCTTCGCCATCCTTGGTTTCGCGGACCTTCGTCCGGGGCTTGCCCATGGCAAGCAGCACCTGCTCTTTGTCCATCCCTTCGATGGCGCGCTGCTCCTTGATGGCTTTCTTGATCGGCGGAGGCAGCGTCTCCACGTACTGCTCGGTCACACTGTGCTTTTCAAAATCGAGCACGGACGCGAACAGTTTTTTGATCTCCGCGGCCTTCATGGCAGGAACCGGCTTGTGGAACAGCAACGCCACCGTGGTGCCGCCGGGCGCCGCCGTATAGGGGCCGCCGACCCGGCTCATACCTGCGCCCGTGCCGATTTGCACATTCTGGTACCACTTGCGGCCGCCTTTGAATCCACCGTTGATGTCGAGTACCAACCGGTCGTCATCGATGGTCACCTTGGTGACCTGGACCATGTCGCCCTTGCGCGCGGCCGGACCGTGCTCCCGTTCCGTGGCATCCCATGCCGCCTTGTCGAACTTGCCGTCCAATTCGATGGCGAGCGCTTTCTTCGAGCGCGGCATGGGCACTTTAGCAGTCGCAAATTCAGCGGTCAGTCCGCGGATGATCTCCACGCGCTCCTCGACGTTGAGCTTCTGGTCGCACATCGACGGGACGGTCAGCACGAGGCACCCGGCCGCAATCGTGGCCAGCGTTCGCATCACTCCACCTCGTCTTCGTCCACGGGGACCAGCGGCGGGTGCTGTTTCAAAACCGGGGCCTTGGCCAGGGCCAAAAACAGGAGCAACACAGCCAGGGAGGTAAACAGGCTTGCTTCCGGACCATACTCGCCGCCGCTCCAGAGCGGACCAGTGTGCCAGCGCATTCGGTACCCCGTTAGCCCCATTGTAAACCCGCTCAAGTTGGCGCCGAACAGCGGTAGAACCCAGTTCCAGCCGAAGTGCAGTCCGATGGGCAGCCACAGGTCGCCGGCACGCAGGAACGCGTAGCCCAGCAGCACGCCCCACAAGACCGTATTGAGGAACCCGAGCGGAGAAACATTCAAGTTGTCCAGATGCGCCAACCCGAAGATAATCGCTACCGGCAGCACGGTGGCGTAAGCCCCCAACGGGCCGAGCAGCACCTGGAATCCGTAGCCTCGGAACAACATCTCTTCCCCGAATGCGCCGAACAGGAGCATGACCGTGGTGAACAGGATCATGCGCCATTGCGGCTCATTGCCGGGGATCGACTCCAGGTGCGCAAGTCCGAACAGGAGCGGAAGGCCGGCCACCGCATAGGCCGCCAACATCCCGCCCAGGATGCCGATGAGCGCATTCCGGCGTGAGGCACGGCTCCAGTTCAGGCCGATGGTGGTAAGGCGGGCGCGCTCGTAAATGCGCAGTGAGAGCAGATTGGCCACCAGGGCGGCCAGGAACACGCTGAGCACCGCGGCTGCGAAGCGGCCCGCCAAAGGAAACAGCACTACCCCGAACAGGCGCATGCCGAACACGCACGTCAGAACGTACACGCCCACTTTCAGGATGACGTTCAGCCGCGCCTGCAAGGGTGAATCGGGCATTAAACGGCCGGGGACCTTATGACAACTTCGCCAGCCGCGCGTTCACTTCGGCGGAGAACCGGCGGATGTGCTGCTCGAGAAAATCTGCCGGCTTGATGGACGCATCCCGGACGAGCGGCGTCAAATCCATGCCGAAGTTCAGCATCTCGGCGGTGTCCACCGCATGGCTCTGGAAATAGGTGGCGTGGGCCCGGCGGCGCGCCTGCGTAGCCAGATCGTAGCGCTTGCCACCGGCGATCTGCGAATCGAACACGCCCAGAATCGCCGCCGCTACGTTTTGGTGCTCGTCGAGTTGGAAGACCACCTTGTCGGAATCGGTCATCCAATCCAGATCGCGCCACACCTCGCAGCCGTACAGCTTCTTCGGCCGCGCCTCTTCAGGCAGGGACCGGATGGCCGCGATAACCCGCAGGGCCGTAGCCACGTGGGTATCGTGCTTGTCGGCCAGATTATGCGTATAGATGACTTCGGGCCGGGCCGCGTTGATAAGCGCCGCAAGGTCGTCCTTCGGACCGGCTTCAGCAGCGCTCTTCACGGCGGAACTCGGGTAGTCCAGGAAGGCCACCGCGGTGTACTCGCCCACATAGGCCGCCTTCTTCTGCTCGACGCGGCGCACCTTGCGCATTTCCATGTCGGTGTACTTCTCGTACAAACCGTTGCGCGGGCTCCCTGCCCCGTCGGTCACGATCGTGGCCAAAAACCACTTGTCGCTCTGTCCGAAACCTGCCATCACGCCTTCGGTGGCCATGATCTCGATGTCGTCCTGATGGGCCGAAACGGCCATGTGCGTGGTACGGGCGAGCGCGGCATCCACCGCCGTACCGTCCGGCACGAAAATCTCGCTTGTCGACTGCTTCAGTTTCATTACTTGTTCTCCTTGGAAATGCGCGGCAGGCTCGCGGCGGCGATGGACTGTCCGACGCGGCGGCTCTTTTCGTCCGGCAAGGCAATGAAGTATTTTTCAGCGATAGCCGGAAACTCCTCGCGCAAAACTTGTTTGGCGCGCTCGACCAGGATGTCCCCGCCGGGACCCGTGGTCACTCGGCCGAGCACCAGAACGTGCTTGAGCTCGTAGAAATCCGCGTAGTGAGCGATGCCATAACCGAGGTAGGTCCCGATGGTCTCGTAAACCTGCTTCGCAAGCGCATCGCCCGCGCGCATCTTGTCCTGCAAAACCACCAGTTTCTCGGGCAGGCTGAGTCCGGCAGGGAACGCCATGCCCGCACCCGTAGCCACGCGGTTGGCTCCCACCTGCGAGAAATACTGCACGCCGCAGCCGGCGTCGCCGGACCACTCGTCAACCGGCCCGTTCTCCCGGTAATCCACCGGCACGAACGCAAGCTCGTTCAACCAACCCGTGATGTTGCCCGAATGATCCACGTAACCGGCCGCCTGGCTCGAGCCGAGCGCGATGCCGAGCACCGGGTTATCGCCAATGGACATCGAGCCGGCCAGCGCCGTCACTTCACCGTCGTTCACTACTTCGAGCGGCACGCCTAGTTCATCGCGAATGCGCAGGAACATGCCCGCGATCTTTTCCTCGAAGGCCTTTCTCGGCACTCCGCGGAACAACGAGGCCACACGCGCGCGGTTGTTGATGTACACGCCGGCGGAGCTGCCGCCCACCGCGTCCAACCGCGGCATCTTCGATGCGGCGCGGCGGATGGAATCGAGAACGCCCTGGTAGTGGTATTCCGGATCGCTCTGGTTGCGCGGATCCCAAACCACTTCCTCACTGTAAATGGCCTCGCCGTTCACGACCGCGCTGGCTTTGCGGTCGCTCGCACCCAAATCGAAACCGACGCGGCAGCCGTCCAGGTTGCGCCCTAGCGGGGTCGTGGATTCCTTCTCGGCGGGCACTTTCTCCGCACTGGTTACTACGACCGTGAACGGATGCTCATAGACGCCGCCCATGAATTCGGCATCGAAGGCGCGCGCGCCGCCCGGAGCGTAAGCGGCCTTGATGCATTCGCCGATAGCCGCCGGGCCGCCGACGTAAACCTTCCATCCGCCGCGCTGCCACAACAGGAACTTGACGATGCGTTCGACATAGCGCTGGCTCAGCGCGATCGAGCGGCTGTCGCCCGCGATCACCTGCGTCGAGAACGTGGACACGGAGCCGTCCGCACGCTCGAGCGCCAGTTTCAGCGGCACGCCGCCTGAAGCGCACAGCTTGCGGAACTCGCGATTAAAAAGAGAGGCCGGTACGAAACCCTTGTCCAGGGGCGGGGCCACGCGCATGGAGATGGGGAGTGTGAGGTCTGACATATAAACTTCAATTTTAGCCCCTTTACGACGGTGTTAGCGGAAGCCCACCTGACTGCTACCATGGGCCGTATGCGGCGCAGCAGCTTGGGCATGATGGCGGGCATGCTTTGTTGCCTGGGATTCGCAGCCGAAACTGACGAACCGCGTCCTGCGGTGGGTGCGATCCGTTGGGACGCATGGCACGGACGGCGCGGAGAACCCGGCCGCGCCGTCGAACGCTCGCTCGGACCGAGGCAATGGCATTACCGCCTGCCCTTTTTCGCCAGGGTCTTATCATCGTCCGAGGTCAGCATCGATGGTACCTCGCAGAAAGTGATGGACCGGGAGATCGCCTATGCGGCCAAAGCCGGCATCGACTATTGGGCCTTCGTGACCTATGACGCCGGCGATCCGATGAGCCGCAGCCTCGCCAATTATCTGAAGAATCCACGCAAACGAGGTCTGCGTTTCTGCTTGATCTCAGAGCAGCAGCGGTGGGGCGGTCCTGACTCTTACGAAGGCCACGCCCGACGCCTGACCGCGCTCATGCGCGACCCTTCCTACCTGCGCGTGGCTGGTGGCCGTCCGCTGCTGTACCTGGGCTTCCTTAGTGACGAAACCACAGCCTCGCGCTGGGGCGGCATCCAAGGTTTCCGTAAAGCCGTGGACGACATGCGCCGCCTGGCACGCGAAAGTGGCGCCGGCGATCCATACATCGCAATCATGGACCCCGTCGTGGCGCATGCCGCCATGCTGCGCCGCCAGTTGGGTGCGGATGCGGTCAGCGCTTATGCCGTCCAGGGAGCCGACAAGAGCGCTCCCTATTCGAAACTCGCCGCTTACGCCCGGCGCTTCTGGGACGATTGCGCCGCGACAGGCTCCGCGGTCATCCCCGTCGCCATGAGCGGCTGGGATCGTCGACCCCGAGTGGAAAGGCCCGTGCCATGGGAAACATGGCAGAAGCCGGGTGCCGGTTTGGATGAGTACTATCGGGCGCCCACGCCTGCTGAATTAGCGAACCATGTCGACGACGCGCTGTGCTGGATCGACCGGCATCCTCAGGCATCGCCCGCGCGCACCGCCCTCGTCTATGCGTGGAACGAAAACGATGAAGGCGGCTGGCTGGTACCCACGCTCGGCGAAGGCACCAAGCGCCTGGATGCGCTGCGCCATGTGCTCCGGCCGGCCCGCTGATGCGACGTGTTTACTGCGCCTTCACCCAGGCCGCGATGTCCTCGATGACCCCCGCATCCATGCGCCCGGGGCGCATGTATTCGGCCGGCAAGCTCTTACCCTCACCCCCAATGAACAGGTGGTTCAGTTTCGGGTAGGTCTTGAACACCACGTTCTTACGGTCGCCGAGCGCCGTCTTCCATCCATTGAAGTCGTCCATCGTCACTTGGTAGTCGCGCTCGCCTTGCAGGATCAGCATGGGCTGCTTCAACTGCCTGGCCATCTCGGCGGGCTTGTATGCACGCAGATCCAGCCAGTACTCGGCGGGGATGGCCAGCGGCAAGTCCCTGGCAGACGTGCTCGCCGACAACTTCGGATCCTTCACCGCCGCCACCTTTGCTTTCATGGCATTCAGCGTCTCGTTCTTCTTGGCTTGCGGTATAGAGGGCTCGTTCGACAGGATGTAGGTCATCTGCTGGATGATCGTGTCTTCCATGGGGCACGTCGAACCCGCCAGCATGATGAAGCCGCGAATTGTCGGATCCGCGGCGCCGATCCTCGGAATCGCCATGCCACCCAGGCTGTGGCCAAGCACGAAAATCCGCTTAGCATCGATGCCTTCAGTCTTCTTGAGCAGCGCCACGGCGGCCACGGCGTCATCGACGGTTTCTTCCTTCAGCGTGATGGCGCCGCCCGCAGTCGAGCGGTTCGGGTATTCCTTCGTGCGCTTGATGTAGCGCAATACGGCGACACCGCGCGAAGCCAGGCCATAGGCCAGGTCGCGGAACGGCTTGTTGGCGAAAATCGTCTCATCCTGATCCTGCGGACCGGAACCGTGCACCAGCACCACCGCTGGGAACGGCCCACCTGTGGCGGGCGTCGAGAGCGTCGCGGGCAGCGGCCAGTCCCCCGCATCCACCACGAGTTCGCTCTCCTTCACGTTGTCCGGCTTCGGCACCACGACCGTGCCCGGCACCATACGCACCCCCACCATCCCGCCGGCGCTGTTGAAAGTCAGACGGAAGTCCATGGGTGAACGCTGGAACTCGCAGTTCACGATCACCAACTCATTCAGACCGGCCGGTTCGTGCTTCGCCCCGACCTGTTTCTTGTAAGCGCCGAACTGTGCCGGCAGCATCTTCCACACCTTGGCGAGCTGCTGGGCCGTGAGCAACTTCTGGATGGAGGCGTCCAGCATCTTGTTGGCGCCGTCGAAGTCTTCCTTCGCCATCAAGTCGACGAAGGCCTTGCCGCGGGCGATCAACTCCTCCGGCTTTACGTTCTGCCCCAGCGCGGGGCACGTGCACACCAGGCAGGCAGCCAGTAAGAATGCGAAGAATCTACTCATAACTCCGAACATACCACGCACCGCCGGACAGTGTAGAATATGGCAGGAATCGATACTGCGCGGAGAACACACTCATGAAACGCACCTACGTCGTCATCAGCCTGGCCGCACTCGCCGCCCTTTTTGCCGTACTCGGATTCGCCACCAGGGAGGAACCCGTTTCGCCGGCCGATCCTCTGGTCGCCGGCTTCCGCAAGACCACCGTGGCCAGCGTCGCCGACGCCGTCGACCAGGTGGTTGGGGAGCGAGGATTCCTTTCGCACGATATGCGCCCGCGCGTGGGAGATCAGCTTGTTGGCCGCGCCATTACGGCGCTCGTCAGACCAGCGCCGCCCGAGAAGGCAACCGCGCAGCTCAGCGCCAGACATACTGTCGGGCTCATTGACAACGCCAAGCCCGGTGAAGTCGCGGTGATTGTCATCGAGGACGGGTTGGACGTAGCGGGCATCGGCGGGCTGATGGCCACTACGGCGAAGGCGCGGAATTTGGCAGGAGTGGTCGTCGATGGCGGAATTCGTGATGTGGCGGAAATCCGTTCGCTCGGGTTGACCGTCTTTTCGAGAAGCATCACTTCGTCCACGACGGTCGGCCGTTACGCGAGTGTCTCCAACCAGACGCCGGTCAGCTGCGCGGGAGTCATAGTGAAGCCTGGCGACATCATCGTGGGGGGTGAAGACGGCGTGGTTCGAGTGCCGCAGGAGAAAGCCGCCGAGGTTCTGAAACGCGCCCAGGAGATGGACGAGCGGGAGACAAAGATGGTTCCTTACATCCTGAAGTTCAAGTCGCTCACGAAGGTCGTGCAGATGTTCAACCGCATATGACTCTCAGGCGCTTCACTTACGACTACCCCGGAAACTGCTAGGTTATTGACTAGCTAAACATTTCCGGACTGAACGTCGATAGTGGGGTTATGGAAGAAAGGCGTGCCCAACCGAGAATGCTCTGCGCGGACCTGGTACGAATTCACTTCCGGGATAAGTCCGGACGTGAGAAGACCAAGGTCGCCAACCTGGAGGATATTTCTCTGGGCGGCGCCTGCCTGCAGCTTGATGATCCCCTACCCAAGGAGACAAATCTCCGCATCGCCCATCCAAAGGGCGAGTTTCGGGGCCGCGTGCGCTACTGCATTTACCGCGATATCGGTTACTTCATCGGCGTGGAGTTTGAGCCCGGATGCAAGTGGTCGCGCCGCCTGTACAAGCCGGAGCACATTCTGGACCTGAGGCAACTGGTCAACCGCTCCATGAAACGGGCCGAGAAGCAAGCGGCCGCCGCCAATCAAGCTCAATAGTTGAGCAGCCAGCGAGCCTTCTCGATCACTTTTTCCACGCTTGGCAGGAAAGCTTTCTCCAGCGGTGGGCTGAAGGGGATCGGTGTATCCGCCGCTGCCACGCGCACAACAGGGCCGTCCAGGCAGTCGAATGCGTGCTCGGTAATGCGCGCCGCGATCTCGGCCCCAATCCCACAGGTCAGCGTATCTTCATGCAAAACAATGGCCTTGGAAGTCTTGTGGACACTCTCCAGGATGGCTTCCTCGTCGAATGGGTAGACGGTGCGAAGATCGATGATCTCCACCGAATAGCCTTCCTTTTCGAGTTGAGCGGCGGCATCCGCCGCCATATAAACCGTGGCGCCGTACGTGACGATGGAAAGGTCGCTACCCTCCCGGAAAATGGCCGCCTTGCCGATCGGAACCGTGTAATCGCCGTCGGGCACCTGGCCTTTGATCTTCCGGTACAGACCCTTGTTCTCGAAGAACAACACCGGATCGTTGTCGCGGATGGCGGATTTGATGAGCCCCTTCGCATCGGGAGCCGTGGCCGGGATGACCACCTTTAGCCCGGGCACGCGGGCGAACCACGCCTCGGGATTCTGCGAGTGGAACGGGCCGGCGTGAATGCCCCCGCCGCTGGGGGCACGCACCACCATGGGAACAGAGGCGTTCCAGCGGTAACGGCACTTGGCGGCAAAGTTCACAATCTGGTCGAAGCAGCAGGTAATGAAATCGGAGAACTGCATCTCTGCCACCGGCCGCAGTCCCATGAGCGCCGCGCCAATAGCGGCCCCCGCGATACCCGACTCGCAAACCGGCGTATCCACTACACGCCGCTCGCCGAAGCGCTGGATCATGCCCGCGGACACTTTGAACGCTCCGCCGTAGACCCCGATGTCCTCCCCAATCAGGAAGACGTCCGGATCGCGCTCCATCTCCTCGGCGATGCCCTGACGGATGCCTTCGAGAAAAGTAATTTCCATGGCTTATTCTCTCCAGGCAAGACCGCTGGGCTCTTCGTAAACGTTGCGCAAGAGCTCCGATGGATCCGGGTAAGGCTGCTTCTCAGCCCAAGCCACAGCCTCCTCGATCTCACGCAGGATCCCCGCCTCAATCGATTCAACGGCCTTCGCGTCCGCCCACCCACTCCCGACCATCTTGCGCCGCAGTTGGTCGATCGGATCCTTGAGCGCCCACTCCGCGAACAGATGCTTGGGGACGTAGTCGCCATTGTCGTGGGCCGCGTGCCCCGACATGCGAAATGTCTTGCACTCAATGAGATAAGGGCCCTGGCCCGAGCGTACGTGCGCGGCGGCCCGTCCGGCGGCTTCATAGACCGCGAACACGTCGTTGCCGTCCACGATCTCGCTGGGCACCCCGTAGGCCGGCCCTCGGTCCGCCACATTCGCCACGGCCATTTGCTTCTCCACCGGGACCGAGTAGGCGTACCCATTGTTGTTGCAGACCATCACCAGGGGCAGCTTCTGCACCGCGGCAAGATTGAAACCCTCGTGCCAATCTCCGCGACTGGTGGAACCGTCTCCGAATACCACCCAGGCGATATTGGAGGAACCTTTGTACTTGAGAGCCAGCGCCGCTCCCGCGGCCACCGGGATCGAAGCCGCCAACGAACTGATGATGGCCACGATGCGCCGGTTCATGTCGCCCATGTGCATATTGGCGTCACGGCCGCGCGTCAGGCCTCCAATGCGCCCCATGTATTGTGCGAATACTTCCCGGGGTGTGATCCCGCGGATGAAATACATTGCCATGTCACGGTGGCAGGGGAACAGAACGTCTTCGGGTTGGGCGGCCATGCCTACGCCTACGGGGATGGCCTCCTGTCCCCGACCCGTGTAAACGCTGCCAACTATCCGGCCTTGCCGGTACAGCTTGCGCTCAATCCTGTCCTCCACTTCCCGCATGAGGAACATGTAATACAGGAATCGCTTGGAAAGGTGGGCTTCTGCGGAAGATTCGGACGAATCCTCCGCAGGGATGGGCGCGGTTTCAATACTTTTGGCTACCGCCATTACAGACTCCGAACAGACTCAGGGTTGATCTTAGCCCTAAACCCTGTAGTATACGCCATCTGCCCGGTGCGCCGGTTTTTCAGCAGTAGGAGCGGATGGCCTCGAACTCGGACTGGAAGTTGACGATGATGTACGGCTCCCGGTCGCCGAGGCCCAAAGGAGCCAAGGTCTCGATCTCTTCCGGCCGCGGCGGAGTCCCTTTGCCGGGAAGCAGCGTGAGGCCCATCTGGTTGACGGTGAGATCGGCGGTCGCGATGACCGAAGCCAGCGGCAGGGGCAAATCGCCGCCGCACGATCCGTGATGATGGCTGACGGCACGTTGTACCTCCAGCGGCAAATTCCAGCGCTCCATCACCATGCCAGAGAGTTCCGCGTGGTGGAATCCCAGTACTGCATCCTCGCACGCGAACCACTCACGGCCGGTATCTTCAGCCATATCCAGCACTTGCTCGAACTCGGACGGGAGGCCGACGGCTATGAGGAGCTTGCCGACGTCGTGCAGCAATCCAGCCACAAAGGCGCCCTCGGGGTAGTTCACTTGCGTGTTCTGAGCAATCGTGTCGGCGAGAATCGCCGTAGCCACTCCGTGCAGGTTGAAGCGGCTAGCCGGCCATCGCCGCGCGGCGCGAGCGCGCGCCCAGAGTTGCGAAATCGACAAGCTCAACGCAACGTTGCGCAAGCGGTCGAGTCCGATCAGCGCCACGGCATGCCGCACCGAACTGATGGTGCCCCGGCGCCCGTACATGGCCGAGTTCACCATGCGGAGTACCGTCCCCGCCAGCACCGTGTCCTTTTCAATCTGTACCGCCACCTGCTGGAAGCTGACGCTCTCCCCGGCTAGCGTGGCGATGAGGGTGCCCAGGACCGGCGAGAACGGCGGCAGTTGATTCAACGCACACAGCGCCTGATCCTTCAGGTTTGCACGCGCACCGTCAATGACTGTAGCTCCCACGTACCTCATATCGGAATCCACGCGCCTTGCTTGAGCGAAAGTGGTAAGCTACCGTGCATGAGGGCCACCCGTAAACTCGCGTTGTTGGTCTGTTCCTGGGCCTGTGCCGCTCTGCCCCTCGCCGCTCAATGGGATGAAGGCGGCTTCGGCGGCGACGTTCCTTACGTTCCCACCCCTCAACCCGTCGTGGATGCCATGCTCAAGCTCGCCAACGTAGCCAAAGACGACATCGTGTACGACCTGGGCTGCGGTGACGGCCGAATCGTGGTCACGGCAGCCAAGACTTACGGCGTTCATGCCACCGGTTTCGATCTCAATCCGGAACGCATCAAGGAGGCCAACGAGAACGCCCGCCAGGCGGGCGTCGAGAAACTGGTGAAATTCGTCGAGAAGAACCTGTTCGACACCGATCTGCGCGAGGCCAGCGTGGTGACGCTCTACCTGCTGCCGGACGTGAATATGCGTCTGCGGCCGAAGTTGCTCCGGGATCTCAAGATCGGTTCGCGCATCGTCAGTCACGCTTTCGACATGGGGGATTGGAAGCCCGACAAGAAGATCGAAGTCGATAACCGCACGGTCTACTTCTGGGTCGTGACCGACAAAGCCCGCGCCGGCTTCGCGCAGGGCCAGCCTGCCGCCCGCTAACCGCTTTCGCGGCAGGCTTGCTGTACGATCCTCTCGGCGATGTCCCGCACCACGGTCCAGTGCAGGCTGCTGCCAAGTTCGCTGTCGGAACCCGCCGCCAGGTTCGAGCCGCCCCAGATTCGCGCGTCCTTGATGTCTTCGGCCGCCTGGAGCCCCTCAATCAACTTAGGCACCTGGAATATGTCCTCATCGTAGGGCGATCCGCGGATGATGCTGTAGGTGTAGCGGCCGTTGGGGCGCGTGCATACCAGGCTGATCAGGTTGGTGTGCCCCTGGGCGGCAAGCACAAGCCGCGAGTGCGGGTCGCCGTGCTCGTCCGCGATCACGAAGTTGTTCGGAGACTCGTAGAGGATCTCGGGCTTCGCCACGATGGGGGCCACGCCGGCGCGGCCCTCAATCAAATCGAACAGGCGGTCGCAAACCTCGCGGATGGTATGGCGGACCAGTTCGGCGTCTCCGATCATCTTGCCGTGCATGCGCTGCTGGCGATACGGGTCGAAGACCCAGGTGAAATGGTTCTTCACCAACTCATCCAGGTTGACCGGGTACAGCCCCCCGCAAACGTCGATCTTGTTGTTGTACTGAACAATCCAGCGCAGGAGCGGCGTGCCCTCCGCGCGTTCGAGCATGTTGTGGTATTCCAGGACGAACGCGGCCAGGCAGACGTCCTGGTCCGCATTCCAGGTGTAAACGTTCACGGGCTTCTGCTTGCGCAGCCACCGCTCCATGAGCCGGCCCTGCCGCACGGCGATGTAAGCCTGCATGGCGGCGCTCATGGTGGCTTCCCGCACTACACCGGCGTGGTGGTCGAAGTGGACGTAGTGGCCGCGATGGCCGGGCACATCGTCCATCACTTCCAGGCCGATAGAGTACTCCGGCGCTTCCCGCATGAAATGCGCCCAGTTCTCGAAACGCTTTTCGAGCACATGGATGGCGATGTTTTCGAACCGATCTACCACTCTCGACAGATTAGCGCGGAACGGAGTCTCTGTGTGAACGCCGAGTTAGAGCACTCGGCGGACGCCGGGCAACGCCCTCAATCCCGCCGCCACCAAGTAGCTTGATATCACGCCGACCAGAGTCGATAGCGCGGTGAGCGTCAAGGGGCCCCACCCGGTGCCCGAAACCCACACCTGCGCCACAACCACCAGCGGCAGGTGCACGACGTACACCGCGTATGCGTTGTCGCTCAACCACCCGCTAAACATCGAGCGGCGGTTCCACCATACGCGAAAGGCGTAGAGCGAGCCGATGCACATTCCGATGCAGAAGAACGCTTCCCACATCACCCAGAACAGACCGGGCCAGTCGAATGCGCCGGGTGTGCGCCGCAGGAACCGCCATCCCAGCAGCGAGTAAGCGTAGCGGAACGCCGCTAGCGAAAGTCCCACGGTGAGCCACACTCGCCCAGCGCGCTCCGGGACATCCGGCAGCCAGCGATTGCGGTACGCCAGCAAGCCCAGCACGAACAGCGACGCGTACTGGGGCAGGTGCGCCACTTCGGCCGGCACCCCAATGAACACCCACCGGTCAATGGGGAACCAGTGCCTCACAATGCCGCTCACCAGGCCCAAGCACAATGCGTAAGTGGCGATCGCCATGTGCGAGGGGAACGGACGCGGCTGCGAGTTGTGCGCAAGCGGGCCGCGAAGCGCTCTCCACGCCACATACAGCACGGCATACGCAAGCAGGTGGGCGAGGAACCACAAGTGCCCGAACTCAATCTCGTGTTTGATGAAGATTGTCTCGAACCAGAAAGTTGGAAACGATGTGCGACGCCCTTCAAGCAGCCACACAAAGCCAGGGTACACCAGGAACTGAAACGCCAGGATGACGCTGCCGAATCGTACCAGTCGCTCCTTCAGGAACCGCGCGGCGCCCTTGCGGTCGTACGACCGCGGGAGAAAGTAGGCCGAGATCAGAAAGAACAGCCCCATGAAGAAGGAGGCGTTCACATAGAAAAAGGTGCCGAGGATGGCGGCCTTCTCCGGATACATAAAGGGCCACCGGCCGCCGGTCGGGCCATACGCCTGGCCCGCGTGGTGCGCAATTACCATGATGATCAGGACAGCCTTGAGGTTGTCGATGAACGCGATCCGCGACCCCGCGGCGGGACTGTTTGACATGTTCTCCCAGAATGCAACAGTGAGCGTCGGGATGCAAAACTAAGGGATCGTGAAAACCCGGAAGGCACCCCGG
>CAZLOS010000043.1:0-39073 GCA_964561215.1 uncultured Solibacteraceae bacterium | reverse complement strand
GTTAGGCAATTCGTGGAGCATAGCGAACAGAAGGCGAATTGACCCAGTTACAGACGAGGAGATTCATTGGCTAACAACGAGCATCCCGAACCACCCCAGGCGCCGCCGCCAAATGCCGGCGCACAGCTTCCGCTGGGGGGCGAAGGCGGCAAGAACCTGATTCCAGTCAACATCGAAGACGAAATGCGGCGTTCGTACCTGGATTACGCCATGAGCGTAATCATTGGACGCGCGCTGCCCGACGTCCGAGACGGCTTGAAGCCCGTGCATCGCCGGATTCTGTACGCGATGTCCGAGTCGGGACTGTTTTACAACAAGCCCACGCGCAAGTGCGCAAAGGTCGTGGGCGAAGTGCTCGGCAAGTACCATCCGCACGGCGACACTGCTGTTTACGACGCCTTAGTGCGCATGGCTCAGCCATTCTCGATGCGCTACCCGCTCATCGACGGCCAGGGTAATTTCGGATCTGTCGACGGCGATCCTCCGGCGGCCATGCGATACACCGAGGCACGGCTGGCACGCATTGCCGGGGTGCTGCTCGAAGATATCGACAAGGACTCGGTCGATTTCCACCCCAACTACGATGAGAACGAAGTAGAGCCCGAAGTCCTGCCGACGCGCGTGCCGAACCTGCTGGTGAACGGCAGCGCGGGCATCGCCGTCGGCATGGCCACCAACATTCCTCCGCACAACCTGAGCGAAGTGATCAACGCCGCCATCGCTCTGGTGCAGAAGCCTAATACCACGCTGCCCGAAATCATGCAGATGGTGCCCGGCCCGGACTTCCCGACCGGCGGCTTCATCCTCGGCCGGCAAGGAATCTATGATGCTTACTCGCGCGGCCGCGGCAGCCTTCGCATCCGCGCCCGGGCCGCCATCGAGCATCTGACCAAGGAACGCGACTGTATCATCGTCACGGAAATCCCCTATCAGGTGAACAAATCGCGCCTGATCGAGCAGGCCGCCTCGCTGGTGAACGAGAAGAAGCTTGAGGGCATCTCGGAGATCCGCGACGAAAGCGACCGCGAAGGGATGCGGATCGTTTTTGAGCTGAAGCGCGGCGAACAGGCCGAGGTGGTCCTGAACAACCTGTACAAGCACACGCAACTGCAGGTGAACTTCGGCGTCATCATGCTGGCCATCGTCAACGGCCAGCCACGCGAGTTGGGCCTGATCGACCTGCTCAAGCGCTTCATCGATCACCGCATCGATGTGGTGCGCCGCCGTACCGACTTCCTGCTTCGCAAGGCACGCGACCGCGAGCACATCCTGCTCGGTTTCACCAAGGCGCTGGATCATCTCGACGAAGTGATCGCCCTGATCCGCAAGTCTGCCAATCCCAAGGAAGCCCGCCAAAACCTGATTGACCGCTTCGAATTTACCGAGAAGCAGGCGCAGGCTATCATCGAACTGCAGTTGCAGCGCCTCACCGGCATGGAGCGCCAGAAGATCCTCGACGAGTTGGCCGAGATCCAGCGCCGCATCGCCGAATACATGGAGATCCTGGGTTCGGAGAAGGTCCTGCGCGCGCTCATCGTCAAGGAACTGCGCGAAGTGCAGAAGGACTTCGGCGACGCGCGCCGCACGGAGATCATCGAGGACACCGGCGAGATCAACATCGAAGACCTGGTGAAGGACGAGGAAGTTGCCGTGACTGTTACGCGCGGCGGCTACCTCAAGCGCACTCCGGTCGACACCTACCGCCGCCAGTCGCGCGGCGGCAAGGGCCGCATCGGCATGGGCACCCGCACCGAGGATGTCGTCGAGCACCTGCTCATCGCCAGCACGCACAGCTACGTGCTCATCTTCACCGACAAGGGCCGCGTCTACTGGCTCAAGATCTATGAGATCCCGGACGCCGGCACCGCCGGGAAGGGCAAGAACATTTCAAGCCTCATCAACCTGCAGCCCGACGAGCAGGTGAAGGGCTTCCTGCCGGTGCGCGAGTTCGTGCAGGACCAGTTCATCGTCATGGCCACCCGCTGCGGCGTCATCAAGAAATGCCAGCTTTCGGAGTTCGATAACCCGATGTCGCGCGGCATTATCGCGATCTCCCTCGACGAGGGCGACGAGTTGATCGGGGCCGGCCTGACGCGCGGGGACAACTTCATCTTCCTGGCATCGAGCCAAGGCAAGGCCATCCGTTTCTCCGAAACCGAGGTGCGCGCCATGGGACGCCCCGCTCGGGGCGTGCGCTCCATGACGCTCACCGGAGGCGATTACCTGATCGGCATGGAAATCGTCGAGCAGGAGGGCCTGATCCTGTCGGTGTCCGAGAAGGGCTACGGCAAGCGGACCAAGCTCGACAGTTACCGGCTCACCGCACGCGGCGGCAAGGGTGTCATCAACATGAAGACCACCTCCCGCGTCGGAAACGTGATCGCCATCCTCTCCGTGAAGGATGACACCGACTTGATGATCATCACCAAGGACGGGAAGATCATCCGCATCGAGAGCGCCGATATCCGTCAGGTCGGACGCTCCACGCAAGGCGTGCGCCTGGTGAGCATGGAGGAAGGCGACACCGTGGCCGCGGCCTGCGTCATCCCGGATTCGGGGAACGGAGAAGCCGGCAACGGGAACGGGCAGGAGAGCCTGCCGCTATAATCGTAGCAGGGGACTCGGTTTGGGACTTGCTACCACGACTATCATCGATACGGCCAAGCTGCGCGCCAAGCAGGAGCGCTTGTTCGCGTCGCTTGGCGAGCTTGGCCGCGTCATTGTAGCCTATTCGGGCGGGACCGATTCGGCTTACCTGGCTTGGGCTGCCAATAAGGTGTTGGGCGAAGACGCCTTGGCTATCACGGCGGACTCGCCCTCCATCCCGGCCTCGCACAAGCGCGCCGCCGAGGAGTTCGCGAAACGCTTCAACATCCGGCATGAGTACGTCGAGACCTACGAGTTCGACAACCCGGACTACGCCCGCAACGAGGCCGACCGCTGCTTCCACTGCAAGGACGAGATGTTCACGCGTCTTGAGCAGGTGGGCCGCGAGCGCGGCATTCCGCATGTCATCTATGGCGTGAACAAGGACGACCTCGGCGACTACAGGCCGGGGCAGAACGCCGCCAAGATTCACCAGGCCAAGGCGCCGCTGGTAGAAGCGGGGCTCACCAAGGCGGAGATCCGCGAACTGTCGCGGCTGGCGGGCCTGCCCACCTGGGACAGGCCCGCGTCGGCCTGCCTGGCTTCGCGCATCCCTTACGGAACGCCCGTAACCATCGAGAACGTGAAGAAGGTGGAGACCGGGGAGGAAGCCATACGTGCGCTCGGGTTCCGTCAGTTCCGCGTGCGCTTCCACGGCGACCTGGTGCGCCTGGAAATCGCCCCCGACGAAATCGAGCGGGCCATGACTCTGGAGAAGGCGAACCAGTTCACCGCCATCTTCAAGCCGCTAGGCTTCCACTACGTCACACTGGACCTGGAAGGCTACCGCCAGGGCGCCATGAACGAAGCCCTCGGGCTGAAGAAGGCCGGCAGCCGCTGAGAATTGCTTCGGCGTTGATGCACTGAAGGGATCAGATCACCTTCATCGCCTGCGGATCCCACTTGTACGCGCGGTTTTCGTTGAAACTGCTGAGACTCAGCAGCGCCGGACCGGCGGCGCGCAGGCCGAAGGTCGAATCCTCCACCACGCTTGTGCGGTTGCGCACGGCATTCCAGAACGTGCGGTGATGTTCCTGGTGCGCGTCGTAGCGCGGCGGCAGGTCGAAGATCTGGTCGCCGTGGGCATTCATCCCTTCGACCGACGGCTTCCGTTCGGGATACTTCGCGCGATACTCGCTTAGGATCTCTTCCCGCACTTTCTTCGAGAAGGCTCCTGCCATGGTCCCCGGCTCGAGTTCCCGCGCGGCCTTGGTGACTGTGACCGTGCTGCCACAGCTCATGACGCCTTCGTCGCCGGTGAAACGGAATCCGAAACCGTCCGAGTTTCCGCCGTTCGTAAGGTTCACGCGCAACATGAATGTGAATTCGGGATGTTCGGGCCGCTCGGGATATTCGATCAATGCGAGCATGACGTCGGCCGCGTCGCGTCCGTCCTTCCAGCGCCGCAGACCACCGCTGGCATAAATCTTCGTGGGACCGATCGAACTGGTGGCGAAGTGCAAACCGCTCAGCAGGTGCACGAACAGATCGCCGGCCACGCCCGTGCCGTAGTCGCTGTAATTGCGCCATCGAAACAGGCGGATCGGCTCGAAGGGCCGCTTGGGTGCGTTGCCCAGGAAACGGTCCCAATCGATTTCGCCTTCGTTGGCATTTGGCGGAATGTTGTACTGCCACGCGCCCAGCGCGGTGTTGCGGTCGACCCACCCTTCCACCATGTTCAGCCGCCCGATGGCGCCTTCTTTCAGCAGTTGCTTGGCCTTGTGATAGATGAGCGAACTCACGTATTGGCTGCCCACCTGGAGCAGTCGGCCGGTCCGCTTCTGCGCTTCCACCACCGCGATGCCCTGTTCCACTTTCTGCACCATGGGCTTTTCGCAATACACGTCCTTGCCCGCGTTCAGCGCGTCGATGGTGATGCGCGAATGCCAGTGGTCGGGGGTGGCTATGATCACGGCGTCGACGTCGGCGCGCGCCAGGACTTCGCGGTAATCCCGCGTCGTGAAAACGTTGCTGCCGTAAGCTTCCTTGATGCGGTCGAGCCTGCCTTGGTAGACGTCCGCCGCGGCGGCCACTTCCACACCGGGGCAGCGCAGGGCGCTCGCGAGATCGCTCGATCCCATGCCGCCCGCGCCAATCAGGGCCACGCGGATGCGGTCGTTGGCGGCGAACGTTTTGAAGGAGGCCGCCGGCGCCATGCCGGCGGCGCTCGAAGCGGCGAGAAAACTGCGTCGTGTAGTATGCATGAATCCTCCGGACAATACTCTAACGTATCATCTAGAGATGGTTCTGCGCCGTTCGGAATGGGTCATCATAATCTACTTCGTCTACACGTCCATTCTGGCTTGCCTGCTGCCCGTGCGCCCTTCCGTTGCCGGCACCGCGGTTTGTGTCAATGCCTTGGTCATCGGTGGGTGCTTCCTGTTGCGCTGGGCCGAATCCTTGCGCGGGAGCGAATTCTTCAGCATCGTGCGCGACTGGTACCCGGCCCCGCTCATGCTGCTGGCTTACCGCCAGATGGGGTGGTTCGCCCCTGCGTCCCACACCTACGATTTCGAGCAGATCTGGGTGACGTGGGACAGGTTCCTGTTGTACCGGATGGGGCTGAAAGGATTGATCGAATCGACCGGCACCGTGCTGCCCTCCCTCCTGGAGGTCTCGTACTCGCTGGTTTACACGACGGCCGCATTCTCAGTCGCCATGCTGTACATATACAAGGAGCGCCGGAGAGTGGATCGCTTCCTGTTCCAGTTTCTTGTGGGGATCTATCTGGCTTACGGCTTGTTCCCGTATTTTCCGTCGGAACCGCCCCGTACGGTCTTCCCCGGCGCGGATTTCCCGGCCGTGGAAACCGTGTTCCGGCGCTTCAACTGGTGGATTTTGGGCGGGTACGGCATTCACACCAGCGTGTTTCCCAGCGCGCACGTTTCGGGCGCATTTTCGGCGGCATTTGGAATGCTGCGAATCCTGCCGGAGCACAAATGGACCGGCAGGTTTCTCCTGGTCCTCGCTGTGCTGATCGCGACGGCAACCGTATATGGCCGCTATCATTACGCCGCCGACGCATTTGCGGGCCTGGCGGCCGCACTCATCGCACTGTTTGTCGCGAGGTTGGTCGAGCAGCGCTCGGGACTAGGACTTTGAAGCGGGCGCCGGCTCGGACTTCTTGGTTGCGGGCACCGGCACCTGGGTGGAAGCGCTGTGGGAATGGTGTTCCGGCCCGTTAGCCGGGCTGCAACCCTTGTGGGCGTAGTCGGTGCAGTACCAACCCGTACCCTTGAATTGCAGCGCGGGAGCGCAGATCACCCTCTCCACCTCGCCACCACATCCTTTGTGCGTAGTCAGGGGAGCGTCCGAGAACTTCTGTCGCACATCAAAGACGGCTCCACAGGACTTGCACTTATACTCATACAACGGCATTTCTAAATAGATCCTTTCCGCCGCTACAACCGCGGCTTGTGAAATGGGTCGGGCACGACCGGGGAACCCTGGGTTCTCGCCGGACTCGCGGCACTCTGCACCGGACTACCGTTGAGCACCTCAATTGCCCTCTTCACAACGGGATCCTCTTCGGTTGGTTTCGCAGACTCCGGCTTTTCAGGCTTGTCTGGCACGCCCTCCTCCTCATCCAGGTCGACGTACGGTTCGGCTTCAACTGACAGAACCGAGGGAACCACGCCCGTATCCTGAATGGCCTTGCCGGAAGGAGAAAAATACTTTGCCACCGCCAGGATGATCGCCGAACCATCCTCCACCGTTACCGCGCGGCGGAACGCCGCGTAGCCGTAAGTCCGTTCGCCGATCACCTGCGCGCGCTTGGAATCCAACAGCGCGGCGGCGGCCACTTCGGCTCCACCCGCCGTGCCCCGGTTCGTCAACACGGCCAGGGGCAGCCGGCTAATCGTCTTGGCCGGATCCGCTTCGAAGTTCTTGCGCGGGTACTTCTGTCCTTGCAAGTACGTGATCAGTCCCTTATCCATGAACGCATTGGCCACGGCGACACCATCGTCCGGCGTCCCGGTCGCATCATGGCGCAGGTCCAGGATCAGCTTCTTGGCGCCCTGTTGTTCCAGGGCCTTCGCGGCCTGTACAACTTCCGCCTGCCGCGTGCCGGCCAGGCTCTCAGCCTCGATGTACCCGATCTGGCCTGCCAACATCTTCGTCGCTACCGCCGGATACTCGAGCTTGGCCCGCACCAGCGTGATCTTTTGGGGCTCCGGTTTGCGCACCCGCAACACCGATATTTCCACGCTGCTGCCTGCGTTGCCGCGCAACAGTTGCTCGGCGTAAGCCAAAGGCATGTCGCGCGTCGAGACGCCCTGGATGGCTTCCAACACGTCGCCGGTGGTCAGCCCGGCCTTGGCCGCTGGAGAACCGGCGATGGCGTCGACGATGCCCACGTAGCCGTAGCGGCGGGCCAGTACCAGTCCGACGTCGGCTTTCGCGGATTGCTGGTCCTTCAGATATGCCTTGTATTGATCGGCGCTCAGATAGCTGGCGCACGGATCGACGGCCTCGAGCAGACCGTTCAGCGCGCCCAGGGTGACGCTCTTCATGTCCGGCTCTTCCACGTATTCGCTCTTGATACGGGAAAGAACCTCGGTGAAGACCGCCAGGTGTTTGTAAGGGCCTTCCTGGGGGGTGCTTCCCCCCATGACACTGCCCACCAGGAGCAGCAACGCGAGCATCGCGGAAGCTGCCACGAATAAGAACCTAAATCGGGAGTTCATACCGGCTGGATATGCCCTGACTCCAGTATAGCAGAGCCAGACTCAACCCCTGTGTCCCTCATCTGCTGGCATCCGCACCAAAGCCTATTGTTTTGTGGGTGTTTGCGCCCAAGCCAGGCAAAAGCAATTCCGTCACCTGCGAATGTGTTTCTTTTTCTTCGCCTTTATCTTTTGCGCGGCTTTCGCCGGCTTCTTGGCTTTTGCCTTCCTCACGGCCTTCGCTGGCTGCTTGGTGGTTGCTTTCCGCACAGCTTTCGCCGGCGCCGCCGGACGCCCATAAATCGCGCGGTAGGCCTCAGCGTTGTGCATCACGATCCGCACGTAGTGGTTCGTTTCTGAGAACGGGATGGATTCGACAAACTCGGCCGGTTCGCGGAACTCGCTCGAGCCGAGCCAACCGCGGACCCGGCTTGCGCCGGCATTGTATGCCGCCAGCGCCGGCTCCAGGCGGCCGTCGAACTGGTCGAGCGTCGCGCGCAGGTAATAGGCTCCGAGCCTCAGGTTCACGTCCGGACGGTGCAGCATCTCATTGCGAAAACGGCGGATGCCAAACTTGCGGGCCAACTGCTTTCCCGTGGCCGGCATCACTTGCGTGAGCCCCATGGCATTCGAGCGGCTGACGGCTTTGGCGTCGAAAACCGACTCCTGGCGGATCAGGGCCGCCAGAACATTCATGTCGAGCTTGTTGGCCGTGGCATAGCGTTGGATCAACGCCCGGTACGGGAGGGGATACGCCAGGCGCCAGAATTCCGCCGGAGCATCTTCGAACGACAATGTCAGGTAGCCTTGCGCAAATGCCTTGATATAGTTGATGCTTTGCGACGGCTCGTTGCGCCGCGCGGCGGTACGGGCCATCTCCATGGCCAGTACAAAGGCTTGTCCGTTGCGCGCGCCGTAGCGCAACTCATTCTCCGCCCATTTCGGGAAGCCCGCCTCAACGAGCAGATGCGCCCGCCCGATGCGGGCCAGGGAGGCGGCTTCGGGCTTGAAGCTCGGCAGGGGATTCGGCCTCGGCGAGGTCAGGTGCTCGAAAGGAGCGGTGGCCACAGACGATGCGGCGGCGCGTGAAACCGCCGCTTCCCGCAGCCTCTTGTCCGCCTGTATCCGGTAGTAAGAGGCCGGGAACGCCGCGCCCAGCTTCAGGTACAGGGCCTTGGCCGCGCCGGCATCGCCGGAGGTTTCCGCCGAGCGCGCCAGGAAGTAGAGGGCTGCGGGTGCGTGATCGGAAGCCGGGAACTTTGCTAGGTGCTCGCGCAGCATGTCGGCAGCCTCCCCGCGACGGCCGAGGTGCAGGCTCCAGGCCACCTTCCAATGGCAATACGCCGCCTCCGTCGAGTCCGGGAACGACGTGTAACAAGAGCGGAAGTACGGCGCGTAGCGCTCCGGTTCGTTGCGGACCAGGTGGCGGTTACCCGCGCTCACCAGGGCTTTCAGGCGCCACTGGGACTGCGCATGGTTTCGTTCGAGAGCGTTCAGCGCGCCGGCGAGGGCCTCGTCGGAGTCCTCGCGGCGCGCGCACTCCGCCACGCGATAGAGCCGCTCGGCGTCCGCCTCGTCGCCCGCCACCTTCAGCGTGCGCAAGGCCTCGCAAGCCTCACGGGTATCCCCGGCCAGAAAACCGGCCGCGTCCGCGCGCACCCTGGCCAGTTCGCGATCCTCTCCGGCGAATTGCGCGGCCCAGGCATTCAGTTCCTGGCGCGCCCGGCCGTAGTCCTTGGCCTTGATGAGCCGGTCCCCCCGTTCGAACACGTCCGGGGGAAGCACCGGCGGGTATTTATCGCCCAGTTGATCGCGCAGGCGGTTCAGAGCCCTGTCCGCTTCCTTTTCGGCCGGGGTTTCCGGATAGCCGAAATACACCCTCTGGTAATGCACGGCGGCGCTGGCGCCGTCGCCCTGCGCGTCGAAGCTCTTCGCCAGCAGCATCTCCCCGTCGGGCTGCTCCAATTCGCTCCAATGCGCCCGCAAAGTCTCGCGCGCCTTGGCCGGGCTTCCAGACTTCAAGTGCGCCTCAGCGGCCAGCGCGGCCGCCTTTCCTGCCAGGGGCGACGGCGGCGTGGTCCGCCACACCGGAGAGAGCGTGTTGACGGCCTCGTCCCACCGCGCGTCTGCCACCAGACACACCGCCGCCTCGTAGTCCGCGTAATCGGCCAGCTTTGGCGATTGCCTGGCGAAGGAGCGCAGACGGCGCACCCCCGCCGTGTAATCGCCCTTTTCGCACGCGTCCACGCCGGCCTTGAGATCGGACACCGCGTGCACAGCGGCTCCTCTCGCCGGGGAACAGAACGAGGCAGCGCTTAGCAGCAATATGCTAAGCGAGAGGGCCCGGATAGTCCGGACCAAGCAGGCTGGGATCATCATTCGAAAGGGAACGTACCAATTCCTGATGGAGATAGTCGACCATAGTCGGCGTCGCGGAGAAGAACTCACGGCGGAACGCCTCGCGCGCGTTGTCGATCTCCTGTCTCAACGCGCCGTAAAGATTGCCGTCCGCGCGGCCGGCGCGCACCTGGCGCGACTTGTAGAGCCGCATCTCGGCCACCTGCACGCGCGCGAACCGCTGCGCGCGCGAGTGCAGTTCCTGGTCCGACTTGGACAGCGCATCCCAGGCGGGCGCCGCGGACGCGGCCCCCGCGCCGTGGGCGGAGATCGACACGAGCGCTCCCGGGCCGGTCAGCGACCGGGCCAGCAGTCCGTCCAGCGCGGACGCCGCTATCGCGGCGAACATCTCGATGGCGCTCGCATCCATGTGCTCCGCATCGCCATCGGCGTAGATCGCTCCCAGCACACGCTGCCGGCCGCAAAGCGGAACCACATGCGCGCGCGCTTCCTCGTCCGCTCCCAACTCCGCCGCCACGGCCGGTGAGAACTCACCCGCCGAACGCATGGCCACCACCGTCTCCTGGGTCTCTACCGCCTGCGCGAAAGCCGGCGCGTCGGCCAGCGCCACTTGGGCGGCCAGCAACCTTGCCGAGGTCTCGGCGTCCGGTACACCCTGCACGCCTACGGCCTTCAGTTCGCGGCCCGTCAACGTGAAAACTACAGCCCGCTCGCGGAACGCGGCCGTGGCGTCGAGCAACGCCGCGGCCCACTCCTCAATGCTGGCGGCTTGGGCGATGCGGCGCACGGCCAGGTTCAACTGTTCGCTGAACTGGCGGCGCGAGGCGTCGCAGGCGGCCGGCAACGCCGCCGACATCTCCGCCGCGACACGCGTGCGCACAGCCGCTTCGCACTCCTCGGCCATGCGTCCGGAAAGATCCTTGAAACGTTCCGAGACGATCCGGTCGATCTCTTCGCGCCAGCCCGCGGCGAGCAACTCCTGGATGCGCGCGATCTGGACGTCCCAGGCGGCTTCCACCTGCTCGCGGGCCAGGCCGGCGAACTCTTCCAGCGCCCGCGCCAGCGGGGATTCGGACTTCATTTGAATGTCAGGCTGTTCCATGCTGTGGCGCCGATTCCTCGACGGTCTTACCCAGTCATTCTAGCGTATCGGAGTGTGCCGGACGCCGCGCCTACTCGTGCCTCAGCGCTTCGATCGGGTCCAGTTGCGCGGCCTTGCGCGCCGGGAAGAAGCCGAACAGTATGCCGACGAACGCCGAAAACAAGCACGAAACCACGATAATCCTGACGTCGGGCAGGAAAGCGACTTCCAGAGCCTGAGCGCCGATATACGAAGCGGCCAGTCCCACCGTGACGCCCATCAGGCCACCCAGCGAACTGAGTACCACCGCCTCCACCAGAAACTGCGTCATCACGTCCTGCTCGAAGGCGCCGATGGCCAGGCGTATCCCGATCTCCCGGGTGCGCTCGGTAACGGATACCAGCATGATGTTCATGATGCCGATGCCGCCTACCAGCAGGCTCACCGCCGCCACCGCGCCCAACAGCATGGTGAGCAGCTTGGTGGTCCCGGTCAGCGTGCTGATCAATTCCTGCGGGTCCCGCACCATGAAGTCGTCGTCATCGCCCGGCTGGATCTTCCGGCGCTGCCGCAGCAGAAGTTCCACGTCGGCCCGGACCTTGGACGAGTCCGAACTTGCGTGGGTTCCCACCAGCAGGCCGCTGATGTAACGGTCGCGATTGCCGGAGATGCGGCGCTGGAACATGCGCAGCGGGGTGAGCACCAGGTCGTCCTGATCCATGCCCATGCCGGATTGTCCCTTCGTCTGCAGCACGGCGATCACCTGGCAGGAAATGGCTTGCAGGCGCACGTTGGATCCAACCGGGTCCTGTTCCCCGAATAGCTCTTTGCGAACCGTCGCACCTATGATGCAGACCGCTCCTCCGGCGGTCAGTTCCGCGTCGCTGAAATCGCGCCCGCTAGCGATGGGCCAGTTCCGCACCTTCATGTACTCGTTGTTGGTACCGTACACAGAGGTCGACCAGTTCGTGTTTCCGTAGATGACCTGCATCGACTTCGAGGCGGTCGGGGCCACCACGCTGACGCCGGGCACCTCGTCGCGCAGCGCTTCCATGTCGGAGGCGTCGAACAGCCGGGCCTGCTCGCGCATGCCGCCGCCCATGCCGAACCGCTCCTGGCCCGGCATCACCATCAGCATGTTGGTGCCGAGGCTCGAAATCTCGCTGGTGACGCGCGCCGTGGCTCCATTGCCCAGCGTCACCATGACAATGACCGCCGCCACGCCGATCACGATGCCGAGCACGGTGAGCGAACTCCTCATCAGGTTCCGGCGGATCGCCGCCAGCGCGAGTGTGATGGCATTCCACTGCATAGCTCTCTCCTTCAGCGTCCCTTTGGTGTGGTCCTTATATCGGAGGCCACCAGACCGTCATGAAACAGGATTCTTCGGCCCGCATACGCGGCCATATCCGGCTCGTGCGTGACCATGGCGATGGTGATGCCCTGCTCCCGGTTGAGCCTGGTCAGCAGTTCCATGATTTCCTCGCTGCGCGCCGAATCCAGGTTTCCCGTGGGCTCGTCGGCGAGCAGCACGGCCGGGTCCGTCACCATGGCGCGGGCGATCGCCACGCGCTGTTGCTGGCCGCCGGAAAGCTCCGCCGGCGTGTGGTCCTCCCGGCCTTTCAGCCCGACCAGTTCGAGCGCACGCTGGGCGCGCTCACGCCGCTCGCGGGCTTTGGTGCCGCGGTAGATCAGGGGGAGTTCCACGTTCTCGATCGCCGAGGTGCGGGCCAGCAGGTTGAATCCCTGGAAAACAAAACCCAGGTAATAGCGGCGCAGGCGCGCGCGCTGCTTGCGGCTTAAACGGCCCGCGTCCACGCCCTTGAAGAGATACGCTCCGCCGGTGGGCGTGTCCAGGCATCCGAGGATGTTCATGCACGTCGACTTGCCGGAACCGCTCGGCCCCATGATGGCGACGAACTCGCCCTGGTCGATGCGAAAGTCCACCCCGGCCAGCGCCGCCACCGCCGACTCCGCCTCTCCGTAGACCTTCGTCACGCCGCGAAACTCCATCACGGCTTCCGCCGGGTTTGCCTGTTCGGTGTTCATTTTTCCGCCTTCATCGCTTCAATCACCAAGGGAACGCCCGGTGCGATCGATCCGCTCAATACTTCGGTTACCTTGCCGTTGGTCACGCCGGTCTTGACCGCCAAGGCAACCGGCTGTTGATCGCGGAGCACGTACACGCGCGATCCCAAATGCGCGGCGTCGTCTTCGTTTGTCGTGGCCTTGGTGGACCTCGGCGGCGGGCCGGGCATGATCTTGCGGAACCAACTGCGCTCGTCGGCCGGTTTGCTCACGGCGGTGGGCGTGAACCGCAGCGCCACGTTCGGCACCAGCAGGGCGTTCTTCACATCCTGCACCCTGATGCTGGCCGTGGCGGTCATGCCCGGCCGCAGCAGCATTTCGTGGTTGTCCACGGAAATCTCGGCCAGGTAGGTCACCACGTTATTGGTGGTCGTCGATTCATACCGCAACTGGGTGATCTTGCCGGGGAAGGGCCGGCCCGGGAACGCGTCTACGGTGAAAGAGACCTTTTGTCCCATTTTGACCTGGCCCACGTCGGCCTCGTCGATGTTGACCTGGAGCTTCATCTTCCGAAGATCTTCGGCCAGCACGAACATGGTCGGCGTGGTGAAGGAGGCCGCGATGGTCTGGCCCGGTTCAACTTTGCGCGACAGCACGACGCCGTTCACCGGAGACTTGATGACGGCCTTGCTCACGTTGGTTTGATCCATGGAGAGTGTGGCCTCGGCCTGCGTCACCGCCGCCTGCGCGCTCACCACGGCCACCTTGGCGCGATCGAAGGCCGCTTGAGCCGTATCCAGTTCCTGTTTGGAGGGCAGCTGCCCCTTGGAGCGCTCACGCGCTTCCATGATGCGCTTGTAAGATTTGTCGGTCTCCTCCCGCGTGACCTTGGCGTCATCGACTTTGGCGCGTGCCGTTTCAAGCTGCGCTTTGTCCTGCCGCACCTGGGCGTCCAGTTTTTCCGTGTTCACCCGGGCCAGCACCTGGCCGGCCTTCACGTAATCGTTGTAGTCCACCAGAACCGTGTCGATGATGCCCGACACCTCGCTGCCCACCTCGACCTCCTTGATCGGCTGCAGTTGGCCCGTGGCGGTTACCAGCACCGTCAGATCCCCGATGCGCGCCTCCGCGGTGCGGTAGCGCGTGGGCGCTTCGGCGGCCGCTGCCCGGTATTTTCCGAGCATGGCGGCTCCGAACCCGGCCGAGAGCACGACTACAAGCCAGAAAGCCCACTTCCTCCACCGCCGTCCATTTGGGATGATGCCTAGTTTCGTTTGAATGTCCATGTCCTTCTCCTCCTTCGTCGTCAATGTCTAGCTCCACCCTCCGCCCAGCGCCTTGTATAGGCGGACCAGGTTGGCTGTAATCGAGGCGTCGCTCTGCGCCAGTTGAGTCTGTAAACTCAGCAAGGAACGCTGCGCGTCCAGAACGGTAAGAAAATCCTTCAGGCCGGCGCTGTACAGGCCGCGCGAAAGCGTCAACGCCTGTTGCGCCGAAGCGGCCGCCTCGGCCAGGGACTTGCGCCGCACCTGCTCCTTGGCGAAGTCGCTCAGCGCGTTTTCCACATCCTGCAGCGCGCCGAGCACGGTGCTTTCATACGAAACCAATTGCTGATCGAGCAGCGCGTCCTGCACTTTGATCTGCTCGCGAATCTTGCGGCGATTGAAAACCGTGTGCTGGACCGATCCCGCCAGGCTGCCGGCCAATCCGCCCGGCGTGAACAGGTTGGCAATCGTGATCGAAGTGAGGCCCAGGTTCCCGCTCAGTTTGAAGCTCGGATAGAGGTCCGCTTGCGCCACGCCCACCCGGGCGGTCTGCGCGGCCACCTGGCGCTCCGCGCTGCGAATGTCCGGGCGCCGGCGCACCAGGTCGGCGGGCATTCCCACAGCGACTTCCACGGGGATCACCGGCACCGGCTTGACCTCGGCCAATTCGCTGTCGATCGCTCCCGGCTTCTCGCCGAGCAGGACGGCGAGGGCGTTGGCGGATTTCCGCAAGGACGCTTCCAGCGTGGGAATGCTCGCGCGCGTCGATTCCACGTTCAATCGCGCCTGCTCGACGTCCAACTTCGTCGCCAGGCCGCTCTCGTAACGCGCCACAGTCAGGTCGTAAGTTTCCTGCTGTGCCTTCAGATTGGACTTGGTGATGGCGAGCTGGGACTGATAGGACCTCACGTCCACGTAGTCCAACGCGACCTCGGCCGTGAGGCTCACCAGCACGCCCCGGAGGTCCTCCTGGGCGGCTTCCACGTCCGCTCCGTACGCCTCGATCGACTGGCGAATGCGCTTGTAAAAATCCGGTTCCCAACTGGCGTCGACGCCGGCCGTATACGATTGCGCGAGTTCGCCCGAGCCGAGCCGCGAACTACTCCGGTTTCCCGCCGCACTGCCTGAAGCAGTGACTGTTGGGAGCCGGTCGGTTTCGACAGCTCCCTTCAGGGCGCGCGCCTGCCGGACCTTGGCTTCCGCCTGGCGCAGGTCGAGGTTCCCTTTCACCGCGCGTTCTTCCAAAGACGTCAGAACGGGGTCGCCCAAGGTCGCCCACCAACGGGAAAGGGTTGCGTCGCCGGCGGGCTTGTCCGTGGCGCCGCCTTCCAGGGGAGTATTCCAGTTTGCAGCCTGGGCCAGCGGGGTGGACGTGGGTGGCCTGTACTCTATCCGGCGCCCGGCGCAGCCGGAAGAGAACAGGATGGGAAGCCCTATCAGAATCGCTGCCGTACGTTGTATGGCGTTTCGTCTCATCGCTTGCATCTCGCGACTCCAGAATCGAACCCTGGAGCCCGCGTACGCGAGAGACAACCGGAGACAATCAGGTAACGTAACGTGACACGTTGAATAATTTCAAAGACTTAGACCCATCTGGCGGAGAAGCTCCCGGTAGCGCGCATCCTGGCGCAACGGGTCGAAAACCGGGTCCGCGGCGAGCATCACCACCGCAGGCTGGTGCCTGGCGACGCTCGCCCGGAGCTGGCGGAAGGTTTCGTCCGTATCTCCAAGGCCCAGGCTGATCATCGCCATCGAAAGCGGGGATACATAGGACTTTGCCGATTGCTGGCGAAGGCGGTTGAGGATCGCGCGAGCCTGTCCACTATCTCCATGTCTCGCCAGGAGATAGCCGTAGACGCCGAATGCGGGTGATTGATCCGGGATCTTTGCTTCGGACGAACTCATTTCGCTCAAAGCCCGCCGGCCCTGTCCCGTCAGGCTCAGCGACAGGAGGTAGGCGCGCTCGCCGGGTCCGCGTCTGGGGACCGATTTGCTCGGCTCCGCGCTCTCCGGGATGACGCGCGTGTACTCCCGGTTAAAGTACTGAACTTCGGTCAGGATGGAGCGGGTGGTGCGGGTCAGCGGGTCGAGTTCGTGCGCCCTCAACACCTCCCCCAAGGCTTCCCGAAGTTGCCCGGTAGGGACGAGGTACATCAGGGCATACATCAGGTGGCCCTGCGCCCAATCCGGATTCAACTCGATCGCCCGCCGGAACTTCTGTTGAGCGCTCGCCCAGTTCCAATCCAGCGCCTCGTATGTGCCGACGGCGGCTTGCGCTTCGCCGAGCTGATCGTCGAGTTCCAAAGCCTTCATCGCCGCTTTTCGGCCCTTGGCGATAATGGCGGCGTCCCGGCCGTCGCTGCGCATGATCAGCAACTGATAGCTCTGCGCCAGCCACGCCCATGCCGGTGCATAGTTCGGATCGCCGGCAATGCACTTTTCGAAAGCTGCGATGCTCTTCTCGACGCTGCCCCGTTCCCACTCGTACCAGTAATATTGCCCTTGCAGGAAGGCGCCGTAGGCTTCGGGGGTCGCCGCGCGGCGGATCAAGCGGCCGCCCGCCGGCATGGGAACGCGGATGCGCGAGGCCACCGCGCGCGCCAACTCACGCTCCAGTCCCGTGAACGAATTCCGGTCGGTTTCGCGAGTCTCGGCCCAGACGTAAGATTGCGTGCGCGTGTCGGTCATTTTCGCCGAAATCACAATCTTGGACCCGGTCGCGCGCACCGTTCCTTCGATGATGTAGTCCACATTGAGTTCAGCGGCATACTCGTACGGCGAGCGGCCGGATTCCTGAACCTGCCGGCCCGAGGCGCGGGAGATTACGCGAAGACCGGGAATGCCGGTGAGCCCGGTGATGATCGAATCCGCCACGGCGTCACCGAGGAGTTCCTGTTCCGATTGCGGCGACAGCGACTGGAACGGCAGAACGATCACGGATGCCGGCCGGGGCGCCTCCGTCCGGGAGGAGCGCTTGCGCAACATCACGACTCCCGCCGTGATCGCGCCGCCGAGGACGAGAACCGCCAGGGCACCGAATACAATCCGGCGGGAGAGAAACCGGCTCTTGAGCGTCTCGACATGAGCGGACGCCTCCTCGAATTCCGGCGCGAAGCTGCGCGGGCGCAATGTAATGACGAGCGGGTCGTTCCGGCCTTCTTCCCCGTAATACTTCTTCAGGCGCTCCCGCAAGCGGCGAGCCTCTACGCGAACGATGGAATCGATGCGCGGGTCGAACGAGTCCTTCTTGTCGAAGACCTCGAAGCCGAGCACGAATTCGTTCAGCTTGTCGGTTTCACCGGCCAGCGCCTGTTCCACGACGAAGCGGAGAAATCGCCGGTGCCGTTCCGAACCGGAGAATGCGGCACTCGCAAGGATGCGGTCGAGTTGCTCTTGAATGATTCGTTTCTTGTCGTCGGTGATCGCGGTCATGAAATGGGGCGGCGAACTCACGCCCGTGGCGGCAATCTTAGTTTATCGCGGGTGCGCGACGAATCAAGGCTTCCGTAGGACTCGAATGGAACGAACCACCCTGGTTGGCGGAGTTGTGTTCTCATCGACGCGGAAAGTGATCGACACCTGCGCGGATTTGAGCGGCCCGCATTCCAGTTCCACGGTGTCCGCGCCGAATCCATCAAGTTGCAGTCCTGAGTTGCCATCGATCACGAACTCCGCCGGCTTGCCGTCTATGGACACCACCACGCGCGCGGGGACCGTCCCGCAGTCGAGCTTTTCAAGCTGGCCCGTTACAGCAAGGCCCCAACCCTGGTCTTTCAACGTCGCAGTGCGGGCTTGTTCTTGCGGGACGTTCTCACCGGAAGTTGCGCGCCGCTGCACGGGCGGCTCGTCCTCGACAACCGTGTAGCCGGTTTGAATTGGCCGGTCGATCAGCTTGAGTCTTCTCTCGGCCGCCAGGATCTCGCTCGGCGTGGAGGCTCGTACGCGCATCTGCGACGCGGCCGCGCGGGCGCAAGTCTTCTCCCCGGCACGATAGCAGGCGACGAAGAGACCCTCGAAGTAGGCGTCGGCCTGCTCCTCGTTCAGTTGCTTGATTTGCTGGTAATGGGCGAGGGCCTGCGAGAACTGCTCGTTACGGAGAAAATGCCGCGCCAACCGCATGCGCGTATCCACTGAGCCGGGATCCAGGCTCAACGCTTTTTCCAGAACCATCTGGAGTTCTCGGTCTCGAACGCCCGATTGTTCGAGAATGCCGGCATAATCGCGATAGAGTTGCGGATTGTTCGAATCCAGGGAGACGGCGCGTTCGAAGTGCCTCAGTGCCATTTCGCGGTCGCCCTTGCGCAACGCAAGGTAGGCCATGCCTTGCTCCGCTTCCGCCCGGTTCGGCTGTTGCCGGGCGAGCGATTCGTACATGCGCGCTGCATCCTCATACTTGCCGAGCCCTGTCAGCAGGTCCGAAAGGATGATGTCGCTCTCATAGGACGTGAGCCTGGTTACTGTCAATTCCTGGCTTGTCTTCCCGAATTGTGCATTGAAGAAGCCGGCGTTGAACCGGTCCCCGTACACGTAACTCTTCAGAACCTTGTCCAGTTGCTCGAGCGAGAGTCTGTAAACAGTCTGGAAAGCCTCCGCCGGCGTCTTGCCCTCGCCCAGAGCTTTCATCAACCGCGGCAGTTCCTGGCGGTAGTTGTCCTGCAGCACCAGCATGTGCGCGAACGCCCAGCTCTCGGCGTAAAACACGGCCGCCCGCTGCTTGTCGGTATACTCCGGCGCGTCTTGTTCCAATGTTACGAGCTTAGGCACTGGAATCCACTTCTCTCGCCGGAGCGTCGTCATGCGGCCCGGCGGGAGTGATCCGATCATGGCCCGGCCTCCCTGTGGTTTCAGGCTGGAGTACAACTCCGCCAGTCCTTCGTTGAACCAAAGCGGCACCTTCTGCTTGCCGTGCCGGATCAGCAGGTGCGTGTATTCGTGCAAGGCGACGGGGTACTCTTCCACGCCGGCGCCGCACATGACGATGTAGTCGCGGTCGCGGCTGCTCATGTAGTACGCGGCGGCAGACTCTCTGGGCCGGTAAGGCGCGTAATCCTTCCTTGAGGAGAACAACACAATGCGAACCGGCAGGGGCGTGAGGTCCCGCCTCTTCAGTATTTGCGTGAAAACCGCCTGGACGCGCTCGAAATAGAGGATCGCTTCGCGTCCCTGCTTTTCCCCGGCCGAAGTGAATAGTTCGAAGTTGCTGGACGCGATTCGCGTCCACGCCGCATCGCCGCCCAATGCCGGGGCGACAACCGGTAGTGCCAGACAGCATACGAGGCAGCTTTTCCGCAAAATGCTAGCTAATGCGACCGCGATATCCGCTATCATTCCGGCCCATCAGTATACATCAGAGGTCCGGCGGCTGGGTCGGAGGCGTTCGATCGCGCGGCTGCGCCATTCGATCCGATCGTCGTTGACCGGGACACGGCCGGCTGCGTCCGTTGTTATATAATCGTCCGGTTCGTTGAACGTCAGCTTTCGAACGGAGATTCACCATGCAGGGAATTTCAAAACCGAACGGCTGTTCATGCTGCGGCATGTCACGCCGGTGCTTTCTTGATGGAGCCAGCATGCTTCCCGCGGCCGCGTTGGCGGCTACGGGCCTGAGTTCGCTTGCGCGGGCCCAAGGCGCGGGCGCCAAAGGCTTGGGCGAGCACATCGACCTCGCGTCGTTCCGCCCCAAGCCGAAGGTGCGCATCATGGACGTGGTCGTGCGCCAGAAGTTGCCGTATTGGCTCGGCTGGCCCGGCACCTCGTACGACGTTGCGGGGAAGGACAAGGAGTATTCGGGCTTCATCGCCAAATCGGCCGTCCGGTTGGGGATCGGCCTGGAGCGGGAACCCGCGGCGCTGGAGACCCCTGAGGCCGTAGAGGCTTACGTGCGCAAGGTGCAGACGGAAAAGCCCGACGCCGTCCTGGTCCAGATCCAGCACATGGCCAGTTGGAAAATGGCTGAAAAGATCGCCACCGGCGGAGGGGTTCCCACCATCATCTTCGCCCCCATCGGCATGTCCTTCACCGGCCACGTGCTCAAGATCTCCCGCCAGCCGGGCGTCTACGTGATCTCCAGCCTCGAAACCAGTGCCCTCGAACAGGCCATGCGCATGGTTCGCGCCAAGAAGCAGTTCGCCGAATCGCGCCTGCTGGTTGTGGCGGGCAAGGAGCGCAAGGAGGAGACGCTGGACGTGCTCGGCACCAGGATCCGCCGCATTCCGCGCTCCTCGCTGAACGAACTCTTCGCGAAAATGCCGGAGACCGACGAGGCTCGCGAAGTTGCTCGCAGGATGCGCCGGCAGGCGAAGAAGATCGTGGAGCCTTCCGAGAAGGATACCCTCAACGCGGCCCGTTCGTTCATGACCGCCAAGCGCCTGCTGCGGGAAGAGCAGTCGAACGGCCTCACCACGGACTGTCTGGGCATGGTTCACACAAAGGTCATGCCGACCCCGCCCTGCATGGCCGCGACGCTGTTCCAGGATGCCGGCATCACTTACGGGTGCGAGGCCGACGTGTTCGGCGCCATCTCGCTCATGTTCACCAGCTACCTGTTCGACAAGCCCGGTTTCATGAACGACCCGGTTCCGGAAACGGTCAAGAACCTGTTGATCACCGCGCACTGCGTCAGCCCGACTCTGCTTGACGGTTTCGGCAAGCCCGCCGAGCCTTACATCCTTCGTTCGCATTCGGAATCGAACATCGGCGTTTCGCTCCAGGTCCTCTGGCGCGAGGGCCAGCCCGTCACATTGGTCCGCTTCAAGAGCCCGACGGAGTTGATCCTCGACACGGGCAAGGTGGTGGCCAACGTGGACACGCCGCCCGCCGGCGGTTGCCGCACGAATTTCGAAATTGCGATGGACCGGGTGGAAGACGCGCGCGACGTGTTGGGTTTCCACCAGGTGGTCTTCTATGGAAACCACCGCCGGGACGTCGAGGCGTTCTGCCAGATGTACGGCATCAAGGTGGTCCATTCGCCGGAGCACGCGCCGGAAATCGGATCCAGCGTTCCGAAACCGGCATAGCCGGCAGCACGGAGTGATCCGGGGGCTCAGTTCTCGGCGCCGTCGCCAATCACGGGGACGACGTTCTGGGGCAGGAGCCCCATCTGTTCATAGATAGGACGAATCCCACGGCGCAAGGCCGGCCGTTGCGAGACGAACCATGCCGCCCCGGCCAGTACGGCGGCGCCGTTGACAATCACAGTGAGCGGCGCGCCGATGGCGTGCGCCATGACCCCGGCCAGCAGGTTGCCGAAGGGCACCATCCCGATGAAGGCGAGTGTGTAATAACTCATCACGCGGCCGCGCTTGTCTTCGGGGACAACCGTCTGGATGATCGTGTTGCTCGACGCCAGGCCCTGAACCATCCCGAACCCGGTGACGAGCATCATCACCACGGAAAGCCAGACGGCCCTCGACAGGCCAAAGCCGATCAATCCTAACCCGAAAGCAGCCGCCGCTATCGGAATCATGCGGCTGAGCCCCAGCACACTCTTGCGGGCCGCCAGCGAGATCGCCGAGACCAGCGCGCCAACTCCGACGGCGGCGGTGAGAGTGCCTAAGGTGTGGGGATCTCCGTGCAGGACCGAGACGGCGAAGACCGGCATCAGGACCACAAACGGCATACCCATGAGGCTGATCAGGACAAACAGCAGCAGGATGGTGCGGATGGGAACGAAGCCGGCCACGTAAGTCCAGCCCTCTTTCAACTCGGTGAGGAGAGACCCGGCCTGGCGCTGGGTCGGCTCCACGCGCACCCGCATCGCCAGGAGCGAGCCGATCACGGCGAGGTAACTGACGCCGTCGATCAGGAAACACCAAGCCTCACCCGTGGCCGCGATCGTGATGCCGGCGAGCGAGGGCCCGATGAGCCGTGCCATGTTGAACATCGACGAGTTGATGGCGATGGCGTTGCCGAGATCGCGGCGGTCCTCCACCATCTGCACGACAAAGGCCTGGCGGCCCGGCATGTCGAAAGCGTTGATGACTCCCTGGAAGGCGCTCAGCCAGAGGATCCATTGGATCGTTATGTGGCCGGAGAAGGTAAGGGCGGCCAGCAGGAGGGCATGGACCATGGCGAGAGCCTGGGTCCATACGAGGACCTGCCGCCGATTCAGACGGTCTACCCAGACCCCGGCCACGGGAGCCAGCAGGAAGGAGGGAAGTTGGCCCACGAAGCCGACTGTGCCCAACAGCAGCGCGGAGTTGCTGAGACGGTAAATGAGCCAGCCCGTGGCTACGCGGGTCATCCATGATCCGACAAGCGAAACACACTGGCCGCCCACGAACAGGCGGAAATTACGGTGACGCAAGGCGCGCCATGCGTACGAGGGGAACCACGTGCGCGGTGTATCCCCTTGTGGACCACCGGGAGACTCGATGTGCGCCAAATCCACAACCACCAAGTTTCTCACAGACACCGGAATTTCATTGGCGATGGGACTGGGCAGGCCTATAATTGAGAAGCGCGGTTTCAACCTGCTTTCATCTCTGGTGACACTGGGTGCGGTCGATGACCTCTATGGTCCGCGAGCGCGGGTTGGGGGCCAGGTGCCTGGCGATCTGGGTGGTCGCCGTGTCGATCTGCGAGCCTGCCGTGGCCGCGCGGCGTGAAATCGTCAAGACCGATTGGAACGGATTCGAGCGCCGGGTGTCGGAACAGAAACTCGAGGGCCGCAAGGTTCGCATTCAATTAGCCGGCGGCAGTGAGATCAAAGCCAGGCTGATCAGAACCTCCGGGAACGGCGTGATCCTCCATGTCAACCGGGCCACCTCGCAGTGGAAGACAAGCAAGAAAGAAGCTCTCCTGCCAAGAGATCAGATTCGCTCTGTGCGTTTCGAGGGGCATTTGGGGCATCGGGGACTGTTTATCGGGCTGGCGAGCTTCGGCACCGCCATCGGTGTCGGCACAGCCTTGGCCGCTTCCCAGGATGCATTCGAGCTATCGGAAGGTCCATTGGTGATCGCGACCCCGGCAGCCATTGTGTTGGGGGCCATAGGAATCGGAGTAGCGGGCTTCTTCATTGGTCGCGCTACAGGTCCGCTGGCCCCGGAGTTTGTCATAGAGCGCTGACGGAGTCGGCAAATGGCGATTGGGCTGCCGGGCTCAAGGCGCTGCGCCATGTGCCAATTCTGCACGGAACACGGAGAAGGGAAGAAGTGGTACCTGCAGATGAAGAACGATTCGGAGGATCTGCTGCACTCCGGGTTGTCGGCCGAGGGAATCGAAACTACGCGGGCCGGTACGCGGGCCGAATGGCTGGCACGCTTCATGGAGTGCTTCGAGAAGCCGGCTGCTTTGGGTATTCCCAAGACGCTCGCGGAGATCGGAATGGCGATCTCCATCCCATTTCAAGGGCCTTCTTATGGATTCCCGACCCCCCTCAAAAGAAGAAACAGAAGCGTGGACCGGAAGGCACTACCGCTGAAAATGAAAGTGGTGGAGGCGGCGGGAGTTGAACCCGCGTCCGAGAAAGCTTGCCGCGATGAGCCTACATGCGTATCCGGTTCTGTTTATCTCGGCCGCCGTTTCAAAACCGGCAAAACCGCGGCAGCCCAGCCTGATTGATCTCGGCCTTTCGCTCCAGGCGGAAGCTTGGGACCTATCCCGCCAGATGACGCTCACTAACCGGCTTGCGGGCCAACCGGCCGGAGCGGCCGCCTAATTAATTAGGCAGCGTATGCAAACTGCTGATTGGCAGTTTTGGTTTTCCGATCGTTTTACGGGAGCTCGGAACCCGGCACGCCTCATCACACCAATTCAATCCCGTCGAATCCGTTACGCCCCCTTCCTCATCCTATCTTACCACTCACCTGTGAAGACGCTTCCGCACTTTCTCGACTTCGCGCTTTAGGCCGGGTACCACATCGTGCGCGGGCCGGCGAACTTCGCCGGGCGTCCCTGGTACAGGTAGTCGTCCTCAACCACCTGCGCGAAGGGCAGGTTCTCGGGGTAGTGCACCAGCGGCTCGACCATGTTCTCGACCGTCTCGATGGCGATGCGGCGCGGAGCCGTCCGCGGTTCGACGCTCGCCGGTTGCAGGGCGCCATCGCCCACCAGCGCGTGTTCGGCGCCCGCCGTGCAGTCCGGCGCGCGCTGGCCCCCGGGCCAAACGAGCTTCACCTTGCCGCTTGAAAAGCCGTTCGGCGCGATGCCGCCCTCGAAACCGGGAATGGCTGCGTGACGGTCTTCGTAACGGAATCCGAACAGCCGGGGCACCGGCTCCATGGTGCGGCGCGCGCGTTCGAATTCCTGCGTGCCGCAGTCGAGCGCATTGGTCGGATGCAATGTGAACATCACCACCGGATGGCAACGGTAAGGATGCGCCACCGTGGCGGATTCCCAAACAGTTTTGCCGTCGCCCGGCAATGGGTACAGGTTGTCGAGCCGGTCCCGCCAGCGCGTACGCGGATCCGTGTCGACCTGCAGGATCTCGCCCGCCTCGATCGCCGCGCGGTACATGAAACGCAGCAGGGAAGAAATGCGGCACCAGCATCCCCTCGTGGCCGGTGTAGCGCGCGAACTCCGCCGCGTAACGGCCGAACGTGCGGTGCGAAGGATAGAGCGGCTCCAGGTGGTTGGTCGGAAAGCACAGCCACCAGATCATCGGCACCTGCGCGTCGGAAACGTAAGCGTCATACCAGGTGCGGTGCTCCAAAGGATGCCAGAGTCCGAAAAAGCTGACAGCCTGGTCCGAGCGCGAGCAGGCGGCCTGTTGATATACGCCCATGTACCAGAGGTTCTCTTCCAGCTTGTCGGGAAGTTCGATCCAACTGCGGCTCCAAAACCTCCGCCACCATTCGATGTGCGCGCCGCGGGCTGGCGGACCGAGTTGGGCGCGGGCGCGGGCCACCGGGTCGCGCGCTTCGCGGCTGGTGGCGAGCCCCGCTTCAATGCGCACCGGTCTGCCGGCCTTGACGCGCCCCACGCAGCCCTCGCTGGCCTGTGTCCATTCGACGCTCCCGCCGTCGCCGTTGCCGAGCGGCAGCACTTCCACCCAACTTGGCGCCGGGCTTTGGTAGACCACGTCGTGCTGCGCAAGATAGCCGGTGGCAGGCAGAGCGGAAGCAGCGGCCTTCGCAACATCGCCAGGCCCCTCCGCATTGACCTCGACGAGAGCATTATGACAGATTAGTTGTTTATCCCATGCGTGCCATAGACCTGACGACTATCGACTGGGTCGTCCTAATCTCCTACTTCGCCTTCATATCGCTGATCGGCATCGCGGTCGGTCTTAGGGTGAAGGATACGTCGCACTACTTTCTGGGTGCCCGGCGCTTCAACAAGTGGATCATGATCGGGCAGACATTCGGCACCGGCACACACTCGGAAATGCCCGTATCGCTGGCAGGCGCCGTTTACAGCGTCGGTATTTCGGGCATCTGGTACCAGTGGAAGAACCTCTTCGCCACACCGTTCTACTGGCTGATTGCACCCCTGTTCCGGCGAATCCGCCGCACCACCGTGGCGGAGCTTATCGAGGACCGCTACGGTTCCTGGATGGGCGCATTCTACACGGTCTTCGCGCTGATCTTCTTCACCATCAACATGGCCAGCATGCTCAAGGGCGCCGGCAAGGTGATCAGCCAGGCGGTGGGCGGGCACGTGCCGGTGAACGAAATTGTGGTGGCCATGACGCTGGTGTTCGTCCTTTACAGCTTTATCGGCGGCCTGGTGGCGGCTGCATGGACGGACTTCCTGCAGGGCTTTCTGATCATCGCGCTGTCGTTCATGCTGATCCCCCTGGGATGGGGCGAGGTCGGCGGATTGAGCGGCATGCGGCAGACGCTCGGCGCGAATATGTTCTCGCTGGCGACGCCGCAGGGCATCGGTGCGTGGTTCATCTTCATGCTGACGCTCAACGGCCTGATCGGCATCGTGGCGCAGCCGCACCTGATGGGGACGGTCGGCACGGGCAAGGATGAGTACACCTGCCGCGTCGGATTCCTGTACGGCACCTTCGTGAAGCGTTTCTGCACGGTCGGTTGGGCCATGGTCGGCCTGATGGTGGCCGCCCTGGTGGCGCGCGGCGCGGGCGGCCTGCAAGGACTGCACGATCCGGAGGAGGCCTTCGGTTACGCCTGCCGGCACTTCCTGTTCACTGGAGGAGTGGGTTTGCTGATCGCCTGCGTGCTGGCGGCCAATATGGCCGGCTGCTCGGCCTTCATGGTGGATAGCGGCGCGCTGTTCACGCGGAACTTCTACCGCAAGTACCTGGTGAAGGCCAGGTCCGACAAGCATTACCTTTGGGTGGGGCGCATCAGCGGCGTGGCGATTACGCTGGCGGCCGTCATCTACGCCCTGTTTTTCGTAAAGCGGGTTCTATACTCGTTTTTGCTCACTGAAACCATGGCGACCTTCGTGGGCGTGAGCGTGCTCGGCGGCGTGTTCTGGCGCCGCGGCACGCGCTGGGGCGCGATTGCGAGCATCGCCGCCGCGTTGGGCGCGAATTTCTCGCTCTACCACCTCCGCAACCAGCGCCTGGATCATTGGGATCCGAACGTTTTCCTGGCCGCGCTGGCCTGCGGCGTGGCTACCTACGTGGTAGTGAGCCTGCTGACGAGGCCTGAGCCGGCTTCGAGCATGGATTCATTCTATATGCGTCTGGAAACGCCCAGCGACGGAGCGGTCGAAGACGGCCGCCTGACGCCGCCGAGCGCCGCCGAGAAGCGCGCTTACGCCGAGGCCGGCCGCCAGTTGATCCTGGTGAACCTGTTCCGCCTGCGCAAGGGCGCGGAGGGTGTGCCGCTCCTGCGCGCCTACTGGACCGACATCAAGGGCTTCCTGATCGGCTGGGCCCTGGCGGCCGGCCTGGTAGCGATGGCCTGGCTCATCTTCGACCTGTAGCGGTTCCGCTCGGTTGTGTCATCCCCGGGGCCGGTAATATCATGGCCATGATCCTCCGGGGGGATCCATGCGCCGATATTGCCTCCTGATTCTTCTGCTTTGCCCCGCGCTGCTCTGTGGCGCCGAGCACACTCTCTATAACGGGATTCAGCTTCCGTCCGTCTGGCCGCCGCACTACGAGGACGTCACCGCCGAACCCATGCCGGTGCCGTACCTGTCCGCGCCTCCCGCCATTATCCCCATCGACATCGGCCGGCAGCTCTTTGTAGACGACTTTCTGATCGGCTCGACGACGTTGACGCGCACCTATCACCAGGCGCAGTACATCGCCGGGAATCCTGTATTGAAGCCCGGCCGGCCTTATGAGATGCCGCGCGGCGCCACCTCGATGGTGTTCAGCGACGGCGTCTGGTTCGACCCGAAGGACAGCCTGTTCAAGATGTGGTACATGGCAGGCTACACCAGCAACGTGGCTTACGCGGTGTCCAGGGACGGCATCCATTGGGACAAGCCCGCGCTCGACGTGCGCCCCGGCACTAACCTGGTTTTCGAAGGTTACCGGGATTCCACCACCGTCTGGCTCGACCAGGAAGAAAAGGATCCCATGCGGCGATATAAGCTCTTCCTGATGAAGCGCTCCCCTTGGGCCATGGAATTGTACTATTCTCCGGACGGCATTCACTGGAGCCCGCGCGTAGCCACCACCGCGGTCAGGATGGGCGACCGCTCCACCGCCTTCTGGAATCCGTTCCGCCGCGTCTGGGTGTACAGTATCCGCGCGGGCAACAAGCGCGGGCGCATCCGCTACTACCATGAGAATCCCGACGCAGCCGCCGGCATCGCCTGGAAGGCGGGCGAGCCGCTCCCCTGGACGGGCGCCGACCGGCTCGATCCATTGAGATCAGACCTGAAGACTCCCACCGAGCTTTACAACCTGGACGCCGTGGCCTACGAAAGCCTTCTGGTCGGACTGTTCAGCATCTGGCGCGGGCAACCTAAGGACCGGCCCAAGCCGAACGAACTGGTGGCGGGCTACAGTCGCGACGGCTTCCACTGGTCCCGGCCTGACCGCCGCCCTTTGGTTCCCGTCTCCGAAAAGAAGGGCGATTGGAACTGGGGCAACATTCAGTCGGCTGGCGGCTGCATGCTGGTGGTGCGCGATAAGCTCTATTTTTACGTGAGTGGGCGTGCCGGAGTGGAAGGTACCAGCCAGTCGGGAGTCTCGACCACGGGTTTGGCCACCTTGCGCCGCGACGGTTTCGCGTCCATGGATGCCGGCGGCAAGGAAGGCACGCTGACCACGCGGTTGGTTCGCTTCTCGGGCGAACACCTTTTCGTGAATGCAGCCACAAGGGGCGGGGAACTCCGGGTCGAAGTGTTGGACGACCGCGACCGCGTCATTGTCCCTTACACGCGCAAGAACTCCGTGGTGCTGCGCGGCGACGTCACTATCTCCGAAATGAGGTGGAAGTCGCGCGGAGATCTCGGGTCGCTTGTCGGCAAACCCGTCAAGTTCCGCTTCTATCTGAAGAACGGCCGCTTGTACTCGTTCTGGGTTACTTCCAACTCCGAGGGCGCCAGTCACGGCTACGTCGCGGCGGGAGGACCTGGTTTCACCGGGCCGGCCGATACGGTCGGCACCGCCATTTACCGATAGCGCAAGGAGGACGCCATGATCCTGGGAATTCTCTTCGCGGCATTCCTGGTGTCTCCCCCGGAAACCGTTCTGAGGAACATCGAGTACGCACGCGCCGGTAGCTTGCCGCTGGAATTGGATCTCTACCTGCCAGACGGCGCGCGCGGCGGTGTGCCCGTGATCGTCTCCATACACGGCGGGGGATGGCACGGCGGCAGCAAGGAAGCCAGTCCCGGCACGCACTTCACCCGGTACGGGTACGCCGTGGCCGCCATCGACTACCGCCTCATCAAGCAAGGTGTTTTCCCGGCTCCCATCCATGACTGCAAGGCGGCCGTCAGGTGGCTGCGAGCCAACGGGTCGAAATATGGCCTGGACACGCGCCGGATCGGGGTCTGGGGTGCCTCCGCGGGAGGGCATTTGGCCGCGTTGCTCGGCACGTCCGGCGGTATGGCGGATCTGGAAGGAACCCTAGGCAACCCAGGCTACTCGAGCCGCGTCCAGGCCGTGGTGGATTACTTCGGACCGACGGATCTGCCGAAGTGGCGTCCCTCGGCCGATCCCGCCGTGAACGCAATACTCTCGGAGTCCCGGATGATGGGCTTCGACGTAGTGAAGTATCCCGCTCGCGCCGCGCGCGCCAATCCCATCGCTTACGTGTCCAAAGACGATCCCCCGTTCTTCATCGGGCACGGCATGGAAGACAAACTGGTGCCCGTATCGCAAAGCGAACTGCTCGACGCGGCATTGGGCAAGGCCGGCGTCGCGTCCGAATTCCACATCGTCCCGGGTGCCGGCCACAGCGTGCCTGGCCTGGTCCTGGACGATAAGGTGCGCGCTTTCTTCGACCGCTGCCTGAGACGCTGACTCGCCGCGGCACGCTATACTGCGGTCGGAAACGCCGAATTTCTGGTTCGCTGGTTCGTTACACTGAATCCAATGAGCGTACTGGTGTTCCGGCATGTCCCTTACGAGCACCTCGGACTCATAGCCCCCGTGCTTGAGGCTGCCGGGCTGGAATACGAATATGTGGATCTTCCGCTGGGCTTTGCCCGGCGGGTGGACCTGGAGTCCGCCAGCGGGCTTATTTTCATGGGAGGGCCGATGTCGGTGAACGACGATCTCCCTTACCTGCGCAGGGAGGTCGAAATCATCCGCGAGGCTGCGGGAACGAGTCTTCCGATTCTGGGTGTGTGCCTGGGTGCCCAACTCATCGCGAAGGCCTTTGGCGCGAGGGTGTACCGCAACGAGGTAAAAGAGATCGGCTGGTACCCGGTTTACTGGACTGGCGAGGCGGCGCATGACGGCCTTTTCGCCGGCTTGCCGGGTCCTGCCACGGTGTTCCACTGGCACGGCGAGACCTTCGACCTCCCGTCGGGCGCCGTGCGGCTTTCGTACTCGGACGCGTGCCGTAACCAGGCGTTCAGATATGGCGACTATGTCTATGGCCTGCAGTTCCACCTGGAGGTCACGCCGGCTATGATCGGTGCTTGGCTGGCGGAGGACGCTAACGCCGCGGACTTGCGCGAGGTCGATCATCCGGTCGATCCGGAAGCCGGCTCTGCGCATCTGGCCCGGCTGGGCATGGCGGTCTTCGGCCGGTGGGCCTCGCTGGCAGGCGGACAGCCACCCCGAATGGCTGTTTCATGATGTTTTCGCTATACTGGACGAACAGTTATTGATATGCTGTACTCAAGCAGTACACTATGGAGGGTGCCGGATGCGCGCGGTAAGCGCCGTGAGCTCATCTGTGCAGGTAATTTTAAGATAACAGTGTATCTTGATCTAAACTAGCGAGGGAACATGATTTACTCTCGATCCGCAGAGTATGCGATTCGGGCCTTCGTTCATCTGGCGACAGTGCCGGAAGGCAAGTTCGTCATGGTGAAGAACATCGCCCAACAGACTGACATCCCGACCCATTTCCTGGCCAAGATTCTTCAGCAGTTGGCCCGCAAGGGATTCCTGCGTTCCAGCAAGGGCCCGACGGGCGGTTTCACGCTTCGCATGAAGCCGGAAGACATTTCGTTGCTGAAGATCGTCGAAGCCATGGATGGGCTGAACGACTACCAGCGGTGCGCCGGTGGCCTTGGTGAGTGCAACGACCAGGCGCCGTGCGGCATGCACGACAGTTGGAAGGAACTCCGTTCCTACATCCTGAACTACCTGGAACGGACCACCATTGGCGAACTGGCCAAAGCGCAGGAAGCCAAGCGTAGGGCCGCCGAGAAGCCCAAACGCGCCAAGAAGACCGCCTCCCGCAAAGGATAGGCGGCCGGTTCAATCTAGTTTGCGGGAGGACGCAGAAACATGGGTAATGGTGTGCTTGTCCCCATGGTGGTCGAACAGACCGCCCGGGGCGAGAGGGCCTATGACATCTATTCGCGCCTTCTGAAAGAGAACATCATTTTCCTGGGTACGCCGATCGACGACGCCGTCGCCAATCTGCTCATCGCCCAGATGCTCTTTCTTGAGGCTGAGGATCCGGAGCGGGATATTTCGCTTTACATCAACTCGCCCGGCGGTTCCATCACCGCCGGACTGGCGATCCTCGACACGATGCGCTTCATCAAGCCTGACATCGTCACGATCTGTGTGGGCCAGGCGGCCTCCATGGGTGCGGTCCTGCTGGCGGCAGGAAAGAAAGGGAAGCGGTACAGTTTGCCGCATTCCAGAATCCTGATCCATCAACCCTCCATGAGCGGGTTGGCGGGCCAGGCAGCCGACATCGACATCTACGCCAAGGAGATTCTGCGGATGCGTGCGACGCTGAACCAGATCCTTGCCGATTCGACCGGGCAACCGGCCGACCGGGTGGAGCGGGATGTGGATCGCGATTACATCATGGATGCCGACCAGGCGATGGCATACGGCATGATCGACCGCGTGATCTCCAGCCGCGAATTGGGGCCTGTTCCGGCAAAGTAAGCAATAGGGCGGGGGACAGCTCCCGCCCTTCCTTCGCATTTACGCTGTGGTTGGTAGTTTGCAGAACTTCTCGTAGGCTTCGTCCCACCCGGCCGTGGACTTCGGCTCCACCGTGGTCAGCGGAAAACTCGCCCGCACCACGCGTCTCGCCTCGGCGAGCGATCCCAATTGGCCCGCCCCGATGGCCTGCACCAGCACGTTGCCCGCCGCCGTGGCTTCCGTCGGCCCGGCCACTACGGGCCGGCCGGTCGCGTCCGCCACGAACTGGTTCAGCACCTCGTTGCGCGAACCGCCGCCCACGATGTGGATGACGCCGATCTTCTTCCCGGAGAGCGATTCCAGGCTCTCGAGCACCTGGCGATAGCGCAGCGCCAGGCTCTCCAACACCGTCCGGCACATGCTGCCGTGGCTGTCCGGCGCGCGCTGCCCCGTCTTGCGGCAGTATCCGGCAATGCGCTCCGGAATGCGTCCGGGCTCCAGAAACGCGTCCGGACTGATGACCGCGGCGAACGGCGCGGCCTCGCCTGCCATGTGCGCCATCTGGTCGTAAGAGTAGTTGGTCCCTTCGAGTGCCCAGGCTTTCCGGCATTCCTGCAGCAGCCACAAACCCGCGATGTTCTTCAGCAGCCGGATCTTTCCCGCCGCTCCGATCTCGTTGGTGAAGTTCAGGGCCGCGCAGTGTTCGTTCACTACCGGCTCGTCCGCTTCGATTCCCATCAGCGACCAGGTGCCGGAGCTGATGTAGCACCAGTTGCCGTCCGTTGCCGGGACCGCCGCCACCGCCGCGGCCGTGTCGTGGCAGGCCGTGGCGTACACCGGCACCGGGCCGAATCCCGTCGCCTCCCGCACTTCCGGCCGCAAGGGCCCGAGCAGCGTGCCGGGCTGCACGATCTCCGGCAGAATTCCGGCATCCAGGCCCAGCTTGTCGAACAGCTCCGTGGCCCATCGTTTCTTAAGCGGATTGTAGAACTGCGCCGTGCTGGCGATGGTGAGTTCCACTTTCGCTACGCCCGTCAACCAGTAATTGAACAGGTCCGGGACCATCAGCAGCGTCTTCGCCACCTGAAGCGACGGCGCGCCCTGGAGCTTGAGCGCATAAAGCTGGAACAGCGTGTTGAACTGGATGAACTGCAGCCCGGTGTTGGCGAAGATCTCGTCGCGCGGCACCGCGGCGAAGGTCTTTTCGAGCATGCCGTTGTTGCGCGCGTCGCGATAGTGTCGCGGAGACTCGACCAGCGAGCCGTCGGCCCCAACGAGGCCGAAGTCCACGCCCCAGGTGTCGATGCCGATCCCGTCCAGTGCCACTTTGCGCTCGCGGTTGGCGATGCTCAATCCCTGGAGGATCTCGTGAAACAGCCTCAGCGTATCCCAGTACAGACCTAACGGGATGCGCACGGGCGTGTTCGGGAACCGATGCAGTTCCTCCAGCTTGAGCTGGCTGTCGGAAAGCGTTCCGAGCATGGCGCGGCCGCTTTCCGCTCCGAAATCGAATGCGAGGTAGTTCTTCATGATAGAAGTCCGTTTGTTGGAATTACATCTCGATGATGACTTTGCCGACGCCTTCGCGGTAATCGTCCAGGACCTTGAAAGCTTCCGGCGCCTGCGCGAGCGGCACCCGGTGCGTCACCATGGCGTCGCTGATCTTGCCGGCCTCGATCAGTTCGATGGCCTCGTGCGCGGTATGGTTGGAGCGCTTCATGGTTTGAATGGTGAGTTCCTTGCCCATCGCCAGATGCAGGTCAAGTTTCATCTCTAACTCGGCCGGCAGGCCCACCAGTATGTACTGGCCCCCGAACCGGGCGACGGAGAGGCCTGCGTTGAAAGTGCTGGAATCGCCCGCCGCGTCGATCGCCACATCCACGCCGCGGCCCCGCGTGCGGTCCATGACCACATCGCGCAGGGATTCGGAAGGGACATGCACTCCCACGTCCGCGCCCATCTTCTTGCCCATCTCGACCCGGTGCGCCAGCTTGTCCGCGATAAATATCTCCGAGGCGCCCGCCGCCCGCGCCACCGCGGCGCAAAGCAAACCGATGGGGCCCGCGCCGATCACGGCAACCGTCGAGCCCAGGCGAATCCGCGACATGCGCAACACATGCACGGCTACCGCCACGGGCTCGGCGATGGTCCCGTGCACATAATCCATCGTGTCGGGGATATGCACAACGTTCGACTGCGGAACCAGGGCGTACTCGCGCAGCAGGCCCGGGGCGCCAGGCGCTCCCATGAACCGGCTCCGGATGCAGGCGTTGTGCCGCCCGCTCATGCACAGCTCGCACGTGCCGCAATTGATTGCCGGTTCGACGAGCACGCGGTCGCCGGGCTTGAACTTCGTGACTCCGGCGCCCACCGCCACCACATCGCCGGACGGCTCATGCCCTAGAATCTGCGGGTACTCGGCCGCCGTAGGCCCAATGCGGCCTTCTTTGTACCAATGGAGATCGCTGCCGCAGATGCCCACGGCTCTGACCTTGACCAGGACCTCGCCCGCGGCCGGATCGCAAGGCATCGGCATTTCGCGAGGTTCCATCGTGTGCGGAGCCACGAGCTGTACGGAAAGCATATTGAAGGCCAGTATATCAGGCCCCCCGGCGCTCGTCAGACGCGCAGTTCGTAACCCTGCGCCCGCATCCCATCGATGATTCGCGAACGCACGCGCGTTACGTCATCCGTTGTGAGCGTCCGCTCGTCCGACGAGACCGTCAGCCGGTAAGACACGCTCTTGGTGCCTACCTCGAGCGGCGCGCCGGCATACTGGCGTAGGAATTCGATTCCATCGAGTTCCTCCCCGGCCAGCGCGACCAGCTTCCGCTCGATGTCCCCCGCAAGATCGCGGACCTTGGCAATTACGCTCAGGTCGAACGCGCTAGACGGGAAGCGCCGGATGGGTTTGTAGCGTTTCTCCGGAGCGCCGAGAGACAGCGTCGCCTGCAGGTCGATGTCCAGGATGGCCACGCGGCCTTCCACTATGGATGGGTGCAGCTCGTACAGCCGTCCCACCGCCTTGTCGCGCCAGATCACTTCGGCGGCGCGCGCCGGATGCTCATAGCTGCGCGCCTCGACGGAACGCACGCTCGCGCCGGCCATCACGCACTCGGCCAGCCGCTTCAGCTCCATGATGCCCGCCTCGCCGCTGCCGCGGCCGAAAACGGCGGCCATCAGGTGCGGCACCTCATCCGGCAGCTCCCCGGCGCTGCGGTGAATCTCGTACCCGATCTCGAACAGCCGGAAGCTGTCGAAGTGCCGGGCGTTGTCCTCGATGTTGCGGACGATGTTCGGCAGCAGGCTGGTACGGAGCAGGCTCTGTTCCACCGAAATCGGGTTGGCGACGCGGATGTGCTCGGCTGGATCCATGCCGAATCGCGCGAGTTGCGCGGCGTTGACGAACGAATAGTTGTAGACTTCGGTGAAACCCTGCGCGGCAACGGCGGCGCGCACTTCGCGGTGGTACGTCCGCTCGGCCTCGATGAGCGGAGGCGTGGTCGGCACCGCGGGAGGATCAATGGGAATCGAGGCGTAGCCGATCATCCGGCCCACTTCTTCCACCAGGTCGTCCTTGATCGACACGTCCTTGGTGGCGCGCCAGCTTGGCACAGTCACCGAAAACACGCCCGGCTCCGGCACGCTGACGCCGAAATCGAGGCGCTCGAGGATCTGGTGTACTTCCGATGGCGCGACCTTGCGGCCCAGCTTCCGCACCAGCCAGTCCATGGGCAGGGTGATCGGCGGCGGCGTTGTCATGGGACGGGCGACGTCGGTCAGCCCTCCCGTCACCTGGGTCCCGGCGGAGACCTGGTGGAGCAGTTCCACCATGCGCGCCAGTCCGCGCACCGTGTTCACCGGGTCCTGCGACTTCTCGTAGCGCATCGAGGCGTCCGTCCGCAGCTTCTGGTCGACCGAGGTGCGCCGGATGTTGGCCGCGCTGAAATTGGCGCTCTCCAGAACCACGCACCGGGTTCGCTCGTTGATGGCGCTGTCCAGCCCGCCCATCACACCGGCCAGGGCGATCGGTCCCTTGGCGTCCGCAATCACCAGGTTGGACGGCTGCAGCTCGTGGCATACCTCGTCCAGAGCGACCAGTTTCTCGCCCGCCCGCGCCGGACGGATGAAGATCGTGTCCCCGGCCAGCGCGTCCCTGTCGAAGGCGTGCATGGGCTGCGCCAGTTCCGCCATCACCCAATTGGTCGCATCCACTACGTTGCTGATCGGGTTCAGCCCGATGGTCATGAGCCGGTACTGCAGCCAAAGCGGTGAAGGTTGCACTTTAATCCCGTCCATCACCAGGACGCTGTACCGGGGACAGAGATTCTGGTCTTCGACCGCGACGCGAACCGGCGCTTCCCCCTCGGGCACAAATCCCGGGCGCACCGGGTCCTTCAGTTTGAGGCCGAGGATGGCGGCCACCTCGCGCGCCATGCCGTAATGACCCCACAGGTCCGGCCGGTGGGTCATCGACTTGTTGTCGATTTCGATGGTCCAATCCGGCTGGCAGCCGGGAATCGGATCGCCAGGCGCGGCGTCGAGTTCCAGGATGCCCTCCGCGTCGCGGTTCACGCCGAGTTCGGCGCCGCTGGCCAGCATACCGTCGCTCTCGATGCCGCTGATGGTGGCTTTGCGGATCTCGCGTCCTTCGAGCGTGACGCCGGCCGGAACATAAGCGCTGACCATGCCCGCGCGGGCGTTTGGAGCCCCGCACACCACGGTCTTGATGCCAAGGGAACCTGCGTCCACGACCACCTTGCGGTTGTGGCTCCCTTCGATCGGTTCCACCGAAACCAGCTTCGCCGCCACCACTTGGGCCAAGTGCGCGCCATAGGGCTCGACGCCTTCGCACTCGGCGGTCTTCATGGTAATGAGAAGCCCAAGCTCCTTGGCCGGCGTTTCAAGCCCGGGAACCATCTCGCGAATCCAGTTGTAAGAGAATTTCATCGAAAAAAACTCCGGAAAACGGAAGACAGAACTCAGGAGACAGAAGACAGAATGGCCCGGCCATACGTGTGAACCAAGCGGCTGATCTCCTCCAGATCGGCGCCAAGATTCTGTAAACGCGCCTTATCGGCCCGGCCGCGCTTCTTGAATCCCTCGGCGATGTTGGCGGGGATAGAGACAGCGGCCCGCCGCATCTGGCTGACCAATCCATACGTTTCATGCTTAGGGAACGAAGCCGTCAGAGCATATACCGCGAGTACAAACTGGTGGGCCTTCCGCCACATCAACAAATCCTCGAACCGTTGAGCCGGCCCCGCCATTCTGTCTCCTGTCTTCTGTCTCCTGTCTTCTTCAAAACTGCCTTAAGAACCTCAGATCCCCGCCCTGCAACAGCCGTATGTCGTCGATCACATACCGCATCATGGCCAGCCGGGTCAGGCCCAGGCCGAAGGCGAAGCCGTTCCACTGGTCCGGATCGATCCCCCCATGGCGCAGCACGTTCGGATGCACCAGCCCGCAGGGCAGCAATTCGAGCCACCCGCTCTGCTTGCACACCGGGCAACCGTCGCCGCCGCAGATCAGGCACTTGATGTCCAGTTCGAAGCCCGGCTCCACGAACGGGAAGTAGCCCGGCCGCAGCCGCACGGTCACGCTGCGGTGGAAGATACCCTCCAGCAGCGTCTTCATGTAGTAGATCAGGTTCGCAATGGACACCTCGCGATCGATCATCATACCTTCGAGCTGATAGAAGGTGTGCTCATGCGAGGCGTCCACTTCTTCGTTGCGGAACACGCGCCCCGGAGCGATCATGCGCAGCGGCGGTCCCAGCCGTTTCATCCCGCGCACCTGCACCGGCGAAGTGTGCGTGCGCAGCAGGTTGCCATCTTCCAGCCAGAAGGTGTCCTGCATGTCGCGCGCCGGGTGGTCCGCGGGGATGTTCAGCGCGTCGAAATTGTTGAATTCCGTTTCCACTTCCGGCCCGCTGAGCACCGTGAAGCCGAGCGACGTGAACAGATCCTCGATCTCCATCTGGATCTGGGTGATGGGGTGCAGGCTTCCCGGTCTCGGTCCCGGGGCCGGCAGCGTCATATCCATCCACTCGCCTTCGAGCCGCTTCTGAAGCGCCGCTGCGGCGAACGCCTTTTTGCGCTCCTCGATGGCCGCTTCCAGGCCCTGCTTGGCCGCGTTCAGCAGCTTGCCTATGCGGGCGCGCTCCGCGGGCGCAAGCTTGCCCATGTCCTTGCTCACGGTCGCCAGCGTGCCCTTGCGGCCCAGTGTCTCTACACGGATGGCTTCCAGTGCCTCGGCATCCGCAGCCGCTCGGACGCGTGCTACCGCGCCCTGGGACAATTCATCTAACTTTCCTTCCAGCATTGTATTAGGAGTAGATTCTTTCCGTACTACTTTAAGCCTTGGGCAGGAACACCTGCGGTTCCTTCGTCAGCTCCCAGGCCAGGTGATTGATGTAAAGCAGCAGCGACACCTCGGAAAAGCTCCCGCGGAACTTCTCCCACACGTGCTCCTGCCAGTTGTCCTTCAAGTAGGTCGAGGCATCTATGTCCTTGGCGAAGAAACCGTCCTCGTGCGGAATGCCGAGGAAATCCAGCACCGCCCGCACCATGTCCAGCTGCGACACCAGGACCGCCTGCGCCAGGTCGCGCGCGAATTCGTCGTCGTGTTCATTCAGGCGGGACCAGGCTCGGGGAGCCGATTTCGCCAGCGTTTCCGAGTTGAGCTTGTGCAGGTACAATCGCGCCTTCACGCGGTCAAAAAGTTGATAAGTTCTGAGCTTGCCGATGGAAATGCACCGCACGAGTTGCCGCGTGCGTTCCTCGCCAAGCGCAAGAAAAACGTCCGAGAGCTTCATTACAGCCAGCGTAGCATACGACGTGCGCTACAATGAGACAGTTCGATCCCCTTTTCCGCGAATATGAGTAATCTCATTGTGCTTGGCGCCCAGTGGGGCGATGAAGGTAAGGGCAAAGTAGTCGATTTGCTCTCGGAGCGCTTCGATATCGTGGCGCGCTATCAAGGAGGCCATAACGCCGGCCACACCGTCTACATAGGCGGCCGCAAGTATGTACTCAAACTGATTCCCAGCGGCATCCTGCGGCCCGGCAAGCTGGCCGTCATCGGCAACGGCGTCGTCATCGACCCGGCCGCGCTGCTGGACGAGATCAACGCGCTCGAAGCCGCCGGTGTCCAGGTGAAAGGCCAACTGGCGGTGAGTAACCGCGCGCACGTCATCTTCCCGATGCACCGCATGGTCGAGAAGATGTCGGAGGCGCGGCCGGACCGGGTCGCGATCGGCACCACTTCCCGCGGCATCGGTCCCTGCTATGAGGACAAGATCGGACGGCGCGGCATCCGTGTGGCGGACTTGATCGACAAGGATGCCTTCCCGGCGCTGTTCGACTACCTCGCTGAAGACAAGCAGACTCTCGCCCGGGCTTTTGACATACACGAGAAGGTGGACTTCGACAAAGTCCGGGCGCAGTACATCGAATACGGCGAGCGCCTGGCTCCGCTGGTCTGCGACACCGCTCTGCTGCTCAACAATGCCATCCGCGACGGCAAGCGTGTGCTGTTCGAGGGCGCGCAAGGCACCATGCTCGACATCGACCATGGCACCTTCCCCTTTGTGACCTCCTCCAGCGCGACCGCCGGAGGCGCCTCCACCGGCACGGGCGTCCCC
>CAZLOS010000042.1:0-39342 GCA_964561215.1 uncultured Solibacteraceae bacterium | reverse complement strand
CGGTCGTCATTCCCATCCACAATGAAGAGCCCTCGATTCTGCCGCTTTACGATCGTCTGACGGCAGTACTCGAGCCGTTGCAGCGCCCGTACGAAATCATTTTCGTGGATGACGCTTCCACGGACCGCAGCTTCGAGCTGCTGGCGAATCTTACCGAAACCGACGCTCACTTGAAGGTGATCCGGTTGCGGCGCAATTTCGGGCAAACCGCCGCGCTCGCCGCCGGGTTCGACCAGGCGCAGGGAAGCGTGGTGATTTCCATGGACGGGGATTTGCAGCACGCGCCCGAGGACATTCCCGCGCTGCTAGCCAAGATCGACGAGGGCTTTGACATCGCCAGCGGCTGGCGGAAGCACCGCGTGGACAACCTGGTGACGCGCAAGTTTCCTTCGCGCATCGCCAACTGGCTGATGGCGAAGGCGTCGGGTGTCCAGTTGCACGATTTCGGAACGACGTTCAAGGCTTACCGCGCGGAGATTCTGAAAGACATCAACCTGTACGGCGAGTTGCACCGCTTCATCCCGGCGCTGGCGAGTTTCTATGGCGCCCGCATCGTCGAGGTGCCGATCCAGAACCAGGTGCGGCCACAAGGCAATTCGCACTACGGGCTGAGCCGCACGTTCAACGTGCTGTTCGACATACTCACCATCAAATTCCTGCTCAAGTACTTCACGCGGCCCATGCAGTTCTTCGGACGCATCGGACTGGTGGGTACGACGCTGGGAGGCGGCATCCTCGGCTACCTGGCCGTTTACAAACTGCTGGGCCACGAAATCGTCATCCAACACGGGCCGTTGATGATCGCCGGCGCGCTGCTGCTGTTGGCCGGCATGTCGATGTTCACTACCGGTCTGCTGGGAGAAGTGATGATCCGCACCTACTTCGAAAGCCAGGGACGCCGCATTTACGCCATCCGGGAGATCCGCTGCCGCCGCGAGCGTCGCGCCGCCGGCGAAACGCGCTAGGCGCCCGTTACTCTGCCAGCGGCCCTATAGTAGTTCCATGTGCCGTTTCACGCCGCTCGTCCTGATCTGCGCGGGAATACTCTGTGCTCAAACCAGGCCGGTTCCAACCGTGACTGTGTCGCCGGATGGTCCAATGAGCCTGGCTGCGGCGCAAGACGAACTGCGTAAGGCGGGACCCGCCGTGATGAAGCGGATCGTGGTCCGGGGCGGCAAGTACTTCCTCGCCGACACACTGCTTCTGGATCAGCGCGACTCCGGTTTGGTGGTGGAGGCCTATCCCGGTGAGAAGCCCATTCTGTACGGCGGCCGCCGCATCTCCAACTGGAGACCGGACGGCGGCGAGTTGTGGGCGGCCGAGTTGCCGGGCGTGAAAGACGGCGCGTGGGATTTCCGTCTGCTTTCAGTGAACGGAGAGTTCCGATACCGTGCGCGGTTGCCGGAGACCGGCGCGTTCGAACATCTCAACGAATTCAAGGTGAAATGGATGGGCACCACCGGCGGCGGCTGGCAGCGCAAGCCAACCAACGAGGAGCTGACCACGCTGCGGTACCGGCCCGCTGACATCCCCGATCGCTTCGATCCCGCTAACGCGGAAATCACCGTCTATCACATGTGGGACGAATCGCTCGTGCGCGTGGCTTCGATCGACAGGGCAGCGCACATCCTCCGCTTCCGCAGCCCGACCAACCATCCAGCCGGCGGTTTCGACGTGCGGAAGTACGTGGTCTGGAATCTGCGCGAGGGCATGAAGCGGCCCGGTCAATGGTACCTGGATCGCACGGACGGCAAAGTCGTCTACTGGCCCATGCCGGGAGAGGACATGGCAACCGCTGAAGTGATCGCACCGACGCTCGAAGAGGTGGTGAGAATCGCCGGTGGCAAGCAGGCCCCGGCCCGGCACATTACTCTCGCGGGCCTGACGGTCTCAGTGACGAACACTCCAGCAAAGGCAGGGGGATTCGGCGCCGGCGCGTACGGCGGGGCCGTGGCGCTCGATGAGGCCGAGGACTGCAGCCTGCTGAACCTCACCATCTTCAACGCAGGCGGCCAGGGGATCAAGGCGCGCAACACCGTCCGGCTCGCGGTGCGGAACTCGGATGTCCACTCCACAGGCGCCAGCGGCATTGTCGTGCACGGCGAGGACGCCGAGTTGAACGGCAACCTGGTTTACCGTAGCGGCGTCACCTATCCGAGTGCACTGGGAATCTCCTGCGACGGCAAGCGCTTTCGCATCGTGCACAATGAAGTTCACGACGTCCCCTACACGGCCATCCTGTTCGGCGGCTCCGGGCACCTGCTGGAGGCCAACCTGGTTTACCGCGCGATGCTCGAATTGCACGACGGCGCGGCGTTTTACACAGGCATGGGGCGCGATGTCATCATACGCGGCAACATGGTCCGCGACATCCCCGACACGGGCGGCTACGGCTCGTCGGCGTACTATCTCGATGAACTAAGCGAAAACTGCACCATCGAAGGGAATGTCGCACTGAATGTGGCGCGTCCGACGCACAATCACATCGGCCGCCGGAATTTCATCCGCAACAACATCTTTCTTCACGACGGCGACATGAAACTGACGTTCCCGCGCTCGAGCGGGTACGTGATAGAGCGGAATGTGATTCAGGCATCGGGAGAGATCACGTTCCGGATGCCCGAGGACGGAATCGCGGCCATGCCGGGAAACATCATTTTCAGCGGCGCGGGCAAAGTCAACCTGGAAACAATGACGCAGTACAGCCTGGCTAAGCCGACTCCCATGGCGCCGCGCGACGGCAGCGTCTACACCAATCCGGGGCTGCGGAACCCCGCGCCAGGGATTTACCGTTTCAGCGCCGATTCACCCGCGGTCCGGTTGGGGATTCAACCGGTGGACGTCCGGGGTGCCGGCAGGATTGGCGTGAATTAGCGTGTTGCTGTCGCAGCGCGTTCAGAAGGTCAATCCTACCAGTACGTCCACCTGGTTTTGCATGGACTGGGCGGATACGCCGTGTGACTGCTGGTCGCTCAAGCCGACGCCGGTCCACCGCGTGTAACGAATTTCAGGCGAGATATGTAAGGGCCCCAGGTGCAAGCGCGCACCTCCTCCCACTGCCAGCCCGTGAGTAGGGTCGTCCTGCAGCAGGTAACTGCCGTCGTAATGCGCCGTGGTATCGATGGCCTGGCCACTCACGGCATCCGTACCAAACGTGTGGACGGAGCCATCGACGCCAGAGGTCTTTCGGACCACGTAGCCGCCTGAAATGTACAGGCGTAAGGGCAGCAGGCTTGGCCCCATGTAGTGCTTGACCAGGAGGGGGAACTCCCAGGAATTGGCACGCACCTGAGTCACCGTAGTGATTCCGAAATTGCTGGCCGTCATGTTGTAGCCGGTGCGGCGGTAGAGAGCATCTGCTTCAAAGGCAAACGAAAACGGCAGTTTGAGTTCCGCCGTTGGACCCACGACATATCGCTTCATGGCCGGGCTGCTGAAATTGCCTTCCGTCGCATCGGTCAGGGGCACTCCGCCCTTCACCCCGAAGCTTAATAGCTGCCCGGCCGCGGGACGAGGACCCAGCAGCGCGATGAAAGATGCCGCTGCAATCAGACAATTGGTAATCCCTTTACGTGACATCACGATTCCTCTTGTATCGACCCTACATGATGTGTGACGCACGGAGACCCGGCGCGGCTTCATGACCGTGCGTTTTTTCGACGTAGTCCGCGACGCTGAACGCCCTCCCTATTCGCGCTGATACAATCGAACGGTGCCATGGAAGCACGAGAAGGGAACCAGCACATGCATCGACTTATCAGCGCTACTTTGACGATGGCCGCCTTGGCGGCGACCCTGTTCGCCCAGGCGCCTACGCCCTACCATCGGGCAATCATAAAGCCTTCGCTCGTGAAGGTCGCACCGGGGGGCCAGCAGCGGTTCAAGGCCGTAATCCTGGCCACGCGCATGATGGCGGCCCAGGCGCCGAAGAGCGTGAAATGGTTCGTGAACGACATTGCGGGCGGCAACGCCGAGGTCGGCACCATCGACGCCAACGGGATTTACCACGCGCCGGTGAAAGCACCCGTGCCCAATGAAGTCAGCGTTCGGGGCGAAGTGGAAGGCTCCGCGAACGGCTACGTGTGGGGTACTGTGATCGTGGGCCCGGCGGATCCGTCTTACAAGGTTGTGGGCGGCTGGGGTGAAGACCGGGAATCGAAAGATGCGCGTTTGCGGGAACCGCACGGCATCAGCATCGATAAGCAAGGGAACCTGCTCATCGTCGACCAGCGCGCGGGGCGCGTGTTCCGCTACACGAAGGACGGCAAGTTCCTTGGCGAGATCGGGAATGGACCCGGCAGCGGTGACGGCCAGTTCCAGGAGCCCCGCTACGCACACGTGGATGAAGCCGGCAACATCTACACGACCGACGTGAAGGGCGACCGCCCGCGGCTACAGATCTTCTCGCCGGAGGGCAAGTTCCAGAAAATCTTCGCCGCGAAAGGAACGCTGCCGGGCATGATCCTGCGTGGACACGGCTTGTGGTTCGATTCGAAGGGGCGGTTGTACGCCACCGACGTCGACAACATGCGCGTGAATGTTTACGAACACGGCGGCAAGTTCCTGTTCTCGTTCGGCAAGGACGGCCCGCACACGGACGAGTTCAACGCGCCGCACGGCCTGTACCTGGATCCCAACGACGACGTGTTCGTGAACAGCTACTACGGCCCCACGAAGAAGTTCGACTCTGAAGGCCGCTATCTGTTTACGTTCGCGCACGGCGATCCGCCGGAAGGTTCGATCTACTTCCACAGCATGACCGGCGACCGTTGGGGCAACGTCTACCTGACCGTCCGCACGAAGGCGGGTTACGATGGCGCGGTGGAGAGTAACCTCGGCCGTAAGGTCAGCATCGCCAAGTACAACAACAACGGCGATTTTGTGTGCAACATGAGCATGTCGGTCCCCGAACACACTGAGAGCTGGTGCACGGTGGATAAAGACGGGACGATCTACTCGCTGTTCAAGAGTAGGAAGCGGGCGGGTGTCGAGATTCTGAAACAGCAGTAACGGGAATCCGCTACGAACTCTTCGTGTCGTAGCGGACTACCAGGAGCGTGGCGGCCAGGGCCGCCGCGCTCAATCGTTCGTCGAGCAGCACGGCCGCAAGACCCACACCGAATACGGGCAGCAGATAGAGCGAAAGCGACGCCGTAGCGACGTCCAGGCGCTTCAGCGCGGCGAAAAACAGGAGCATGGCCGCGCCGTAAGCGATGAGCGTCTGATAGGCAAAAGCAGCCCAAGCCTGCCAGGTGAACGACTGGAAAGCGCTCCACTGAATGGGATCGGCAACGAGGGTGGCGCCCAGGCCCGTCACGGCGGCGGCCACGTAGCTGAACACCAGCACTTCGATCTGCTGGAACTTTTCGAACAGCGACTTGGCGTACACGTTGTAAAACGCCGAGCCCGTCATCGCCAGAACGATTAACAGATTCCCGACGAGGTAGCTCATATTCAGAAACGAGCTATCGCGCAGATTGCCGGCGGATAGCAACAAGGCTCCGGCGAGGCCGATCGCCAGGGCCGAGACGCGAAGTTTCGTCAGTCTCTCGCCCAGCATGATGGCGGCCAGCAGCGTACTGATTACCGGCAGCAGCAGCGACAGAACGGCACCGTTCGATGCGAGCGATCGCGTAACGCCCGCCACGAAGCCGAGTTGCGTAACCACCTGGCCGGCAACGCCGGCTATGATGAACTGTCGCCAATCCGCCCACCCCAGCCGCACGCCGCTCGTGCGCCGCACGCGCAGGGCGAGCGGCAGCAGAGCCAGGGTGGCCAGCGTGAACGGCAGGAAGGTGATTTGCAGTGGACCGAGGTGACGTCCCAGATGCTTGATGGCGGTGCCCTGCCCGGCGAACATCAGGCAGGCAACCACCAGCAGCAAGAAATAGAAGGAACGCCCGCGGGGCGGCATAGTTAGTGGACCAGCACGAACCCGCCGTCGATGCGGAGGCAGCTTCCCACGATATACGAGGCGTCTTCGGAAACCAGGAACGCCACCCCCTTGGCAACTTCCTCGGAGCGCGCCAGCCGTCCGATGGGCACCAGTTTGCCACCCTCGCGCAATTGCTCCTCCGTGTTGTAGTTGCGTTCGCCGGGCGTATCGGTCCATCCCGGCTCGACCACGTTCACACGGATGCCGTACGGAATGAGTTCATTGGCCCAGGTGAAAGCCATGTGGTTCACGGCAGCCTTGGCGGCGTTGTAAGAGGTGGAACGCGGATACGGACGCTCCGCGTGAACCGAGCTGACGATTACGATGTTGCCGCCCGTGCCTTGCTTGACCATCTGCTTCGCGGCCAGCTGGCAGGTGTGGAAAACGCCCCAAAGCGAAACCGACCAGGTCTTCTCGACATCTTCCGGCGTGAGTTCGAGGAAAGGCTTGCGGATGCTATAGGCCGCGTTGCTGACCAGGATGTCCACGCGGCCGAATGCCTTCAGCGTCTCTTCGAGCATCCGCTCATCCTGCGCCCGGTCGCCGACGTCGGCCTGGCACGCGATGGCGCGGCGGCCAAGACTGCGGATCTCCTCGACCGCCTTTTCCGCCTCGGCGGCATGGCGAGCGTAGTTCACGGCCACATCGGCGCCCTGGGCGGCCAGTTCGACGGCGACGGCGCGGCCGATGCCCAGCGATGCGCCGGTCACGATGGCGACTTTATCCTTCAGCTTCATGCGTCTATCTCCTTCAGATCGTGCAACAATCGCAGTCCTTCCGCGACCACGGCATCGGCTGCCGCGCCCGAAAACGGGCTGCCCTGCGTCACTTCGTAACCGCCTTCCTCAATGGCGTCGCGCGTGGGAATGTAACCGAATCCCCCGTTCGAGTAGCCCGAAAACAGCGTGTGTGCGAACGGGGACGCCTCCACGATGCGCAGGCCGATCTCAATGAACGGTTCGCCTTCGATCGACAGAAGCGCAATGTCCCCCACTCGAATGGCCTGCATCTGGCGCGGAGCCGTCTTCCCGCCGAAAAACTCGCGGGCCGCTCCGGCGCGCCAGTTGGCCTGCGTATAGCGGGCGGTGGCGGCGCGCAATTCCTCTTCTGAGCCTTCGCGGCGGGCGCGCTCCATGTCCTCATGCAGCGCCAGGGCTTCCGCTTCCAGCTTCTCCGGTGCATCGAACTCCTTCAGCGGAAGCTCCACCATGCGCGTGATCATGCGGAGTTCCGGCGCAGACGGTTCCACGGGCTCATCTTTGTAAAGGGCTATGGCTGCGCCGGATTGCAGCACGCCGGCATATCGTTCGCGCTTCGGCAACGTTTCGATGGCAAGAGCCGTTTCGGCGGCGGCCAGGCCGAGCCGTTGGCCCAACCACCGGTACACGCGCAGGTCGCCGGTGAAGCCGCGCCGGGGCGTCAAATTCCCGGCTGCGCCCTGCAGGAACAGGCATATCCCACCGACTTCGCGTTCGACCACCTGGCGGCACACGCCCGGATAGTCCGGCGTAAACAGCTTGTTCTGCCAGGCGATGGTCGTGCCGTGGCAGGCGTAGTGGACGATAGTGGCCACCGGCGTTTCATCCAGCGCGTCGAAGCGCACCACACGCACCGTCGGATCGGCCAGGCCACCCCAGTTTCGGCCCACGGCCATTCCGCCGCCGGGCACGTGGAAGCGCCGGTTTACGTTGATCTCCGAGTGGCCTTCCGCCGCCGCGCAGCGCACCGGCCGCATCGTTTGGAGCGCCTGGCAAACCGCACCGGCAATGCGAAGCGGGAGACCCTCCAGGTAGCTCATCACCATGTCCAGGCCTTCGCTAATGTTGCCAAGGCGGAAAGTGTTCGGCCCGGAGTGCGTGTGCGTGCAGGAGAAGCGGATGTGTTCCTTCGCCAGACCGGTTGTCGAAGAGATGGCGTCGAGGATGCGCGCGGTCCAAACGGCGTCGAAGCCGATGGCATCCACATCGGCGATCGCCAGGGTTTCGTTACCGTCGGAAAGAGCCAGCGCCGTGGCGCACATGGGCATGTCGGCGCCCAAGCCGCGCTGGTGCGTCTGTGCACCCCACCCGCCCTGCGGAGTGCCGGGCGCGGGAGTAATGTCGGCGCGTCCAACACCGGCAAGTAGTCGTCCCATCTTGGACAGTCTAGCGGAACCCGGAGAGTCCGTGTCAGCGTGCGCCGGCGTGCGTATGGAAATGCAGGATCACGGTGGACACGTAGATGTCCACGGGCACAACGTAGCGGACGTCGATGCCCAGACCCGAGGCGCCGCGCGAGATGTGAACCTGGCCGGCCCGCACAGGCAGGCCGCGCCGCCGTGCCCCGTCTATCACACGGATACGGAGCATTTCCTCCGGCAGACCGGCAGTCTCCGGGCTGTCCGCCATCTGCTCGATATAGTCCTTGAATTGGTAGTGATGAAAGTAGGGCGGTACCAAACGAGCGGCGATCACCACGAAAGCCGCCAGCAGAATAACCGCGACGGCGAGCCTCACCGCGAACGTTCTCGGGGCTTGAACAGTTCCTTCCACATGTCCTCGTTGCGCTTCCAGACCGTACGTCCGGAAACCGGAATCTCAGGCACATCCAGCACGCCGTGCCCGTAAGTGCAAATATACTCGGTATGCGGCGGGCCGAACAACAGCATATGGCTCCACGAACCCTGTTCCACTGGCATGCGCAAGCGCCGCAGGCAGATCCGGCAGCGATATCGCTGGTCCCAGATGCTCAGCCAGATGAGGCCCTGAAGGACGAGGTTGTAGAGCAGCAAGACCAGGGTATAGACCAGATCGTGCCCGAACCGGGGCGCCGGTACGCCGTAGTAGCTGAGACGCGAGGACGGCCAAATCACGTGGATCGCTTCCCACAGAACGAATCCCACAACCGCCGTCACGAGCAACTTCAGCACAAAGAAGCCCCAGTACTTCATGTAAGAATAGACGGCTTCTTCGCGGCGAAAGTTGCGCCGGCCGGGCGCTAGCGGCGCAAGAGGTTCCGCGCCAGGAAGAGGATGTTGGCGGGCCGCTCGGCCAGGCGGCGCATGAAGTACGGGTACCAGGCGGTGCCGTACGGCACGTAGAGGCGGACGCGGTAGCCTTCACGCGTAAGTTCGCGCTGCAGGTCGCGGCGAATGCCGTACAGCATCTGGAACTCGAAGCGTTCGGGGGAGATGTCCTTCAAGCGCGCATAGGTCTGGATTTCGCGGACGATCCTCTCGTCATGCGTGGCGAAGGCCGGGTTCGCTTCGCGGTCCAGCAGCACACACATGAGCTTCAGGTAGTTCTCGTCCACATCCTGCTTGCGCGGGAAGGCGACAGTATGGGGTTCCAGGTACGCGCCCTTGCACAGCCGCACGGGAACGCGCGCTTCGCATAGCGCCTCGATATCCTCCTCACTCCGGTACAGGTATGACTGGATGACCGCTCGGACGCAGTCGAAGCGGTGATGCAGATCAGTGGCGATGCGCAAGGTCCGGTCGACGTATTCGTGCGACTCCATATCCACTTCGACGCGAGTGCCCAGGCGGCATGCTCGTTCGGCCAGCGCGGTGACGTTCTCCCGGCAAGCCTGTTCGGATAAGTCCATGCCGAACTGGGTCAACTTGATGGAGATGGTGGTGTGAGAGCACGCGGCGGCAATCCGCTCCAAGACGTCGAGATACGTGTCCCGCGAGGCGGCGGCTTCTTCGATGGACGTCACATTTTCGCCGAGGCGGTCGACGGTCGCGAACATACGTTCCGTGGCCAGAGCGGCGCAAACCGAAATCGCGTCATCCAACGACCGGCCGGCGACGAAGCGTCTGGTGAGCAGGGCGGCCGTCGAAGAATGTTCCACCCAACGGCGGAGGAGGCGGCGGCGCGCCAGAAAGAGCAGCAAGCTGCGCATCGGCATTTCAGTCCTTAGTCGGTTCAAGCATCTTGGGATCGCGCGCGACGACGTCGATTTGCTCCGGCGCCGCGGGTTCCTCGCCCGCGGCGGCACCCAACTCGCGGATGCGCCGGAGCGAGGGCAGCAGGCGGTTCTCCCAACTGCCCACGCTGCGGTTGTAAGCCTGCACGGCGCGATCCAGGTGCCGGCCCGTGTCGGCGTAGTAATTTTGCACGGTGAGCATCCGCTCATACAACTCGGCGGCCAGGCGGCGAATCTCCTCGGCGCTTTCGGCAAGCTGATGCTGGCGCCAGTCGTAGGAGACGCCCTTCAGGACGCTGATAAGCGTTGCGGGCGTCGCCAGCAGCACCTTGCGCTCGATGGCCTCGTCGGCCAGAGTGGGATTGAATTCGAGCGCGGCGCTCAGGAAGTGGTCACCGGGCAGAAACAGGACAACCAACTCCGGCGACGGCTGCAACTGGCTCCAATAGGCTTTGGCTCCCAGTTTGGCCGCGTGATCGGCCACATGCTGGCTGTGCCGCTTCAACGCCTCGCGGCGCTTGGCATCGTCCTCGGCGGCCGCGGCATCAAGGAAAGCCGCAAGCGGCACCTTGGCGTCCACCGCGATCGAGCGCCCGCCCGGCAGCATCACGACCATGTCGGGGCGGAGGCGGCCGGAGTCCAGGGTTTCCTGTTCGACGAAATCGCAGTGCTTCACCATGCCGGCCAATTCGACCACGCGCCGGAGCGTTGTTTCGCCCCAACGGCCGCGCACTTGCGGGGCGCGCAGCGCGGTGGAAAGAGTAGAGGTTTCCCGCGACAGGCGCTCTATTTGCTGTTGCAGGCCGCCGTAGACCTTCTGGCGCGCGCCTTCGATTTCCCTGCCCTGCGCCTCCAGCCGCTGGATGGTCTCGCTCATCGCGCGGACCACCCCGGTGACGGCGGTCTGCTGCTGCGCGAGATCTCCGGTGATCTGGGCGCGAACGGTGTCGAGCGTGGTGCGGGCGTTTTCCAGAAACGACGCCTGGTTGGAGCGCAGCGCCGCGTCGGAGAGCGACTGGATGGTCTCGTTGATCTTGGCCGCGGACGCGTCGGCGGCGGCCACCCGCGTTTCAGCAACCTGGCGGGCGGCTTCGCCTAGTGCCAGCTTCCGATAAAGAATCAGCGCCGCCGCCAGCGCTCCCAAAACCACTCCGGCAACAAACCAGGCCAGTGTCATCGTGCTTCCTCTTTGTTATCGAGACGCGCCCAGTCCTTTGTCAACTGGAGAAGCCGGTCCGGAATGGGGGCATTCCCCTGCACTACGCCCTGCAGTACACCCTGAGCGTCCCGCCAAAGGGCGAAGTCGATTGGCTGTGTGAAATCGAGGCGCAGCTTTCCGGCTTCCACGAGGCGAACATCGGAGCCGGCCAGCGATTGCAGTTCACCCGCGCGGGAAACGCGGATGGCGAAGACGCCGGTCGCCCGGGCTCGCACCTTGGTCTTGCCGCAGTAGAAAGTCTCGTCGATGGCGTCACCGGCCGGGTTGCGTTCTCCACGCGCCAGGATGCAGGTACCGTCCGTGAGGCGCGCGAGGTCCGGTGGGTCGTCGTGCAGCGTGTGGGAACCGCGCAGGAAGACGGCCACCCGTTCGGGTGTTGGATCGAGACCCGCGCCAGGGATTATGCCCGCGGCCGCGGCGGTGTCCCGCACAAACGTGACTGTGGAGGAACGCGCCGTGCGGCGCAGGAACTCGAATGTGCCGCGCGGTTCGTACTCGGTGTTCAGAAACACCAGGGCGCGGTACTGCTGCACGCCGTAACGCACAAAGCCGTCATCGTCGACCGAGAGAGCGCCGGATTCAATCTCGGTGGACGGGATGATGTCGGCGGGAAATCCTTCGCGCCACATCGCCTCGGCGAAATCGATGCCAAGATCTCCAAAACGCGGCCCCAGCCAGTTGGTCGCCGCAGCGTGGCCGAAGACCACCGCCACAGGGCAATCCTGGGGCGCCCGGCTCACGTAATTCAACAGGCGAATGCGATTCTCCGCGCGGACAGCGGGGCTCGCGAGCAGGCGCATGTTCGCGTCCGCATCTACAGCCGACGGCCACAAAGGATGGAAGTTGACGCGGCCGCCCGCGCGCGCGTCCCGCCACACTTCCTTCGCGTACGGTTCGACGTCCGCGTTGTAGAACTGGTTGTACCAGACCGGCCCGCCCATTTTCTTGGCCAGGGAAGTGCGCAAGGGAATCGGGAAGTCCTCATCGGTCTGACCGTAGTCTCGCGTTGCCCACCACCAGTCGTAGCCGTTCTTGAAGGCATCGCCGCTGGGCATCCTGCCCCACGTCGCGTGCGTACCGGCGAAGGCATGCCCGCCAAACACGCGTTTCAGGTCCGAATAGTAGGCGCGCTCGATTTCGGCATTGCGTTCGAGCAGCAGGCGCTCGTAACGGTTGGCGGCGCTGATGCGCGCCTGGTGCGTGCCGCCCGCGCCGGTGTACATCAGGACGCAATCCCGGACCATGTCGCCGCCGCCGGCCTTGCGCCATGCGGAAGCGAAGTTCCTGGAATACCAGAAATCGCCGCCGCGCGGCCCCGCGCCGTAAACGGGCGGGAAGCCCCATTCGTCTTTCATGGCGCCGTCCAGCGGGATGTCGCGGTATTGCTCGTAAATGGAACGTTGGAATTCGAGGAGCGCGGGCGCGAACACGTCCGGCGTGCGATACTCGAAGGCCGCGGCCACGATGTATCCCGCGCCCGCCGGCAACTCCACCTGCACTTCCTTGGCGGATTCGGTGGATGCGCGTGCCGACTGAACCACAACAAGTTGGTTGTTCGCACCGCGCCGGAAGACTCCCAAGAGCTTTCCACTGAGCGCTTCATACGATCCACCGATTCCCGTCATGTGGTCAGAAAGTACCAGCGGCCGCACGATCACATTCGTTTGGTTCTCCGGCACTTCGACAATGCGCAGCATCCACTGCTGCTGATCCGGATGCTGCTTGCGGAACGCGCCGCGGGCCAGGCGCACATCAAGATCGAAGGCCACGCGTAAGCCGCGCGAATGAGCGTAAAGGACAGCGCGCTTGACCTGATCGTGGGTCTCCGGCTCGGTGACCTCCCGAGAAGGAATGCGCGGACTCGTGGTGAGTAGGCCGAAATCGGAGTGTTCGGCGATGAGATCGATGTAGGCGCGGTATCCTTCGGGCTGAAATTCGGGTTCCATCCAGAACCAGGCGTAGATTTCCGGCGGCAGGTTCGATGGCAGGCGGTTCGAGGCGGCGGCCAGAGCCGCAAACAGCACGAGCGAGAGCAGTCGATTCATGGCGTGAACATCTTATTATCGTTCTATGCTGCTCCTCCGCACCGCACTGATTGGCGCCGGAACCATTCTCTGCGCTCCGCGGACGGAAGAGCCGGTACTGCGCGTGACTGTCAGGCTGGTCCAGATCGACGCTGTAGTGACGGACAAGCATGGACATAACGTACCAAACCTGACGCGCAACGATTTCAGACTCTTCCAGGACAGCAAGGAACAGGCCATCACGCATTTTTCCTACGTAGGAGTGCCCGGAGCGGAGATAAAACCGGCCGTGCGGATCAAGCCCACCGGGGAGCGCGGTCCTTCAGCGAAACAGCAATCCATCGCGCCGCCGGTTCCGCTCCTGCGGGAGGCCATCGACGCCATCCCCGCCTTTGATGAGAATGACGTTCGTCACGACGAATCCGACGACAGGAGCAAGCGCACCCGGCCGCAAAGCATCCGCGAATTCGAGCGTGCCCGCGCGCAGGCTTACACGCTCGGCGCGCTTGGCGCGCCGGCCCACGCGATTGAACAACTGAGAGAGATGCCGGGGCGCAAATCCGTGATCCTCTTTTCGGATGGGATCCAATTGTTCATCTCGCCCGAGGACGTCCGCAACGGCAATCCCGTCCCCAGCCGGGTGCGCGAACTTGTGGACCTCGCCAGCCGGGCGGGCGTGGTCTTCTACACCGTCGACGCCCGGGGGCTCCATTACCTGGGCCTCCGCGCGAGCGACAACACCCGCGGAGGCGGCATCCGGCAGAAGCTCGATCAGCGTAACCGGGATTTCCACCAGAAACAGGAAGGCATGGCGTACCTGGCTCGCGAGACCGGCGGGTTGTTCTACACCGAAACGAACGATCTGGCCGGAGCCGCGCGCCAGGCCGTGCGGGATCAGAGCGGCTATTACCTGTTGGGCGATGGTCCGGATGAAGGAACGTTTCCGACCCTTGGCGGAGGGGCCAAGTATCACCGGCTGAAAGTGGAGACGACTGGCAAGGATCTGCGCGTGCGGACCAGGGCCGGCTTCGTTGGCATGGCGGACAGGCCCCAGCGGGAACTCCCGCGGACGCCGGAATGGCAACTTCTGGCGGCGATCTCCTCGTCGTTCCATTCGAGCGGCATCGGCGTGCGTCTTACGCCGCTCCTTGTGAGCGCACCCCCGAAGGGAGCTTTCATCCATACGTACTTGCACATCGACGGCCGCAGCCTCACCTTCCGGGAAGACGCCGCGGGATGGCGCAAGGCGCAGGTTGACGTGGCGGTAGCGGCTTTCGGACCCAACGGCTCGGCGACAGCGCCGAGCGCGCACAGCTTTGAGATCAGAATCGAGTCCGATAAGGTCGGGCAGGCAGCGGACCGCGGTTTCGTCCTTGATGTGTTGCATGCGGCCGCGACACCCGGCCCATATCAAGTGCGCGCAGCAGTCCGCGACGCATCATCCGGTAAGGCCGGCTCAGCGGGTCAGTTCATCGAGATTCCCGATCTGAGCCATTCCCAATTGGGTTTGTCGGGAATCGAGATGCGCTGTGCGATAGGCGGCAAGGAGGCAGACGAGCCGGCACAAGGGCCCGCGGTTCGCCGCTTCGCTCCGGGCGCGCCCATCACCTATTCATTCACCGTTTACAATCCCAAGTCTTCGCGATCAGCAGCCACCGAGATCCAGGCTCACGTCTTCCGGGAAGGCAAAGTCGTGTGGAAGGGCGAGCCTCATGCGCTCGAAGTGGCGGCTGCCGGCCGGAGCGAATTCCCGGTCAGCCGGGAATTGCGTTTTGGCCCCGATACGCCCGAGGGCGTCTACGTGCTCCGCGTCGTGGCGCGCAACCGCACGGGCCGCAAGGCAGCGGCGAGCGCCGTCCAGTGGATGGATTTCGAATTGCGGAAGCGTGCGCGAGAATGGAAAGAGTCCATCGGATGAACCAACCGGCACTCGCACGAAAGATCGACTTCTTCTTCTTCGACGCAGGCGGCGGCCATCGCAGCGCGGCCAACGCCTTGCGCGAGGTGATCATGCGCCAGGACCGGCCCTGGGAGATCCGGCTGGTGAACCTGCAGGAGATGCTCGACCCGTTGGACGTGTTCCGCAAGATCACGGGGTTGCGCCTGGAAGACGTCTACAACCAGATGCTCAAGAAGGGGTGGACGCTGGGTTCGCCTCAGCTCACGCGCGGAATGCACTTCATGATCCGGCTCTACCACTCGAAGCAGGTCCGCCTGATAGAAGAGCACTGGAAGCGCAGCCGGCCGGACCTGGTGGTCTCCCTGATCCCGAATTTCAACCGGGCTATCTTCGAGAGCCTTCGCAACATGATGCCCGGGGCGCCCATGGTCACGGTCCTCACCGACCTGGCCGACTACCCGCCGCACTTCTGGCTGGAACCTCAGGACCAATACGCCGTATGTGGCACGGACAAGGCTGTGGAGCAGGCGCGCTCGATGGGCATGCGGCCGGAGAAGATCTTCCGCGCCTCGGGCATGATCCTCAACCCGCGCTTCTATGAGCCCGCCGCATTGGACCGGGCCGCGGAGCGCGTGCGCCTGGGGCTTGACCCAGGCCGAACGACGGCAATCGTACTGTTCGGGGGACAGGGTTCCAGCGTGATCGAGAAGATCGCCCGCAAGCTCGATTCGAGCGGCCTCGACCTGCAGCTCATTTTGATCTGCGGGCGCAACGCGAAACTGACGGCACGGCTGCGCGCTGCCCGCTGGCGGATCCCGGTTCACATCGAGGGCTTCACCAAGGAAGTGCCGCGTTTCATGCAACTGGCGGACTTCCTCATTGGCAAGCCCGGTCCCGGCAGCGTCAGCGAAGCGCTGGCGATGAGGCTTCCGGTGATCGTCGAGAGCAACGCCTGGACCCTGCCGCAGGAGCGTTACAACGCCGTCTGGATCCGCGAGACCGGCGTAGGCGAGGTCGTGCGCAACTTCCGGCACATCGACGCCGTGGTGCGCGAGTTCCTCGAACCGGAGCGTTTCGAGCGCCACCGCTCCAACGCCGCACACATAGAGAATCGCGCCGTGTTCGAAATACCGGAGTTCCTTTCGCAGATCATGGGCGACGCGCCGGCGCCGGATCAGGCTGCCGGGAACAGCATCTCGTCGACGTAGGTGTCCTGAAACGCCGGATCCGCCGCCAGGGAAAGGTGTTCGGTGGCACTTCGCACGCGGGAATGCAGTTCCGCTCCAAGGTCTGGGCTGAAGAGGGCGAGCTTGGCACCCAGCAGCGCGGTGTTTCCGGCCGGTTCGATCCGATCCAGCGGGAAGTCCAGCAACCCGATGCGGCGGGCGCTCGCTCGGCTTACATAGTTGCCAAACGCGCCGGCCAGATATACCCGAGCAACGTCGGCCACTGCCGCATTCAACCGCGCCAGCAGGATCCGCACGCCCGCGGCGATAGCACCCTTGGCAAGCTGCAGTTCGCGAACGTCGTTTTGCGTCAACCTGACGGGGCGAAGGATCTCCCACGATTTACCGTGTTTGATTCGTCCCCGCGCGGAGATCGCGCCGAGATCGAGGCCGGCCGCGACGGCATCCACCAGCCCGCTGCCGCACAGACCGCGCGGCTGGCCTCCGCCCATCACCTTGCATGAGAGCCGCCCGTCGTCCACCGAGACCGCGGAAATGGCGCCTGTCGCGGCACGCATGCCCATACTGATGCGGCCACCCTCGAAGGCGGGCCCCGCGGCCGTCGAGGCGCAGATCATGCGATCCCGGCCGCCCACCACGATTTCGCCGTTCGTACCGAGGTCGATCAGCGCCACCAGTTGGTCGCTCTGATGCATTTCGGTGGCTACAATGCCGGCCAGGATGTCGCTGCCAACGAAGCTGCCCAGGCACGGCAGGAAGCGCACCCGGGTCTCTTCAGGGAGCGGCCAGGCCAGTTCGCGGGCTTTGAACAGCGCCAGTCCATCGCCCTCGGTTTCGAAGGGCGCCCGGGCCAGACTATCGAGTGGAAGGCCGCAGAACAGGTGGTGCATGACGGTGTTGCCCACGATGACCACGTCGCGCACGTTCCAATGGTCGAGCGCCTGGCCTTCGGCGAGCTCGCCAACCATGCGGCCGATCTCGTCCCGGATCAAATCGCGCAGTTTCCCGGCTCCGCCACCGGCCATGGACAGCTCAACCCGGCTCATGACGTCGGCCCCGTAAGCGGCTTGCGGGTTCAGTGCGGTGCGCACGGCGAGCACGTGACCCGTCGCGAGATCAAGCAACTGTGCGACCAGCGTGGTGGTTCCCAAGTCTACAGCCACACCGAGACCGGATGAGGGCGTGAATTCGAAAATGCTCTCGTCGGTCAGGATCGTGGTTTCCCACTGCGCCACGTTCAGCCTGACGGGTCCTTCCACGCGGGCCCGGCATGCCAGGCGCCAGCCGGCTTCGACATCCGCACCGCCGAGAATCTGGCGCTCTTCTTCAGTGGGTGTCAGCGTCCCCGAGAGGACTCTTACCCGGCATCGTTTGCACTTGCCGCGGCCCCCGCAGGGGAACTCGACTCCGTTGGCGAACAGCAGGTCCTGCAACGGGGAACCGGACTCGATCTCCAGACTGCGGCCAAGCGGCTCGAGGTCGACGCGGACGAGTCTACTCATCGTGCGCCGAACTCCTCCACCGCGTCGTACAGAGCCACGACGTTGGCGGTCGGCGTGTTGGCCTGAAGATTGTGGCACGGCGCGATGACGTAACCGCGGCAGGCGCTGAAGATACGGATGTTATCCGCCACCTCGCGGCGCACGTCCTCGGGCGAGCCGAACGGCATGGTGTGCTGATTGTCCACGCCGCCGTGGAAAACCAGTTTGGGACCGAAGTCCCGCGCCAATCCCTCGCGCTCCATGCCGCGGCAGCGCCACTGGATGGGATTCAGGATATCGATTCCGAGTTCGATCAATTCCGGAATCAGCGGACGTATGGCACCGTCGTCGTGATGAAACACCTTGACGCCGTGCGAATGCACCATCTCCGCCATCTTCAGCATGCGCGGCTTCAGGTGGCGGCGGAACGACCGCGGGCTCATCAGCAGGGATTCCTGGGTGCCCAGATCCTCGGCCACGTAAACAATGTCGACCAACCCGGGCGCCGCCTTCAGCGTGCGATCGATCACTTCGTAATGGATCTGGAAGATGTGATCGAGGATGGCCTCGGCGATGTCGGGGTTCGCCACCACGTCTTCGAGCGCCTGCTCCATGCCGCGCAGCCGGCAGTAGAGATAGAACTGCTCGTAGCAGCCGCCCAGGATCGGATAGCCTTTCCACGGCTCGCACTGCGCGGCGAAGCCGGCGGTGTCCCAATCGGCGGGATCGGGCCAATCGAAAGCGTCGATTTCGGCGACGGTAGTGGCATTGGCGAGCGGCGGCGCCACGGTTTCGGTGTAAGTGCCAATGCCTTCGCCGTAAGCGATGTCGGTGGTCTTGATGTGCCAGATGCTGTAAAGCGACTGCATGTGCCACGTGTCTTCGGTGGCGAAGCGGTGCTTGGGAGCCAGGTGAATCAGCTTATCGACGCAAAGGCGCTCGTACAGCGCGCGTTCGTCCGCGCAACCGAGGTCCTTCATAAGGCGACTGGTCACTTCGGCCGTTCCCCAATAGTCGCAGGTCTGGCGGTCGGGCTTCTCGCCGGCCAGCACGGTGAGCCAACGTTCGCGAGGTGTCATCGAAACGATTGTCGCAACAATGCGGGCGGTGCGACAATCATGCATTCGTTCGCGGCCGGCGCATCTTCCGCTTCGCGGCCGGCATCCTAAAAGTGTGGGATCAATTCGGCTCGTTTGCGCTGGACGATTCTTAAAGCTATGTTTGTAGCTGATCCCGCATTTCACCATGCTCATGAGAAGACTGGATGCCGGCGAGGATGCGAATCCTCAAGAGACTTCCGAGTGGCTGGACGCCCTGGATCAGGTACTGGATGAAGCGGGCCCGGACCGCGCGGCGTTCCTGCTCGAACGGCTGGCGGATCGCGCGGCCATGCAGGGCGTGCAGCGCGCCTTCAAGCTGAACACACCATTCCTCAACACCATCGCGCCCGAAGACGAGGTTCCCTACCCCGGCGACCGCGAACTGGAGCGCCGGATCAAGAGCCTGACGCGCTGGAATGCCATGGCCATGGTGGTGCGCGCCAACAAGTACGATCCCGGCATCGGAGGACACATTTCGAGCTATGCGTCGCTGGCCACGCTGCTCGAAGTGGGCTTCAACCACTTCTTCCACGGCAGCTTCGGCGACCAGGCCGGCGACCTGGTCTACTTCCAGGGCCATTCCAGCCCGGGCGTCTACGCGCGCGCCTTCATGGAAGGGCGCCTGAGCGAGAAGCACCTGGAGAACTTCCGCCACGAGCTGCGCGGAGAGCCCGGCCTCGCCTCGTACCCGCATCCCTGGCTGATGCCGAACTTCTGGCAGTTCCCGACCGTGTCGATGGGCATCGGACCGATTCATGCCATCTACCAGGCGCGCTTCATGCGCTACCTGGAAAACCGGCAGATGATTCCGCCCACGCCGCGCAAGATCTGGGCCTTCGTCGGCGACGGTGAAAGCGACGAGCCGGAAACGCTGGGCGCGCTGACGTTGGCCTCGCGCGAGAAGCTGGACAACCTGATTTTCGTGGTCAACTGCAACCTGCAGCGGCTGGACGGGCCCGTGCGCGGCAACGGCAGCATCATACAGGAACTGGAAGCGGCGTTCCGCGGCGCGGGGTGGAACGTCATCAAAGTGATTTGGGGCGACAACTGGGACGATCTGATCGCCCGCGACACGACGGGCCTCCTGGTCGCGCGTATGGGCGAACTGGTCGACGGAGAATTGCAGAACCTGGCGGTGCGCGGCGGCGCTTACGTGCGCAAGGAGTTTTTCGGCAAGTACCCGGAGCTGCTCGAACTGGTGAAGGACATGAGCGACGAGCAACTGACGAAGCTCCGCCGCGGCGGCCACGACCCGCAGAAGGTCTACAACGCCTATAAACGCGCGGTGGAAACGCGCGGGGCGCCGTCGGTGATTCTGGCCATGACGGTGAAGGGCTACGGCATGGGCGAGGCCGGCGAGGGCCGCAACGTCACGCACCAGCAGAAGAAGCTGAACGAGAAAGAGATGGAGTATTTCCGGGAGCGGTTCGAGGTGCCCATTCCGGAAGAGGCCGTGCACACAATCTCGTTCTACCGCCCGCCGGAGGACAGTCCAGAGGCGCAGTACTTGCAGAAGCGGCGGGAGGAGATGGGCGGCCCCGTGCCGGCGCGGCGGCCACGGCCCATCTCGCACAAAGCCCCTCCGCTGGAGTTCTTCGACGAACCGCTCGCCGGTTCGGAAGGCCGCGCCGTATCCACCGCGATGGCCTTCATGCGCTTACTGACGATCCTGCTGAAGCATCCGGAGCTAGGCCGCTATGTGGTGCCCATCGTCCCGGACGAAGGACGCACGTTCGGCATGGAATCGCTGTTCCGTCAGGTGGGCATCTACGCCAGCCAGGGCCAGCTATACAAGCCCGTGGACCGCGAAATGTTCCTTTATTACAAGGAAGCCCAGAACGGGCAGATCCTGGAAGAGGGGATCACGGAAGCCGGAGCGATGAGCTCTTTCACGGCGGCCGGCGCGGCGTATTCGAACTACGGCGTGGCGATGATTCCGTTCTTCATCTACTACTCCATGTTCGGCTTCCAGCGCGTGGGCGACCTGGTTTGGGCGTTCGCCGATTCACGCAGCCGCGGCTTCCTGGTGGGAGGCACGGCCGGACGCACCACGCTCGCCGGTGAGGGCCTGCAGCACCAGGACGGCCACAGCCACGTGTTGGCCAGCGCGGTGCCGACGTGCCTGAGCTACGACCCGGCGTATGCCTACGAGGTGGCCGTCATCGTCCGGGAGGGAATCCGGAGGATGTACGAACGGAATGAAGACTGCTTCTACTACCTCACGGTGGGCAACGAGAACTATGCACAGCCGCCCATGCCCGCGGGCACTGAAGAAGGCATTCTTAGGGGTCTTTACAAGCTCCGGGCCGCGCAGGGCGGAAAGGCGCAGGCGCAGCTGTTCGGCAGCGGTTCGATCCTGAACGAAGCTCTTCGCGCGCAGCTCATTCTGGCGGACCGGTACGGCATAGCGGCAGACGTGTGGAGCGCCACCAGCTACAACCAGTTGCGCCGCGAGGCCCTGGATGTGGAGCGGTGGAACCGGCTGCACCCGGCGCTGCCCGCGCGACGGCCGTACGTGATCGAAGCGCTGGAAGGCGCGGACGGCCCCTGCATCGCCGCCACCGATTACATGAAAATCGTTCCGGACCAGATCGCGCCTTGGCTCGCGGGACGCTTGGTGAGCCTTGGCACCGACGGTTTCGGCCGCAGCGACAACCGCCAGTTCCTCCGGCGGCACTTCGAGGTGAACGCCGAATCGATCGCAGCGGCGACGCTGGCGAGCCTGGCCCGGGAAGGCAAGTTCGATGCCGCGCGCGCCTCGCAGGCCGTCATCGAACTGGGCCTCGATCCCGAGCGCGGCGATCCCGCGCGAGCCTGAACGAACGCGCTCAGGTCAGCCGATAGAATCCGGCGTGCGCCACGGGTCCGCGTAGCAACCGCTCGACCTCGTTGTGTTCGACGGCGGCAGCCAACTCGCGGAACACCTCTTGAACCGCGGCCAGGTACTGTTCCACCTGGGCAGTCGAGTGCGCGAACATCGCGTAGAAGGCGTTGGTGGCCAGGAAGCCGCGATCCAGCATCATCTGCGTGAACAACGTGCGCACGGCTTGAGCGTTCGCCAGGTTGATGCTGAAATGCGAGAGCGCCGGTATACCCGAAACGGTGACAGGCAAACGCGCGCGTTCGGCCGCCGTACGCCAGCCTTCCTGCACCAGGCGGCCAACCTTCTCAAGATGACCCACGACGTCGCACTCACGATGTTTGCGGATAGTCGCCAGGGCGGCGGTGGGCCCGATCCTCTCCGTCCAATACGTGCTGCTGATGAAGCTGTCTTCGGCCGCGCTCATGATATCGCCGCGGCCAATGATGGCGGCCATCGGGTAGCCGTTCGAAATCGCCTTGGCGAAAACAGCGATGTCCGGAGCGACGCCGTAGCGCAGGTGGATGCCGCCGGTCGTCCCCCGGAAAGCAGCCGTCACCTCGTCGAAGACCAGGACAGCCCCTGCGTCATCCGTCAGGGCGCGTACCGACTCCAGGAAGCCGGGGAGCGGCTCGGTGCTCCGGACTGGCTCCATCACGATAGCGGCGAGTTCCCCGCGATTTGCCGCAACGATGCGCTCGAGTTCGTCGAGCCGGTTGTAATGGAACGGCAACGCCGTGCCGCTGAGAGACGCCGGGACGCCGGCCGGAGCCAAGCCGGGAAGCAAGTGCCCATCCAACGCGTCTCCTTGAGGAAGATTCGCGGCCAGATACCAATCGTGCCAGCCGTGATAGCCGCAGAAGGCGACCTTTTCCCTGCCCGACCGCGCTCGCGCGATGCGCACCGCCACGGCCATGGCCTCGCCCCCGCATCGCGCATAGCGCACCTTGTCCGCCCAGGGGTGCAACTCGCAGAGCAGGTCGGCCAGTTCGACCTCCTCGGGCGCGTTGAGCGTACACATCGAGCCCGCATCGATCGCGGCGCGGACGGCGTTGTCGACATCCACATCCGCATAGCCTAGAATGCAGGAGCCGATGCCCGCGTACGACATATCGACGAACTTGCGGCCATCCAGGTCCCAGACCTCCGCCCCCTTGGCGCGCGCATAGTAGGGTGGCCACTGCTCCGGGGCGTGCAGTTCCGCGCGTTTGGACAGAAGCTGCGTGGCGCCCGGAATGCGGGTTCGCGCTTTGTGGTAAAGGTCGAGTCCTTTCATCGGTATCCTCCAGTGTACAGACACCGGCGCTGCCGGCAAGTCTGGTGCGCGGCCCTGTGCGACAATGGCGGTTTATCAAGTGAAGCCCCACATCATAGGTATTGCCGGACCTTCCGGCGCTGGAAAATCGGAGCTGGCCAACCGCTTGGCCCAACAACTGGGCGGCGCCTCCATCATGACTCTGGACAGCTACTACCGGCCGATGGACGAATTGCCGCTGGAAGAGCGGCGGAAATCGAATTTCGACTTGCCGGACGCCCTGGAATGGGAGTTGCTTTTCGATCAGTTGGGACGGCTGCGTGCCGGGGAGGCGATCGAGGAGCCGATCTACGATTTCACACGCCACACGCGCGCACCGGGGGGCCGCCGCGTCGAGCCGCGGCAGTTCGTGATCGTGGAAGGCCTGTTCACGCTCTATTGGGAAGAGGTGCGCGGGGCCCTGGATACGAAGGTCTTCGTGAAGACAACGCCCGGCACTTGTTTTGAGAGGCGTCTGGCGCGGGACGTGGCCGAGCGCGGGCGAACGCCGCAAAGCGTGCGCGAGCAATACGAACGAACCGTGCGTCCTAGCGCCGAAACGTACATCTGGCCCACCGAGCGCTTCGCGGACGTGGTGGTGAGCGGCGAGCAGTCCATCGAGGACTCCACCGGGGCGATCCTGGCCGAACTGCGCGCGAGGATCGCGGCGCGTTAGTTCGCCGGCTTGCGCGGCGCGGCGTTGCCGATGTCGGCGACAACCTTCCAGGCGCCGTCCTTCCCTTTTCTCCAGACCGTGATGTACTTGCCCGTGGCGACGACGGTCTTCCCGTCCTTACCGGCGAAGCGCGATTCGGACATGCCGTAGGTGTAGCCGAAATCGCCCGAGCGCGCCAGTTCCGCCCCCAGCGGCGTCCAGCGTAGCGAGAATCCCGGCTGCGCAAAACGCGCCGTCATCAACTCGCGGACGGCCTTCTTGCCTTCAACGACATCCCCGCCGGCCGGGAACATCTTGCCGTCCTCGGCGAAGCAGTCCACCCAGCCGTCGACTCCGCGCGCGGCCACGGCTTTCCCGAACTCGCGGTCGGCTTGGAGAAGTTCTTCCTTCGTCGCGGCACTCACGACCAGGGTTCCCAAAGCCATCAACAGTAGAATTCGTGGCATGTATCTCCTCCTTCGCAAGCCGGCGTCCCCAAGGGTGCCGCCCTGCGATTATCATGGATGAGGCATCTTACCAAACCTTTAGTGAGGTAGAAAAACCATGGCGATCCAAGTCGGCGTAAACATGGAGTTCATCCGTTGCGAGGACAAGTCGTTTGCCGAAGGCGTGGCGCGAGCCGCCGAGATCGGCTACAAGTATTGCGAACCGCTGGTTCATAGCGGCTATGAATTGCTCAGCGGAGGCGGCTACTACCATTCGTTCTCCATGCAGAACGACCCGTACGAAATGAAGGACATCCTGGATCAGTACGGGATCAAGCCCACCGCGCTGAGCTCGCACGCCCCGCTGATGCGGCCGGAGATTGCGATTCCATACATGGAGCAGGCCATCCGCTTCGCCAAGGTGGTGGGCGCCCCGGTGCTCACCAGCGACGAAGGCATCAAGCCCTCCTGGGTGCCCATGGAAGAAGTCTTCGATGTAATGAAGTACACGCTCACCCGCGTGTGCATGATCGCGGAGCGCTATGGGATCTCCATCGGCATCGAGCCGCACCAGATCATCACCAAGACCACCGAGGGATTGATGCGCATCGCGACGCTGGTAAAATCGCCCATGCTGCGCGTCAACTACGACACGGGCAATGCCTGGCTGGGTGGCGCCGATCCGTACCAAGGGCTGAAGACGGTGGGCAAGTTGCTGGTTCACATGCACGCCAAGGACATCAGCATCCAGCAGTCGGACAAGGAGCGCGGCGTGGTCACCGGAACGCCGGTGGGATGCGCCTGCGGCGACGGTGTCGTCGATTGGGCCAAGGTGATCGGCATCTTGAAGGACATCGGCTTCGACGGCGCGCTGAGCGTCGAATGCGGGACGCCGGCCCAGGCCGAGCGCAGCCTCGCGCACCTGACCAAATTGATCAACGGTTAGCCATAGGAGTCTCAGATGTATCTCCGATTGCGTACTACGATTGTGTTCGCTGCCCTGCTGGCTGCGGGCAGCGCGGTCCTGCCGGCGCAGAACAACTCGCGCCTGTTCCAGCCGGGGAAGATCCGCGCCTTGATACTTTCGGGCCGGAATAACCATGAATGGCGGATTACGACGCCGTATTTGCGCAAGCTGCTGGTGGATAGCGGCCGCTTCGACGTACGGGTCACCGAGGAACCCACCGGCATGACCTCGGCCACGCTGGCAGCCTACGACGTGGTGGTGTCGGATTACTGCGGGCCGCGCTGGGGCGAGACGGCCGAAAAGGCCCTGGTGGATTTCGTCAAAAGCGGCAAGGGACTCGTGATCGTACACGCGGCCGACTACAGCTTCGGCGTCATGCCGGTGCTGGGCGATCACATGACGAGCGCGGGTTTCACCGAACCGCCGTGGACCGAATACGGCGACATGGTGGGCGCCGTGTGGACGCCCGGCCCGCCTCGCACGGGGCACGGGAAGCGGCACATCTTCAAAGTGAAGTTCACCGTGCCGGATCATCCCATCGGGCGGGGACTCGAGGAAGGTTTCTACGCCAACGACGAGTTGTACTTCGGGTTCCAGATGCGCCCGGGCGCGAAGGTCATCGGCACAGCCTTCAACGCAAAGGAGATGAACGGCAGCGGCAAGGACGAGCCCATTCTCTGGACCGTGGACTATGGCAAGGGCCACGTCTTCCACACCGCGCTGGGCCACGACCTGATGGCGATGATGGAGGAAGGTTTCAAAGTGACCTTCGCCCGCGGCTCTGAGTGGGCCGCCACCGGCAACGTGACGTTGCCCGCCACCTGGCCAAAGGAGGCGCCCAACGCCGATGCGGTGCGCGTGCTGGTGGTGACCGGAGGGCACGCCCACGACCCCAGTTTCTACAGCCTGTTTGAAGGCTATCCGGAGATGGCCGTGACCGTGGATCCGCACCCGTTTGCGTACACGCGCAGAGGCTTGACCAAGAAGTACGACGTGCTGGTGCTGTACGACCTGATCCAGGAGATCCCCGAGGATCAGAAGCAGGCCCTGCGTGAATTCGTCGAGAGCGGCAAGGGCTTGGTGGTGCTGCACCACGCCATCGCGGACTTCAACAACTGGGAGTGGTGGTGGAAGGAAGTTGTCGGCGTGCACTACCTAGTCGCGCAGATCGGTGACCAGCCAAGGTCGCAGTACAAACTCAACCAGGAAGTCTTCGTTCAGCAGGTGGGCACGCACCCCATTCTCCAGGGGGTGGGGCCGCTGCACATGATTGAGGAGACCTACAAGCAGGTGTGGGTTTCGCCGGCGAACACCATCCTCATGAAAACAGAACACCCGTACGCCGAAGGACCCATGGCGTGGGTGAGCGCATATGAGAAGTCCAGAGTGTTCGCGACCATGATGGGCCACGATCACCTTGTGCACACCAACCCGGGCTACAGGCGGCTGGTGCGAAACGCGATCCTTTGGACCGCGGGCAGGCCCACCAAGTAGAACGCGCTTTTTATACTTTCTTTGCAATTCCGGGCCGGGTTTTAACTCGGCCCTTATTGTTTCATCGATAGCATCGACTTAGCGGGCCAGGAACGGTTGGGCTCGCGGAGTAGATGCATATGATGGACGTGATTTGCCTCGTCCTGGCGGCGGGGTTACTGATTTACCTCTTCGTCGCGTTGCTCAAGCCGGAGATCTTCTCATGACGGGCAACGCGATCCTGCAAATGGCCGTATTCCTGGCGGTGCTGCTGGTGTCCATGAAGCCGCTGGGCCGCTACATGGCTGATGTGTACGAAGGCGGCCCAACGTGGGCCACCCACATCCTGAGGCCGTTGGAAAAGCTGCTCTACCGGGCCTGCGGCGTCCGCCCGGAAGCCGCCATGACCTGGCGCGAATACGCCAAATCGCTGCTGTGGTTCAACGGTCTGGGGTTGCTGGCGGTTTATGCGATGCTTCGGCTGCAGAATGCGCTGCCCTGGAATCCGCGCGGCTTTCCGGCCGTGGCGCCGCACACCGCATTCAATATCGCAGTGAGTTTTGTGACCAACACCAACTGGCAAAACTACAGCGGGGAGGCCACGTTGGGGTACTTCGTCCAGATGCTGGGGCTGACCGTGCAGAATTTCGTTTCCGCCGCGACGGGAATGGCCGTCATGGTGGCGCTGGCGCGCGGTCTTGCTTCCCGCATGGCAAACGCCGTCGGCAACTTCTGGGTCGACCTTACGCGCTCTGTACTCTACATACTCCTGCCGCTGTCTGTTGTTCTGGCCCTGTTGCTGGTGTCGCAGGGGGTCATTCAGAACATGAACGATTACGTTCAGGTGGACGCCGGCCGACAGGTGCTGCCTATGGGGCCGGCGGCGTCGCAGGTCGCCATCAAGCAGCTTGGCACCAACGGCGGCGGTTTCTTCAACACGAACTCGGCGCACCCGTTCGAGAATCCCACGCCGCTCGCAAACTTCCTCGAGATGCTGTCCATCCTGCTCATCCCCGCCGCGCTCTGTTACACGTTCGGCCGCTTGCTGCGCGACACGCGGCAGGGGTGGGCGCTGGCCGCCGCCATGCTGGTGATCTTCGTCCCGCTTTTGTGGCTGGAGGTCGGGTTCGAGAACGGCAACATGGAGGGCAAGGAAGTACGCTTCGGAACCGTCAATTCCGCGATGTGGGCCGCCGCGACAACCGCCGCCTCGAACGGCAGCGTCAACTCGATGCACGACTCTTTCACGCCCTTAGGCGGCCTGATTCCCTTATTTCTGATGCAGCTCAGCGAGGTGGTGTTCGGCGGCGCGGGGTCGGGCCTCTACGGCATGTTGCTCTTCGCCATCGTCGCCGTTTTTCTCGCCGGATTGATGGTGGGACGCACGCCGGAATATCTCGGCAAGAAAATCGAAGCCTACGAGATGAAGATGGCCTCCATCGCCATCCTGATTTCGCCGCTTGCCGCGCTGGTGGGCACGGCCATCGCCGTGATCTCGCCCTCGGCGCTGGCCGGACTTGCGAACCGGGGCGCGCATGGATTCAGCGAAATCCTGTACGCGTTCACGTCGATGGGGAACAACAACGGCAGCGCTTTCGCCGGCTATAACGCCAACATCCCGCTGGTAAACATCACGGGTGGGATTGCCATGCTCCTGTCGCGCTACGCGGTGGCATTGCCGGTGCTGGCCATGGCTGGTTCCCTGGCGCGTAAGAAGATCATACCGGCGAGCGCGGGTACGTTGCCGACGCACACGCCCTTATTCGTGGCGCTGCTTGCCAGCGTGGTGGTGTTGGTGGGTGCGCTGGCTTACATTCCGGCAGTGGCGCTCGGCCCCATCGTGGAGGCTATCCGATGAACAGGCGACAGCAACGTTCACGCGCTTTGTTCGAACGTCGCATTCTGGGGCAAGCGCTGGCCGATTCATTTCGCAAGCTCGATCCCCGGCATCAGGTTCGCAATCCAGTGATGTTCGTCGTGCTTGTGGGAAGCGTGTTGACGACTGCGCTCGGCTTTAGGGCGCTGGGAGGCCGGGCCGAAGCGCCGGCTGCATTCATTTTCGCCGTGAGCGCCTGGTTGTGGTTCACCGTGCTGTTCGCCAACTTCGCCGAGGCCATGGCCGAAGGCCGCGGCAAGGCGCAAGCCGAGACCTTGCGCAAGAGCCGGCGCGACGTCGCCGCCAAGCTGCTCGACGAGCCCCGCTACGGAGCGCGCTACAAGTCAATTGGCGGCGCGTCGCTGCGCAAAGGAAATGTGGTCCTGGTGGAAGCGGGAGACATCATCCCGATGGATGGAGAAGTGATCGAAGGCGCCGCTTCGGTGGACGAGAGCGCCATCACGGGTGAGAGTGCGCCGGTGATCCGGGAGAGCGGCGGTGATCGTTCGAGCGTCACCGGCGGCACGCGTGTGCTCTCGGACTGGCTGGTGGTGCGTGTGACGGCCGAACCGGGCGCGAGCTTTCTGGAGCGCATGATCTCCATGGTCGAAGGCGCCAAGCGTCAGAAGACGCCCAACGAGATTGCGTTGAACATCTTGCTGGCGGCGCTCACCATCGTGTTCCTGCTCGCCACTGTGACGCTCGAGCCGTTTTCCGTTTTCGCTGTTCGCGAGGCCGGCAAGGGCATGCCGGTGAGCGTCACAGCGCTGGTGGCGCTCCTGGTGTGCCTGATTCCCACCACAATCGGTGCGCTGCTATCGGCCATCGGCATCGCCGGCATGGATCGCATGTTGCAGGCCAACGTGCTGGCCATGTCTGGACGGGCCGTGGAAGCGGCGGGCGACGTGGACGTGCTGCTGCTAGACAAGACCGGAACCATCACGCTCGGCAACCGGCAGGCGACGGCCTTCCTGCCGGCCGCCGGGATCACGGAGAGGCAACTTGCCGACGCGGCGCAGTTGGCCTCGCTGGCCGATGAAACGCCCGAAGGGCGCAGTGTAGTCGTCCTGGCGAAGGAGAAGTTCCAGCTTCGGGAACGTGACCTGCATGCGCTGGGTGCCCACTTCGTTCCGTTTACCGCGCGCACGCGCATGAGCGGCGTGGACCTGGATGGACGGAAGATCCGCAAGGGCTCCGCCGACGCCATCGAAGCACAGGCCAACTCGCTGGGCGGTCACTTTCCGCCGGAGGTTCGTCAACAGGTCGAAACCGTGGCCCGGCAAGGTGGAACGCCTTTGGTAGTGGCGGAAGGCGCGCGGGTACTCGGCGTCATCCAACTCAAGGACATCGTCAAAGGTGGCATCAAAGAGCGGTTCATCGACCTGCGCCGTGCAGGTATCAAGACCGTCATGATCACGGGAGACAACCCGTTGACCGCCGCCGCCATCGCCGCCGAAGCGGGCGTGGATACCTACCTGGCGGAAGCCACGCCCGAGCGCAAATTAGCTTTGATCCGGGAACGGCAGGCCGAGGGGCACCTGGTTGCCATGACCGGCGACGGCACCAACGACGCTCCGGCCCTCGCGCAGGCCGACGTCGCCGTGGCGATGAACACCGGCACGCAGGCCGCCAAGGAAGCCGGCAACATGGTGGATCTGGACTCGAACCCCACCAAACTCCTCGAAATCGTCGAGATCGGTAAACAGATGCTCATGACTCGCGGCGCTCTCACGACGTTCTCGGTCGCCAATGACGTGGCCAAGTACTTCGCCATCATTCCGGCCGTCTTCGCCACCACGTACCCCGAACTGAAGGCGCTCAACGTCATGCACCTGGCGACGCCGGAAAGCGCGATTCTGTCCGCCGTGATCTTCAACGCGTTGATCATCATCGCTTTGATTCCGCTGGCGCTCCGCGGCATAAAATACCGTCCGGCGACCGCCGCGGAGCTACTGAAGCGAAACCTTCTCATCTATGGGCTGGGAGGGGTGCTCCTGCCGTTTGCCGGCATCAAGGTGATCGACATGATCATCGCCGGATGGAGGTGGATGTGACGACCATACGGACCGCCGCGGGCATGTTGCTCCTGTTCACCTTGCTAACGGGACTACTCTACCCGCTGGCGATGACCGGCATTGCGCAATGGTTGTTCCCCTGGCAAGCCAATGGGAGTCTGGTGTACAAAGGCGACCGGATCGACGGGTCGGCCTTGATCGGGCGCCGGACGGAGGATCCGAAGTACTTCTGGCCGCGGCCTTCGGCCACCACTCCGAAACCATATGACGCTGCCGCGTCCACAGGATCGAATTTCGGGCCATTGAATCCAGATTTGAAGAAGGCCATGGACGCCCGGCGTGAGGCCCTGAGAAAAGCGGATCCCGAAAACCGGCTGCCCATCCCGATCGACTTATTGACCGCTTCCGCGAGCGGCCTGGACCCGCACATTTCTCCGGCCGGTGCCGCGTATCAGGCCGCGCGCGTGGCGCGGGCGCGGGGCCTTGATCCCCGCATGGTGCACCACCTGATCGAGCAATATACCGAAGGGCGGCAATGGGGCTTCCTGGGCGAACACAGGGTGAACGTGGCGAGTTTGAATTGCGCTTTGGATCGGCTGGCGCCACAAGCTGCTAATCTGATGACTGGAATGGCAGCGGGAAGCGTGGGAGAGTCGAAGAGCTTCCGGCATGGTTCCTGAACGTCCGAATCCCGACGAACTACTGGCTCGCGTGGCGGAAGAAGACGGCAAGCGAACGCGAGGGCGGCTGAAGGTGTTCTTCGGTTCCGCGCCCGGCGTGGGCAAGACCTACGCGATGCTGGAAGCCGCGAGATTGAGGAAGAAAGCCGGCGTCGACGTGGTGGCCGGCTATGTTGCGACCCACGGGCGCAAGGAAACGGGAGTTTTGCTCGAAGGCCTGGAACTCCTGCCGCGGCGGCAGACGGCCTATCGCAACACCCTTTTGGAGGAGTTCGACCTGGACGCGGCACTCGCCAGAAGGCCCGCGCTGCTGCTGGTGGACGAACTGGCGCACACCAACGCGCCGGGCTCGCGCCATCTCAAACGCTGGCAGGACGTGCTTGAGCTGATCGACGCGGGAATCGACGTCTACACGACGTTGAACGTGCAGCACCTCGACAGCCTCAACGACGTGGTCACACAAATCACCAGCGTGGTGGTCCGCGAGACGATCCCAGACTCCGTGCTTGACCAGGCTGACGAAATCGAACTGGTCGACCTGCCCGTGAACGAACTGCTGCGCCGGATGGAGGAGGGCAAGGTCTATATTCCGGACCAGGCGCAACGCGCCATGCAGAACTTCTTCCGCCAGGGGAATCTGATTGCGCTTCGCGAGATGGCCCTGCGCCGAACGGCGGACCGGGTTGACGCCCAGATGCGCGATTACCGGCGCAGCCACGCGATTCAGCCCACCTGGCCTGTCACGGAGCGCCTGATCGTCTGCGTCGGGCCGAGCCCGTTTTCCGCCCGGCTCATCCGCGCCACCAAACGCATGGCGGACCGTCTTGACGCCGAGTGGATCGTGGCCTTCGTCGAGACGCCGGACTATGCCTCCCGGCCCCAGGAAGTGAGAGACAGAGTACTGGCGGCCCTGCGGCTGGCCGAGCAATTAGGAGCCGAGACCGTGACGCTCCAAGGGTCCCAGGTGGCGGAGGCGGTGCTGCGATACGCCCGCGCGAAAAACGTCTCGAAGATTGTCATCGGCAAGCAGGCCGGACCGTTGTGGAAGCGCATCCTGCACGGCTCCATTCTCGACAAGCTGATTGAAGGCAGCGGCGATATCGAGATTTACGCCATAAGCGGCGACGCGAGCGCGCCATTGATGGCTTTGGGCGCGCCGCGGGGACAATCCCCCGGATGGAAAGAGTATGCCCTTGCCACCGCGATTGTGGCGCTCTGTACGGCATTCTCGACCGCGTTGCGCTCCGCCCTTACGCCCACCAACCTGGTCATGATCTATCTGCTCGGCGTCGTGGCCGTGGCCATGCGAACCAGCCGGCGGGTGGCCTTCTTCTCATCGGTACTGAGTGTGGCGGCGTTCGATTTCTTCTGTATTCCCCCGTACCTCACTTTCGTGGTTTCCGACTACGAGTACCTGGTGACGTTCGCGGGAATGTTGACGGTAAGCATGATCGTCGCCAGCCTGACGGTACGGATTCGCCTGCAAACCGAATTTGCGACGGATCGCGCGGCGCGCACGCAGGCGCTCCACCGGCTCACCAAGGAATTGTCGGGCGAGTCCCGGGCCTTTGAAGCAGCCCGCATCGCGACGGGAATCACGAAGGAAGTTTTCGGCGCCGAGGTGGTCATTTTCCTTCCCGAGGAGGGCCGCGTCTCGTTCAGGCGCCGCACGACGGACCGGCTTCCGATCCCGATGAGCGAGGAGGCCATCGCACAATGGGTGTTCGATCACGGCCAGAGCGCCGGCCGGGGCATGGACACGCTGCCGGGCGCCTCCGCGCTCTACGTGCCCTTAAAGGGGTCGCAGCTGGTCATGGGTGTTATGGCGGTGCTGGACGACACAGAGAAGATCGCGGACTCCCCGGAGCAGCGTTACTTGTTGGAGATCTTCGCCAGCCAGACCGCTGCGGCCATGGAGCGGGCAGCTGCGGCCGCGAGGGCTCGCGAGGCTGAGGTTCGCGTCAAGACCGAGCAGATGCGCAGCAGCCTGTTGAGCGCGGTATCACACGATCTGCGCACACCGATGGCCTCCATCACGGGCGCCGCGACGAGTCTGTTATCTCAAGGCGAGCACCTCGATGCGGCCACGCGGCGAGACTTGCTGGAGAGCATTGCCGACGAGGCAGAGCGCCTGAACTGCCTGGTCAACAACCTGCTGGAAATGACGCGGCTGGAGGCCGGATCGGTGGAAGTGCGGCGCGAGTGGCATCCGCTGGAGGAAATCGTCGGAGCAGCCCTGAACCGCGTGGAACGCTTGCTTCGGGGCCGGCCGGTTGAAACGCGGCTGCCCGTGAACTTACCGTTGGTGGCCGTGGATGATGTGCTGCTTGAACAGGTGTTCATCAATCTTCTGGAAAACGCAGCGAAGTACACACCGGCGGGGTCCCCCATCGAAATCGAGGCTCGCGCGGAAGGAACCGAAGTCGTAGTCGAGGTGATGGACCGCGGGCCAGGTTTCGCCGAAGGCGAACAAATCCGTGTCTTCGAGAAGTTCTATCGTGGCCAGAACAAAAGCGTGCGCGGAGCGGGACTAGGGCTGGCGATTTGCCAGGCAATCGTGACGGCACATGCCGGCACTATCGAAGCGGCAAATCGGGAGGGCGGCGGAGCTATTATGCGACTGCGCGTCCCCATCGGCGGTACACCGCCGGCGGCGGACCCGGCCCTTGAAGCGGAGGTGCGATGAGTGATTCAGTTCGGCCCGAAATCCTGGTAATCGAGGATGACCCGCAGATCCGCCGGTTCCTCCGTGCCGCGCTGATAGCAGAGCAGTATCGCTACCACGAAGCCTTGACGGCGCAAGAGGGGGTAGCCCAGACCGCCGCAAGACAGCCGGATCTGGTGCTGCTCGATCTTGGTCTGCCTGACCGCGACGGATTGGAGGTAATCCGGAACATCCGTGAATGGAGCCGGGTGCCCATCGTCGTGCTCTCGGCTCGCGGACAGGAGAAAGACAAGATCCAGGCGCTTGACGAAGGCGCGGATGACTACGTTAGCAAACCGTTTGCGGTGGGCGAACTGTTGGCTCGCATCCGTGCCGCGTTGCGGCGCTCCGCGCCGGCTGGAGACCAGGCGGCCGGAACGGTGTTTCGCACGGGAGAGATCGAAGTGGACCTGGACAAGCGCCTGGTTCTCGTACAAGGGAAGGAAGTACACTTGACGCCCATCGAGTACCGGCTGCTGCAGACGTTGATCCGTCATGCAGGCAAGGTACTCACCCAACGTCAATTATTGTCGGAAGTCTGGGGTCCCAATCACACCGAAGAGGCTCAGTACCTGCGCGTATACATGGCCCAATTGCGGCGCAAGTTGGAATCGGAACCGGCGCGCCCTCGCCGCCTTCTGACCGAACCGGGCGTCGGCTACCGCCTCTTGGCCGAGTGATGGGGCCGCCACCGGAACGATGGCGGCGTGCTGCTGACGATGGGGCTACTTGCGGGCGCCGCGCTGCGGGCAGCGGACACGCGCCTGCCTCGCCTTGCGGCGGTTGCGCTTCGGCTTGGAAATGATGAATGTCCCGCTACCCACGTATTCCGCTTTGTAGAGTTTCTCGTCGGCCAAAATGGATCTCCTCAGTCTCGTTTTAGAGTGGAAAGTAACATTGTAGCGCAGTTATCGTTAAGGTTTAGGCACTCATGTCACGCATCCTGGTTTCCCTGATGGCCCTGGCGGCGACACTCGCCCCGGCAAGCGCGCAAAACGATCGGAACAGCGCCCTGTTCGGGCAGATCAACGAGATTACGACCGAATTGACGCGCATCACCGGCCTGAAGCTTCTCAAGAAGGTGGAGTACGCGCCCATCACGAAGCCGGAGGTAAACAAGTTTCTGCGGGACCGTCTGAAGGAAGAGATGCCGCCCGAGGAGATCCGCGCCGAGGAGTTGGTGCTGAAGAAGTTCGGCTTGGTCCCGCAGGATTACGACTTGGCCAGCAGTATGATCGACCTGTTCACCGAACAGGCCGCGGCGTTTTACGATTTCCGTAAGAAGAAGCTGTTCGTGCTGGAATCGGCGTCCGAAGAACTGCAGCCGGTGGCGCTGGTGCACGAACTGGCGCATGCGCTGGCCGACCAGCACTTTCACCTGGAGAAGTACATCCGCAAAGGCGGCGCGAACGACGACAGTTCGCTGGCGCGAATGTCGGTGATGGAAGGCCAGGCCGCGTGGCTCATGACGGAATACACGGCGCGGTTGATGGGACAGTCGCTCAAAGGATCGCGCGCGGTAGCAGACATGGCTCGCCGTACGGAGGAGCTTTCCGCCGGCCAGTTCCCCGTCTTCGACGCGGCGCCGCTGTACATGCGGGAGACCATGCTGTTCCCTTACACCTATGGCCTGCTGTTCCAGCACGCCGTTTTGGAGAAATTGGGCCAGGAGGGATTCAGCGAAGTCTTCAACCATCCTCCGTCCTCCGCACAGCAGATCCTGCATCCGGACAAGTACTTTTCGCACCTGGAGCCCACGGCGCCCCCAGCAGCAAAGCCTCCCCGCGCGAAGGATTGCAGGATTCTCACTGAAGGCAATCTCGGCGAGATGGATCACCGGATTTTGTTGAGTCAATTCGGGATGCAAGCGGAGGCGCCGGAACTCGCCGCGCACTGGCGGGGTGGCGCTTACCAACTCTGGGAGCGCAAGGACCGAAGCGGCACGGTTCTCTCCTACGCCTCCGATTGGGACAGCGCGGAGGCCGCCAGGCGCTTCATGGCTTCCTACACGCACATCCTGAAAACGAAGTGGAAAACGATGAACATCAGTTCTGAAACTCCTGATATGCTGGCGGGCCACGGGGATGACGGCTACTTCGTGTTACGTTTGTCGGACTCGCGCGTCTCGTCACTGGAAGGCATGCAATCGGCCGAAGAAGCCGCCGCCGTGCGGTAAACTTGTTTGCATAAGGAGGAGGACCTTTGACTCGCCGCTTCTTGGCTGCTTTCTTGCCCTTGGCAACCGTGATTCCGATGGCTCAGGCCGGTAATATTCCGCGTCCCGCGCCGGAATTCTCCATCCGCATGATGGACGACAGCCAGATCCTGCTGAGCCATCTGCGAGGCAAGGTGGTCGCCATCGAGTTTCTCCTCACTACATGTCACCACTGCAAAGCAGCCTCCAAGGTGCTGACGAAACTGCAGAATGAGTGGGGCACGAAGGGGCTACGGTGTGTCGGCGTAGCCATCGACCCCATGGCGAAATTGGGATTGCCTGGATTCGTGGCCGAGACCGGCGCTTCCTACCCCGTGGGCTACAGCGAGTACAACGCTGCGGTGGCATTCATGGAACACCCCCCGCAAATCCGCTTGCTCGTACCGCAGGTGATGATCATCGACCGTAAAGGCATCGTGCGCGCGCTCCGCGGCGGAGAGGACGACGAGTTCTTCAAAGACGAAGAGAAAGTGCTGCGCAGCATCATCGGGCCGTTGCTCAATCAGGGCGCGACACCCGCTGCGAAGAGGTCCGGCGCAGTACGAAAAACCGCGGCGAAGAAGAAAACCACGTAGGTGCGCTTCCCTTCCTCGCCACGCTTCCCGTACAATGGTTTTAGTTGCGCCCGTAGCTCAGTTGGATAGAGCGTCTGCCTCCGGAGCAGAAGGTCCGCAGTTCGAATCTGCGCGGGCGTACCACCCGCAATCATAGAAACCCTTCAAGGCCGGGCCGAATGCCCGGCCTTTGTTGCGTGATAACGTATTGGCCATGTCTACAGGAATCATGGCCATTGCGGCACACCCGGGAGACGCGATCTTCAGCATGGGCCCCACCGTGGCGCAACATATATACAACGGCGGAAGCGGCGTGTTGGTGTCATTGTCGCTCGGTGAGAAAGGCGCCCGCGCGGTGACGGCCGCCGAGTACGGCCAGATGCAGCGCGACGCCATGAACAAGGCCGCCAAGGCCATCGGCGCGGCGACAGAGTACCTTACGTACCCCGACGCGGAAATCCCCAGCGGCGACCGCATTGCCTACGAAGTCTGCGATCTCATTCGCAAACATCGCCCGCACATCGTCGTCACGCACTGGCAGGGCAGTTGGCACAAGGACCACCAGAACACGTTCCTGGCGGTGCGCGACGCGGTCTTCTACGGAGGGCTGAGCGCCATCAAGCGCGACCTGCCCGCGCACTTCGCGGCGCGGATGCTCTTTGCCGAGAATTGGGAAGACTCCACAAATTTCCGGCCCGACATGTACCTGGACATCACAGCCGTTTACGGCGCCTGGATCAAAGCGTGCGAGGCGTTTCCAATGTGGGAAGGCGGCAACGGCAAGTTTCGCTACAGGGACCACTACCAGAGCCTTGCCGCGATGCGCGGCACGCTGGCTGGATGCCAGTATGCCGTTACTCTCATGAAGGATCCGGGCGAGCGCGGACCGGTGATTCGCAGGTTGGATTAGTGGCGGGTGAACTGCAATCGTCTCAAGGGATTCCCGATTTGACACCTCGATCAAACGACGTGTGTAATGGGATATTGAACCTCAGAGGTACACCCGATGCCCGATGAGAAAAAACCCGGGGAGGCCCCGCGTCCCGCAGCCCCGCCCCAAGCCGCGCCCAAACCTCCGGCCGGCATGGCTGTCACACCTTGGGAAAGCGAACTGACGCAACTGCTAAAGTCGCAGTTCGGCGATCAGATCAGCGAGTTCTCGATCTTCCAAGGCCAGGAGTTCCTGGTGGCGGTTCCCGAGGCGGTGATCCCCATCGTCGAGTTCCTCAAGTTGGAAGCCGACTTCGACTACCTGGTGGATGTGACCGCGGTGGACTATCTGAAACGCGAGGAGCGCTTCGACCTCGTATACATCCTTTACAGTTTCGCCCGTAACCAGCGAATCCGCATTAAGACCAGGATCAAGGAAGGTTACCGCCCGCAAACAGCCGTGGACGTGCACCTGACGGCGAATTGGCTCGAGCGCGAGGTGTACGACATGTTCGGCATCGAGTTCGCCGGCCATCCCGACATGAAACGCATCCTGATGCCGGAGGGCTGGCACGGCCACCCACTACGGAAGGATTACGGAATCACGCAGATGGATAACGAGTGGGTGAAAGAGAACGTGGGCATCGAAAGCGGGCAATAGCTGTCTATGGCGCAACCGACATTTCTTGATTCCACAGAACTGGTCCTCAACATGGGCCCACAGCACCCGTCCACGCACGGCGTGCTGCGCGTCATCCTGAAACTCGACGGCGAAAAGGTGATGGGGACCGAATGCGTCATCGGCTACCTGCACCGGGGCGTCGAGAAGATCGGTGAGAACCGCACCTATCAGATGTTCGCGCCTTATGTGGACCGCATGGATTATTGCGCGGCGGTCTGCAATGGCTTGGGCTACTGCCTGGCGGTGGAGAAACTGCTGGGCGTGGAGGCGCCTCCGCGCGCGCAGGTGATCCGCGTCATCCTCACGGAGCTGAACCGCATCAGCAGCCATCTTGTTTGGCTGGGAACGCACGCATTGGATATCGGGGCTCTCACACCGCTGTTCTACATGTTTCGCGAGCGGGAGGACACGCTCAACATCCTGGAAAAATATTGCGGCGCGCGCCTGACCACCCACGCTTTCCGCATCGGCGGGTTGCAGTACGACACCTACGATGGCTTCGAGCAGGACATTCTAAAGTTCTGCGATATATTCCCATCCAAAGTGGACGAGTACGAGGAGTTGCTCACAAATAACCGCATGTGGGTCGACCGGTTGACCAACATTGGTGTATTGAATGCCGGCGACTGCAAGGCCTATGGCGTCACCGGGCCCATGCTGCGCGCCGCCGGCGTCAAGTGGGACATCCGCAAAGCGATGCCGTACTCCGGTTACGACAAATACGATTTCGAAATCCCCACGCGCACCAACGGCGACACGTACGATCGTTACATGGTACGCGTGCAGGAGATGCGGCAGAGCACCCGCATCATCCGGCAGGCCGTGCAGGATATCCCGGCCGGGCCCATCATGGCGAAGATTCCGAAGGTCATCAAACCGCCGGTGGGCGAGGTTTACGTTTCCATCGAGGCAGCTAAGGGCGAGTTGGGGTACTACATAGTGAGCGACGGCTCGGCGCATCCTTACCGGATGCGCGTGCGTCCGCCGTCTTTCGTGAATTTGCAGTCGCTCGACAAGATGGCGCGCGGAGCATTGATAGCCGACGTGGTCGCCGTCATCGGCACGATCGACATCGTGCTCGGCGAAGTGGATCGGTAGCCGGATATATCCGGTCCGTACGGGGCAAGGAGGTTTATGCGGAAGTTTTTGCGGACAGTCTTCCTGGTCGATTTGATCCGGGGACTCAGGGTGACGCTGCGCGCTAGCAATCCGAAGAACATCTGCACGGAGCAGTAC
>CAZLOS010000041.1:0-39812 GCA_964561215.1 uncultured Solibacteraceae bacterium | reverse complement strand
CCCGGATCAGGCTCCCGCCCGGCTGCGAGCCGGGGGCATCCGACCGCACCGTGCCTGCCGTGTCGTACTCGCGAACGCCGGTTTGCCCTTCCTGCACGCAAACGGCGACTTGGCCGCCGGCGTTCGCGTGGCTGCGATCGTGCGGCATCGCGCGCAACGTCGGAGCTGTCCCGCTGGCGTCGGCGCCGTAGTCCTTTGCCGAAAACGCGACCGGGACCAAGGGCGTGCCGCGGCCGGTGCCGTCTTCGCTGGCGTCCATGCCTTCTCCACGAAGTGTGTGGGCAACCTCGACGCAGAACGTCTCCGTCTCGAAGTCCATCCGCATACTGCCGCCGTGCGCGTTACATGCGGTGGCCACCTCAATCGGCCCCGAGGTATTGTTGCCGCCGAACGCGATCAGGCCGATCTGGTTTCGGATCGGGCCGTCCTTGCACCGGGCGTCTAGCGTCGGGGCAACATCCGTGAAGCGACCGCCTGAAGGGCCGACTTCAGCGGCTCGGGCAACTCGCGACAGCGCTTTGCGGCGCGCCGGAGTATCCCGGCACAAGCCTTGGCGCTCAAGAAGTACCGCCGCGGCACCGCGCCAGTCTCCAAGACGTCCGACAACGAAGACGCGACGGCGTCGCTGGGGCACTCCGAGGAACTGAGCGTCCAGCACTCGCCAGGCGCAACCATACCCGAGTTTCGCCAGCGCCCAGAGGATGGCTCCAAAGTCCCGCCCGCCGCTCGACGACAGAACACCGGGGACGTTTTCCCAGACGATCCACCGAGGCCGCAGTCTGCCAGCAAGGCGGCAAAACTCGATGGCCAGGTTGCCACGCGCGTCCTCCAGGCCGCCTCGTCTGCCGGCGATGGAGAAGGACTGGCAGGGAGTCCCTCCGGCCAAAATGTCGATTGGGCCTGCGCCGCCTTTGATCCGCGTGAAGTCCCCAAAGTTCTCAACGCCGGGATACCGATGAGCGAGTAACGCCGAGCAGAAGGGATCGATCTCGGCGAACCATGCGGGCCGGAAGCCCAGCGGCTCCCAGGCGACCGTCGCAGCCTCAATCCCGGAACAGATGCTGCCGTAGATCAACGCGTTCCCCGGTGACGACCCCAACCCGACGACCGACGACCAACTTTCGCGCCTGACGCTAGCGAAATTGTGCAATCGTGCAACGCGCCGCCGCATCGCCCAGGAAGGACCCAAGAATGCCTACAGATAGCGGCGTCCTTTGGGTCGCCGGCCTGGCACCGCCTGGCCTTGGCACGCCTGCCAACTCCGAGGCAGGTGGCGCTTCGTGTAATGTCGCAGAGCCGCCCAGATCTCACGCCTGCGCTCCATGGGCAGGCAGGTGAACAACTTAAGAGCGTTCCTCGCGGGGTCAATGCCCGACCGTTGGCAGACCTGCCGAAAGCTGAAGACATGGTTTGGATGGCGGTCAACAAAACACCACCGTGCGGCATCGAGCATCAGGTCGGAGCAGTCTTCCTGTTCGTCCTTCGTCATGCGGAAGCCGTCGGTGCGTAGCCACAGGTCGCGCAACGCCTGCTTCAGGATTGCCAGGTCGAGCCGCCGTTGCAGGTGCGGGTCGATCACGACTGCACCGAGCAATCGGTCACCACCTGCAAGAACAGAGGCCGTAGTTCGTTGCCCTTGCCGAGCTTGCGCAGCGTCCATGTGACGTGTCCATTCGCCAGGCGCTCCCGATGGGAGTACGCCTTCCCACGCAGGCGCGGGACGGACTCACCCGGGCGGCGGTGAAAGACGCAACGGGCAATATGGCCCTTCTTCGGATGGCGAATCACCTTCGCCAGCCCGAGGCGTTCGAGACGAATGGCTCGCTGTTCTGAGATCCAGTCGCACAGATGCAAGTCCGCCGCATAGAGCGGGATTGGCTTTGCCATCGGGAGACACTCCTGGCTCTGCAAATTGCGGGATGGAGTTTTGCGAGAGTCCCGGCGCTCGTAGGGATGTATTGAAGGGCGTCTCCCGGAAGCTGCGCTTTGCGCCGGACCTTCGAACCGAGCCCTACTAATCTATACTTGCCAGACCGGCAAAACAGAAAGTGCCGATTCGCCTTTCATATCGTCGCCAGGAGCGGCGACCCGGCGAATCCAAGGCTGGTCCACATCCGGGTTGTAGAAGTGCTGGCGCACTTCGGACGGTGGAGGCCCAATGATTTCAATTGACTGGAGGGTCACCGCGCCGAGCCGATCTCCCTGTTTCAGAAACGACACCAGCCCACGGCTCGGGTCGAAGAGACGTCCGTTTCCAACGCCATACAGTCGCTCACGTTTCCAGCCCAAACTGAGCGCGGTCTCCGCGATAGCGTCCACCTTGGCGATAGCATCAGCGTCAGGATCGTTGCCGGGTTTCTTCGGTGGCGCAAGCACGCGCGGCCTATCGTCGTCGGGGACGGGTGGTTCGTAGTCGGCAACCCGCAGCGTCTTTACAGCACTGAGCAGCGCTGCTTCGCCGAAGTGCTCGATTGCCCATTCGTGGACGGCATTGAAGCGTTTCCGCAGGTTTTCGAATGATTCGGGATCGAGCTTGCCGCCGGAAGCCGCCCGCTTGGCCAGAGCCATGCGAGAACGCAGCCAAGCGTAGTAGTCGGGATCGAGCCGCCGGTAAACCGTGTCGTTGATCTGGAAGTCGCGCGCGAACCGCTCCGGCTCATTGGTCGACCACACGGCCAGGGAGGTAGCGACAAATAGCATGGTCACCGCTCCTCCTCGAAGTCGGCGAGATCGATCTGGCGCTCCCGTCGCGATGTCTGGATCTCCGTGTCCAGGTTCCCGACGCCCGAAGTGCCTGTGCCTGTGGGAGTTGCCGCACGTGTCGGGAGCGTCTGGATCTCCGTGCCGGTTCCGGCGCTGCTCTCTTCTATTTGTTCTCTCTCTTTCTCTCCCCCGGAATTCGCATCCTCTTCAATCTCGTGTATAGAGATCTGGACCGAAGATCCCGACGTTCCCGACTCTGCCTCGCAGCCGATTGGCCCGATGGGAATTAGGCCGTCGGGATCTCCATCCTCAAGATCTCGGCAGGTTCCGGACGTACCCTCCGCGGGTTCGCGAGTCTCCAGCGCATACATGCTTGTGCCCCGGTGCTGCCTCGGCGGGTCCACCTTGACGATCCGATAGCGCTCATACACCTGGTCCCGATGGCTGTGAAGGGCGTTGCCCAGCCGGACCTGCTGTGAACGCTCCGACCGATCGCCGCGCACATCCAGCATCAGGCTTTCGCGCTCGCAAAACTGATTCAGGTCGGCGACCTTCTGCGGCTCGGCTCCAAAGGCCCGCCACCAGGCCTCGGCGAACGCCCGCCACTCCTGACCTTCCTTGTCGCTCGCGTCGTACAACTCGTCCAGACTCTCCAAGAAGCCGGGAATGCCCGCCGTTTGGATGATGCCGCCAACCACGCTGGACCACCGCTCGAACGAACCAAGACGGACGCTGTGTGCTGGGCGGTCCGCGGCCAGCCACGCTTTTACCAGGACAATGACCGCATGCACCAGCCGAGCGCGATTCTCCCGCGCCCAATCGAGCAGATGCTGATGACGGAAGCCGGCGCGCTTCCATGGGCGGTCAATCTTCGGGTCGATCCGCACCCGAATGCACCGGCGCGCCATTTCGCCCGCCAGCTTCGGATTGTTCGCCGTCATGAGCCACAGCGCCAGGTTCGGCACGCAGACGCTGTCCAGCTTGCCAAGTTGCCGGTTGCCCCAGATCTCAGCGGTGGTGACCGACGCCAACGCGCCCGACTGGATGGGCTTGCGCTCATCCGCGTTGTCGAGCAGGATCAGCGGACGGCCCTTGATGAGCTCCGTCGTGAGAAGCTTCCGCACTTCCTCTTCATCGCCGGGCAGCGTTTTGGTCTCACAGGTCGTCCCGTGAGTCACGACCGAAATCACATTGGCCAGCAGTCCCTTGCCCGAGCCAGGACGTGGCGCCTCGATCAGATGGATGGGGGTGGGCCCACGAAACAGCCGCCGCACAAACGGCAGAATCATCGCTGCCACGCCGTGCGCGGCATCGGAGCGGTTGACGAAGGGGAAATCCCCAAGCAGTTCGTCGAAGATCAGCGCCCGTGCGGCCGCGATGTCGTCCTCGGCCGGCGTATCCGGAATCGCGGGCAGATCCAACTGCTCTCGCGGCTGCAGCCATACACGTTCGTCGCGGTGATAACCAGAGGCGCGGATCAGTTGACCCGCACTGCCGAACACGGGTGTACGCAGCACCGCCTCGAGTGCCGGCAGATCGGGGTGAGGAAACGACATCATCACGCGTGCAAGGTCGTGCGGCGGGTGAACGTGAAGAACGGCCTCCTCGGTGAGCTTGATCCAGTTGGCGGCATGGACGAGCAGGGCGAAGACGGACGAGTCCTGCGCCATTTCGATCTCAAGCCCGCCGTCGGAGCCGTTCGCGACCAGGCGCACCAGAGCACCCTGCCGCTGGAACAGAAAGAACGGCAGCCGCCCGAAGTTGCTCAGGTCGCCGTTGCTCGTGGCAATGGCCCGCCACGTATCGTCGAGAACGTCCCGCAACTGGCGGTTGTTCACCTGGATCGACGGGAGTTCATTGTCCGGCGGCGTCCCCGCCGATGCCGCATCCGGCTTGTGCCTGCGCCGCGTGGCGGCATTCAGTTCCACTACCTTCAGTTGCTTCCTCAGCGCCGCAACGGGCAGCCTGGCCCGTCCGCACTGGCTCTGAATCAGGCGGATGTACTGGTGCTGCTCGATAGGGTCCAGGCGGTTTACCTGCGCAAGGATGGGTTCCAGCAACCTGGCGAGATCCGTATCAGGAGTCGCGGGCGACAGCCTGGAGACCGCCATTTCCAGCGGTGTTTGCGCGGCCGCGAGCACTGCCTCGAAGTCGGCCGCCGTCTTGCCCGACGCGAAGTACTCGTTGACGTCAATCTTGGCGTCCGCCTGGAGCGTGTCCAACTCCGAGTTGCCCTGAGGCAGGCCAGTGATCCGTTCCCGAGCTGCCCGCTGTTTTTCACCGAGTGGCAGGACGGCAACGCGAGTCGCGATGCCATGGTCTCCGAGGATGCGTGCCATCTTCAGCGCGCCCTGCATGCCCGCTTCGGACACCTCGTTGTCCTGGCAGATGAAGACCGTCTTCACGCCGGCGAGCTTGGGCAGTAACCGTTCCCAATCGGCTTCCCGGATCTGCACCGTGACGGGCGAGACCGCTGGGAGGTCATGCTCCATAAGCGAAATGCAGTCGGTGACTCCCTCGGTGATGACAACCCGCTCCGGGCGCCCGAGGAACACATCCTCGTTGTACAGGACGTCGTTCCGAATGCACGCAGCCACGTGGCTGTTGTTCCGGTCGTTGCGAATCGCCAGCTTCTTGTACTTCGACTTCTCCCACTCGAACTCCGGCGTCCACGGCGTGCGCCGGCCGATCATGAAGACCACGTGCCCGCGACTCCAGTACGGGAACACGACCCGCCGGTCGAAGAACGGCACGACGCCGTCCTGCGCCGTTGGCCGGAACGCCGACGTTGCGGTCAGTTCGCGCGCCGTGAATGCGCCGGGGCCGTCCATCAGGAGACGTGCCGTGCTCGGGTCGCTCTCGTCGGCAAAACCGATCTTGAGCCGCTCGATCGTCTCGTCGGAGATTCCGTACTTCGCGCGAAACCAGCCGGCGACCTCCTGATTCGTCACCAGACGCTGGTGGTAGAGATCCGCGAGCGCGGTCAGTGCTTCACGGACACGCAGCGTGACGCGATAAGCGTCCTCGGCCTCCTTCGGACGTCCAACAGCACCCTTCGACAACGGTGCCACGCCGGCACGCGCCGCGAGGAAGTCCCGCGCCTGGCGGTGAGACTCCGGCATGGGACCGCACTGGCCATGAGTCACCACGCCTGATCGCACGAATTCCACCAACTGCAACACGTCGCCACCTACACCGCAGCCGAAGCAGTACCAGCCCTGCTTATCGAGCCAGATGTGAAGTGACCGATGCGACTGGCTCCGATGGTTCGGGCAATCGCAGAACAGCGTTTGCGCGGTCTCCTGAACGACTCGGTCTCCGATCAGGTCCCGCGCGATCACGCCGATATCGACGTCGGTGATCTGGCGGTAATAGCCGTGAACGTCGAGTGGCTGGCTCACGAGCGCGGCTCCCGCTGAAGCAGGAACGAGAGGAACGTATTGCGCCGATCGACCTGGCGTTTGCTCGCGCAGTTGTCGATGCCCCACCGATCCCCGAGAATGATCACCGAATCCTTCGCCCGCGTCACCGCCGTGTAGAGGAGATTGCGATGGTGCATGAAGGAGTGCGACTTGTGCGCGATCACAACAGCGCAGGGGAACTCAGAGCCCTGCACCTTGTGGATCGATGTCGCATATGCGAGTTGCACGTTACCAATCGCTTCGCTGGCGGCCGGGATTTCCACCGGCCTGCCGTCAAAGTCGATCACCAGACTTCCGTCAGTGCCCGCGCTGAGCACAATTCCCATGGCTCCGTTCATCACGCCCAGATCGTAGTCGTTCTTCGTTTGGATCACCTTGTCGCCGGCGAGAACCCTCGCGCGGTGGCCAGGTTCGACGGCAGGCACATCTACGCCAAACAACTTCCGTTGCACCAGGCGCTGCAACTCGACGTTCAGTTCGACTGTGCCGAGTGGACCCTTGTGCGTCGGTGTGAGGACCTGGACATCGCGCAGCAGGCCGTAACCAAGGCGCTCGTGCAGGACCTCATCGAACAGAAGCAGCAGCATGCGGCGAACGTCGTCGCGGTCCCCGAACTTGTCGATCACATACCACGGCCGCCGCGAGCCCACCTGGACATCCGAAGTCGGGCGCACATCACCGTCAAGGATGGCGGTTGAGTTCTCCTTGAGAACGCCCGCCTGCCGGATGATGCGGGTGAGCACGGTCGTGGGGACCACCACCGACCGCACCAGATCGCGAAGGAGATTCCCCGGCCCCACCGGCGGCAACTGATTGTGATCGCCGACGAGCACAACCGCCGTGCGTGTGCGATCGACGGCCTGAAACAGCCGCCACGCGAGGGGAACATCAACCATCGAGACTTCATCCACAACGAGGATGTCCGCTTCGATCGGGTTCAGTGCGTCACGGGCGTAGCTGTGCCCGTTGAATCCCAGGAGGCGATGGATCGTGCTGGCTTCGTGGTTTACCACTTCCTCCAGACGCTTCGCCGCCTTACCGGTGGGCGCGGCCAGGACGACGTTCAACTCCAGGCGCTCCGCGATGGTGGTGATCGTTGACACCGCGTAGGTCTTGCCGCTCCCGGCGCCGCCAGTCATGAGCGAAATGGAGAAGGCGAGCGCGTTGCGAACCGCGTCACGCTGCTCGGGGTTCAGTTCGCCTCCTTCGGCATCGAGCAACCTGTCGGGTTCGACGACAGCATGCGGACTGCGTTGGCTACCGGACTTCAGGATCTCGGCGAGTTCGGCCTCCATTCGGTGGATCTCCGGACTAGCCACCACCAGCCGCTCGAAGGCCTGCGAGACGAGAAGGCCCTCGGCAATCATGGCTTCGAGATGGCCCTCGATCACGTCACGGCTGTCCAGCGTGTCGAGCACCAGCATCGTGTTGGCGCGGTCGAGCAGATCCTCGTACTCAACCCAGCAGTCGCCGTCATCGAGCGCCGCAAGCACGCAGTAGTGAAGCCCCGCGCGAAGCCGGGAAGGCAGGTCCTTCGGTGTGCCCATCTTGCGGGCGATCTTGTCGACCTTCTTGAAGCCGAAGCCGGGAATCTCGCGCATCAGCACGTAGGGGTCGCTCTCCAGGATCGGCACCACCTGGCTGCCGAACTTGCCGACTAGGGTGGTGACCTGGTGGTGAGTCAACCCGAACGCCGACAGGTACGCCATCGCCGTGTTGAAATCGCTGTTCGCGATCCAGATTCGCTGCAGTTCGAGCGCGGTCTCCATTGGGACCTTGGCCACCGCTGCCACCGCGTCCGGACGTCGACGAATTGCCGTATCGAAGTCCCGTCCAAACTCTTCGGCAATCAGGCGGGCCTTAGCGGGCCCGATGCCTTTGACGTCGGGATGGTTGGCCAGGAAGTTGGCGAGACCATCCGGATCCATCTCCAGGTCGTGGCCCATGAACTCGGCCTCGAACTGGCGGCCGTATTTCGGATGGCTGGTCCAGTGGCCTTCCATGCGGACCGCGTCATTCTCCCGGACGAACACCTTGCCGGCGAACTTGACGATGGCGCCGTCCGCGCGGCGCAGGCGGCCCGCGCTAAACGCGGGCCCCGAATAGAAAACCGTCTCGACCACACCGCGAATGCTGCTGCGCTCCGTTGTCATGCTCTCCACCTCGCACGCGCGGCAAGAAGATAGGCCTGCACGAACTGGCAGGCCGCCTGGCGATTTCCGCAGAAGAACACGGGGATGCCAAAGTCGAGGATGATCGAGAGCGCGTTTCCCATCACGGCGTTCGGATGGGCCGCGCCACGATAGTGCTGCAGCAACACGTCCCCGACGCCGCCCTCGACCACCACGCACGCGGCTCTGTAGCCCCCGAGCTTCCGGAGTTCCGCCCGAAACCGCGGCCGCGCGTGGATAACGGTGGACACGAAATCGTCGAGCGACTTCCGCTCCACCGCAACGCGATCCTCCAGACCCTCGACGGAGTAATCCCCGGCCGGCAGCGCCCGCCGCACGGCGGCCGCCAGCCGGGAATCGAATGAGTACGGCTCCTGCTCCCGCGTGTCGATGATGAAGGTCGCCTGTTCCCGGCTAAAACGGGACAAGCGCGTCCCCCGCATCCTTGCGGAAGTCGCCGGACGTCCGTCCGGTCTCGATGCGGCGGTTGAAGAAGATGTTCTCGTTGTCGCCCTTGGTCTTCTTGGTGACCTCGAGCTTCACGTCGAGCAGCTTCCGCAGTTGCTTCGGCAGGTCCGACAGCTTTTCCAGATCGAGCCCGCACAGGTGGAGATCGGTCTTCACGTACTTCAGCGTGTTGTGGGTGATCACGCTGTTGCGCCACATCAGACGATTGACGAACTTCGGCGCAATCACCCGCAGCGTCCACTTCAGCATCGGATTGCCGGTGCTCTGCGCCTCCGTCAATTCGACCTTCTCCACGGTCACCTGGTACTTGCCGTCCGGCACGCTCTCGAAATCACCGCGCTCTTCCGGCTGCTCGCTACGGAAGTCGTCGTCGAACTGAGACAGATCAACTGCGTGTTTACTCATGGTCTTGTTTCCTTTCGGTGGATTGCTTCTGCGTCTTCGCCGCCGCGGCCGGCTTCGCTTGCGCCACGGCGCCATTGAACGCCTCGAGGAACCTCTTGAACTCCAGATCGATGGTTTCCGGCAGCCGCCCGGTACGGTCGCCAGCTTCGTAGTACAGGCTCGGCTTGGTGCGGATCACGCGGCGCACGCTCTTGGCGCCGTCTTCCGCGGTTTCCAGTTCCAGATCGCAGAAGAGCACCTGGTCCACCATGCCGAGAACGATTTTGCGGGCTTTGTCCGGCAGCGTCGGCACGACGCGCATGTACTTGCCCGTGCGCGTATCCACCTCAATCTCCTTCGCGTGCGAAATCAGAAAGAGGCCGTAGGGCAGGAACGCCAGCTTCGTGAGCACTCGCTGAAACTCGTTATTCACGAGCGCGTAGCCCTTGCCGTAGCCGAGATCCGACTCGTGCTCGATCTTGTACTTTTTGACGATGTAGTCGGTGCAGAACTTGTAGGCGTTGTCGATCGTGTCGATGACGATGGTCTTGAACGGGTGCTTGCCTTCGGTGATCTCGGCGCACGCGTTCAACAAGTCGTCCCAGGACTGGATCGGTGTCTGGTAAACGCTCAGCGAGTTGAGCCCGGGCTCGGTGGCCAGGAACAGGGCGTCCTCTCCTTGCGAGCAGAAGGTGGACTTGCCGATCTTCGTCTGGCCGTACACCAGCACCGTGAGGTCAGCCAGGTTCGGTTTGGGTTGCGTTTTGGCGGTTGGCAGCATGATTCTCCTTTTCAAAAAGCCGGTTCCGGCGAATCGCCGGGCAGGACGCGCAGTTCCTCGTTGGGCGCAACGCGCTGATAGAAGTTCTCGATCACATTGGGGTTGCCGTTGGAGCGGCAGAGCGCGAAGTAAGCGCAGGGCCGCTGGTAGTTGAAGCAGAACGCGGTGTTCTGGTAGAAAACGCCTCGCCGGCGTGCGTCAAGGTATGCCTGGGTCAGTTCCCAAAGTTCGCTGCGCAGTACATCGAAACGGTCGCGGGAGAGGTAGAGCGCCTCGCGATGGAACATGGCCGGATCGGAGTACTTCTCCGCGAGACGCTGCTGGAACTCGTCATCGGATTCCGGCAGCTTCCGCTTTGCCGTGGTCTTGCCGGTCTTCGATTTCGCCAGCAGCTCAGCGCGGCGCGCCTGGTATTCCTCTTCCGTCTCGCCTTTGCTCTGTTGCAGCTTCGCCTTCACCAGGACGTTGTAGAGAATGCCGGCGATGGCGATGCCCATGGTCTGCTCGATGTAATGGGCGTAGATGGTGATCTGGAAGTCGGTCCAAAGCTTTTCGAGGTAATCGCCATCGACCTGCGCGGCGGTCTTGTGCTCCAGGATGAAGTGGTCGCCGCCAATGCGGACGATGCCGTCGACCTTGCCCGCGAGCAGGAAACTGCGGGAAGCGGCGCCTGTCGCCGGATTGACGATGGGGCCTTCGAAGTTCCGCTCCAGGGCGAGGATCTCGAACTCCTCCGCGGCATACCGCGTCGCGTAGGCAGTCATCATTGCCGTGGCGAGGTGCCAATCCCGGCGCTGGTCTTCATCCTGAAGGCGGTTGGGGCACAGTCGCTCGATGAGAGCCAGCACCTCGGCCAGGTCGCGGCGCATGTGCCACGTCTCAAGGCACTGATGAATGAGCGAGCCGAAGTGCAGGTTGTGGTCGCGCTGCAGAGGAACGAGTTGCTGCTGGTATCGCCAGTCCACGGCCTTGCGGCAGTTCCGGAACAGGCTCCACATCGAGTAGGTGGAGATCACGGGAGTGGCGCTCATCGCGTGCCTCCGTTGCGAACCCGGGTCGGCGTGACGCCTGCCTGCAGGAACGCCTTGCGGAGCTTTCCGACGAGTTGGTAGATCCACTGGGTGGACTTCCCGCGTTTCGCGGCCGCCTCGGCGACCGTCATCCCCATCAGGTCGCAGGCAAGGCTCCGCAGATTCTCCGGTAGTGAATCGACCACGCGACGCACGTCCGCGGTCAAAGCGAGGCTGTCGCTTGGATCGTCGGTGGCGGGTTCGAGCGGAGCCGAAGGCGCCTCGTCATCGAAATCCTGGGGGATGTCGCCGGCCGCGAGGGGCTCGCACTGAAGGCGGCGGGACTCCCGCACCGCGAGAGCGATCGACTGGTTGCGCATGACGCCGCGAACAAATGCCTGCCAGTCGCCGCGCTCGGGGTTGAACCGCGGCGCGCGCTGCAGGCAGTCGAGGACCAGTTCCTGGCGCAGATCCGGCCAGTCATCCCACGAGAACCGCGACCGCGCGACGAGGGCACTTGCACGGCACGAGGCCTGCTGGAGCATGTACGGATCGAATGCCAGTTGCGGCGTCACGGGCGCACCTCCAGAGCCTGCGCTTCGACAATCAGTCGGCGCGGGATCCCGGCGCGCACCTCGATTCGCTGAATGCAGCCGTTCTCGATCTCGTCCAAACGAGCCATGAGCCGCCGGACTTCGTCGCAAAGCACGAAATCGGTGAGGGCGTGTTCGGGGCGGGGTCCTTCTTCGGTGTCCAGTTTCAGGTCGAGCAGGACCAGCGGTGCGGGGTTGAAAGCCGGCTCGCTGCGGCGAATCTCCAGATCTTCGATGCGTCCGAAGTTGACGGTCTGGAAGAGCCGCACCAGCGCCTGCCTGGGCGCGGACAGTTGCCGAAACCGCGCGGCCTGCTGTCCGGCGTTGTTGGTAGCAGAAGAGGTGCTCATCGTTTCTCCTGCTACTGCGCGGCGGACTTTTCCGGCTGGCTGGCCCTACGGAGAGGGTTCCGGCATTAAGGCGTTGGAATCGCGGCGACTATAGTTCGAACTTTCTTGCGGAGGGCCGATTGGAGATGACGGGAAATTCCGTCTGCCGCCGTCGAGGGACAAAACACAAAGGGCCGGGCGACTGGTTCTATCCAGCCGACCGGCCCTTTCGCTGAATGGCTGCGGTGCCGCTTACGCGCGCAGCGCTCTGCGATCACATTCGAATTGCGCTATCCAAACACCCTTGTCCTCCACGTAGCGGAAGGGATCGGCATCGATTTCCGTCCATTCCCGAAGCCGCTTTGCCAAGCGGAGCACGGTGAAGTCGTCGGCCTTTCGGATGATGCGGCCGCCCGAGCGCAGCAAGTCCAGCAGGACCTTTCCTTCGTCGTTGGCTTGGCCGTTCGGCCTGGCCAGCCCCATCGCTTCCAGCGGCAATTCACGGGCGGATGTCGTGACGCGCTCGGCCGCTTCACGCTGCCGGCGTCCGTCGGCAGTGGTTCTGCTGGAAGCGAACACCTCTTTGCCTTTCACGGCGAACTCGATACGGCCGCCACCGATATCGGTGATCCGGATGTCCCACCAAGTCGCGCCGAAGGGCACGGAGACGCCCCCGGAGCCCTCGGCATGGATGCTGAAGATGCACTCATACCGGTCGGCTGTTCGCTGGTACCGAATGGGGTTCCCCTGAATCGGGAGGATGGTCTGAAGCCGTTGGCGCAGGTTGCGAATCTGCTTCTTCAGGCGCTCGCTCTCAGTTTGTCGCGAGCCGTCATGCTTCAGCGTCAGTGTGCCGCCCTGTTGCGCAAACAGCCGCAGCAACCGCCACCCGGCGTCACCAGCCGCACTGCCTTTGCGCTCGTCTGAGAACCGTAACTCCTCGATGGTCGCCGATCGATGGAACTGGCCCAGGTGCAAGGTGACATCCGCTTCTCTGACTTCCATCACCAGATCCTCCCAACGGCTGTCCTCCGGCACCGCGATGCTGCGGTCGGCTTTCGTAGCCGGACGCTCGCCCGGCAGCGCGTCCTCGATGTAGTCAACGTCGACTTGCATGCCAGCTGCGGTGAACGACGAAAGAAGGGACAGGTCGAGCGCGACGGCTCTCGGGTTACCCCAGTCGTCCTGCGGCGGCGCGCCGCGCGGGAACAGCAGCACTGGGGAGATCGCCGTCGCAATCCTGTCGATGCGTGGGACGGAGGCGGTCCCGCATGGCATCACCAGGAAGAACTCGCGGAACCGGCCTTTCAGGTGTCGGCGCCCGAGCGACTGGACGCGCCCGAACGTTTCGACGGAGCCGGCCAAGTCCAGCGCGCGGGCGATCGACGCGCCGGCCTGCTCCAAGTCAACGATCCACTGGCGCAGTCTCTCAAGATCCACGGGGACGGCGCCTTCCACGGGACAGGGGATGTAGCCGCGCGCGCCGTTCGCGGATCGGACGCTACGCGCCCAGACTACTTCTTCCCAGTGGGCCTCGGTGCAGGCATCGCAGACGAGGTAGCGCGCCAGGCCGGTCTCGCGCAGCAACCCGGTGTTCACCAGCAGTTCGAAATCCGGCTGCCGCCAACGCCGGGTTTCGTCGAAGGTGAACACCGGCTCGTCCAGTCCGGCCCGCGCCCAGAAATCGCGAAACGCTTGGCCTACGCCGCTGTGATGTTCCATCGCCGCAGATACCCCTTCAGCCGTTCCTCTTCCCGGCTATCGCCCAACGTGCATCCCGACGGCGAGATCTTGAAGGTCATGCTGCGCCGGCGCGCGCCGAACGCCGGCAGCGATGCCTGCAACGTCGCTTCCAGCATGGTGACTTCCGAGAGTGGAACGCGCTGTAGATCCACCGCCTCTTGCAGGAGAGAGTACACGGAGCCCGCCTCGGCACAACCGGCGTCCAGCGCGATCCTTCCGCGCGAGCGGCCGATTGCGAAACGGATGCCGCGCACGCGAACCGAGATGCGGTCGGCCGGATCGGTCGGCAACGCCAGATGCGGGTTCTTGAAGACCTCCAGGTTATACGGCTCGCGCTCCCACAACGGCAACTGGTGATCTTCGCCAAGCACCACGCGGGCGAACAGTTCCGCGAGGTCGCCGCGCACCTGCTTGCCGCCTTCGGCGAACAGATCCAGCGTCCCGGCCGCACCGTCGTAAGTGAAGACAACCTCGAAGGCGCCGTTCCACGGGTAGCGGGCAAACTCGCCGTTCTCTCCGTAGCCGACCATCTCGTCTGCAAAGTCAGCGGGATAGGCGAAGAACGAATCGATGTTGCTCGCGCGGCGACGATACTCAACCACGCACTTCTCTCCGCGGCCGTCACGCTCCAGGTAGTATTCGCTGATCGCCCGCCCGAGTTTCGCCACCGTCTCCATCGGGACTGCGTCCTCCCGTCTGGATAGCCCGGTACGCTTCTCCCACGAACGGGCGGGGAGTCCGTCGATGTGGGTCAGCGTCAGTGCGCTCTCGAAGACGGACGGGTGATGCATGTAGCACCACAGCGCCCGTTCGGCGCCGCTCTTCCGCGCGCGCATTTCCTGGGTGATGTCGATCCCGCTGTCCCGCGCGGCCTCGATCAGCGTCGTGATGCGGGAGGCACTGGCCAGGGAATGCGCCTCACGGAATATCCGCGAGACTTCGAAGCGCTCTGTTTCCGGCAGTTGCTGCCAGGTTGCGAAGATTGGCTCGACGTTGGTTTCGGAAAGCCGGGTCCAGTCGAATCCGGAGAAGCCGGCATAGCGGGAGAAGAATGAAGCCAGGAGGGAATTGGTGACCTGGCGAAGGATTGACCTCGGGTTATATGGCATTGGCGCGGAGACCCCCTTCAACCGGGCTCCAGCGACCAATGAACAACGGCCAGAGACACATCTCCCGTCAGATTCCAGGCGGGGGAACCGGGGCACCGGAGCCCATTGATGCGGCGGGTCTTTCGAGCTGGCAAAAAGATTGTACCATGGCGAAGAAATAGCGAAAATAAACACAGCCGAACCGACTGATTCCGGGATAAATCGAGTTCTTGACGGCTTTCGCCTGTGACTTCCTGTGGAAAACCTGACGCTAGAGGATGGTCAATGAATTCTTCAGCTTAGCCCATTCAGCTCGCTGCTCGGCCCAGGACAGCACGGTGGCTATCTTCCGCGCGGCGACCTCGGAAACCGGAAATCGGCCGCCATGCACTGCGGGCAGGTACAGGATTTCCATTTGAATGTCCGGGGCCAGCCACGCCAGCTTCATTACCTGACTGATTCGCTCCCGCGTCAGCCCGGCCAACCGGGCAAGATCCGCGCAGTCGCGGACCTCGCCGGTGCGGACCATCTCCTGGAACTGGATTGCGAGCGCCATCACCTGCGTGACTCTTGGAAGCCGACCGCCGGGCGCGCGTGACGGGTGGGCGTCGAGGCGCGCCCGAGGGGACGGGGTCATTTGGAACGCGAGTTCAACTCCGTTGTTCTGGCTCATTCTGGCAAAGGCTCCTGATTCCGCTGGAGCGGAAAGCGACCGTCACCGTGCCGGTGGTGCCGTCGTAACGGATCTGGTCGACCAGCGTATGGACGAATTGCTCCTGCTCCCAGGAGGACATGTGTTCCCATAGCGGATCGAACCGCTCCAGCGCCTGCTGCAAATCGTCGGCATCGACCCGCTCGTTATCGATGTCGCGGATCTGCCGCCGCACCTGGGCAAGGTCGCCATCCAGCCTCGCGGCACGCTCGTGAAGATCGGCGAGCCGGTCGGTAGCGGATCGCGATGCGGCCCCAGGTGCGTTCACCAGCGAAGCCAGCACCCGGATCTCGCCCGCCAGTTTCGCCATCTCGCCTTCCATGGCAGCCTGCTCTTTCACGAGCACCGATTGCCGGGATTCGTGATCGGCGGCAAGTTGGCTGGTGACCTCGCACAGCATCATCGGGTTCCTGCAAATGCTCCGGATCTGCTGGACGACGGCGCTTTCCAGCGTGGGCGCGGAAACGGACTTCGTTGGGCACTTGTTCCAACCGCGCTGGTGCGCCTTGACGCAGACGTAGTAGCGGTATAGGACGTTCTTCTTCTGGACGTAGGTATGGATCATCCCGGCGTCGCAACTGGCGCACCGGACGATCCCCTTGAGCAGCGCGCTGTACTTGTTACGGACGTTGCGGCCGCCGCGCCGCCCGTTGCGGTTGAGCGTGTCCTGCACTTGGTTCCACGTTGCCTCTTCGATGATCGCCGGATGCTCGCCCGCGTAGACTTCGCCGCGGTAGCGCACCTTCCCGGCGTAGACCATATTGGTGAGCATGTTGTGCAGCTTGTTCTTCGTGATTGGGCTGCCGCCTGCTGCCCGGCCTTCGCGCGTGGTCCAGGACTTCATCTTCCAGCCGCGCCGATCGAGTTCCTGCACCACGGGTATGAGGGAGCCGTACTCGAGGTACAGCCGGAAGATCTCGCGCACGCGCGCCGCCTCTTCCTCGTTGACGGCCAGCGCGCCACCTTGCGGCGCGACGTCGTACCCGAGCACGAGGTTGCCGCCGACCCACTTACCCTTGCGACGCGCCGCGCCCATCTTGTCGCGTGTGCGCTCCGAGATCATCTCACGCTCGAACTGGGCAAACGACAGCAGGATGTTCAGCGTCAGGCGGCCGAGCGATGACGTCGTGTTGAACTGCTGGGTGACCGAGACGAACGTCGCGCCGTGCTTGTCCAGCACCTCCATGATTTTGGCGAAGTCGAGCAAGGACCGCGTCAGCCGATCCACTTTGTAGACGACCACGCAGTTCGCCACGCCCGCCTCGATATCGGCGAGGAGTCGCCGCAGCGCGGGCCGGTCCATGTTTGCCCCGGTGAATCCGCCGTCGTCGTACTTCTGCGGAAGGACCGTCCACCCTTCGTGGCGTTGACTGCTGATGAACGACTCCGCAGCATCGCGCTGTGCGTCTAGCGTGTTGAAGGCTTGGTCGAGGCCTTCGTCGGTCGATTTTCTGGTGTAGATCGCGCAACGCACGGCGGCGTAGTTCGATGGTGTCGCGCGCGGGTTGCGTGCGCGGGTTTCAACGGGCAAGTGTCTTCTCCTTGGCGAGTCCGAAGAACAGGAAACCATTCCACTTCGTGCCGGTGATCTCCTGGGCGATGGCGCTCAGCGAACTGAATCGCTTGCCGTCATACTCGAAGCCCTTGTCGAGCACCTTCACGACGATGGTCTGGTTCTTGAAGTCCTTCTTGATGAGGCTGCCGGGGAAAGGCAGGCGGGCGTCGTGGTTTGGCGCAACCTCCGTGGTCGCGGCGCGGTCCAGCGGGATCTGGTTTCGCCGGCGGGCGACATTGTCGTCGATCCGAACCCGAATCGCCGAGTCGCGCGCGATGGCGAGTGCATGCTGCCGCGCGGACTCCGGTAATCCACCGTGCTTCCGGGCCTGCAGGTGCCAAGCGAGTTTCCGGAGCAGATGTCCAGCGTTCGAGACCGGATGCTCCTCGCCGAAGATCTCGCGATGCATCTCCTGCAGGCGACCGATACCGGCGCGCCGCAGCACGTTCAGATCCGCCTCGATTTCGATCTTCTGGGCCTTTGCCATTCTGCCTTCTCCAACCGTCAACTACTGTTCATGAAGGCTCGAAACGGCCGACTTATCAAGGTGATCCGGCGTTGCTTCTTCCGGCGCAGATTGCACGCGGTGCACCGCCGAGTATCGCCGGTATGCCGCGGCCAGCAACACCGCGATCTTCGTGAATGCCTCTTCGGCGGACTTGTCCTGAAAGCGCATCGTGCCTCCCCGCGGGAGGCTGGCGCGAGAACAAGTGGGCGCGGAGGGCCAGCCCCGCGGCGGACGCGGTCGCGTGGGACTGGTCGTCTCCAGCACCCACACCGAGTTCCGCTGGGCGGCCCACCCGCTGTCTGGTGATCCGGGGCTGCGCGCCCCTATTAGTCAATACTGGCGATAGTGTGGATTCGTAAAGGGACCCGCAGCCTGCAAGCTGGAGGGGCTCCAACCGCCGCTGGCGGCTTTCCGTTGGGTAGTAGAGAATTCCATGAAAAGAGACCTGCCAATCTGGTTTGGCTACCCCAATCGACAGAGACATCGATTATTCTACATGTGATGGTATTCTCGCCGACCATGCGGCTTGCGCGAGTGGGGTGTCGGCAGGATATCCAACTGGAGTCGCCATGAGCGAGCGATGGCCCGCGCCGACTGATCCAATATCGTTTGAATCTTTGTGCGCCGACCTCTGGGGATCGATCTGGGGGCAATCCGCACAGAGGAACGGACGAAGCGGCCAACCTCAAGCCGGCGTCGATGTATACGGCCGGGTTGGCAATGAATGGATCGGCATTCAGTGCAAGAGCAGGGACGAACTGTTGAGAAGCAAGCTGACTTCTTCCGAACTTGTTCAGGAGGTGGAGGCAGCGCGTACCTTCGTGCCACCCCTCAGGCGATTCGTCGTCGCCACCACCGGGCCAGCCGATGCGACCGTGCAGCAAACGGCTCGCCGGCTGACTGAAGCGCATGCCGAAAAGGGGTTGTTTGAGGTCGAAGTATGGAGTTGGAGTGAGATCTGGGCCGAGATCAATCGTCGCCCCGGTCTACTTCAAGTCATCGGCCCCGTCTACTGGCCGCGGCTCTTTCTTTTGGCGACCGAGCAAAGGAGCCAGGATCAAGCCGAGCAGATTGTTCGGGCCATCCAGGCGCCCCTGCTTCCGTGCGGACTCTTCATAACACTCGAAATTGATGCCACCGATGAGGATCTGAAGCGGGTCTACGGTGATCAGGTGGGATTTCGCGATTTGCCTGCGCCGCCAATTCCCGCTGACGGCAGGCACTTCCTAAGGGACTTCTATCTTGATGTCCGAAACGGCGCTGTTGAGGCCGCTGGATTTCATCGACGCCATTATCCCAGATACAACATACTCCATCGGAACGTTCGGCACACGGTCTCTCGGTTTGATGCCGCCCGATGCAAACGGCGGCTGTCAGAAAACGAACCGCTATTCCAGGCGCCGCACGTAAGCCTCGACTTCTATTCCGAGGGAAGCAGACCATTGAACGATTCCCATCCAACACTCATCCTGAAGAGCGGCCCCAACTCCGCTCGGTTGCTCGCTTCGTGTGCATTGGACAACTCAGTACTGGTCGATTACGGTTTCCCTCAGCTTTCCGTGTCTCCCCCCGACGCGACAGGGTTCAGTGTGACGAGTTTGCGCGGCTCGTTTCTCCAGTTGACTCTCGACTTCTTCTTCATCGCGCCCATATTGTGTTTACCGGAGGAGAGTTGGCCGAGGCTGCACAATCTGCACGTTTTCTTCGGTTCTCAGCGTCACGTTCTGACCTTCTCGCGGGATGACCTCCATGACCAAGTCACACGCAAGAACCCGAAGCCGATCGCCGGCGGTGATGCGGTCATGCCTCAGATCGTGTTTCAGCGTGAGATCACCCCAGAGATGTTCGAGAAGCGCCTGTTTACTGTGGTGGAGAATCCCGACTAGTCGGCTGCGCCCGGTTGCTGTTCTCCGATTTTGGGCCCCCAACACGGACCCCCTTGTCAACAAACGCGACCTGTCAACCGGAGAAAACGGAGAATTGGACAGCGAAACGTTGGCCTCCAACACGGACCCTGGGGGTTCGTGTTGGACTCCCGGCAACCCGAGTCTCCAACCGGAGAAAACGGGACCGCCAAGTACTCGCGAAATGTTGGGGATAACGGCGGCGTCCGGAACGGATGCTGTCAATGAAAACGGCTAGGCAATTCAGGGAAGAGGGACGGTGGCTCCCCGGCGAGGATTCGAACCACGATTCACGGCTCCAAAGGCCGCTGTCCTACCATTGGACGACCGGGGAATTTGGTGAACGGGTGGCGCGATCCCACCCTTAGATCAGTTTAGCATTGCCCCGCCGGTTGAATCACCAGTCCGAGTACGGCGTGCCTTCCAGGCTCGTCCTGTCCGATCCACTGCGCACGTCGAAAATGCCGGGTTCGGTCTGGCTCGTTCCCGACCCCGACTCCTCCATGATCGTCTTCCAGGAGTTGTTCGAGCCCGTCATCGGATCCAGCGGCACCTGCCGCAGATACCCTTCGGTCACCAGTTCCTGAAGCGTCTGCGGCGCCTTCTGCTTGTCGTAGGTGTACTCGTCGATCATGGTGCGTATCGTGAACAGGTTCTGCTTCAACACGCTCTCCTTGGCGCGCAGCAGCGACTTCTGGTAGAGCGGCACCGCGATCGAGACGATGATGCTGATGATCGTCATCACGATCATGATCTCGATGAGCGTGAAGCCCCGCCTACCACTCCGAGTACAAAGTTCCATCCGCCGCTCTCTCCATGCTCTTCGTGTACACATCGAAAACGTTCTGCCCGCCCCAGTTATTGCCCTTGGGATCGTCCTGCATGCTGCGCTTGCCCCAGTCGGTCGAGTTCGTGAACGGATCCTTCGGAATCCGCCGCAGGAAGCGGATCTTCTTGTCCACGCTTCCCGACGCTTTCACGCCTTCCACCAGGATGTCCAGACTTTCCGGGTAACACTCCGAATCGATCTTGACCTTGGTCATGTCCAGGCCCTTGGCGTCGCAGACATCCTTGTACTTGTCGATGGCCGTACGGATCTCGCGCAAATCGTAACGCAGTTCATGCTCGCGCTCGCGGCGCACTTTGTAGCGCGCCAGGGGGACGGCCATGGCCGCGAGCATGCTCAAGATCGTGAAAGCCACGATCAGCTCCACCAAGGTCATTCCCCGCCGTCCACTACGACGAAACATCCCGATTACCTCGCGTTCAAGGTCATCTGGGGCAATGCCACCGTGATCGGCTGCATCTTGGAATCCTTCAGCCCGATTTCCTCCACGGAGACCTTGGCCGGTCCTTTACCCACCACTTCGAATTCCAGCATCGCGAGCGAACCGGTCCCGCTCACGCCGCCGGCGCCCGGCAAGCGGTTCAGGATGATGGCGGCCTCGCCGGTGTCGTTGCGGATATTGCGCATGAAGATCGGCTTGCGCCCATCGCCGCCGATGATCCCCCCGTCGGTCGCCTCCTTCAGGCGCAGAACCTTGGGATCGAACTTGAGCTTGAACGGCGCGGCGAACATGTCGACGCCGTTGAAGATATCAAGCCGCACCATGACGGTCCCGCCCGTCTGGACATCGACGGCGGACGGCGTGAGGCTCAACCTGGGTGGTCCGGCTGGAGCGGGCAGCGGCAGCACCGCCCCCGTCGGGGAAAACAGCGGTGCCTGCGGCTCGGCCGGCTTGGTCTCTGTAGGCGCCGGGGCGGGGGTCGCGGGAGCGGTGGTTTTGCGCGGCGCGAAATTCAGCTTGATGGCCTGGTCGGTGCCGGCCGCCACACCCTTCAGGTTGACGTCGTTGATGTCGGGCGCTCGGACGATGTGCGGGATGAGGACGATCAGCAGTTCCCCATCGTCATCGGTGTTGGAGCGGCTCGAGAGCAGCCACTTGAGGCCGGGGATGGCGGTGATTCCCGGCAAGCCGGCCATCGACCGCGACTGCGCGCTTCGCATGAGGCCGCCCAGGATGTTGATCTCACCTTCCCGGATGCGGACATCGTGCACCACCTTGCGCTGGCCGATTACGGGCTGCGATACTCCGGCGATCTCAATACGCTCGTTTACGCTCGAAACCTCCAACTCGATGTGCAGCGACACTTCATTGGGGCCGTGGATCTTGGGCGTCATGTCCACGTTCACGCCCACGTCCACGAATTGGAATTGCGTGCTGGCCAAAAGCCCCGTGGCCGTGCTCATGCCGGAGGAAAAGCTGCCGGAGGCGATGGGTTCTTTCTGGCCGATGCGCAGGGAGGCTTTCTGCCCGTCGGCGGCGCGAACCTGCGGTTGCTGCAGTATGCGCGAACTGCCGTCGGTCATCAAGGCCTTGAGGAGCGCGCCGGGCATGGTGATCGAGAAATCGTTGGTGGAGAGCTTGCCTACCTGGGAAAGAGCGATCGAGGTGGACGTCGTGGAAGAGGCGGAGGTGCTGGTCGAGTCGCTCGAACTCGAGGTCGTGGTTGTGGGATTGCGCGGCGTGAAGGCGATGGCTGTGCTCAAGCCGGCCGTGGTTCCGGAAGCGACCGTGGCGGCGAGGTCTCGCGTGCGTTTGCGGCTCGTCTCCATCACAACTACTTCCACTACCACCTCGGCCTTGGGCTTGTCCATGTCCTGGATGAGCTTCTCAGCCAGTGCCACCTGGTCCACCGTGCCGCGTACGATGATGGCGTTCTGCGAGGCGCAGGTATAAAGACGGCGAATATCGGTCACACCGCGGACGGCGGCGGCAATTTCATTGAGATCCTGGGCGGCGGTGATGTTTGTCAAGTAGAAGACCTTCACCACCAGGTCTTCGAAATCGCGGCGCTTGGTGGGATTGTCCTGCGCGACCAGGATCGCATTGGGCGAGAGAGGCTTCCAGAAGGTCTTGGTGAGCACCGCCAGATAGTCGAGGGCTTCTTCCAACGTGGCGTTGTTCAGTTCCACGCTCAGATTGCGCTGCGGTCCGGCCATCCCCATTCCCGCGGGATCCGGGTCCATGATCACGTTGATTCCAGACAGCTTGCCGACGGTTTCAAAGAGCACTTTGGGTGGCTGGTTGTTCATGCGGAGCGAGATGGGGGCCGTGGAAATGGGCTTCAGTTCGGGAGCGGGCAAGGCTGAAGCGATGCGCTCCTCCACTTCCTTGCGCGCCCGCTCGACCGGGGTGAGGCCGCGTTCTTCGCCCTGGAACTTCTTGCCGTCCTTCCTTTCCCGCTCGAGCATCTGGCGGGTGCGGCGTATCTCCTGCTCGGCGATGCTGGAGGCAGGGTCGATCGAGTAGGCCCGCTCGAACTCGGCCAGGGCTTCTTCCAGCTTGCCGGCTTCGCGCAGTTTCTGGCCTTTGCCGACGTGTGCTTGCCCGGCCTGGAAGCGGATGCGGCGCAGTGCCAGCAGGGCGCTGGAGTCGCGCGGGCTCTCGATGACGGCCTGCTCGTAGAGTTCGAGCGCCTTGTCGTAGTCCTTCTTGGCTTCCGCCACTTGGCCCTGTTCTACCAGCTTACGGGCCTTGCGCGGCTTGGCCACAGCCGGCTGGAATAAGGAGAACGCCAGCGCGCAACTTGCGAGAACCGATCCTAACCGATTGATCTTTAACATCTTATTGCCCTTTGGGACCGTGTGCTAAGATATACGTGCGGCCGTATCCGCCAGACATCCCATAACGGGTTGACGAACAACGGCTTCCAGGCGTGGAGGCGAAAAAACGTACTGCTGTGGCAGAGGGGATCAAGATACTATCCGATAACCGGCGGGCAGGCCACAACTATTACCTGCTCGAGCGCTTCGAGGCCGGCCTGGTCCTGACCGGCACGGAAGTGAAGTCCGCCCGCGACGGCAAGATCCAACTGCTCGACAGTTATGCCGAAGTGCGCAATGGGGAGGCATGGCTGGTTAACGCACACATCAGCCAATACTCGCACGGCAACCGCGAGAACCACGACCCCGTCCGAGACCGCAAACTCCTGCTGCATCGCCGCGAGATCGACAAGTTATCCGGGAAGACGCGCGAAAAGGGTCTGGCGTTGATCCCCACAAAGATCTATCTGAAAGACGGCATCATCAAGTGCGAGTTGGCGCTGGCGCGCGGCAAGAAGATGCACGACAAGCGCGATGCCGACCGCGAGCGTACCATGGAAGCCGAGGCGCGGGCGGCGCGCGGCACGCGGCGTACCTTGTAGAAAAGGAGATTCCTGGATGCAAACTACAGTTGTAGTTCAGGCGTTGGAAGAGATCGACGTCGATGCTCTGGTAGTTGTGGCTTTCGACAAGGACTCGGCGGGGGGCGGCCTGGGCGACGGCGCCGCCAGGCGCGTCGACGCAACCATCGGCTGGCTCAGCGAGTTGTATGCCAGCGGGGAGTTCAAAGGCAAGAGTCTCGAAACGGCGCTGCTGCACCGTCCGCCGACTTTCAAGGCGCGGCGTTTGGCCGCCATCGGCGCGGGCAAGCCGGAAAAGCTGACCACGGCTGAAGTGCGCAAGATCGCCGGCGCGGCGCTGCGCTTTCTGAAACTGAAAGGCGTCCACACGATCGCGTTGGCTCTCGATGAGGCGTTCGCGGGTCCGGCGAGCGTGGCCGCAGCCATTGAGGGTTCCATCCTGGGCGACTACGAGCCGGACCACTATAAGACCGACAAGAGCGACGCGGGCCGTATCGACAGCTATACGCTGCTCGTGCCGGCCGTGGATGCGGCGATCGAAGCCGCCGCGCGCCGAGCCGCCATCGTCGCCGAATCGCAGAACTATACGCGCGCCCTGGCTACGGAACCGGGGAACGCCATGACCCCAACTATCCTGGCGGACCGCGCGCGCGCCATGGCCGCCGAGCAAGGCTTGGAATGTGAAGTTCTGGACCGCGCGCGCATGGAGCAACTCGGGATGGGCGCGCTGTTGGGCGTCGCGCAAGGGAGCAACGAGCCGCCCTGCCTCATCGTGGTGCGTTACCGGCCCGAGGAAGATGCGGGCGCCGGCGCGCATCTGGCACTCGTCGGCAAAGCCGTCACCTTCGATTCGGGCGGCATTTCCATCAAACCATCCGACAAAATGGACCTGATGAAATTCGATATGGCGGGTGGAGCGGCCGTTCTAGGCGCCATGCGCGCCATCGCCCAATTGAAGCCCGCTGTCACGGTGACGGGGTTCGTACCGGCGGTGGAGAACATGCCCGGCGGACGCGCGCAGAGGCCGGGCGACATCGTCAAGACGCTGTCGGGCAAAACCGTCGAAGTTCTCAATACGGACGCCGAGGGCCGCATGATCCTGGCCGATGCCATGACCTACGCCCGCAACCTGGGCTGCACACACATTGTGGATGCGGCTACCCTCACCGGCGCCATCGTAGTGGCGTTGGGCGACATATACACGGGATTGTTCCCCAGCGAAGACGCTTTCGCCTCGCGCGTCGCCGCGGCGGCCGAGGCGGCCGGAGAAAAGATGTGGCGCATGCCCGTGGACGACGAATACAAGGAAGCGCTCAAGAGCACGTACGCGGATCTGCCCAACGTCGGGAACCGTAAGGGCGGCGCCATTACGGCGGCTATGTTCCTGAAGGAGTTCACTTCCGACGCGCCTTGGGTGCACCTGGATATCGCCGGGACGGCATGGCTGGACGACGCCAAGCCGTATCTTGCCAAGGGGCCGAGCGGTGCGCCCGTGCGCACGCTGGTGAGACTCGCCACGAGTTGGAACGGCTGATGCCGGCCTGGCTGGCCTACGCGCTGCTCACGGCGCTGTTGTGGGGCGTGTGGGGATTCGAGGCGAAGCTGCTGGCGGATCGCGCCTCGCCGTACGCCAGCCAGGTGTTGTTCACTTTCGGGCTGGCAATCCCCCTCGCAGTAGTCCTGTTCTCCAAGCGCCGCTTCAGCGGTGAGCGCCGCGCGCAAAGATTCTCCTACGCCTTCCTCACGGGCCTGCTCGGCGGCAGTGGAAACGTCGCATTCTACATGGCGCTTCAGGGCGGCAGCGCCGTGGCGGTGCCTGTGATGTACCTTTATCCACTGATCGCCGTACTACTGGCTTATGTGTTTCTGAACGAACACATCTCCATGGCGCATTGGGGTGGCATCGTTCTGGCGCCTATCGCGGCGTGGCTGCTTTCGGCCGATTGAACGCGCCTCAGAGGGCGTTCGGCAGTGTCAGTTCCGCACGGCCCAGCGCACGCTGGAGCAGCACGATCGCCTTATCCTCGCAAATGCCCCGGGAAATGGAGATTTCGGTGATCAGCATGTGCCGGGCGCGGTCCAGCATCTTCTTTTCGCGGAAGGACAGGGTCTTCGAACGCTGCAGTATGAGCAGACCCTTGAGGACCTCGGCGATAGCGAGAAGATTGCCAACGCGCATCTTGTCGGAGTTCTCCTTAAAGCGGTCTTTCCAGTCGGGACATTGAGGGCATCGCCCGCTGGACAGGAACTCGAGAACCTTCTCGACCTCGCCGTTGCGCGTGACCTTCCGCAGACCGACGTGGTCCACGTGTGAAAACGGGACCAACACGGTGAGGCTGCTCGTGCTAAGGCGCAACAGATAGAACCGCTCCATTTGGGCACCAAAGGAACGAATGCTGATATTCTCGATAGTGCCGACGCCTTGGTTGGGGTACACTACTTTCTCGCCGATCTGAAAAGTCATGCGGGAACCCTTCGATGAAGGTGATGTTCGTTCGTCACGCGATGTGAGTGAAAAAAAATCTTAAGCTGAATAAGTTTTAATGTCAACTAAAAATGAAAGTCAGAAACACTAGTCCAGTACTGCCCTCATATTTGAGGCTCGCCTTGCTCCTGGCGACGACCGCGCTGAGCATCCAGGCTGCCAAACAAGCCAGCGCGCTCTACCCGTCCCACCTTACTGAACGGGCCCGGGCCAATGCCGCCAAGTACCCCTGGGCGGCCAAGCTGCGGACGTCCATTTTGAACAGGGCGGACTACTGGGCCAAGATGTCCGACGAGCAGCTTTGGGACATGATGTTCGGCTCGACGCTGCTGCGATCACACCATGTCTGGTCGAGCGGTTATTGTCCGGTGTGCCGCAAGCCCGTACCGATGTACGACTGGAAGATCGATGCGGTTCAGCATCCCTGGAAAGTGCGGTGCCCTCACTGCCGGCAACTGTTTCCAAAGAACGATTTCCCCAAGTTCTACCGCAGCGGGCTGGACGAGCACGGCGTCTTCCAGCCGGACCGGGCCGACCGTAGCCTGCTCTACAATCCTGAGCACGCCTCGCCGTCCGATCCGCTCCGCAGCCTTGGGGTGGACGACGGGACCGGATACTACGACGGCCAGCACCGCTGGTACTTCATCGGGACCTACCTCAAGTACGGCCAATTCGAGGACCTGGTGCTGAACGGCATCGCGAATCTCGCGGCTGCTTACAGCATCACGGGCGAGAAACAGTACGCCCACAAGGCGGCGGTCATGCTGGACCGGGTGGCGGACGTGTGGCCCACGTTCGACTACGCCACCCAGGGCCTGGTTTACGAGCGCTACCGTTACGGCGGCGGCACGGCGGGCTACGTGACCTACTCGATCGACTCGGCCTTCAACGTCCGCAAGCTGATGATCGCGTACGATCAGGTCTTCGAAGCCGCCCGTGAAGACCAGGAACTTGTGCGTTTTCTTTCGTCGCAGGCGCGGCGCTACCGCCTGGAGAATTCCAAGGCCACATTTGCCGACGTTCAGCGCAACATCGAGGACCGCATCCTGCGCCACGCGCTGGCGCATCCCGAGAAGATCCGGACGAACTATCCGGGCACCGACGGTGCTCTTGCGCTGGCCAAGACCGTGCTCGATTGGCCGGCCAACCGGGAGGAAGTCCTGAAGGACATCGGCACGATCGTGGATCGCAGCACGATGGTGGACGGGCTGACGGGCGAAAAGGGCCTGACCGGTTACGCCACCATTGCACCGCGCTACCTCGGGCAACTCCTGGAGCAGTGGTCGCGAAGCGATCCGGCCTTCCTGCCCGATCTGCTGAAGCGGCACCCCAAGCTGCGCGAGACCTACCGTTTCCACTACGACACCTGGATCGGCTTCCAGTACTACCCGTACTCGGGAGACTGCGGCGCCTTCGCGATCCGCACGCCGGACTATATGGCCGCGGACTTCCACAAGGGGGACACCTACAACAAGTTCGAGACCGATCCCGCCACCAGCATGTACTCGTTCTTCTGGCGCCTCTTTCGGGCCACGGGCGACCGGCTGTACATGCAACTGATGTTGCGGGCGAACGGCGGCAAGTTCGACGGTATGCCCTATGACCTTTACGCCGAAGACCCCGACCAACTGGTACGCGATGTACGGCGTGCGACGGCGCGGCATGAGGCTCCGCCACGAATCGGCAGCGTGGACAAAAAACAGTGGCACCTGGCGATTTTGCGCTCCACCGACCCGGCCGAATCCAGCGCCGTGTGGATGGACTACGACTCGGTCCCGAGCTTTGGCATCAAAGGCCACATACACCGCGACGCGATGAACCTGGGCCTGGTGGCCAAGGGACTGGACCTTCTACCGGAGTTCGGCTATCCTGCCGTGCAGTTCGGCGACTGGCACACACCGCAGGCACGCTGGCACCTCATGACCGCCGCGCACAACACGGTGGTGGTGGACGGCAAGGACCAGATAGGCGGCGACGGGAAGACTACGCTCTGGCTCGAGGGGAAGAACTACCGCGCGCTGCGGGCTTCTTCCCCTGTGCAGTACAACCTGCGTCAGTATGAGCGTACGGCGGTGATGGTGGACATTGCGGACGACGATTTCTACGTTCTCGACGTCTTCCGCGTGGTGGGCGGCAACGATCATGCCAAGTTCACCCGCAGTAACTTCTCTCAGCTCACCACCGGCGGCTTGCGCCTGGAGCCCGCCCCCGACTACGGCAACAAGACGCTGATGCGCAACTTCCGCGTACACCGCGACGCGCCGTCGGGTTGGACGGCGGATTTCAAGATCGAAGACCGCTACAAATACCTGGCGCCCGGCGCCGGCGTGCACCTGCGCTACACCGACCTGACGACTGGTGCCGATGCCTACACGGCCGAGAGTTGGACCGTCCGCAACGCCACGTCCACCGAGCAGTTTTGGATTCCAACCCTGGTTACGCGCCGGCAGTCCAAGGATGCGCCGCTGGCATCGACGTTCGTTGCCGTGCTGGAGCCCTGCGGCAAGCAGTCCCGCATCCGCGGCATCCGCCGTCTGAAGCTCGAAACCGAGCAAGGAGCCGGTTACGGCGATGCGAACGTGGCGGTGGAGGTGACGCTGGCCGACGGGCGGCGCGACGTCCTGATCCTTGCCGACGTCGAGAATCCGCTCGCTCTGACGCCGTCACTCGGGAAGAACCGCGTAATGGTTCAGAAAGACACCGGCATCCGCACGTCGCGCGAGTTCGTCTTTAAGCGCCTGGCAAATTGAAGATGCGGGCGGCGTTGCCGCGGCGGATCTTGTCTTTCGTCGCGGCGCTCGCATCCAGCACTTCCAGCTTTACAATGGCCGGATCGGGATAGTGGAACGGCATGCCTGTGCCGAAAACAATGCGATCCTCGCCGAGGTTCCGGATCAGTCCGCCCAGTTCGTTTTCGACCACGGCGGAGAGCCGGCAGATCTCGATCGAGTAGTTCGAGCCGAGGCCGCTGTCCTTGCGTCCGAGCACCGAGCCCAAGAAGCCGTTGCCGCTCAGCAGGATGAAATGCGCGCGCGGCACGGCCCGGATGAAGCCGGCAATCTCGTTGTAGTCCACGTTGGGGATGTCCACCAGCCAGCTTTGCTGGCGGGGATCCTCGGCGCGAATGGGGATCGTGACGGCCATGCCGCGTTCGGCGGCGGCGCTCGCCAGCGCAATTGCCGGGCGGCTGGTCAGCTTGTAATTGTGCCAGCGCGGATACAGGCGCAGCGCCTTCATGCCGAACTCCTCGTGGCAGATCTTCAGGTCGTCGCGCCAACCGGCGTAGACGGGATTGAGCACGGCAGCGCCGATCAGGCGGTCGCGGTGGTTCCTGATCTCAGCGGCGACCTCTTCGTTGCCCGCCTGCGTGTTGCGGTACGTAATCGCAGCCGCGCTCGACACCACGGCGCGTTCGATCTTCTTGCGGTCCATGAGCGGAAGCAGTTTGTCCGCCGTGTTGTAACGCAACTGGCGGAAAGCGAAATGTCCGAGATAAGCGTTGACGTCGATCACGCGCGTGCCCTCCTGCTCAGAATGCGCTGCATGTTGCCGCCGAGGATCTTGCGGCGGTCCTCATCGCTCAGCTCCGCGCCCCGTATGTGGCCGACGCCGGCGGTCCAGGACATATCGCACGCGAACAGGATGCGGTCGGCGCCCAACATCCGCACGGCGAACTCGACCGTGCCTTCGTCAATGACGCTGCCGCTGGTGTCCAGGTAGACCGAGGGCGCGTTGCGCAGCGCCTTGGCGGTCCACTCCCAATCGCCTCCACCGCAGATGTGCGCGCAGATCAGCATGGTTCCCGGGAACTTGCGCGCGGCTTCGGCGATGTGGCCCCCGTCGCTGATGCGCGGCTGCTCCGGATTGAACCGGTGTGAGTGCCCGGCGTGTTCCAGGATGGGGATTCGCATTTGTCCGGCAAGTTCGAGCAGGGGCTCCAGCACGGGCTCGTCGATCCGGTAGTCGTTGTAAAGCTTCACGCCGATGAAGCCGTGCCCGTCCACGTAGCGGCGCACCTCTTCGAGCGCGTCCATCTGATAGCCGGGGTTCACGAACACGTAGCCGAGGATGCGACCCGGGTACCGCTGCATGGCATCCAGCAGCCACTGGTTGCACAGCCGGGCGTTCTCCATCGTCGTGGGACGCTCCAGGGGCAGGATCGAGCAGCAGATCTGCTCCACGCCGAGCTTGTCGGCGGCCTCAATGACGAGGCGGTCGAGTTCTTCCCAATTCTTGACGCCATGGTGATGCAAATGATCGTGGGCATTGATCACCTTGGCCGCACGCGGCGCGGAAGCAAGCGGCGCAGCCGTGGCCGCCGCTGTGCCGAAGAAAGCACGGCGGCTTACACGCAATGGTTCACTCATGCGGATTTTCAACCTTTCAGCCAACGGTCCAGCCAATCGAAGGCGAGCCGTTCGGCTTCGGGCGGGAATCCGTGCCCTCCGCGGAAAAAGTAACTCGCCAGGCGGCTTTCAGATCCCAGCATCGCATAGACCGGCCCAAGGCGCGCCAACGCCTGCCGCGCGCTCCATCCGCCGTTGGGGAAGATGGAATCCTCGTCGGAGGTGGAGATGAAAAGCGGGCGCGGCGCGATGAGCGCCAATATGTGATGCATGTCGAACGGAATCTGGATCGTTTCTGAGTCCGGCACACCGGCGTAGAAACGCGGGCGGATGTACGGGCTGGTGACGTAGAAGCCGAGGCGCGGCACGAGCGCGGTGGCGTGCGACCAGCGGTACGGGTTGCCGTCGTAGCGGAACGTGTCGAAACCGCAACTCGACACACCCGCGCGGATGCGCTGGTCGAGCGCCATCGAGAATAGAGTGGTGTAGCCGCCGTGCGAGTGGCCGATGGAGGCGATGCGGTCGCCCGAAACGAAATCGAGCGACTGCAGGTAATCGACAGCGCGGCTCAAATCCCACGCCATCTTTCCCATCATCGACCAGTGCGGATGCCGCCGGTAGAACGGGATGGCGTCGCCGTAATGGTTGGTCGCCGGATCGTGCCGCTCGCCGAAACAGGCCGCATCGTAAGCGAGGGTGACGTAGCCGCGCTGCGCCAGGCGATGCGCCATGTGGAGGCGCGGATTGCCGGCCAGTCCGGCGGGTTCCTTCTTGCCTTCCTGCACGGTCTGATGGGGACAGACGATGGCCGGGACGCGGCCTTGCAGTTTGTCCGGCACCAGCAGGAAAGCCGGCACGAATTCGCCCGGCTCGGTTTGAAATGTGAACGTACGGCGCGTGTAGCCGTCACAGGGCGTTTCCGCCGTCACCCTGGCTTCAAGGGGTGGGCGCGCGGCGGGCGGCTTGCCCAGAAAGACCTCAACGAGGCGGGCGATCGCCGACCTCTGCGCCGGCCACTCGGCGGCTGAGGCGATCTTGCGGCCTTCGCGCTGAAGCAGGTCGCTCAAATCGGGGCGTCCGGTCTGATCCGAGGAAACCACGGGTCGGCTCTCGCCGCTGATTTCACGCCAGCGCTCCCAACTCCACCCTTCGGAAGCCGCGGCCGAAAGCGCGGGCAGCGAAATGAATGTGCGTCTTTGCATACTTGGCCAACTCCTGTCGATCCTACCGCAGGTGAGCGTATTCGTTCTTTTGCGCCTGTTGTATACTCGGTTTCGAGGACCTCGAAGAAGCATACCCATGCCCGATCCTGTTGAAGCCACGCCTGTTGCACCTGCCGCACAGAACGATGTTGTTGCCACTTTGAGCGACGGTACCAAGGTCAAGCAGCGTCTCCCGCGCATGCGCGCATGCAACGAAAAGGATGGAAAGGGTAAGCTGTGCGCGGGGCACCTGAAGCGGTGGTATTTCTTCGGCGATGAAGTGAGCCGGCTTTACGGAGCCAGTGCCGAGATCTACCGCTGCGAGCGTTGCAGGACGCTGTACCTGCCGAATCCCGAGGAAACGCCTCGCACGGGCACGCTCTGCTGGTAAGCCCTTAAAGAAAAGACCGCACCCGGAGAGGGGGGATGAGGCACTTGGTTCCCTCTCCCTGATGCGGTCCGCCCGAGTTGGGCTTGGATCCTGCGCCGGCCAGCCCGGTGTCTGAACACCCGCACTGCTGTTCCGTCCCTGGTGAGGCCCGCGTCCAATAAGTCCTGCACCACGAACGCCGAACGTCAGCCGAAGCATAGGATCCAGGGCGAGCTTTGCAAGGAGCCTAGCTTATGATGCCGTTATAAAAGTACTGCCCTTAACAAAAAACCCCTCGGCTGCAACCGGAAACGGTTTGAGGAGCAGAATAAACTCGAAACATCGGCTCCCGCAAGCACGCTGTCCTGACGGTCCGCTCTCAATCCGCCTGCCAGTTGCAGCAGAGGGCAGGTTCAAAAGTTACTGCGTCAATTCGAAATGAGTGTAGCAAACCACGAACCATTTGTGGGGAGGGTGGTTTTGTTGAAAACAAAGGGCCGGTTCGGAGGGCGCTGGATGCAGGCTGAGGCGCTGTGGTGTGTCGCCGTGTCGCTGTGACACAATCGGGGTGGATGCGCCGCAATTATTCGCGCCGGGCCGCAATTCTGATGTGCCTCGCGGCTGCCCTCGCTTTCCCGCAAGCCCAGGACGAGGATTTCAGGGTTTTCACCGAACATCCGCGCCTGTTCCTGCGCGCGCAGCGTCTGCGCCTGCTGCGGCGGGAACGCCAGCGCCGTTCGATGCGCTGGGAGAAATTCGAAACGCTGATGGCGGGCAGGGCGCGCATGCCGGAACCGGGGCTGAGCGCCGCTCTCTATGCCCAAGTCACCCAGGATTGGAGCGCGTGCCGGCCAGCCGTTGAGTGGGCGCTGACCGACGCGGCCGATCTTCGCCAGCAGGCGCTGGTGTTTGACTGGTGTCAGCCGTCACTCGGTGAGAACGAATCCAGGCAGCTCGCGGCGCGGCTGGAGCGCGGGATCGCGGCGGCGCGCTCCTCGGCGGACCTCGCGGATGTGCGCTCGCGCGCGCTAGCTGCCGTGGCGCTGGCCGGGCACTCGGATCCTCTTGCCGAGCGCGAGTTGCGGTCCATTGTGGTCGATTGGTGGCGCGGCAAGGTTGTTCCATCCATCAAGAGCGGCCACGCATTGATTCCCCTGAACCGCACCTACGATCTGTTCGAACTGCTTCACGCCGTGCGCGACAACATCAACATCGAACTGCGCGAGGCCCTCCCCGCCATGTTCAAGGAAATGCCCATGGCGCACGTGCTCAGTCACTACCCGGCGACGTATCCGGCACCCGACGGTGAGTATCGTATCCAGGCCTTCAAAGGCGGCGGCGAACCGGACCTCATGCGGGCGGCCCGTTCGCGCGCGGCGGGCCTGGCCATGGTGGCATACGACACCAACGCCCAGGAGAATCAATTCCTGCAAGGCTGGCTGATCCAGGACCGCTTCCTGCTGCAGAGCCCATTCGGCGTGCCGTACGAATTCCTGTGGGCCAATCCTTATCAGCCTGGCCTGAGCCCCTTCTATATGCCGCTCTATGCTTACGATGAACTCTCAGGGCACGTCTTCGTGCGGTCGAGCTGGGAGGAGGATGCCACTTGGTTCGGCCATTTCGAAGGCGAGAGCCAGAAGTTCGACAAGGGGCGGATTGAGGTGTTGTCTCCCCAATCGGCGGCCAGTGTGGAGATCGGCCCGGCGCTGATGTTCCAGGCGGCGAAACAGCGCAAGTTCAAGGTGGAGGCCCGGGACGTAGATTTGCTTTTCGTGCTCGGCCTCAAGCCGGGCGTGCGGTACGACGTCGAGGTGGATGACGAAGAAATGCGGGAAGAGCGGGCGGGCCCCGGCGGGGTCCTGCGGATGCTCACCTCCGGCAAGTTCACGGGCGGATTGCGGCTGAAACCCGCCGAGGTTCCGCCAGGCAAGTGAGCCGCTATCCGATCCGGCGCAGGAAATAGCCGCCCGGGGCGCCTTCGAAGCTCAGCACACCGGAGTCGGGCTCGACGGCTCCTCCGGCATCCACGAGGAATCCGTTGTGCCAGATCTCCCAGGTGCCGACCTGCAAGCCCACAATAACGAATTCAAGCTTCGCCGGGCCGGCGACATCGAACGACACCGCCGAGGTTGCGCTGCGCGTATCGGCGTGAAACAGCACCACCCGGCCACCCAGGCGCGCGCCGGCCAGATCCAGGCTTTCGATGGGACCTTGTTCGAGCGCGGCGCAGTTGCGCACCTTAACCGACGGGCGATCCGCCGGCCCGTTCTTCATCTCGAATGTCAGGATGGCTCCATCGTTCAGCACCACCACGCTTCGCCGCACGCCGCTCGAGTAAACTGTCGCGTAAGCGTACTCGGGCGACTTCCGGTCCGGGCCGTGACTGTGGCGGAAGCTCTGCGGGGGCGGGCCGGCCAAGCCCAGCGCCTTGCCGACCGCATCGGCCTCCCACCAGCGCCCCTCGATCGGGCAACTGGAGAGCGAAACGGCGCCCAGGGCAGCCAGAACCACGAAAGTAAGCCAAATCCTCACCGCACTCCGGAGTATAGCCTGAAGCCGGGGCACAATTTTGCAGCGCCCGGAACTCTCCTATAATCAAAGCAAGAGGGCAAGCCATCTGGGCCCTGGCTCAAGGAAAAAATCCAATGTCTACAACTGAAGTGACCCCTTCGGCTGCTGCGGAACAGGAGTCTTCAGCCCAAGTTGTGAACGACTTCAGCATTGAAGTCGCAACCGTGAACGGCAGCGGGAGCCAGACCGCGAACACCGTTCTCATGCGTTCCATCTTCCAGATGGGCGTTCCGGTATCGGGGAAAAATCTATTCCCGTCCAACATCGCCGGACTGCCCACCTGGTTTACTATCCGCGCGAGCAAGCAAGGCTACATAGGCCGGAAGAAGGACGTGGACATCCTGGTGGCCATGAACCCGGAAACGGCCAAAGACGACGTCATGAAGCTCGCGAGCGGCGCCGCCGTGGTCTATGATGAGCCGCTCAAGCTGAGCGAGTTGCGTTCGGACCTGCACTTTTACGCGGTTCCCTTCGACAAGCTGGTCGCACCGGTGTGCCCGGAGGCGCGCCTGCGCAAGCTCGTCCGCAACATGATTTACGACGGCGTTCTTGCGCATTTGCTGGGGATCGACTTTGACGAGGTCCACAAGGCGCTGGCGAAGCAGTTCGGCGCGCGCAAGGCCAAGGCGGCCGAGTTGAACTGGAACGCCGTCGTGGCCGGCCGGGACTTCGCGGCAACGAACCTTGCGAAGTCCGACCCATACCGCATCGAGCGAATGGACAAGACCACCGGCAAACTCATCATCGAAGGCAACGCGGCGACGGGGCTGGGAGCGGTCTTTGCCGGCGCCACCGTGGTCGTCTGGTACCCCATCACGCCGTCCACGTCCCTGGTCGAGGCCATGGCGGGCTACCTGAAGCGCTTCCGCATGGATCCGGAAACCAGCAAGCCAACGTTCGCGGTGGTGCAGGCCGAGGACGAATTGTCAGCGATCGGCATGGTGATCGGCGCCGGGTGGGCTGGCGCGCGCGCCATGACGGCCACTAGCGGTCCCGGCATATCGCTGATGGCCGAGTTCACCGGACTGGCCTACTGGGCCGAAGTGCCGGCGGTGATTGTCGACGTGCAGCGCGTGGGGCCGTCCACCGGCCTGCCGACGAGGACCATGCAGGGCGATATCCTGTCCACGGCGCTGCTTTCGCACGGCGACACCAAACACCCCATGTACCTGCCGTCCTCGCCCGAAGAGTGTTTCTCGATGATGCCGGAGGCGTTCAATCTCGCCGAGCATTTTCAGACGCCGGTCTTCGTCATGACCGACCTCGACCTCGGCATGAACAACTGGATGTCGGATCCGTTCGAATATCCGGCGGAGCCCATACGCCGTGGCAAAGTGCTCGGCGCCGCCGATCTGGAGCGGTTGGGCGGATTTGCGCGCTACAAAGACCTGGACGGCGACGGAGTAGGCTATCGCACGCTGCCCGGCACCGACCACCCGGCTGCGGCGTACTTCACCCGGGGCAGCGGGCGCGACGAGAAAGCGCGTTACAGCGAGCGGCCCGACGATTACATCCACAACATGCAGCGCATCGCCCACAAGTTCGAAAGCATGCGCGTGCACATGCCCGCGCCGGAGGTCATTTACAACGACAGGGCCTCCATCGGCGTCCTCTGCTATGGCACGTCGCGTTACGCCACCGAAGAAAGCCGCGATCAGCTTCTGAAAGAGCACGGCATCGAGACCAGCTACTTCCGCCTGAAGGGCTTTCCTTTCACCGAGGAGCTGCGGCTGTTTCTCGAAAGGCACGCGCGCGTTTACGTCGTGGAGCAAAACCGCGACGCGCAGCTTGTGATGCTGATGCGCATGGAACTGGCGCCGGAGGAGATCGCCAAACTGCGTAGCGTGCTTTACTACGGCGGCCTGCCGCTGGATGCGAGAACCGTCACCGAGGAAATCGTCCGTCAGGAGGGTCTCTAAGATGGGAACCGTCGCAGCGCCTCCACCCAAAAAGACCAATCGCATTGGCCTTGAGGTTCTCCAGTACAAGGGAGCCAAAAGCACGCTGTGCGCCGGCTGCGGCCACAACTCGGTCAGCGAGCGCCTGGTTGAAGCCTTCTATGAGATGGGCGTGAAGCCCTGGCACGTGGCCAAGTTCAGCGGCATCGGCTGCTCGTCGAAGTCGCCGGCTTATTTTCTCAGCATGGCGCACGGCTTCAACAGCGTTCACGGCCGCGCGCCGTCGGTGGCCACCGGCGCCATGCTCGCCAACCACAACCTCATTGGCGTGCTGGTGAGCGGCGACGGCGACACGGCCTCCATCGGCCTGGGCCAGTTCATGCACCTGCTGCGGCGCAATCTGCCGCTGATTTACATCATCGAGAACAACGGCGTTTACGGCCTCACCAAAGGGCAGTTCTCCGCGACCGCCGATCTCGGCTCGAAACTCAAGACCGGCGTGGTGAACGACCTGCCGCCCATCGACTGCTGCCTGGCCGGCATCGAGCTAGGCGCCACGCTGGTGGCGCGTACCTTCTCCGGCGATAAGAGACAACTCCTCGCCACCATCAAGGCCGCCATCGCGCACAAGGGCCTGTCCGTGATCGACGTGATTTCGCCCTGCGTGACTTTCAACGACCACGAAGGGTCCACGAAGAGCTACGCTTACATGAAGGAGCACGATGAGCCGCTGCACGCGGTGGACTTCGTGCCCTCGTTCGAGGAAATCAACGTGGAGATCGCCGAGGGAGAAACGCGGGAAGTAACGCTGCACGACGGCTCGCGCCTGCGCCTGAAGAAGCTCCACGAGGATTACGATCCGACCGACAAGCTCAATGCCGTACGGGCACTGCACGAATCCGGTTCGAAGGGCGAAGTGCTCACCGGCATTCTTTACGTCGCGCCGGAACGCGAGACGTTTATCGACTTGTTGAATCTGGACGATCAACCCTTGGCGACCCTGCCCGAATCAAAGACCCGCCCGGGCCGTGAAGCCCTCGCGCAAGTGATCGAGGAGCTGCGCTAGCTCGCGATGACGGATTGGCGCGATCATCTCCGCGTGGTTCTGGTCGCGTCGCGCAACCCGCTCAATATCGGCGCGGCGGCGCGCGCCATGAGCAATTTCGGATTCAAGCGGTTGCGCGTGGTTAATCCGTACGAAGTCGCCTTTCGAGAAGCGCGGTCGGCGGTGGGCGCTTCGGCAGTGATGGCGGCCGCGCGCGAGTATCCGAGCGTCGCCGAAGCGGTGGCGGACTGCTCGCTCGTCGTAGGTACAACCTCTCTCGGCCACCGCGGCCTGCAGCATCCGTTGCGGCGGCTCGAGTATGGCGGACGTCTCCTCCGCAAGCACCTGGCCGAATCCCCGGCCGCTATCCTGTTCGGCTCGGAGAAATTCGGCCTGGCCAATGACGACTTGAGCTATTGCAACTGGCTCATGCGCATCCCCACCCGCGAAGAGCACGGTTCGATGAACCTCGGCCAGTCCGTGGCCGTCGCGCTGTATGAGCTGATACGAAATCCCCGCGCTCCGCGGGCGCATCCTAAGCCCGTCCGCGCCGCCAAAGGTGATCAGTTGGAGCGCTTGACCGAATTGCTGCGCGAGGCGCTGGAGGAAAGCGGCTACGTCAACCCGCGGATCTCCGAGTCCACCGGGCAGAAACTGCGCCGCATGGTGCGACGCGAATCCCTCACCTCGCGCGACGCCGACGTCTGGCTGGGCATGTTCCGGCAGGTCCTCTGGAAGCTGCACAACAAGTAGCGTGACTCCGGTCACGGCGGTCCCCGCTGCTCCGCCCGTATCCTGAAGCTGGGGGGCTGCGATGCGGGATTTCTCCGAAGCGCCGTTTCTGGTCATCTGGGAGACCACGCAGGCGTGCGATCTGGCGTGCCGTCACTGCCGGGCCTCGGCTATTCCCGAGCGGCATCCACTGGAACTCGATACAGCCGAGGCGCGCGATTTACTGGACGGCATCAGGAGAGACTTCGGCGATCCGTTGATGGTCTTCACCGGCGGCGATCCTCTAAAGCGCCCGGACGTATTCGAACTGCTGAAGCACAGCGTCGATATCGGTCTGCGGACCACCATCACACCGAGCGCCACGCCGCTGTTGGATGATGAGGCCGTCGAGCGCATACAAGCGTGCGGCGTCTCGCGCATGGCCGTCAGCCTGGACGGGCCCGATGAAGCCTCGCACGACGATTTTCGGCAGGTGGCCGGCTCGTTCGCGCGCACCATCGGGGCGCTGCGCCACGCGAGCCGTATTGGACTCGAAACGCAGGTCAACACGACGGTGACGCGCTACAACCGCCACCGGTTGGAGGAGATCGCCGCGCTCGTTGAGCGGGAGAAGGCGCGGCTGTGGAGTGTGTTCTTCCTCATCGTGACCGGGCGCGCCGAAGCGCAATACGATCTGACGGCGGAGGAGTACGAAGAGGTTTTCGATTTCCTGTATCGCACTGCGCTCCGGGCGCCCTTCGACATCAAGACCACCGAGGCGCAACACTACCGCCGCTATGTGGCGCAGAGACGGAAGGCGATGCCCACCGGGCGCTCCGTCGCGCCACCGGGTGGCATCGCGAGGCAAGCCGGCATCAACGACGGCAAGGGCTTCGTGTTCATCTCGCACACCGGCGAGATCTTCCCCAGCGGCTTCCTGGAACTTTCCGCGGGCAATGTGCGGAGCGTCTCGCTCGCCGCGGCCTACCGTGATTCCAACCTGTTCCGCACGCTGCGCGATAGCGGTCAACTGGAAGGCAAGTGCGGCGCATGCGAGTATCGCAACCTCTGCGGAGGTTCGCGCTCCCGCGCGTATGCTTTCACGGGCAACTTTCTGGCGTCCGATCCGCGGTGCGTCTATCAACCTACCGCCATGACACTCGCCGCACGGCACTGAGATACGATAAGGGCCATGCGGCTTTTGGTTGCGTTGCTCGTCCTGCTCTGCCCGCTCACGGCGCAGACTCCCGATCTGAACTGGATCGCGCCCACTGACGGGCGCATGGAAATCAACGGGCTGGCGTGGTTTTCGGAAAACGGCGGCGAATGGTTCCGCCTGCCGGTTCGATTGAAGGACACCCTACCCAAGGCGGTCTGGAACCTGGGACGATCGCCCAGCGGGGCCCGCGTGCGGTTCCGCACGGATGCGAGTGTTCTCGCCGTGCGCGTGGAGTACGACTCCGCACCCGACATGGCGAACATGCACGCCTTCGGGCAGACGGGCGTGGATCTCTATCTGGACGGGATCTATCGCGGCACCGCGATTGCGAAGAAAGATTCGAAAACGGGAGTGCCTGTCGAACACATTTATTTCGACCTGGGCGCGCGGCCCCGCGTGGAGCGGA
>CAZLOS010000040.1:0-40133 GCA_964561215.1 uncultured Solibacteraceae bacterium | reverse complement strand
GAGCGGCCTGGTGGTGGTGGCCGCGATCCTGGCGCCGCTTGTAATCTCGCTGGTTTCCTACCGCAGGAACAAGGGCTTCGTAACGCTGGCCGAGGCGCTGAACGAAGGGGTGCTGTCGGCTGAACTCCCTGCTCCACCGGCCGCCGTGGAACCGGCCTCGGAAGCCGCGCCCGCGCCGCGGCCGCCCGTCCGGCTATGGAGCGCCAAGTGGCTGCTCGCGGCCGCCGCCCTGGGCGCCATCGCAATCGTTGCTGTGCATCCCTTTGAATTCGGCGATTTCGTGCGCGTTGCGGTAACCGGGTGTCAGGCCCAGACGGCCGCGGACCGCGCGCTGGCCGCGCGAAGTCTCAAACCAGCCGAGTGGCGGCGGGTCTCCGAATTCGTCACGAATTTTCAACCTGCCGACTTCGAGTATTTGCGGCGCCTGTCCGGCTCCGCCGCGGCGAACAACACCGTGCGCGACCGCACCACTACGGGCGTGTGGGTGGTCCGCTACTTCCAACCCTTGAGGAAGGAAGAGTGGCGCGTGTTCGTGAATGCCGGGGGCCGGGCTTTCCGCGTCGACCACGTGCTGGACGAAAAGGCTCCGGGCGCGAACCTCACCGCCGATGAAGCGAGGGCCATCGCTTTGCGCTACGCCGCCGAGGCGCAGCAGGTCGACCTCGGCCGGTATCGCGCGCTCGATGCCGCGACCGAGAAGAAGGACAACCGCACCGATCACAGCTTCGTGTGGGAAGATCCCGATTTCAGAATGGGAGAAGCGAAAGCCCGGATCTCAATCGCAGTACAGGGCAACGAGCCTTCCAGTTTCCGCCGTTTCCTCAAGCTCCCCGAACAGTGGCTGCGGGAATTCACGCGCCCGCGCGTGCAAGGCTTCCTCACGGCGGGATTGCTTGGCGCACTCTCGCTGGTGCTGATCATCGTTTTCATCAAGCGCCTGCCGGCGCATATCTACCGCTGGCGTCTGTATCTCACGGTCGCCGCCGCGACGTGCGGGATGGCCCTGCTTGCGTACCTGAACCAATGGCCCTCCTATCTCTCCGATTACGACACTGCCAAGCCGCTTGCGAACTTCATCGCCCAGATGGCCGTTACCCGGCTTATCGGCTTGCTGTTTTATGCCGGAGCCGGCTTGCTGGGCGCGCTGGCCGTGGACGTGTTTCTGCGCGTCGGAATCGGAAAGCGCCCTCTGAAAGCGCCGTCGCTGCTCACCACCGCCGCGCTGGCGCTGGTAGTGGGAGGCTTCGCTCGAGTGGCGGCCGCGGTGGGAGAACTGGCCGCGGGGCCGCGTTTGAGCGTGCGCATGTGGGACATTGGCGGCACCGACGTCTGGCTGCCCGGGTTTGCCGTCCTGGCGCAGTCCGTGTTTGCCGCGCTGGGATATGCGGCTGCGGCGGCGATCATCCTGAGCGCGGCGGCAAAACTGCTGACGCCGCGAATGCGCCTGGCGGTCCTGGCGTCAGTGGCTGTTGTGGCCGCGCTTGGCCGCGCTCTTACGCCCGCGCAGTTCGCCATCGGCGTCGTCGTCCTGGCGGCCTGGATGGCGTTGTTCTACGCGCTCGTGAGGACGCGCGGCGCGGACTTGATCGGTTTCGGCGTGGCCGTCTTCTGGATGGATGCGGCCTCGCGCGCGGCCGCGCTGATCGAGCAACCTGCGCCGTGGTTCCGTTGGAATGGCGCGGGTGCGGCGCTGGCGGCCGCGATCGTCGGCGTTCTCGCTATTCGCGTGGCCGCTCGGCGGCTCAAGGCATCAGGCGTAGAGTGACGTTCCCGGAGAACTTGGGGCCGGCGATCGCGTCGAGGTGATCTTCGGGCCTCTCCGCGCGCTGGTATTTGGCGGAGGGCCGGCCCTCGACGGCGTTCAACAAACGCCACGCTCCCGGAGCGGCCGTGCGCGCGTACGGGCTACCCTCCACACGCACGCCCGTATTGTCCGCCATCGTAAGTTCCGCCCAGCGCACTGCGGACTTCACGCCTACCGCCTCTCCGGCATTCAGCCGCCAGACGCCGAACATCGCCGCCGCCTTCAGGTTCGGGAATGAATCCAATGGGCCAAGCCCCAGCCAGCGCAGTTTGTCCAGCCCCGCATCGGTCCTCAGTTCCAAGCCCGCTTCCGGGACCCATGGCACTTCGACTTTCGGCGTGATCGCGTAAGCGATCTTGAGCGAGCCGTCGGCCAGCGGCGTGTAAGTCCAGCGCACGTCAAACTTGTTGCGTTCGTCGACGACGTGCTCGGTTTCCGCCTCGATGCCGCCGGGCGTGGCGCGCCACTTCTTCACGCGAATCGTGTGCTTGTCCAGGTCGGGGAACTTGCCGGGATCGATGGAACGGCGGGTGTAAATGTTGCGCTCGTGAACATTCAGCGGGCGCCAGATAGTGGGCCGCACGCCCTGGATCAACCTCCGGCCTTTCGCCGAGGCCGATACGAGCAAACCCGTCGCCGGATCGAATTCGTAAGTGGCGCCGCGCACTTCAAGCGCCACTGTCTTGCCGCGTCTTAAGCGCGCACTTGCAGGCGGCGCGGAAACCGGCGCGGGGTCGGCGAACTCCACGCTCCGTTCCGCGATCGGGCTGCCATCGGGACGCGCAAACGAGATGTGCGCGTAACACGCCTGCGCGGGCTCGCAGCTCGCCGGAAAGTCCAGCGAGGTTGTCGTGTGTGGAGCCGCCTTCAGACGCGCCTCGCCCTGCTTCACCTCACGCTCCCCGGCAAATTGCTTCCAGCGGACGGTCACCTCGTCGAGGTCCGTGAAGTCGAAATCGTTGCGTACGGGGATGGAAACGGTATGCGGTCCGGGCCCAAGGTCCAGTTTCTCCGTGAGCACACGGACCGGCGCGTAGACCGCTTTGGCTTCCCATAGATCGCGCTGCGGCTTGCGTTCCGCAGTGACGATGCCGTCGCTGCCGTCCATCAACAGCAGCATCTCCTTCTTCGTGCCCGACGCTGTGCGGCGCGTCTGCCAGAGTCCCTGGTCCTGCCACATCCAGATGGTTCCGCCCGCGCCCGACGGTGGTTTGCTGAGCGCCTCCCAGTGGGCAGCGTGGTCGCCGAAGCCGTACTCCGAAAGCGCGTGCGAATACTCGGTGGCGATGACGGGCCGGGTGGCGCGGGCGACGATGGATTCAGCCAGCGCGGTCGCCGGATAGTGCGGCGCCTGGATGTCCACCTCCGGCGGCAGCCAGTCTTCGGCGTGCCATGGGAAGAGCACCGGCCGCGTCGGATCATTTCCTTTGATGTAACGGACGGCCGCCACATGCAGAGGCGTGATGGCGTTCTCGTTGCCCACGTCCCAAATGACGACGGACGGATGATTGCGGTCCCGCGCGATGGTCTCGTAAGTGCGCAGCATGGCCGCGCCGGCAAAGGAAGGATCCACGCCGAGATCGCCGCCCCAGCCCATGGGTACCTCGTCCAGAATGTACATGCCCATCTCGTCGCACAGGTCCAGGAATCCCACGGCAGGCGGATAGTGCACCATGCGAATGGCGTTGATGTTGGCCTGCTTCATGAGGCGCAGATCCTGGAGCCAGTGCTCGCGCCGCGTGGCGATGCCCACGTCCGGGTGCTCGTCGTGCCGGCACGCGCCGCGCAGCTTGATGGGCTGCCCGTTGAGGCGAAGCACGCCGCCCTTGGTGGAAACCTCGCGAAAGCCCACGCGATGTTCGCTTGCTTGCGCAACCTGCCCGTTTTCGAGCAGCTCCACGCGAAGCGTATAGAGGTTCGGCGTCTCTGCCGTCCAATGCTTCGGCGCGCGCGCATGCAGCTTGAACAGGTGCTCGCGGCCCGTGTCGCGATGCGGGTCGGAGGGGATGACCGCTTCACCGGCGACGCGCCCGTCCGCCGCGGTGAGCGTGACGCGAAGTTCATACGGCACCGCAACCAGCGCAGCCGCGCGCGTCTGATGGACCAGCGCGCGCACGTGAAGATCCGCGTCGCGGAACTCGTCGTCGAACTTCACCCAGCTATCGACGTGGTCGATGTAACGCTCCCGGGGCATGCACTCGATCCACACGTCGCGGTAGATGCCCCCGAGCGACCAATCGTCGTTCGTGTCGAACAGGTAGTCGCGCGTAGTCTGGCGCACTTCGACGGCCAGCGTGTTGCTCTCTCCCAGCTTGATCGCATTCTGAATCTCGAAGGCAAAACTCGTGAAGCCGCTGTCGTGGCGCCCAAGGTTCACGCCGTTCAACCACACTTCCGCCGAATCCCACACGCCATCGAAGTGCAGCAGCACGCGCTGGTTCTTCCATTGAGCGGGCGCCTGGAAGCGGTGCAGGTAAAAGCCCGTGCCGGCGTCCTTCATCCGCCCGTATTGCGGCTCCTCGAATCCTTCCATGGCCCAGTTCGAAGGAACGCGGATGGGACGAAATGAGCCTGCGTCAAACTCCGGCTTGTGGAACGACTGTTCCAGGCGCACCACCTCGCCCGCGTCGCGCGCCACCGTGAATTGCCAGGTGCCGTTGAGAGACTGCGTCGCACCGGCTGCGCTCGCTCCGGCGAGCAGCACGCACGACACCAACGATTGCCAGGTTCTTATGAATCGCACATTATCCTCCGAAAAACGTTCATGGGCGGCAAGTCACCTCGCCGGCGGGCACTTCGGGTCCCTGGTCCAGGTATTCTTCCGGCCGCCCGGCGCCCGCTGGACGCAGCACGACCTCGCGCATGCCCATGCCGGTAGTCCGCACGCGCGCCCTTGCACTGAAATCGAGCACCTCGGCGCGCCGCACGTTGTGCAGGCGGTAGGACGGCACGCGTGGAGCCAGCAGTCTTAATTCATCGACATCATCGGCCGCCAGGGCCGGACGCATATCCCCCTCGGAGCCTTCCAGATGGATATCGCGCAGTGTAACGCCCGCCGCATGCCGCAGGCATATGCCGAACGCCGGCAGCTCGCCGAACATCGTAGAGTCGGGATTCTCGGCTGCCTTTTCCGGCGCGTCTTCCATAGAGGCCGGCCCCTGTGCCGCCCGCGACACCCGAATGCGAACATTCGCTGCCGTCACGTTGCGGATCACCGCTCCCGGGATGCCGCAGAACGGGCTGGGACGCTTCGCACCGATGGCTACGACGTTCGAGAACGTGATGTCGCGGAAGTCGCCCAGGCTCTCGGTGCCGCACTTCAGATGAATGCTGGCCGTGCGCAGCACACAGTTGGTAACTGTTACGTGCTCGAGTCCGTCGCCATACAAGAGCGCATGGCGGAAGCGAGAGGTCGCCCGGTCGGCGTTGGTGCCCGTGAACCTCAGCGGCCCACCCGTGTTCCTGCTGTGGATGCCGCTGAATTGCCAGTCGTCCGTGATGATCCCGAGATAGGGGGAGTTCAACGCCTTTCCGAGCTTCGGCAGGTTCCACACAAAGGAGCTGACGAAAAGGTACGGCCGGTCGTAATCGGAAGGACCTCGCTGCATTCGCCAGTTGGTCGGATTCCACACGCTACCGGTGGAGGCTTCATTGTTCGTGGAGCGGTAGTCGAGCGACTTGGAGAATGTATACGACGCCTGAATGCTGAAGCCGGGGCTGAATCGCTTACGCGCTGAAGTCTGCAACCCGCTATAGAACGAGTTGGGGCCATTGAAGATGCCGGAGACTCCCGAAAACTCCTGGTAGGGCCGGCGTTTGTTCACATTGGTCCGGTTCAGCGACAGATTCTTGGTGGGATCCGGATCCAGGTTGTAGTTATAGATGGGCGCGTTCAGATGGATGTCCGACGTCAATTGCGATGCTTTGCCCCCCACGTAGCTTGCCTGGAAGATCCGATCAGCGATGCCCCGCTCCAAGGTCACGTTCCAGTTCTGCGTATAGGGCAGCTTCAGCGTGGGCTGGTAGACGACGGCCGAGGTCGGAAGCTGGAACGGCGTGTTCTTGTCGAAATCGCCGGAGAACGGGAACAAATTGTAGTTCTGGCGCCCGCGGTACGGATCGTCAAAGAGCCCGTCCTGGAAAGCGACCGTGAAACTGAACGGCGTCTGCAGGTTCATGTTGTTGAGGGCGTACATCATTGGAACGTCATAGAAGATGCCATAGCCGGCGCGCAGGCTGGTCTTCCCGTCGCCCTTCACGTCCCACGCGATCCCGATCCGCGGCGCATTCACGTAACGCTGCAACTCCAGATTCTTGTTGTAGTCGTCGATCCGGAACTGAACCTGCCGGTCCTGCAGGTCCGTCAATGGCGTGTAAGGTTCCCAACGAAATCCGTAGTTCAGCGTGACGCGCCGGGAGATGCGCATCGCATCGTTGAAGTAGAAGCCCTGGCAATGGTAACGGCGAGCTTCGTTTTCACCGTTGCTCTGGTCGAACGCACTCATCAGACCCAGGATGTAGTCGGCCTCGTCATAGTTGGTGTACCGTCCGTTGAAGCTATAGACGCCGGACCCGTGGAAAGGGTTGTACTCGTTGTACCGGGAGAACATGATATCCGTGCCCACCGCCATGCTGTCACGCCCCTTGATCCAGCGCTATGCGTGTGTCAATTCGATATTCGTTCGGGCGAAAACCGCGGGAGGGTTTGGCGTCGATGGCGCGCTGGTCCCGCTCGTACCGCTGAAGCCGACCGAAATATGGTTTGAGGTCGGGCTCACCTTCACGCCAAAGTCCGCAATGGTGTACGGGAAGTCGTAGCCTCGAGTACCGGTGGTTCGAGACATGGTGGCATGGGTGTCCGCGATGACCGTGGGAGAGATCACCAAGGTGTAACCCATCGTGGCATTCTTGCTGAATGACCACTGCGACTGGGCTACGGAATGGATGTTGGTCGGGTCGAAAGCGACGATGGTAGGGTCGGTGTTCTGCAGATACCGTGCGAGCAGGCTGTGTTTGGCGCTGGGCCGCCAGTCAGCACGGAAAATGTACTCTCGGGGATCTTCCGTCGTTACGCTCCTCCAGCGGGTGTAGCCGTCTGAGCCTGGAACGGGCGACAAGTTTATCAGGTCCTGCCCCGCCGGTGAAAAGCGGCTTGAAGGAATCAGGTTGCCTGAGAAAGGCTGGCCTGTGGTCGGATCAAGAAGCGTGACCGGTTTCGATCTGGAGAGCAGGTCCGCGAAATTTCCCGCGCGGTGGGCGGCGGGCATTGTCAGGGCTTTTTGCTCCGTCGGCGAGCGCCGGTACCACGTTCTTTGAATCCCTCCAAAGAAGAACAACATATCCTTTACAACCGGACCGCCGAGCGTGAAACCGGCCTGATTCCGCTTGAGATCGTCGGACTGATGCAGGAAATAGCTGCCGGCGTTCACGCTGTAATTGCGCAGGAACCAGAAGCCGCCTCCGTGGAATTCGTTCGTGCCGCTCTTGGTGACCACGTTGACGGCCGCGGCCGAACTCTTGCCGACCTCCGCGCTCATGTTGCTTGTCTGCACCGAGAACTCGTCTACTGCATCCGGGAACGGATGCGGCCCGTTTACGTTGGTCAGGTTGTCCTGGTTGTCGCCGCCATCCAGGGTGAACCGGGTGGTGTTCTGCCGGGGGCCGTTGATCGCACCGGGGACCGGCAGTCCGAGTTGCAGCACATTGCGGCCGTTCAGCGGCAGTTCCAGAACCCGCTTGCCATCCACGACGTTCTTGTTGGTGGCGCTGCTGGTTTCCACCGTCATGCCTACGGCCTCCACCTGCACGCGAGTGTTTACGTCGCCCACCTCGAGCGTGACGTCAATCTTCGCGTTGTCGTTGACCTGAAGCTCGATGCCGGTCTGCTCGAAAGCCTTGAACCCGGGGTGCTGAATCCCGATCTTGTAGCTGCCGATGGGAATCAGCGGGAAGGGGTATTCCCCCACTTCGTTGGTGGTGGTCTCCCGAACTTGGTTGCGCTCTATGTGGGTGAGCGTAACCCTCGCTCCGGGGATGGCTCCGCCCTGCACATCCACTACGCTGCCGTAAATGCCGGCCGTGGCAGCCTGCTGCGCGAAGCAGGAGGTACTGAGAACGGGTCCTGCCAGGAACATGGCCAGGACAATAACAGTTGCGAGACTGAGTTTGCTTCCCCTCATTGCTTCTTGCCTCCCAAGGAACCCTTTTTCGCAGCCCGGTTGGGGGCCGCACTGACCGCGTTTCCTGCTTCCTGCACAGCGGACTTCGGGGCGTCCTGAATCTCCACGCGCCGCTCAACCCGCGTCAGGTCGTTCCCCGCAAGCAGAACCCGCTGGCTGCCGGCTCCGCTCACGCGCAGGAACGTTCGTGCGGCTGCCGTTCGCGAGCCGCGGATAAATGCGTCAACAGCATCGTTGAGCCAAACCACCGGCGAGGCGCCCGCCGTTGTATCCGTGCGGAAACCGTCGATCGTGAGGTCCTTCACATCGTCGAAGATCATCGCCGGACGCAGATCCTCCTTGTTCCAGCGCAATTGCACGTTGCTGAGCGTGAGTCCTTCGGCGTGGCGCGCGTAGAAACCGAAGGCCGGCAGGATGCCGAACATCGTGCCCTCGGGGTATCTGGCGATGTGCTCGGGCACATCCAGGCCTTTGGGATCCTGGTTTCCGCCCTCCATCGTGATGAGTATGTTCGACAAGGCCACGCGGCGCGCCAAGTGGCCCGGGATGCCCGTCACCGAAGAGGTCATCGCGGCCCCGCGCGCCACGATGTTGTTGAACGAAACGTTCTCCACAGACCCCGGCGTGGGCGGTTCCATGCCGCGGCCGCGATTGCCCAGCCGTACGAAAATCGGCGTCGTGATGCCCACCATCGAGATGTTGGAGAAAGCCACGCCATTGATGTTCGCGCCGTCCACGGCCTCCAGCGAAATCCCCGAAAGCGGCGGGCGGCCCTTGTCGCGGGGCATCATCGTGATGTTGCTCACTGCGACGTCCTTCAGATCCCAACTGGATTCCGTCCCGAACTTGAAGTTGCTGCAATTGGTGCGGGTCACGCAATTCGTGACCACCAGGTGCTCGACGTTGCGCCGCTGGTCCATCCCCATCGAGGGGCTCGCTTTCGGGCAGATGGCATCGTCCCAACAGTCGATGTAACAGTTCGAGATGCGGACGTAACGCGAGGCGTCGGGGTCGATCCCATCGGCATAGCCGTTCAGAATCGTCACGCCGTCGATATCGATGTAGTCGGTGCCCCAGAAGCTGATCGAATAGTTGGGCGAGTTCTGTACCGTGATGCCGCGGATCGTGACGTACTGGCAATTCTTGATGGAAACGGTCTTGGGCCCGCGGCGCCGCGGGCGGTTTCCATCCACCACGCCCTGGCCGGTGATCGCAATGTGGTGAGCGTTCTCGGCGACCAAAAGACCGTAATGGAAGAAGGTGGTCTCGTTATCGGATACCGACTTGAACGGCAGCGTTTCGTATGGGTCGAAATCGCCGTTGTCGGTGCTGGCCAGAATCGCCGAGCCGTTGTCCAGGTGCAGCGTGACGTTGCTCTTCAGGTGAATCGTGCCGCAGAGGTACTTGCCTGCGGGCACCCAGACTGTCCCGCCGCCCTGGCCTGCGGCGGCGTCGATGGCTTTCTGCACCGCGGCCGTATCCTTGACGGAACCGTCACCTTTGGCCCCGTAATCGCGGACATTGAATGTGGCCGCCTGCAGAACGGCCAGAAACGAAAGAGCCGGCAATCCACAAGCCCGGGCAAAAGAAGTCATGCTAGCGCCTCCCCAAGGAATGAAAAGACCGCTGGGCGGAATTGTAACCGCTTCCATGGGGAAATGCAAGACTCTTCTTGCGGTAAAATCTAGACTTGGCGCAAAAGGTTTTCAAGACGGTGCACGACGTGGCCCGCGCGGCCGGTGTGAGCGTGGCCACTATCTCCCGCGTACTGAATCAACATCCAAATGTGAGCCCCAAGACGCGGGAACGCGTGCTGGCCCTCATCCAGCAATCCGGATTCCGCCCCAATGCCATTGCGCGCCGGTTGGCGCACGGGCGTACCGGATCGCTCTGTTTCCTGCTGTCGAATCGCGACATCATTCATTCGTTCCACTCCCGGGTGCTCAAGGGCGTGGAAGATTACTGCCAGCAGCAGCACCGCCAGGTGATCTTCACGACTTTCGATTACGGACCCGATGACGCCATGCCCACAGAGGCTCTGCCGCGCATGGTGCGCGAGTACCGGGCCATCGACGGCGTCCTGGTCGCGGGCACCAACTACCCGAACCTGTTGCGCTACTTCACTGAAGTGGAATTGCCTTACGTGATGTTCGGCAACAACCTGGTAACCGGCGCGCTGGCACTGCCGCGCAAGAACGCTGTCTGTTTCGACGAGCAGGCCGGCGCGCGCGAGGCGGCTGAATTCCTGTTCGAACTGGGACACCGGCACATCGCGTTTGTCGGCGATCTCTCCCGGCCCTGGTACATGCGCCGCCAGCAAGGCTATCGCGAGGCGATGGAGGGTCGCGGGTTGCCTGTCGCAACGATCGACATTCGCGGCGAGGCCGACTGCACGGAACTCGGCCGCCGCTCGGTCCCGCTCATTCTGCGCCAGCATCCCGAAACTACCGCCATCATCGCGCAGGACGACGAGACCGCCTGCGGCGTGCTCGAAAACCTGGAAAAGCTGGGGATCCACGTGCCCGGCGACATGAGCCTGATGGGCTACGACGACATTTCCGAGATTCGTTACCTCCGGCCCGCCCTCACTACCGTGCGCGTCCCCAAGGCCGCCATCGGCTGGCAAATGGCTGAAACTCTGGCCGGCATGGTGGCCGGCAAACCCGCTCGTCCCCCCGCGCCGTTCGCGACTGAGCTCGTAGTCCGCGATTCGTGCGCGAGGCTCACCCCGGCGCCGTAGTCGTTCTGTAACCGGTTACGAATTTCTTTGACACGCCACCCGGCATTATCGTAATCTGGTTCTCGCGTTCAGATCTTCCCCATGGAGGCGCAGGAAATGCCCCGCAGGAATGTATCCCGCCGTGAGTTGCTGGCAACCGCGTCCGCGGTTGCCGCCGTCCCATCCGCAGCCTGCCGTACTTACGCCGGCACCGCAACCGTCCCCGCCATTCTGGGCGGGCAACCGGTCCGCACCGCGAAATTCCCGCGCTGGCCGGTCTTCCGTGAGGCCGACGAAGCGGCGGTGCTGCCCGTTCTCCGCGGCGGAGTCTGGTCCAGGGACAAAGTCGTGAGCGAGGCCGAGAACCGGTTCGCACGGCTGATGGGCGCCAAGTACTGCCTGGCCACCTGCAACGGAACGAATGCCATCATTACCGCCGTCCGCGCCCTCGGCATCGGCGCGGGCGACGAAGTCGTTACCACGCCATACACTTTCGTCGCCTCCGTCCTTCCGATCCTGCTGGCTAACGCCCTGCCCGTCTTCGCGGATATCGATCCGGAGACGTGGCAGGTCGATCCCGCCAGGATTGCGGGGAAGATCAACCAGAACACGGCAGCCATTCTGCCGGTCCACATCGTCGGCGGCATCTGCGACATGGACCGCATCAACGCCCTGGCATCGAAGCACAACCTCAAGGTGATCGAGGACGCCTGCGAAGCGCACGGGGGAGAATGGCGGAACAGGAAAGCCGGAACCCTCGGCGACCTCGGCTGTTTCAGCTTTCAGAATCTCAAGGCCCTGACCTGCGGCGAGGGCGGCGCGATTCTCGGCAACGACAGGGCCTTGATGGACCGCTGCTATTCTTTTCACAACATGGGCCGTCCGTACGGCAGCATAGTTCCCCGAAGCGGCGAGGGACACATCATCGTCGGGACCAAGTGCCGCATGGCGGAATATCAGGCCTCCATCCTGATCACGCAGATGGAGAATTTCGACGCGGAATGCAGGCGCCGCAGTGAGAATGCGGCCTATCTGACGGAAGGGCTCAAGCAGATACCGGGCATTGTCCCTCGTAAGGACTATCCGCAAGTCACCCGCACCGCGTTCTACTATTACGGCTTCCGCTACAAGAAAGAGCAATTCGACGGTCTCTCCCGGGCGAAGTTCATTAAGGCGCTGGCTGCCGAAGGCGTCCGAGCGAGTCACGGCCTCGGCGTCATCGAAGGCAAACCTATCAATAGGGAGGGGTGCGTCGAGGACGCCCTCAGGTCCAAAGCCTATCAGCGGATCTATCCCCAGGCGAAACTCGCCGCCTATGCCGCCGAGAATGAATGCCCCGAGTCCGACCGGCTTGTCCAGGAGACCGTCGGTTTCCACCAGAGCATGTTGCTCGGCCCCCGGCAGGACATGGACGACATCTGCGCCGCGGTCACGAAGATCTACGAGAACCGGAGCAGACTCGCAGCGTCTATGTAACTGGTTTCGCACACGGCGGATCAATCTCAAACCAGAGCGGTCTTACGGCGGAAATCGGTTTGTAACCGGTTACGAAGTGAGTTGACACTCTTTCCCAAAGTGGCGTATTGTCGAGTTGATGACCCAGGATTTCCAGAGCAAGCTCGCCATCCTCGGCGGTGAGAAGGCCAAGGCCACGCCCTTCGGCACGGGCAAGCGCCACGGCGAAATCGAGAAGCAACTCCTCGCCGGCGTGATCGACTCCGACATGCTGTTCTACTTCCTGGGTACCAAGGTGTTCGAGTTCCAGCGGGAGTTCGCCGCCATGTACGGTGCCGAGCATTGCGTGGCCTGTTCCAGCGGTACCGCCGCGGTGCACATCGCGCTGGGCGCGCTGGAACTGCCCGCCGGAAGCGAGGTGATCACCTCTTCCATCACTGACATGGGTTCGCTCACCGGCATCCTCTACCAGGGCCTGGTGCCGGTCTTTGCCGACGTCGATCCCGACACCCTCAACATGGACCCGGCCTCGGTGATCCGCCTCATCTCGGACAAGACCCGGGCCATCCTCGTCGTCCATCACAGCGGCTTGGCCGCGGACATGGACGCCCTGCTTGAGATCGGCCGCGAGTACAACCTGAAGGTAGTTGAGGACTGCGCCCAGGCTTACTGTTGCGAGTATAAGGGGCGGCTGGCCGGCACGATGGGTGAAATCGCGGCCTTTTCGCTCAACCACTTCAAGCACATCACTTGCGGTTCCGGTGGCATGGTGATCACCGACGACCCGGATCTACGCTACCGCGCTTCCCTCTTCCTGGATAAGTGCTATCAACGGGAAGAGAAGATCCGCAATCCGTTTTTCCTGGCGCCCAACTACCAGATGACCGAACTGCAGGGAGCCGTGGCCCTCGCCCAACTGCGCAAGGTGCAGGCCATCGTCAATCGCCGCAATCAGCTCGGCATGCGGTTGAGCGCGCAGCTCGAGAAACTGCCCGGCATCTTCCCGCAGGCTGTGCCGGCCGGATCGAAGCACGCCTACTTTCTCTATCTATTCCGGCTGGACCTGAACCGGCTCGGTTGCACGGCCAGCGAGTTTTCCGAAGCACTCGCGGCCGAGGGAGTCCCCAACAGCGCGCACCTGATCACCGGCGGGCGTCCCGTCTACCTGTACGACATCTTCCAGAAACGGTCCGCCTTCCCCGGCACCGATTGGCCTTTCTCTCCGGACCGCCTCTACTGCAAGGGGGACTGCCCGGTCGCCGAAGCGGCCTTCGACCGCTGGATCACCATGCACGTTTACGAGCACTACACCGAGCGCGACATCGACGAGATGGCGCTCGGCGTCGGCAAAGTCGCGCACCACTTCGCCTAAGTGCACGCCTGAGAGCGCTCAACGCGGAAAGCGGTCCTCGCGCGCGGGCATGGGCGGCTGCGGCCTGTGCGGCTCGGTTTGGTACCAGTAACCCACCGAAGCGATATCGTCGGTGAGCGGTTGAAACTTGCCGTTCGGCCACCAGCCGAGGGCCTGTATGCTCACCCGCAGGTTCTTCTTGAATCGTATCGGGTCCGGCACATGCCAGCGGTACAGGGCATGTTTGGGTATGTCGCCACTCTTCATTTCATGCAGCGGATAGCCCAGGAACGCCGTGGTGAACGTATCGCCGAACCCCCAGGCCCCGCCGAAATAGTCTTCGGTTCCAGTGCCGCAGATGGTCGGGTTCTTCCCGTCGCCGTCGATGTAGAACTTCATCTCTCCCTCGCCCCACCAGCCATTGGAAAGCTGTTCCCAGGCGAGGAAAGTGCCCACGTAATGGCCCTGCCCTTCGATGTTTTCCAGAATCACGTGCTCGGGATACTTCCGCGATGTCATCGTGCGGCGCCAGTATGCGTGGAAGTAACCCGCGTCGGCCGCCACCGGTTCGAGCGCGTAAGTGATCTGGTAGAAAAAGCCGTCGATCTTCTCGGGCCGCTGGTTCTCAACGGTGATGCGCGCGTGCTTGCGGAACGGCATCGGCCAGTAGGAGTTGAAACCGCCGGAAGGATTCACCGCCACCATCAGTGAGTTCACTTTGTAACGCATGCCGTGACCGGAAGCGAAGAAATCGCCGAGCGGCGCTTCGACGGACGGGCTGGTTTCGTTGTCCCAATAGAAACGCAGAAGCACGTCGCGATACGCCCTCGGATGCACCGTAATCCAGATGTGCTGAATCACGCCGGGCCCGTCGATATCGGCAAGCGTCGCCGTCTCGCCCTTTTGGAGCGTAATGCAGGGCCGGATCTTCCAGCCGGCGCCGAGATCCGAACCGGCGTTGCCAGGCGCGGGGACTTCCGTGGCGCCCGCGCCGCGCTCTCCTCGCGGATTCTCGGCGGAAATCGAGCGTGTCTCCGAATTCCTGATGGTGGCCAACCCGCTCACGTTGAAGAAGCCGCCGGGGGCTGGTTGCGCCCAGGCAGCCACAGCGGAGGCCACCAGTAGAAGGGTAATGTGCGTGTTCTTCATAGGGACATGTCTCCTCGCAGAAGAACACGATATCAGGAATGGGCGGCGAAATGCCCGGACGGCTCAACGCTGCTTGATGCCGGACTCGCGGGCCTCTTTAGCCAGTCGGACCTTGGCGCCTTCAAGCTTCCTGGTCACCTTGGCGATCTCGCTGTGGTCCACATCGCTCGGAGCGCTCGATTCCCAAGCCTTGATGGAACTCTGCCACTGGGCAATGGCTTCCTTCAGCTTGCCCTGCTTGGAATAAACGTCTCCCAGGTGGTCGTGAATCGCGGGATCGTGAACCACTTTCTCCAGCGCGCGGAGCAGGTAGGTTTCCGCGTCCGCCAGTTTACCCATGCGGAAGCAGACCCACCCCATGCTGTCCAGAAAAGCGCCATTCTGCGGCTCCAGGTCGAGGGCCTTGGCAATCAGGCCGTAGGCTTCCTGCAGCCTCACGTTCCGGTCCGCCAGCATGTAGCCCAGATAGTTCAATGCCGAGGCGTTCTTGGGATTGAGGTCGATGACCTTCTTGAATTCGGCTTCGCTCTCGGCAAACTTCTTCATGCGCTCGAGCATCGCCCCGCGCATGAAAGCCACGCTTTCCTTCTCTTCGTTCGTCTTGGAGGACTTCTCGGCTGAGTCCAAAGCCTTGGCCATTTCGCCGTAGTTCTTAGCCTTGTCCCAGACCTGCGCCAGGGCCATGTAGGTATCCCGGTCGTCCTTGCCCGCGAGCAGAGTCCTGAGTTCGGTGGCGGCCTTCTCGGCCTTGCCCGATTCGGCCAGCACCGAGGCGCGGATGAGCGTCACCATGCGGTCCTGCGGATACTTGCTGTGCGCGGCTTCGGCTTCCTGCTCCGCTTTGGCATACAGCTTGGCGAGGCGGTAGGTTTCGATCACCTGGGCGGCGGAGCGGGCGCCCTGGTCCGGGTCCAGTTGCCCGATGGCGCGAAAGCTCTCGGCGGCCTTGTCGGGTTGGTCAGCCGATCGGTAGAGCAGCCCCAGGCGTTCGAGGAAGATCACGCGGTTGCTGCGCTCGGGCGGTTCGTAGTCCTTCCTGGCCGTCGCATCGAGAATGCTCTTCAGCTCCGTGATGGCCTCGGCCGTCTTGCCTTCCGCATCCAGCAGGTTTACATCGTTGTAGCGGATCTCCAGATTGTCGGGTTCAAGCTTGCGCGCCCGCTGTGAAGCCTCTCTCGCCTTGTCGAAAGCCTTCTGCTGCCGGTAAAGCTGTGACAGGCGCAACTGCACCTGGACGTCCTGCGGATCGGCCTTGGCCAGTTCCTGGTAGATCTTCAGCGACTCGTCCATCTGTTCGGACAACATCAGGTTTTGCGCCAGGGCGCGGCGAATCTCGAAATTGCCGGAGGCCATCTTCAGCGCGCGCCTCAGCGTCTCGGCCGCCAGCGGGTATTCGCGCATCTGCTCGTATGTGGTGGCCAGCGCCGTGAGAGTGCGCAGCGTGGGGTTCTTGTCCGTCACCCGGCGCAGCATCTCGCTGGCCGACTTGGCGTCGCCAAGATCCGAGTACACCATGGCCAACCCGGTCAGCGCGTCCTCATTTTCCGGCTCCAGTTCCAGAACTTTCTTGTAAGCTTTCTCGCTGGCCAGCGAATTCTGGCCGATCTTGTGGAGACGGCCCAGCATCAGCCAGCAATCCAGGTCTTTGGGGTCCTTTTCGCCGATCTTCTCAAACTGCTCGATGGCCTGCTTGAGCATGTTCTGGTTGATGCTCTTGGCCCGCACGTCGCCGATCATGCGCGTGTAAACGCGGCCCAGCAGGCGGCGCGCATCCAGGTCGTCCGGGTCGCGCTTGAGCCGGTCCTGCGCCTCGGTGACTGCAAGCTGGATCTTACCCGACTGCAGATAGAGGTCGGAAAGCTCGTCGCTCAGGAACCGGGTGCCGGGGTCCGCCTTGATGGCTTGTTTCAAGTGGTCGACAGCCTTGTTGACGTACTCGCTGCGGTTGCCGAACGTGCCGGCCAACTCCGCGTAGAGATGGCCCATGGCGTAGTTGTAGTACGCGTCGGCGCGTGAGTCGGTGGAGGCGGCCGGCGCAGCCTGGGTGCTGGGACTTGAGCACAGCGCCACCGACAGCGGAACCGCTGCCATAACATGGCAAAACCTAATCAAACGAAAGGGCTTCATGAAACCTGCTTTGCTTCGCGGAACCCGGAACTCCCGTCCAAAGCCTTTCTGCCTAATAGTATACAGCCCATTATCTGGCGCGCGTCGCCCAAATATGGACGACGCTTCCCGCTATTTTTGATGCACATCGGAGCCTCGGGGTTCCTCTCCTCCGTTCGCTATCGCGATCAAGACCCCTTCTTGACCTGGGCCGGGGCGCGCGAGGCCGGCGCGGGCCGGGCTTCCGGCGCGGCGTAATAGCCGTTCCGGGTGCGCGCAATGGGGCGGCCGGGGCCGTCCACCGTCACGTGAATCTGGCGGAAGGAGCCGTCCAGCACCGCATTCGTCGGCGAGTATGCCAGCACGTACTGATTGCGAATCTCATGCGCCACGCCCAATGCCAGCTTTTCGACGTCGACCAAGTCCTTTGGATAGTAAACCATCCCGCCCGACGCCCCCGCCAAAGCCGACAGGGCGCGCCGGGCTTTCTTGGCTTCGCCGCGGTCCTCTTCGTTGAGTAGTGCGATGGTGTACACCAGGATTTCGCTCTCGCGAACCTTCTCGATCAGACGCTCGATGGTGATGGCCGACGTGTTGTCGTTGCCATCGGTGACCAGGAAGATGATCTTCTTGTCCTTCTTGGCCTTAGCCTTCATCTCATCGATCGACATGCTGATGGCGTCCCGCATGGCGGTGCCCCCGCGCGAGTCGATACGCTTGAGGCCTTCCTCCATCTTCTTGATGTCATTGGTGAACGGCACGTCCAGGTAGGCGTCGTCGTTGAAGTTGACGATAAAGACTTCGTCCTGCGGATTGGAGGCTTTTACCAGTCCTAGCGCGGCGGACTCCACCTTTTGCCGCTTCGGGCGCATGCTGCCGCTGTTGTCCACGATTATGCCCATTGATACCGGGATGTCTTCACGGCGGAACAGGCGGAGAGTCTGCTGCGCGCCATTCTCGAAAACCCTGAAGGCCTCCCGGGACAGCGTGGTCACCAGGTTCCCGCTCTTATCGACCACCGTCGCGTGCAGAACCACCAGACGAGTCTCGGACCGGAAAATCGGCACGTCGTCGGACGCGGGAGGAGGATTCTGAGAAGCAGCGGGGAGAGCCAGAACCAACAGCGCGGCCGCGGCAAGCAGTCTAGTGTAAGGGCGCATAGTATCCTAACCGCCAAAAGGCGCGCAGCGGGGGCAGTCCCCTCGGCTGCACTACCTTCACTGTAATGCGACGGTACTTGCCGTCGCGCTGCGCGTTGGTCGGCGTGTAGCCGAGCACGTACTGATTCCGCAGCTCGATGCCGACCTTGGCGGCAATGTCCGGCAGCTCGTTGATGTTCTCAACCGGGAAGTGGCGGCCGCCGGTCTGCTCCGCCAGTTCCGTCATCAGCCCGGGACCGGAGAGTTCCTCGGCCGTGCGGCTCCGGCCTCCCATGCTCTCGAAGATCCCGATAGCATAAATCTGAACGTCCGCCTCGCGCACCAGATTCTTGATCTCGCTCTGCGTATAGCGGCTGCTGTTGTCTCCGCCGTCGCTGATGACAAGGATGGCTTTGCGCGGGTTGTGGGCTTTCTTCATCTCGTTCATCGAGAGGTAGATCGCATCCAGCAGCGCCGTGCGGCCCTTGGACTGCGTGAAGGTGAGGTGATTCTGTATTTCTTCGGTGCTGTGCGTGAAGGCGGAGGTGAGAACCGGCCGGTCGTTGAACTGCACCAGGAAAAACTCGTCTTCCGGGTTAGCCAGTTTGAAGAACTGGGCGGCGGCTTGCCTGGATTTCTGCAGCTTGGAACCCATGCTGCCGCTGGCGTCAAAGACCAGGCCGATCGAAAGCGGGGCATCTTCGCTGGCAAAGTGCGTGAGTTCCTGTTCGATCTTGTCCTCGAATAGCCGGAAGTGCTCGCGCTCAAGCCCCGTGACGAAACGGTTCAGCGGATCGGTTACAGTTACCGGGATCAGCACCAGGGTAGTATCGACCCGGATGTTCGGCCGGGATAAGCGGGTTTCGCCGGGGTTGGCCGCCTTGGGGCGCGGTTCGATAGCCACCTTGGGTTGGGGCTGGATCTGCCCTTTGTCCGCGGCCGCCAGCAGCAGGGCCGCGCAGGCACAGAGAATGAACCGTCGCATCGGAGTTGCGCCCGTCCCCATGTCCCCTCGCGTCTTCCATTCAAATTATAACACCCGGTTTTTTATGGTAAGATCGATTGTGCCGCGCCGAATTCTGGGCGTCATCCCCGCCCGGTTCTCTTCCAGTCGTTTCCCCGGAAAAGCTCTCGCCATGATTGCTGGAAAGCCGATGGTCCAGCATGTTTATGAGCGAGCGTGCCAGGCGCAGTATCTCTCCGAAGTGATCATCGCCACCGACGACGAACGCATCTTCGGCGCCGCGCGGGATTACGGCTCCAAAGTCCGCATGACCCGTTCCGACCACCTCTCGGGCTCGGATCGCGCCGCCGAGGTCGCCTCGAGCGACCAGGCATCCATCATCGTTAACATTCAGGGCGACGAACCGTCGATCGACCCGGCGGCGATCGATGCCGCGGTCCTCGGCCTCACAAAGGAAGAGGATGCGCCCATGAGCACGTTGGCCAAGCGCATCGAAGATCCGCGCGAGATCGACGATCCCAACACGGTCAAGGTGGTGACGGACTTGCGAGGATACGCGCTTTATTTCTCCCGTTGTCCGATCCCGTTCGTGCGCGGCGAAAAGCCGCCTTACTTCAAGCACATCGGTCTGTACGCATACCGGCGGGAGTTTCTGCTGGGCTACTCGCAGATGCCGGTCGGCCCCCTTGAGCGGGCCGAGAAGCTCGAACAACTGCGAGCCCTGGAAAACGGCCACTCCATCCGGGTGGTCGAAACCGAATACGAATCTCTTGGCGTGGATACCCCGGAAGACCTGGAGCGGCTGCTGCGGTTCTGGGGCGCCAAGCGAGCGGAGCAATCATAACCGAGAATGGCCAAGTTTATTTTCGTAACGGGCGGCGTAGTGAGTTCATTGGGCAAGGGCATTTCGGCGGCTTCCATCGCCTGCATGCTCGAAAGCCGCGGCCTGCGCGTAACGCTGCAAAAATTCGATCCCTACTTGAACGTGGACCCGGGCACCATGAGCCCGTTCCAGCACGGCGAAGTCTTCGTGACCGACGACGGGGCCGAAACCGACCTCGATCTCGGGCACTATGAGCGCTTCGCGCACGCCCGTCTCACGCAGGCTAACAACGTCACCAGCGGGCGCATCTACGAACAGATCATTACGCGCGAGCGGCGGGGCGACTATCTGGGCAAGACCGTGCAAGTGATCCCCCACGTCACCAACGAAATCAAGGCCGCCATCCGCAAAGTGGCGGGCGACGTCGACGTGGTCTTTGTCGAGGTTGGCGGCACGGTGGGCGACATCGAGTCGCTGCCGTTTTTGGAAGCCATCCGGCAGATGCGCCACGAGGTCGGGCGCGAGAACGCCATTTTCATCCACGTGACCCTGGTGCCCTGGATCGCCGCGGCGCACGAGCTGAAGACCAAGCCCACGCAGCACAGCGTGAAGGAACTGCGCGCCATCGGTATCCAGCCCGACATCCTGGTGTGCCGCTCCGAGCGCTACCTGGCGAAGGAAGTGCGCGAGAAGATCGCGCTGTTTTGCGACGTGGATGTCGACGCGGTCGTGACCGCCTGCGACGTCAAGAGCGTCTACGAGATCCCCCTCACGTTGGCCGCCCAGGGCGTCGACGAGATCGTCCTGCGCCTGCTCAAGTTAGAGGCCGGGCCGCGCGACCTCACACGCTGGAGCGCCATGGTGGACCGGCTCAAGAATCCTTCCGGCACGGTGGACATCGGCTTGGTCGGCAAGTACGTCGAATACGCGGATTCCTACAAAAGCCTGAACGAAGCGCTGTTGCACGGCGGGTTGGCGCACGATGTGCGCGTCAACATCAATTGGGTCGAAGCCGAGGAGTTGACTTGGCCGTCCTGCGTGGACCGCTTGCGGCAATACGATGCCATCCTGGTGCCGGGCGGCTTCGGCAAACGCGGCGTCGAGGGCATGATCCATGCCATCCGCTATGCCCGCGAGTATAAGGTCCCGTACTTCGGAATTTGCCTGGGCATGCAGACCGCCGTCATCGAATACGCGCGCAACGTCTGCGGCCTCCCCGACGCGGATTCGACCGAATTCGAGCCCGCCACCCCGCATCGCGTCATTTACAAATTGCGCGAGTTGAAGGGCGTGGACGAACTGGGCGGCACCATGCGCCTGGGAGCGTATCCGTGCGTACTCACCGAGGGCTCCTTCGCGCGCACCGCGTACGGAACTCCGGAAATCAGCGAACGGCACCGCCACCGCTACGAATTCAACCGCGAATACGAAGACATCCTCACCGGCGCCGGCATGCGCATCGCCGGCCGCACGCCAGACGGCGTCTACGTGGAAATCTGCGAGATCCCGGACCATCCGTGGTTCCTGGGCTGCCAGTTCCACCCCGAGTTCAAATCCAAGCCGCTCGAGCCGCACCCGCTGTTCCGCGCCTTCATCGGCGCCGCCGTCGAGCAGCGCAAGATGAGATTGAACGCCAAATGCGCGGCCAGCGCCTGATCCTCCTTTTTGCCCTGCTCGCGATAACAGCGGCGCGCTGCGCTGTCGCGGCGCCGCTTTTCTTGGAACTGGACCTTTTCAAATCCGGCAGCTACGGCTACCACACGTACCGCATCCCTGCGCTCGTCACGACCGGCAAGGGCACGCTGCTCGCTTTCGCCGAAGGCCGCAAGGAGTCGCGATCGGATTCCGGCAACATCGACGTTGTCCTGCGCCGCAGCGGGGACGGCGGCAGGACCTGGTCGGATCCCCAGGTGGTCGCCGACAACGGTGATGACACCATCGGTAACCCGACGCCGGTGGTTCTTCGCAAATCTGGAACGATTCTTCTGTTGTTGACCGGCAATCCGGCAAAAGCCGGCGAGGCGCAATTCATGATCGGTGCGCCGGGAGGCACGCGCACGGTGTGGATCACCTCCAGCAGAGACGATGGAAAAACCTGGACGCCATTGCGCGACATAACCTCGATGGCCAAGAGCCCCGAGTGGGGTTGGTACGCTACCGGCCCGGGCAACGGCATCCAACTCAGGGACGGGCGCATCGTGATCCCCTGCGATCACACTGTAAAGCCTTCCAGAACGCTCCACTCGCACGTCATTTTTAGCGACGACGGCGGCGCCACTTGGCATATCGGCGGCAGCGCCGGCGCGAACACCGACGAGTCCGCCGTTATCGAGCGCGCCGGCGGCTCGCTGCTGCTCAACATGCGCGCCGACCACAACGACCACGGCCTCGCGAAGAAGCACCGCGCGTTGGCCGTGAGCCGGGACCGCGGCGAGACATGGTCCGGCCTCACCTGGGACGAAACGCTTGTTGAACCCGTCTGTCAGGCGAGTCTTGTGCGCTACGATGTGCGCCGCGGGATGGTGCTGTTCTCCAATCCCGCGCACGATGTGAAGCGGATGCGGATGACCGTTCGGCTGAGCTACGACGATGCGGCCACCTGGCCCGTCACCCGCGTGATACACGAGGGGCCGGCATCCTATTCATCGCTCACGGTCCTCAAAGACCGCACCGTTGGCCTGCTCTATGAACGCGGTTCCAAGAATTTCCGCGAGATGCTCACCTTCGCCCGCTTCAACATCGAGTGGCTGCGCTCCGGCGAGAAGCCCAACCGGTAACGCGGCCGAGGTTCACGCGGGCAATCGCAGCAACGCCACACAGCCGGGTCCTGGCTGCCGGTTCTCCAGCGTGAGCGTGCCGCCGTGCGCTTCGGCAATCTGCCGGCTCAGCACCAGCCCGATGCCCGACCCGCCCGGCTTGGTGGTGAAGAACGGCACGAACAGATTGGCGGTGTTGGCAAGCCCCGGCCCTTCGTCGCGCATAGCCACTTCGATGTACGAGCCGTCTTTGCGCCAGCCGATCTCGACCGCGCCACCGGTAGTGAGTGCCGCGTCCACGGCGTTGCGCACGAGGTTGATGAGCAGTTGATCGAGCTGGTCGCCGTCGCCCTCGATGGCGAGGCCGGCTCCCGGGGCCACGCGCACCGGCAGCCGCGTCTCTAGCGCCGCGACTCGATTGATCCATTCGGCCACATCCACCCGCCGCCGTTTCGGCGGCGGAAGCTTGGCAAGCCTCGAATAGGCTTCCAGGAACCGGCTGAGAGCCTCGGCGCGTCCCGCGATCACGGCCAGGCCGCGCCCGGCGTCCTCTTTCCAATCGGGCGGGAGCACTTCACGACCCAGCAAAGCTTTCAGGCTGCCGGCGATGGACTTGATGGGCGCCAGTGAGTTGTTCAACTCGTGCCCCAGCACGCGCACCAGCCGTTTCCAGGCCTCGAGTTCCTCTTCCCGCAGCGTGCGCGTGAGATCCTGAACCACCAGCAGACGATGCCGCAGCCCGCGCTGGCGGAATGCGCTGGATCGTACGCTCCACCGGCCCACCGCGCCTGCAAAGGCCTTGGAGATAGTGCGCGGCGGGCCTTCTTCCAGGCATTCGGCCAGTCCGATTTCGCCGGCGCGGCAGCCGAGCAGTCGCTCCGCCGGCCGCCCCAGAAGCCGTTCGCCCGCGCGGTTGATCAGGCGCAGCCGGTCGTCGGAATCGAATGTGAAGATGGCGACGTCTATTTCGGCCATGACCGTCCGCAATAGCGCCGTGGCTTCCAACGCGCCCAGCCGCTGCTCGCGCAGGGTTTCCGAGAGGGCGTTCGCCTCGCGCATCGCCTCCCCCAACGCGTCGTCGGGCCGTCCTCCCCGTGCGCGGAAAGAGAAATCCTCCTCCCGCAGCGTCGCAAGGAGGTTGGACAGCGTTCTCAGCGGATGCACGACACGCGCGCGCACGGCCAGTGCAAATCCCCACCACAGGGCAAGCACCAGGACGGCGAACAGCCAGCGGAGTTTTGGATCGAGGCCGCTGGTCCCGAGCAGCACCACCGCCAGCGCCACCGCGGGCAGTCCTCCCGCCAGTGTCAACAGGGTGAGACGGGTTTCGTACTTCAACCTGGGGAAGAGGCGTGGACCACTCATATGTGGTAGCGCTCGAGCCGGCGGTAGAGCGCGCCCCGGCTTAGCCCCAATGCAGAGGCGGCCTTGCTGACGTTCCCCCCGAAGCGCACCAACGCCTTGCGGATCAACAACTGTTCGACATCTTCGAGCGTCATGTCGTTGATGCGCGACGTATTATCGCGGGATGCTTTCAACGCCAGATCCCGCGCGTGCACCTGTTCGCCCTCGCCCATCAGCGCCGCGCGTTCGACGGCATGGTCGAGTTCGCGCACATTGCCGGGCCAGGAGTGATCGAGCAGCGAACGCATGGCCGCGGCGTCGAACGACGCCAGGTGCTTGCGATAGCGCGCCGCATGACGTCGCAGGAAGTGCGCCGCGAGCAACGGGATGTCCTCGCGGCGCTCGCGCAGGGGAGGTACGTGGATTTCGACCGTGTTCAAGCGGAACAGCAGGTCTTCGCGAAAACGCCCGGCGGCCGTCTCCGCGGCCAGGTCGGCGTTGGTGGCCGACAGGACCCGCACGCTCACCGTGCGCGTGCGCGATGCCCCCACCGGCTCAAACTGCCCGGTTTCCAGCACCCGTAACAGCTTCGCCTGTTGCGCCAGCGGCACGTTGGCGATCTCGTCTAGAAACAGCGTCCCGCCGTCGGCCAGTTCGAAGCGCCCCGCGCGGTCGCTGCGCGCGTCGGTGAACGCCCCTTTCACGTGGCCGAAGAGTTCGCTTTCGAAAACGCCTTCCGACAATCCGCCCGTGTTGACCGTGAGCATAGGCTTGCCCGCTCGGGCGGACACAGCATGCAGCGCCTGGGCAACCACGCCCTTGCCCGTGCCGTTCTCGCCGGTGATGAGCACGTTAGCGTCCGACGGTCCCACGCGCGCGATCACCTGCAGGACAGGCTGCATGGCGGGAGATTCGGCAATCATGTCCGGACTGCCATCGCCGCGCAGCAGCAGGTTCTCCGCTTCCAGGCGGCGTCCGGCGCGCAGCGCCCGGCTCAGTTCCACCTGCGTGCGCACGGTGGCCAGCAGCCGCACGTTGTCCCACGGCTTCTGGATGAAGTCGCGCGCGCCGCGCCGCATGGCCTCGACGGCCAGCTCGATGCTGCCCCAGGCGGTCATCACTACTACGGGCAGCATGTTGTCGAGCGCCTGCATCTTCTTGAGCAGATCGAGCCCCTCTTCGCCCGACGTGGTGTCTCGCGTGTAATTGAGGTCGATCAGCGCGGCGTCGAAATCGCGCGCCTCGATGGCGGCCAGAATCGCCGCCGGAGACGACACGGACTCGGTCGCATACCCTTCGCCCTTCAAAAGAAGGCGCAGCGCCTCGACGACGTCCGGCTGGTCATCGGCGATGAGAATTGTGGGTAGCACGCGTCAGCTAGCACCTAGTTGGCAGATGAGCCCATCATACTATCCACCCATCCTGAAGCTGAACAATCCGGTTTCCGTAAGCGGCGTTCGTCTCCGAATGCGTCACCTGAATGATGGTCGTACCGTCTTCGTTGAGCCGCTTGAACAGCTCCATGATTTCCTTGCCCTGGCTGGAATGCAGGTTGCCGGTGGGCTCGTCGGCCAGGATCAGTTTCGGGCTCGCCACCACGGCGCGCGCCACAGCCACAAGCTGCTGCTGGCCTCCGGAAAGCTGGCTCGGAAAAAGGTCCTTCTTGCCGACGATGTGGAAACGGTCGAGCGTGTCACACACCAGACTGGCACGCTCGCTCGATTTCAAGTTGCGATAGGAGAGCGGCAGATCGAGGTTCTCGTAAACCGTCAGGTCGTCGATCAAGTGGTAGCTCTGAAACACGAAGCCGATGTACTTCTTATTCAGCTCGACGCGCTGCTTCGGCTTCATGTCCTGAACGGCGTTGCCGAGAAACTCAAATTCGCCGCTCCATGTACCGTCCAGCATGCCCAGGATCGCGAGCAGCGTCGACTTCCCCGCCCCCGACGGCCCCATGACGCTGACGAACTCGCCTTCCCGCACCTCCAGGTTGATCCGGCGCAACACATAAGCTCTGCCGAAGCCCGCTTCGTAATACTTCTCCACATTACGCAGTTGAATCATGTCCTATTCACACCTCAGCGCCACCACCGGATCGACCTTCGATGCTCTCCGCGCGGGGATGTAGCAGGCCAGCGCGGCTACAATCAGCAGCGCCACGGCCACCGCAATGTACGTCAGCGGATCGGTAGGTTTCACGCCATACAGGACGCTGGTGAGCAGACGCGAAAGGAACAGCGCTCCGGCCGCTCCCAAAGCGAGGCCGATCGCAGTCAACTGCAAGCCGCGTGCAACCACCCGCCGAAGGATCGTCGACGGTTCGGCGCCTAGCGCCATGCGGATGCCGATTTCGGGGGTCTGCTGGTCCACCTGGTAGGCCAGCACGCCGTAAAGGCCCACGGCCGCCAGCAGCAGGCCCAATGCCGCAAAGGCCGATAGCAGGTCGGTTTGCACACGGCGTCCGGATAGTTCTTCATCGAGGATCTGCTCCATGCTCGCCAGCTCCGTGATGGCGAGCTCGGGATTCACCGACCAGATCGCGCGCCGAACCGCCGGCGCGAGGCTGGTTGGTTCGACACTGGTGTGGATCGCAAGCGACCAGGGCACTTCTTGCAAGGAAGAGACATAGAACTCCGGTTTGGACGGCACGTCCAGCCCGGACTGATGAATGTCCCCCACCACGCCCACCACGGGTACCCAAGCGTCCCCGCCGAAGCGCACCCGCCGGCCGATGGGGTCCTGTCCCGGCCACAGGGTCCGGGCGAGTGTCTCGTTGATCAACGTCACGCGGGGCGCTGTCTCGTTGTCGCGCTCATCGATATCGCGGCCGCGCAGCAGGGCAATGCCCATCGTACGCAGATATCCCGGGCCAATGATCCTGTGGTTGCACTGAAATCTCTTTCTCTCATCGTGTCCTTCCGCACCGATACTGGAAACGTTGCCCTTCACCGTTAGGGGAATATGGTTGGTAAACCCGGCCGAGATGACACCGGGGATCATCTCGACGCGCCGAAGCACCTCGCGCTGGAAAGCGTTGCTCTTGGCCAGATTCCTTTCGGCCATGGTCACCGGCATTTTCAGCGTGAGCACGTTCTGCGTCCGGCACCCCACATCGACACCGCGCAGCAGCTTGAAGGTACGCAGCAACAGCCCGGCGCCGATGAGCAGAACGAACGCCAGCGCCACTTCCGAGTAGATCAGCAAAGACCGCAGCTTGCGCGAGCCCGCCGTGGCACCGACGCTTCGAGCGCTCTGTTTGAGCGACTGATTCAATTCCAGGCGGCGGATCTGAAACAGCGGAAGCAGCCCGAAAACCATCGTCGTGATGCCGGCCACCACCAGCGTGAACCCGAGTACACGCCAGTCCAGCGAAACATCCTTGAGCCCGCTGAGCGAGCCCGGCGCCAGTTGCGCCAGCAGCCGGAAGGTGGGCATTGCAAGCAGCAACCCCAGCGCGCTGCCCGCCAGGCAAAGCAGCAGGCTCTCACACAAGAATTGGCGCGCTAGCCGCCAGACACCCGCTCCCAACGCCGCGCGTACAGCGACTTCCTTGCTCCGGCCGACAGCCCGGCTGAGCAGCAGGTTGGCCAGGTTCGCGCAGGCGATCAGCAGGATCAGCGCAACCGTGCCCAGCAAGACGAATAGCATGAGGCGGTGTCCGGCGACAAAATGATCGCGCAAAGGTGCGACGAAAGCGCCGACCTTCTCATTCGTTTCGGGATACTCGCGGGCCAGGTTCACGCCAATCGATCGCATCTCCGCATCGGCCTGTCCAAGCGACACGCCGTCGCGCAGGCGCGCGATCACCATCCAGTCGTGCCTCCCGCGCGCGGCCCACTCTTGCGGCGTGTAGGAGCTGCCAAACGGCGTCCAGATGTCGCCCAATTTGCTTCTGTAATGAACCGGCGGTTCGCTGCCCGCGGGCAACACCCCGGCAATCGTGTAGCTGGCATCGTTCAGCCTGACGGTCTTGCCGGCGATCTGCGGATCGGAACCGAAACGAAGCCGCCAGAAGCGTTCGCTGATCAAAGCCACCTTCGCTGCTCCGGGCTGATCCTCTTCGTCGCGAAAAATACGTCCAACGAGCGGCCGCACGCGCAGGGCGCGCAGGAGTCCGGCGGTCACTCGGCCGCCCAGCACGATTTCAGGAGTGCCTTGTCCCGTTAGCCGGTATCCCGTGTCTTCCTCCGCCCCCATCTCCTCAAACGAGCGGCTGCGCGTTCTCCAATCCACGTAGTTGGCCGGTGCAACGGGACTGTCGCGCAAGCCGAAAAACGGAGCGCTCTCCCAGATCAATACCAGCCGGTCCGGTTTTTCGTAGGGCAGGGGCCGTAGCAACACGGCATTGATGAGACTGAAGATGGCGGTGTTCGCGCCAATACCGAGCGCCAGTGTAAGCACAGCCACGGCCGTGAAGCCGGGGGTCTTAACAAGTTGCCGTAAAGAATAACGAAAGTCCTGTGAGAAAGAAGACATTATTCGCACCTCAATGCCACTACTGGATCGACATCGGAGGCCCGTCGCGCCGGCACGTAGCAAGCCAGTAACGTCACCGCGCCCAATAGAGCGGACACCCCGGCGAAAGTCGCGATGTCCAGCGGGCTCACGCCGTAGAGCATGCTCGCGATCAGCCGCGTCGAAGCGCTGGCCAACCCAAAACCGGCCACGATGCCGGCCGCCACGACGACGAGCTCCCGCCGCAGCACCAAGCCAAGTACGCCGCCACTGCTGGCCCCGAGCGCCACGCGAATTCCGATCTCTCGCGTGCGCCGGCCGGCCGCGAACGAAACGACACCGTAAAGGCCGATCGCCACCAGACCCAGCGCCAGTACGCCGAGACCGCTCAATAGCAACGCAGCCAGCCGTTCCTGCGCGAGCGCCTGGTTGCGATGCGATTCGAGCGTAAGGATCACCGGGGCCGCGAGCGACGGATCGAGCGACCGCAGGATGGCGCGCACGCCGGGTGCGAGCATCGAAGGCGCCACCGACGACCGTATTTCCAAGTGCATCTCCAGCCGCGGACTCTGGCTGAGCGGGAGATAGAAACAGGCGTTGACCTGCTCGCGCACGCTGCGGTAGTGCGTGTCTTTCACCACTCCGACGACAATCACGTCGCGGCCTCCCGTCGATGCCAGACGAAAGCGCTTACCCAACGCGTCCTCGCCGTTCCAGAAGCGCCGTGCCATGCGGTCGTTGATCACCGCTACCTGCTCGCCCCCAGCCCGGTCGGCCAGTGTAAATTCGCGTCCTCGCGCAACCGGCACACCCACGGTACGGAAGTAATCCGGGCTGATTACGTTGTAGTCCACCTGGACCGGCGGATCCGCGCCCGCGGCCGAATCCACGGTGATGTCGGTGCCGCCACGCACACCGCTCAATGGCACAGTCCAGACCAGCGCGGCGGTTTCAACGCCGGCAAGCGCGCGGACACGCTCCAGCGCCAGCGGGTAGAATCTCGTGGCACGCTCCTGATCGTAGCCCTGCGTGGCCAGGTTCAGATCGGCCAGCAGTACGCGATCCGGAGCGAGCGTCGCATCGGCCGCCTCGGCGTTGCGCAAGGTGCGCAGGCAGAGTCCGGTGACTACCAGCACGGCGAGCGAGCACGCAATCTGCGCGGCAACCAGGACGTCACGCAGTCTTATACCGCGCCTTCCCGGACCGGCCGAGACGGTACGGGATTTGAGATTCGCCGACAGGTTCTGGTGCGAAGCGCGATAAGCCGGCAGCCATCCGAACAGTAATCCGGCGGCGAGCGTTACCAGCAGCGCGCATCCGAACACGCTGGCGTTCATCTCCGTCCCGATCGATAGCGGAATGAAGAACGCGCGCTCGAATCCGGTGAGGCAACCGACGATTCCGTGCGCCACCACGAGTCCACCCGCGCCGCCGAGCAAGCTCAGCAGCATACTTTCGGTCAGCAATTGGCGCATCAGCCGCCCCGCGCCCGCGCCCAACGAAGCGCGAACGGCGAATTCGGCATCGCGCGCCGCATAACGCGCCAGCAGCAGATTAGCCAGGTTCAGGCACGCGACCAGCAACACGACGCCCGCCACCACAGCCAGCGCGGTGAAGAACCGTACTACCGTCGCGCGCCGTTCCGGCCAGATGCGCCCCTGCTGCCCCGGGTAAAGCACCGCTTCGAATTTCCAGTGCTCCTCTTGAAAGGCCGTGCGCAGCGGCGCAACCTGGTCTGATAGCACGCGCATCGCGGCCCGCGCCTGCTCGATGCTAACACCCGGCCGCAGGCGTCCTACGACCAGGAAGGACTGCATACCCCAGCTTCCCAGGACGTCCACTTTCGCCATGGCCGGCACGGCTTCGCGGTACATGGCCGCCGGCACCCACACTTCCGGTGCCTTTCCCCAATCGAGCGCCAGGCCGCGAAATCCGCGAGGCGCCACGCCCACGATGGTGAATGTACGCGCGGCGATTCGGATGCCGCGTCCCAGCACGTCGCGGTCCGCCGCGAAATGACGCTGCCAGTAATCGTGGCTGATCACGGCCACCGGATGCGCGCCCGGTTCGCGTCCTTCCTCATCGCGAAAGCCGCGGCCCAGTGCGGGGGGAAGGCCCAAAACGGAAAAGTAGTCCACGCTAACCAGCTCTCCCGTCACGGCTTCCGGCAACTCGCCATCGCGCAACATCATGGGAACCCGCAAGTAGGCAAGCATCCCGCTGAAGACGTGGTTGTGATCGCGATAGAATTCGAAGTCCCGATAGGAGCTGCTCGACAGCATTCCGGTGGAAGCCTTCTGATAGAGCGAAACCAACCGGCCGGGTTCGGCGACCTGTAGGGGGCTAAGCAGGATAGCGTCGATGAACTGGAAGACCGCGATGTTGGCACCCGTGCCGAGCGCCAACGAAAGCAACGCCACAATCGTGAAGCCTGGGCTCTTGGCCAATTGACGGCAGGCGTAACGCAAATCCTGAATTAGCGTTGTCATCTATCTGTTCCAGTGAATTCTCAATCCTTTGCGCGGGTTGGACGCCAGGCGATAGATCAGGAACACGGCAAGGATCACCAGGCAGGCTGCCAGCGCACCCGCAAGAAACGCGTGCAACGCTATGCAATTCGCCGAAACCGTTAGCACTTCCTCAGACGGGTCGGGATTCAGCGTCACGCCCATTCCCGCCAGTTGGACTCCCCGGCCAAGCAGCGCAACCATGCGAGCCTCACGCCTGGGGGACAGTCTCGTCCACAATCCGGCCGTCGAACAGGTGCACGATGCGATCGGCGAACTGGGTGTAGCGGGGGTCGTGCGTGACCATGCAGATGGTGGCGCCCTGGCGGTGCAGGTCGCGCAGCAGGTCCATGACGGCCTCGCCATTGGCCGAATCCAGGTTGCCGGTGGGCTCGTCCGCCAGCAGGATCAACGGTTCGCCGGCTAAAGCGCGCGCCACGGCCACGCGCTGCTGCTGTCCTCCGCTGAGTTGCGCCGGATAGTGCTTCATCCGGTGCGACATGCCCACCTTCTCGAGCGCTTCCTGCGTGCGGCGCTTGCGCTCGGCCGAGGACATGCCGCGGTAGGTTAGCGGCAGCTCCACGTTTTCGTACACCGTCAGGTCGCCGATCAGGTTGAACGCCTGGAATATGAACCCGATTTCCCGGTTGCGGATGCGGGCTCTCTCGCTGGTCTTCAGCTTCTCGACCGGCTTGCCGTTCAACACGTAGCTGCCATCGCTCGGCGTATCCAGCAGCCCCAGGATCGACAGTAGCGTGGACTTGCCGCAGCCGGATGGCCCCGCAATGGACAGGTACTCGCCCTTGCGCAGATCGAGATGAATGCCCGCAAGCGCGTGCGTCTCCACTTCGTCGGTGAGAAACACCTTGGTCACGCCTTCCAAATGAATCAGTGAATTGCCGTTACTGTAGTCTGATCCGGTCATAAGAGTCCCATGTCGTCATATCCGAAAGTATCACCTGGTCGCCGGGCTGCAAGCCTTCCAGAACCTCGATGGTGGTCACCGACCCGCGGCCCAGTCTCACCTGCACGCGAGTGGCACCCTTCCCGTCCGCGCTCACCCGGAACAAAGTAATCGTACTGTTAGGCTGCCCTGAAGTCGGGCGCCCTACATATACAACGTCTTCGAGCCGCTCCAGTTCCACGGTTCCATCCACGCTCAGGTCGGGCCGCGCGCCCGCGGGCAGCGAGCCTTCCAGCTTTACATCCACCGTGACGGTGCCTTCCTTCACGGACGGGTCGATGCGCATCACGCGCCCGTCGATCACGCCATTGCGCGTGTCGATGGAACAGCGCTGGCCCAACTGGATGTCCTTGGCCTGCGTCTCGGCGATCTTCAACTCGGCTTTCAACCGTTCGGGCTGCGCCACTTTGGCCAGGATGGTGCCGGCCGTGACACGCTGCCCGACCTCAACCGGCAGTTCCTGCAGCACACCCGCGGCTCCGGCGCGCACTTTCAGCGCCTCCAACTGGCTGCGTTTCAGGTTGTGCAGGGCGCGCAGCTTGTCCACTTCGGCGCGCTGCACCGCGAGTTGCGCGTCAACCGATTCCACACCAATGGAGAGCCGCTTCTTCTCCATCTGATGGCGGTGGGCGAGTTCTTCGGCCGCGGAGACGCTGATCTTGGTTTGCAGCGAAGCCAACAGGCCCAATTTGCCCAGGGCTTCGTCGGCATCCGCTTTCAATCTGGCCTGTTTGTACTCGGACTCGACCTTGGCCACTTCAGCCTGCTGGTTGAGGCGGTCGCTCGCCAGCCGGACCGTCAAATCGGTGTACTTGGCTTCCGCGGCCTTCACCTGGTACTCGGCATCCAACGCCGCCAGTTCCATCTCCGGATTCCGCAGCACCACAAGCACCGTGTCCCGCCCCACCGGCGCCCCGGGACGAACCAGAATCGATTCGACGCGCCCATCCGCGGGAGCGGGAATCCAGAGTATTTCTTCGGGAACCAGCGTGCCGAGACCGCGCACCTGCCGCACCATGGGGCCACGTTTCACGGTATCGCTCCAGACCGTTGCGCGCTCTACGGACGGCGCGGCAGGCTTCAAACGGCTCGTCCCGAGCCCAATCATTAGTACGACGGCCAAAGTCACAAAAAGGAAGGCAATCCGCCGGATGAGTTTCTTACGAGCTGCGCCCTGGCGTGGAATATCCATGTGGTCCGGCAATCAGGGTGCACCCCGGTGACCACACGTAAGTGGTTGACGCGAAAGAGCGGCACGCTTTCAACGTGCCCGATATCGGCATCGTGGTGTCCGGAACCGGACACCTCGTAATAGGCTCAGGCGAGCTTAACGCGCTTCAGATCGATCTTGTCTTCGTTGCTCTCGCCCAGGCCGAGCGCCCCGGCGATCTCGATGAACTCCGGCTGCATGCGAACGAAAGTGCTGTCGTTGTCGGCGTAGGCCAGCGCGATGGGCCTCATGCCGGACTGCTCGCGTTTATTGTCCAGCACCGTCCAGGCCACGCGGTCCACGGCCACCGGGTCGGTGGCAAAGTACATGGTTTTGTGTTCCCACAAATACCTGCCGACCTTGCTGCCGGGGCCGCCGTGGTAAGCGCCCATGACCCCGTCAATGATGTTGAGCACCGTCTTCTGGCGGATGATGGGGATGTCCACCACGGTCGGGATAAACGCGCCGCAGGCGTTGTTCGAGCTGCTGATGTGGCTGCGGCTCACGTTGTTCACCAGACCGTGCGACAGGTTCTTGAGCGCCACCGTGACGCCCGCCGACTGGTGGTGCTTCATGACGCCCAGATTGATCAGTTTGTTGATGTCCTTGCTCACGAACTTGGCCACGTACGAACGGCGGTGGTGATGGTCGGAGGGATTCGCCTGTGGCAGCACCAACGCCATTTCCATGTACTGGTCGGCGTCATAACCCTCCATGTCGAGCTGCAGCAGGTTCACGTTCCTGGTGGCGTATGTCCAGCGCACCCCTTCGGGCAGCCACTTGTCGAAGCCGGCGCCCAGGAATTGATCGTAATAGCGGTCGTATGCCACGATTTCGTTGCGCTTGACCCCCACCTGCTCCAGGCATTCGACGATGCTCTGCACCACCTCGGGAGCCGAAATCAGGTAGGGCTGGCCGACCGGGTTGAGCTTGATGCCGACCACGTCGCCGGGCTCGACGAACACGCGCCAGGCCTCCACCGGGCTGGGCGCGCCGGTGAGTTCCATCATGCCCTTGCCGAGCATGGCGCGGATGGCATCGCGCTGATACTTGAGGTTGATGACGCTCCCCGGATGCTCCACGGCGACGACGCGCCCGCGATACGGTCCGGGAATCCCGAGTTTGCTTTGAACGGCTGCGCGCGAAAACGCGACACTGCTCAACAAGGCGCTGGATAGAAACTGCCTGCGTGCGATTGACACTGGGTAGCCCCTCCACCTCGAGAACTAAGTTCTATTGTACCAGTGTCGCCGGCCCGCCCCGCTCAACGGTAGATATCCACCAGGAACACGACCGCGTCGCCATCGCCGATGTTCACGATGGCGTGGTTCACGTCCGCGCGGTAGCTGACCGAATCGCGCGCCCCCAGTTCTTCGTGGTCGTTGCCGGACTCGATGCGCACGCGCCCGGACTGCACCGCCAGGAATTCGCGCGTGCCCGTGAAATGCGCGGTGCTGCGCAGCGCCCCGCCCCGCGCCAGCCGCACTTCATACAATTCCACGTCCTTTTCCAGGTTCAACGGCGACAACGTCCGCACGCGGCAGTCCTTGTCGCCGCGGAAGTCGTAGGCGCTGTCGTTGGCCCGTATCACCTGGATGGAGCTCGAAACGCCGGGCATCTCGACCAGTTCCCCGATCGACATTTCGAAGGCCCGCGCGATGTTGAACGTCACCGCCAGCGTCGGGTTCACCTGACCGCGCTCGATCTGGCTCAGCATGGCGCGGCTCACTCCGCAGGCCGCCGAAAGCGTTTCAAGCGACCATCCCTTCTGTTCGCGCAGTTTCTTCACCCTCGCCGAAAGCTGCGAAGAAACCAGTTCGGAGGAACCGGTGCGCCGCGAGGGCGGCTTCGGTGGCTTTCTTTTTTTGTTCACAATATTAGATTACGTCTTGCATATTGAACGAACGCGCTCTAGTATATAAGAGATCGTATCAAATATCGGAATCAGAAAAGGCGCGCCATGAAAGCTCTTGTAAAAAAATACTCCCGACCCGGCCTCTGGCTGGAAGATGTTCCCGAACCCACCATCGGCATCAACGATGTGCTGATCCGCATACACAAGACCGGCATCTGCGGCACCGATCTGCACATTTACGAATGGAACGACTGGGCCCAGGCCACCATCCCCGTCCCCATGACGGTAGGCCACGAATTCGTAGGCGAGATTGTCGAGGTAGGCGCGAACGTCGCCGACTTTCATCCCGGGGAACTGGTGAGCGGCGAGGGGCACGTGGTGTGCGGACGGTGCCGCAATTGCCTGGCCGGAAGGCGCCACTTGTGCGCAAAGACCGCCGGCATCGGCGTGAACCGCCCCGGCGCGTTCGCCGAGTACCTCGCGCTGCCCATGACCAACATCTGGCGCTTGAACCCCAGCGTGCCCGAGGAAATCGCCGCCATTTTCGATCCTTTCGGCAACGCGGTGCACACGGCGCTCTCGTTCCCGGTGCTGGGCGAAGATGTGCTGGTCACCGGCGCGGGCCCCATCGGCATCATGGCCGCCGCCGTGGCCCGTCACGCGGGTGCGCGTTACGTTGTCATCACCGACCTGAATCCCTACCGGCTCGAACTCGCGCGCAGGATGGGGGTCACGCTGGCAGTGAATCCGACCGAGACGACGCTCAAGGAAGTGCAGAAGAAACTTGGCATGCAGGAAGGCTTCGACGTCGGCATGGAGATGTCGGGCAACGCGGTCGCGTTCCGGGAGATGCTGGACAACATGAGCCACGGCGGCAGGATCGCCATGCTGGGGATCCCGTCCAAGGAGATGAGCATGGACTGGAGGACGGTCATCTTCAACATGCTCACCATCAAGGGCATTTACGGCCGCGAAATGTACGAGACCTGGTACAAGATGACGGTGATGATCGAGTCGGGCCTGGACATCACGCCGGTCATCACGCACCGGCTCGATTACACTGAATACGAGCAAGGGTTCGCGGCCATGCATACCGGCTCTTCCGGAAAGGTCGTTCTGAACTGGCTCCACTGAGGTGGAATGAGGACCAGCGTCTTCGATCTGTTTCGCGTAGGAATCGGCCCATCGAGTTCGCACACCTGCGGTCCCATGCGAGCGGCGCACGCTTTCGTCCGCTCGCTCGACGACGACGGCCGGCTCGATGAAGCCTGCCGGGTTACCGTGGACCTCTATGGCTCGCTGGCGCTCACCGGCCGGGGCCACCTGACCGACTTGGCGGTGCTCGTAGGGCTTTCGGGCGAGGATCCCGAACAGGTCGATCCCAGCCGTATCCGCCCGATCGTGGAAAGCATCCGTCGCGAGGGCGTGATCCGGCTTCTGAACCGGCACGCCGCGCGCTTCGACGAAGCGGGGGATCTCCGCTGGCACGCGGACGAAACGCTTCCCCGTCACCCCAACGCGCTGCGGCTCGCCGCCTCGAACGCGGCGGGGCAAGTGTTCTGCGAACAGACCTATTATTCGATCGGCGGTGGATTCATCCTGCGGGAAGGCGACCAGGAGGCGTCCGCCGCTCCCCACATCAAAGTCCCTTACCCGTTCGACAGCGGCGAGGAACTGCTCGCGCGCGGCCGCGAAAGCGGCATGCGGGTCTGGCGGATGGTGTTGGCTAACGAACTGGTCTTGCGCAGTGAAAGAGAGATACGAAACCGCATAGACCATCTGTGGACGGTGATGCGCGAGTCGATGGACCGCGGGTTGAACACAACCGGATCGCTTCCGGGCGGCCTCAACGTGATCCGGCGCGCGCCGCACATGAAGGCGCGGGTGGAAGCGCAGTCCTGGTCCGACCCGCTGGGCTTCGTCGACCGGCTCAACATGTTCGCCATCGCCGTAAACGAGGAGAACGCCGCCGGCGGGCGCATCGTCACCGCGCCCACCAACGGAGCGGCGGGCATCGTGCCGGCCGTGGCCCGTTACTATCGCGACTTCGTGCCGTATGCCACCGATGAGGGGCTGCTGCGCTATTTTCTCAGCGCGGGCGCCATCGGGTTTCTTTACAAGGAGAATGCCTCCATCTCCGGCGCCGAGGTGCCAGGGCGAAGTGGGCGTGGCCTGCTCGATGGCCGCCGCCGGCTTGGTGGGCGCGCTCGAAGGCACCAACGAACAGATTGAACACGCCGCCGAGATCGGCATGGAACATCACTTGGGCATGACCTGCGATCCCGTCGCGGGCCTGGTGCAGATCCCGTGCATCGAGCGCAATGCGTTCGGCGCGGTGAAGGCCGTGAACGCGTGCCGGTTGGCCATGCAGGAACAGGATGCCCACAAGATTTCGCTGGATCAGGTGATCCGTACGATGTACCAAACGGGCCTTGACATGCAGCGCCGCTACAAGGAAACTTCTCTGGGCGGGCTGGCCGTCAACGCCGTGAATTGTTAGGGAAAGGAACTCCTTCGTGTTTGAACAAGTGAAAGCACGCTACGAGGCCAAACTACGCGAGATCGAATCCGCCGGCCTCACCAAATCCGAGCGGGTGCTCGAAACGCCTCAGGCCACCCGCGTGTGCGTGCCCGGCTCGCCGGAGGGCGTGCTGAACCTGTGCGCCAACAACTACCTGGGGCTGGCCAACCACCCGGCCGTGATCGAAGCTGCCCAGAAAGCGATGGCGGAGTGGGGCTACGGCCTGGCGTCCGTGCGCTTCATCTGCGGCACCCAGACCATCCATAAGAAGCTCGAGGCGCGCTTGAGTGAATTCCTGGGCACCGAGGACACCATTCTTTACTCCTCGTGCTTCGACGCCAACGGGGGCTTGTTCGAGACGCTCCTCGACGCCGAGGACGCCATCATTTCCGACGAACTCAACCACGCCAGCATCATCGACGGCGTGCGCCTCTCCAAAGCCGCCCGTTACCGCTACCACAACGGCGACATGGCGGACCTGGAAGCGAAGCTCCGCGAAGCCTCCGGCGCGCGCACGCGCATGATCGCCACCGACGGCGTCTTCTCCATGGACGGCTATCTCGCCAAGCTGCCCCAGATTTGCGACCTGGCCGAGAAGTACCAGGCCATGGTGATGGTGGACGATTCCCACGCCGTGGGCTTCATGGGCGCCCACGGGCGCGGCACGCACGAGTACCTGAACGTCATGGGCCGCATCGATGTTTTGACCGGTACGCTCGGCAAAGCCATGGGCGGTGCGAGCGGCGGTTACACCAGCGGACGCCGCGAAATGGTGCAACTGCTGCGGCAGCGCTCGCGGCCGTACCTGTTTTCGAACACCGTGCCACCGGCGGTCGTCGGCGCTTCGCTCAAGGTGCTCGACCTGCTGGCCGGTTCCGCCGATCTGCGCGAGCGGCTGCGCGCCAACACCACGTACTTCCGCCGCGCCATGGCCGAGCAGGGATTCGAGATCCTGCCCGGAGAGCATCCCATTGTGCCGATCATGCTGGGCGACGCCAAGCTGGCCGTCCGCATGGCCGAGCGGTTGCTCGAAAAGGGCGTCTACGTCATTCCGTTCTCCTACCCGGTGGTGCCGCAGGGCAAGGCGCGCATCCGCGCGCAGATGTCCGCCGCGCACTCGCGGGAGGAACTCGAGTTCGCCGTGCGCATGTTCGCCGAGGTGAAATCTTCTTTGTGATCGTAGAGACCATCGATCCCGTCCGCCACCGCATCGCGCGCGACGCGAGCCGCCATATGCGTACGGATGTGATGGTCTATGCGAACGAGCGCATCCTCAACGAAGTCCGCAAGGATCTTTCGCTCGAACAGGCGGTAAACGTCGCCTCGCTCGCGGGCATCGTCGGTCCAAGCATGGCGATGCCCGACATCCATCAGGGCTACGGCTTCCCGATCGGCGGCGTGGCGGCCATGGATTGGGACGAGGGAGTGGTCTCGCCCGGCGGCGTGGGCTTCGACATCAACTGCGGCGTGCGTTTGGTGCGCACGAACCTGGGAGAGGCGGACGTGCGCGCGCGCATCAAAGAACTGATCGACCAGGTGTTCCGCGATGTGCCGTGCGGTACGGGCGGAGCCGGACAACTGAAAATCGGCCCCAAGCAGCTCGACGAGGTCCTCGAAAAGGGCGCCCGTTGGATGGTGGACAACGGTTACGGTGACGACCGCGACCTGGAGTATTGCGAGGAACACGGTTCGATGGCCGACGCCGATGCACATCACGTGTCCGAACGAGCCAAGGAGCGCGGGCGTCCGCAGCTCGGCACCCTCGGCAGCGGCAATCACTTCCTCGAATTCCAGGTGGTCGACAAGATCCTCGACCGGGATACGGCGAGTGTCTTCGGGATCGAAGCCGGCCAGGTCGCCGTGCTCATCCATTGCGGCTCGCGCGGCCTGGGGCACCAGGTCTGCACCGACTACCTGGCCGAGGCGGGCGCGGCCATGAAGCGGTACAACATCAGCCTTCCAGACCGGCAGCTTGCCTGTGTTCCCATACAGTCGCCCGAAGGCGAGGCCTATCTGAGCGCCATGCGCGCGTCGGCGAATTTCGCGTGGGCCAACCGCCAGGCGATTCTCCATTATCTGCGAGGCTCGGTCGCGAAGGTTTTCGGCGCCTCGGCTCGCCTGGAGCTGATTTACGACGTTTGCCACAACATCGCCAAGCGCGAGAAATACACTTACGAAGGGCGCAAGCGCACGGTGCTGGTTCACCGCAAGGGCGCCACGCGGGCGTTTGCGGCCGGGCACCGCGATCTGCCGGCCGCCTACCGCCCCACCGGCCAGCCGGTGCTCATCCCTGGCAGCATGGGCACGGCCTCCTGGGTGCTCGCCGGCGCGCAGGGCGCCATGGACGAGACCTTCGGAAGCGTATGCCACGGCGCCGGACGCGTGATGAGCCGCACCGCCGCGCGCAAGGGGAGGGACGTGGCCCAGGTGCGCAAGCGCCTGGAGGAGGCCGGCATCCTGGTGCGCAGCGAAACGCGCGACGGCATCCTTGAAGAAGTTCCCGAAGCTTACAAAGACGTCGATGAAGTGATCGAAGTGGTGGTGCAAGCGGGCCTCGCCACCAAGGTCGCGCGCCTGCGACCCATCGGCGTGATCAAGGGTTAATTCGAGCCAATCTCACTTACCCGCCACCAGCATGCGGAGCGCCATGACCAACAAGAAGATGGCGTAAATGCGGCGGATCAACACGTCGGGCATCGAAACCACGAGCTTGGCGCCGAAATAGGCGCCGATGAACAAGCCGGCGGCGATCAACGCGGCGTACTTGATGTTGATGTAGCCGTTGCGGTAGTACTCGGCGGCGCCGAGCAGGCCGACGGGCGGAATCAGCGC
>CAZLOS010000039.1:0-40436 GCA_964561215.1 uncultured Solibacteraceae bacterium | reverse complement strand
TTGCCGGTGCGAAGGTCGACGCGCCAGATGCCCGCGTCCTCCGGGGCCAGGATGGTCGCGTTGGGATGGGGCAGTCCGGCGCAGCCGTACCCTGGGCGGCAATCGTTAAGCCGGCGGAAATCCGGCGCCACGGCCCACATCCCGTCGGGGCTCAGTGTATATATGGGCGCCGGAATCGTGCGGTGTTTGCCCGTGCGCACACTTAAGATATGCGCCACGAAGCGACCGCCTTCGCGGTCGTTCCAGGTGACATCGTCCTTCGAGCCCGGCAGCCATTGCAGCATGCACCCTTGCTGCCAGTTCCAGGCGCGGCTCGACCCGAGTTCGATCCAGCGGTCGCGCGCTTCGAGGTCCACCATGCCCACGCGGATCACATCGTCCGGGCGGGGCGAACGGTGCTCGAAGTCCACCTCCATGCCGAGAACGTAGCGCCCGGTGGGATCGAACTGCAGCTTGTCGTAGTAGCCGAACCAATGATACTTCGGCCCGGTAGTGATGCCGCGGATACGGGCCGCGCGGGAAGGGACGGCGGCAAGCGTGGCGAGAAACTCGCGCCGGGACCAGTTGGGTTTCATCGTAACAGTCTGAGAGCCTTCCTGCTCATGGTGGTCAGCGGCAGAGCTGCGAGCTCAGATGGACTCAACCAGCGCATACCCTTCGGCGCACGGGCCAGCGTGGCGCGCTCGACCGTCACCTCATAGCTGTGGCTCATGATGCTGTGGCGGAATCGGCGCGCCGCGCCTTCGCGTTGCGCCAGCGGTACTTGGAGAGCCTCGGGCAATTCCCAGAAGCCGCGCATGGGTGGATGCTGGCGCTGATAGAACAGAATCTTCCCCTCGTGTGCGATCACTAGCAGCGTCAACGGCACTTTACGCGTGGTCCCGCGCGCAGCCTTCACCGGCCGCTCCTTCTCTACGCCCGCGCGGCGCGCCTCGCAGTGCCGCTTTAATGGGCACTCGCCACAGAGCGGCTCGCCGGGCACGCAGACCGTAGCCCCAAGTTCCATCAGGGCCTGGTTGAAATCGCCCGGCCGCTGACTATCGAGGAACATGCGGGCGACATCCCCGAGGCGCCGCTTCGTCAGAGTGACGGAGATATCGCCCGCGTCGTTCGCAATGCGGCTCAGTACGCGGAGCACGTTGCCGTCCAGCACCGCGTGCGGCAGGCCGAAGGCGATGCTCGCGATGGCCGCCGCCGTGTAGTCGCCCACACCCGCGAGCGCGCGGATCGATTCGTAATCGCGCGGGAAACCGCAGCGCTCCACGATTTGCCGCGCGGCATTGAGCATGTTGCGGGCGCGCGAGTAGTAGCCGAGCCCGCTCCAGGCGGCCAGCACCTCCGGCTCGGACGCCGCGGCAAGCGACTCCACGTCCGGGAACCGTTCCAGGAAGCGTTCGTAGTACGGCAGCACCGCCGCCACGCGTGTCTGCTGCAGCATGATCTCGCTCACCCAGATCCGGTACGGATCGCACGTCCGCCGCCAGGGCAGGCTGCGCGCCGAGCGGTCGTACCAGGCCAGAAGTCTTCGCCGGAAATCCGAAAGGCTCTTCATAATGCCGTTGCTATACTGAAATGATAACCACCTTTCCCGGGACTCCACAGTAGGTTACCAGTTTTGGAAAACGCCATTGTCATTCGCGGCGCGCGGGTTCATAACCTGAAAAACGTCACGCTCGAGCTGCCGCACGACCGCCTGACAGTGGTCACGGGCGTATCCGGCTCGGGCAAATCTTCCCTGGTGTTCGACACGATCTATGCCGAAGGCCAGCGGCGCTACGTGGAGTCGCTGTCGGCCTATGCGCGGCAGTTCCTGGAACGCATGGAGAAGCCGGACGTCGATGAGCTGGACGGACTGGCGCCGCCGGTGGCGATCCGGCAGAAGAACACAACCCGCAACCCGCGCTCGACAGTGGCCACCGCCACCGAGTTGTACGACTTCCTGCGCCTGCTTTATGCACGGGCCGGCCGCACGTATTGTCCCAACTGCGGACAGGCGGTGGAGCGCGACACCGTGGATCATGTTGCCGCCCACATGCTCGCACAACCGGAAGGTTCGCGCTGGTACGCACTGTTTCCCATTCGTTTTGGCGGCGAGGGTAAGACCGCGGCGCTGCGCGACCACCTGTTCGAGCTGCGCAAGAAGGGCTTCAACCGTTTGCTCCAGAACGGCCGCATGTCCGAGTTCTCCACGCCCGAATCGCTGCTCGACATCGATTTCGCCCAGCCACTTTACGCGCTGGTGGACCGCATTGTACTGTCCTCTGGACTACACCAGCGCCTGGTGGACACCGTCGAGATCTGCTATCGCGAAGCCGGCGAGGTGATTTTCGAACAGCCGGGCGGCGGCGAAGCCGGGCGCTTGCGCTTCAGCGAGAAATTCGCCTGCAAGCGCTGCGACATCGCATTCGAAACGCCAGAACCCTCACTGTTCAGCTTCAACAATCCTTATGGAGCTTGCCCCACCTGCCAGGGTTTCGGAAACACGATTGGTTACGACCTGGACCTGATTGTCCCCGATCCCTCGCTAACCTTGGCCGACGGCGCCATCGATCCCTGGACCAAGCCGCAATACCGTTGGAATTACGGGGAATTGAAACGCCTGGGCCGCGGTAAGGTGCATCTGGATGTCCCCTGGATGGACCTCACCGCCGAAGAGCGGCGTTTCGTGCTCGAAGGCGACGGGCGTTTCGAGGGCGTCTACGGGTTCTTCCGCGACGTGGAAAAGAAGAAGTACAAGGTGCAGGTACGCGTGTTCCTGAGCCGGTATCGCGGCTACACGGAGTGCCCGGACTGCCACGGTGCACGGCTGCGCAAGGAAGCGCTGTTCGTCCGCGTTGGTGCGAAGACACTGGCCGGGGTCTCGCGCATGAACATCGCCGACGCGCGCCAGTTCTTCGAAACACTGCAACTGGACGCGGAAGCTGCCGCCGCCGCGGAGCGTGTGCTGGTCGAAATCCGCCAGCGCCTGCGATTCCTCAACGATGCCGGCCTGGAATACCTGACGCTCGATCGCAAGTCCGCGACCTTGTCGGGCGGGGAAGCGCAGCGCATACAGCTTGCCGCGTCGCTCGGTTCCCGCCTGGTGGGCGCTTGCTACGTGCTCGACGAGCCGTCCATTGGATTGCACAGCCGCGACACGGGCCGTCTCATTCGCATCCTGGATGAACTGCGCGATCTCGGCAACACCATCGTCGTCGTTGAGCACGACGCGGATATGATGCGCGCGGCCGACTACATTGTCGATCTCGGCCCCGGCGCGGGCGAGAACGGCGGCCGCATTGTGTTCGAAGGATCGTACCAGGACCTCATCGCGGATTCGAACGCTTCGTTGACCGGCCGCTATCTGCGCGGCGAACTGAAGACGGCGCTGCGTACCGAGCGGCGCGCGGTGAACCGGAAACGCGTGGTCCGGTTCTTCGGCGCGCGTGCCCACAACCTGAAGAACATCGACGTGGCTATCCCGCTGGGCATGATGGCGGTGGTCACGGGAGTGTCGGGTTCCGGCAAGTCCAGCCTCGTGCACGATGTGATCTGTGCGTCTCTCGCCAAGCAGATTCGCCACGGTGCGCGGAGCAACGGGGAGGAAGTTCCGGAAGCCGGCCGCCGCGGGCAGTGGCGGAAAGTGGAAGGCGGCGACCTGCTCACGAATGTCGTACTGGTGGATCAGTCGCCCATCGGACGCACGCCGCGCTCGAATCCCGTCACGTACATTAAGGCGTTCGACATCATCCGCGACCTGTTCGCGTCCACAACCGAGGCCGACCGCCGCGGCTACAAGGCCGGCCACTTCTCCTTCAACGTCCCGGGCGGCCGCTGCGAGACGTGTCAGGGCGACGGCACGGTGACCGTCGAGATGCAATTCCTGGCCGACGTCGAGCTGGTGTGCGAGGACTGCAGGGGTACGCGTTACAAGAGTTCGATCCTGGATGTGCGCTACCGCGGGCTGAATATTCATGAGGTGTTGCAGCTCACCGTGAAGGAGGCGCTCACGTTTTTCTCGCATGTGCCGCGACTGGTCTCGCGCCTGCGTATGCTGGCCGATGTGGGCCTCGGCTATCTGCGGTTGGGCCAATCCGCGACGACGCTTTCGGGAGGCGAGGCACAGCGCGTGAAACTGGCCGCGCACCTTGCGCAGGCTTCTTGCGCGGGCACGCTCTTCGTCTTCGACGAACCCACCACCGGCCTGCACTTCGACGACATCGCGAAACTGCTCGACGCATTCCAGCGCCTGATCCGCAGCGGCGGGAGCGTCCTCATTATAGAGCACAACCTGGAAGTGATCCGCGCGGCCGACTGGGTCATTGACCTCGGCCCGGAGGGCGGCGATCGCGGCGGCTACATCGTAGCCGAAGGAACGCCCGAGCAAGTGGCCGAGGTGGAAACTTCTTACACGGGCCGGTATCTCAAGCAGGCGCTCGCCGAACGGTGACACTGCCGGTGCGAACTAGTGCACGCGCACGGGGACAACGGCTTCCGCTTCGCCAATGCGCGCCCGCACGCGATATGTTCCGGCAGCGTACGTTTCGTTCGGTTTCCCATACAGCGGAAGTTGCCGGTAACCCGCCGGCGAATTCTCCACGTGCAGCAACGCATTATTGCCGGCATCCAGGAAGTCCAGCTCTAGCATGCCGCTCAGACCTGTCGCGTCTATGCGGATCTGGAAACAGGGCTTGTACGTTCCGGGAGGATCCGCGCCCGGCACCAGACCGCATGCCACAAAGTAGCAGGGTATGGCGCAGTTCGTCACTTTTCTCCCAGTCACATCAAGGTCGGTGGACTCGACTGCGACGCCGAGAGAAACAACTGGCGCAATGGATCGCACAGCTCCGTCCACCCGCGCCTGAATCATATCCAGAGAGCCAAGAAAGCCTCCTGAGGAACCGGACAGCATATCCACCCGGCTGGCAGTCAATCCGAGTCCTTTCACTAACGTCCCGGTTTCGAACAGAAGGGGCTCGATCTTCTGGTAGGTCACCGAATCGGCGAATGTGCCGAGTGCGAAGGAGTACGGACCGCGCTGCTTTATCTTCAACGTTGCCCCGAGGTCTGGCGGATCGGTCGGGTCCAGCCAAAGCTGCTCGCGCCCGTCCACTCCGAGTTGATACACGCGGCCCAGCTCATCGCCCCGCATCAGGATCTCGCTTCCCGTACCCGGATCGCCGGTGGAACCACGCCGTACGGCGAACCACGCCTGCCCCTGCACGATCTCCTTCCGAGTCACCTCCCACGTTGCATAGGAAGAAGTAGCGCTGCGGCTGTTTGACCGGAACACCCATTCATTCCCAACGGTGAGCGGAAAATATGATCCCGTCGTGAGGATGACGGAGCAGGCTACGTGTGCAGTTGCTCGTGCCAACTCCCTGCCGGCGCTGTCGACCAGCACGAACAGCATTGCGTCCGGTACCCAGTTGCCGGTCTCCGCGCTGCCTTTGGCTGGCTCCCATCCCGTCATAGGTATCCCGTCCGCGCTGCCAACGCGCACCTGCACCGGACCTGCATCGCCGGTTGTCCAGGATAGTTGAGCACGGCCGAAGATCTCCGCGACGCACTGTGTGATGACCTCCGGCGAAATCTGAAAATGTGTCTGCGCGTTTGCGTACAGCCCGGCCATCAAACACAACGCCAACGCTTTCATGTCGCCCCCCGCTGATTGTACCGAAGTATCCGCCGCACTGAACCGGGGTGCCGGTGGGCGCTTCGGAGATACTTCCATATCACTCGTGCCGCAAGGCTGTGAGCGGATCGATGCCGCTGGCTCGTCGTGCCGGCAGGATACTGGCGGCTACGGCCACAAATCCCAAATAGATCAGCGCGCCTGCGTAAACCCATAGCGCTGTCGGTGGAACTCCGAATAGCAGTGACGATGTGCAACGGGCCATCAGGTACGCGCACGGGACGCCCACAATCAGTCCCAGCGCGAGCAACCACAACGCCTCACGCAGCACCATCCAGATGACATCGCCCCGTGGAGCACCGAGCGCCATGCGCAATCCGATCTCGCGTGTGCGGCGCACGACGTTATATGACATCACGCCGTAAAAGCCCAACGCCGCCAGTACGCTCGCCAGCGCGGCAAAGACCGTTGCGAGCGACGCAATCAACCGTTCGGTGCTCAGGGTTTCGTCAAGCTGCATTTCGAGCGTCCGCATCTCATGCACCGGGATGGAACTGTCGATTGCGGCTACGACCCGGCGCAGGACCGGAAACATTGCTTCCGGATTGTTCGCGGTTCGGACGTAGAACGACGCCTGGTCCAGCCCGCCGCTCTGCAACAGTGGAAATACTACCTGCGGGTGCAGACCCGAACGCGGGCCTTCGTACAGGGTGTCTTCAACCACCCCCACGATCTCGATATCGTGTGTCACGCCGGGACCGAGACCGAAGCCGATACGGCGGCCAACCGGATTCCGGCCGGCGAAGAAGCGTTCGGCGAATTTGCGATTCACAATGGCGACCGATGGATTGCCGCGCTTGTGGTCCCTCTCAAGGTTGTAACTATCGCGCCCGGTGAAGTCCCGGCCCGCGAGAATCGGGACTCCCATGGACTGAAAGTATCCCGGAGAAACGCGGTTGAAGTTGCATTGCGCATCGATCGAACCCCCAGCATCCGGCTGTTCGAGCGAGATCGACATGCTCCATGTGTCTCCATTCAGCAGCGGCACCATCGCGTAGGATGCGGCGCTCACGCCAGGCACCGGACGAATCCGCTCGACCACCTCCGCGTAGAAACGATGCAGGCGCGACGCCGTGTAGCCACTCATGGAAGGATCCACCTGGAATGTGACCAGATTGCCCAACTCGCCGAATCCGGTGTGCGTGTGCTTCAGACTGGTCAGCGTACCGGCAAACAGTCCAGCGCCCACCAGTAGCAGGAACGACAACGCCACCTGCGCCGTCACCAGCACCTTGCGTATGCGTACCGACCCCGCCGCGCCTGTTGTCGAGCTTGCCGAATCCTTCAGGCGAGTCCACGGGCCGATACGCGTGGCTTCAAGCGCGGGCAGGATGCCAAACACAATCCCCGTCGCCAGTGCCGCGCCGGTTCCGATCAGCAGGATGCGCAGGTCCGGTGTTGTGCGCAACAGCAGCATTGTTCCGTTGGACGGCAACATGTTGACCAAGCCGCGCGTTGCGATACTCGATAGCAACACGCCCAGCGCCGCTCCGACGATTGAGAGCAAGACACTTTCGAGCAACATGTTGGCGAGCAGACGGCCGCGCGTTGCGCCAAGTGCCACGCGCACGGCGATCTCCCTGTGTCGCGCCGCGCCTCGGGCCAGTTGCAGGTTTGCCACGTTCGAACAGGCCACCAACAGAATCAATCCCGCCATGCCCATAAGCACGATCAGCGCCGTGGAGTAATGCTGGCGTAACTCGGAATAGCCTGTCGCCGCCGGTGCCACCTGAAGCGACCTTCTGAGAAAGAGCTCGCGAATCTCTGTTGGGATCCTGTTCAGGGGCGGCTCGTCAGCCTCCTGGCGAATGATCTGGCGAAACAGCGGCAGTAACGCCGCATGGGCTGAAGCGGCCGTGTAGCCGGGCTTCAACCTCCCGAAAAGCTGCAGCCACTGACTGCGGCGGTTCGCCAAGTTGTCCCCTTCGCGAATCAGGAGTGGCTTCACGAGAACCGGCACGCGGATGTGCGGCGACCTGGATGGATCGAGCCCGGGGAACGACGGCGCCGACACACCGACGATTTCCATTGGATACGTATTTATCAGGATCTTCCGGCCGATGACTCCCGGATCGCCCCCGAAGCGCTTCACCCAGTACTCGTGACTCAGCACCACAACGGGGTGCCCGGCGTAAACCCTGTCGTCGGCCTCGGGCGAAAACACGCGCCCTACCGCCGCACCCACACCAAGCGCCTGGAAATAGTTGCCCGAAACGAACTCCGCCTTGGCGCGTTCGGTGGAGCCCTTGATGGCGATGGCTACCGGCGTCGTGTAACTGCAAAACACGGACTCGAATACTTTGCTCTGGCGTTGAAAATCCTGATACAGGGGATAGGAAACTGTGCGCTGGCCGGATACGTTGCCGACGTGAGGCGGCCCGGGCCAGATCATGACCAGCCGCTCGGGATCCTTCACCGGAAGCATCCGCAGCACGAGTTGATCTAGCAGCGTGAACACCGCCGTGTTGGCTCCGATGCCCAAGGCGAGAGAGAGCACGGCGACCACGGTGAACGCCGGACTCGCCGCGAGCTGGCGCATGCTGTAGCGCAGGTCGCGCCATACGGTTTCGATCCACGGGAGCGTCCGCAATCGGCGGCGCTCTTCGTGTAGCCGCAGCGTGTTGCCGAACCGGCGCCGTGCGGCCGCCGCGGCATCTTCCGGTGCCATGCCTTGCCGGACGTAGCGATCGGTCAGCAAACTCAGGTGCGCGCGCATTTCCTCATCCATGTCACTGTCCGCTTCTTTCGTTTCGAACAGTCCTCGCAGCCGGGAGAACATTGCTAGCTCCGTCCTTCCAGCCGTAGCACACGGCCTATGACGCCTGAGATGCGCTCCCAGTTCTTCGTCTCGCACACCAACTGCTTCAGTCCGCTCTTGGTGATGGAATAGTACTTGGCCCTGCGGTTGTTTTCGGATATACCCCAATCGGAACGGATCCAGCCGCGTTGCTGGAGCCGCAACAGCGATGTGTACACCGTGCCTTCGTTGAGCCGGAGCACGTCTTCGCTCAATTGCTCGATACGGCGGGCAATGCCGAAGCCGTGCAGCGGCCCCAGCGCGTGCAGGGACTTGAGGATCATCAGGTCCAACGTGCCTTGCAGGACCTCGGAGCGTTTCACGCCGGGATCGTTTCCTTTGGCCATTGCAAAGAAGATAGCATGATTCCTTTGCGATGTCCACAGGAGAGCGTTGCGCAGCGCGCGCCCGATCTGCACCCACTAGAATGAAAGCATGACGTGGGTCTCCGCTGTTCTATTGGCTTCCCTTGCGCAAACTCCCGATCCCAGCGCCGAGGGAATGAAGGCGCTCGAAGCCCGCAATTACGAGCAGGCGGTCCAACTGTTCACCAAAGCCGCGGAGGCCGATCCCAAGGATTTCGCCGCGCTGTTCCATCTCGCGCTCGCCTATAGCTTGGCCGGTAAGGATTCCGAGGCGGTACCCCGTTACAAGCGCGTGCTGGAGATGAAGCCCGGCCTCTACGAAGCCGAGCTGAACCTGGGCGTGCTGCTGCTGCGCGACAAGCAGGCGCGCGAAGCGATCCCTTACCTGGAATCGGCCGCCGGCAAGAAGCCAAAGGAATTCCGCCCGAACTATTACCTGGCCGAGGCGCTTGCGGCCGACGGCCGATGGGCCGACGCTGAGCCACGCTATTTGGCCGCGCTGGCCGCCGATCCCAAGTCCGCCGCCGCGGAGTCCGGCTTGGGACGGACTCTGGCCAAACAGAACCGTTTACCTGAAGCCGAGCCTCACTATCGTCGCGCCGCCGAGTTGGACGCCGCTTACCGCGAGTCGCTCCTCGAACTCGCGTCTCTATTTGAAACAGCGAAACGCCCCGCGGACGCCATCGCAATATACACGCAGTTCCCCGACAATCCGGCCGCGCGCGAGCGCATGGGTGAGCTGCAGCTCGAATCGGGAAAACCGGAAGATGCTGTGGCGAACCTGGAGGCCGCGGTCGCGAAATCGCCCACCCCGGCCAACCGTCTAGCCCTTGGCGTGACCTACCTGCGGTTGAAGCAGATGGACAAGGCAGTGGCGCAGTTGGCGCTGGCCGTCGAGGCCGAACCGTCCAATTTGCAGCTCCGCATGACGTACGGCCGCGCGCTCCGCGATTCCAAGCGCTACCTGGACGCCGCGAAACAGTTCTATCGGGCGACGCAGCTTAAGCCGGATTCGAAAGAAGCGTGGAACGAGTTCGCCGCCATGCTGATCCTCACGGAAAATTACCCGCAGGCGTTGGCCGCGCTCGACAAAGCGGCCGCCCTTGGCGGTGAGACCGCGGCGCATTCCTACTTCCGCGCCATGATTTACGATAAGAACAGGATGTACAAGGAAGCTCTGGCGAGCTATGAGAAATTCCTCTCGATGAGCCAGAACCAGCATCCCGACGAGGAGTTCAAGGCCCGCCAGCGCATCAAGGTCATCAAGAAGGAGCTGAGCAGACGCTGATGCCACGCACACTGATCCTTCTCCTGCTCGCTGTGGCCGCTTGTCCCCTCCATGCCGACCTGGGGCCCGCGAACGCCGAGCCCAACAAAGAGAAACGTTCCCGCCTGGCGCTCGAAAATGCCGATAAGCAAATGGACGCCGCGGAGAAGGAACTCGACGCCGGGGATTGGAGCGGAGTACTCGCGGCGCTTGAGGAGACCGGTGCGTCGGTCGATCTCGCGTTCGACAGCCTCAAGCAGTCCGGAAAGAATCCGAGGCGCGGTGGCAAGCAGTTCAAGAACGCCGAGATCCGCATGCGCGCGCTGGTGCGTAGAATCGACAGTTTCCGGCTCAAGCTGAGCGGAGATCAATTGGCGCCCCTCGACAAAGTGCGGGATCGCGTCCAGCACGCGCACGACGAAGTGCTGGATGCGATCCTGGGCCGAGTGAGTTGGAAATGACCGTTATGAAACTGCTCGGAGCCGCCCTCTTATTGGCCGCCGCGATGCCGCTCGCCGCGCAGCGCGACTTCCTCACCGCCGAGGAGGTCGATCTGGTGCGGGAAGCGCAGGAGCCCAATGAGCGTCTGAAGCTCTACCTGAAGTTCGCCGATGCCCGCCTGTCGTTGCTCAAGCATCTGCTTGCCGAGGATAAGGCGGGCCGTTCGCTGAGGATACACGAGACGCTCGAGGACTACACCAAGATCGTCGAAGCCATCGACACGGTCTCCGACGATGCACTGAAGCGCCATCTGGATATCGAATTGGGCGTGAAAGCCGTCGCCGACAACGAGAAGAAGATGGTCGCGGCGCTGGAAGCTTTCGATCAGGCTCCGGCCAAGGACCGCGCGCGCTACGACTTCGCCTTGAAGACGGCGCTCGACACCACGCGCGACAGCCTGGAGATGGCGATCGAGGATCTCAAGACGCGGAGCGCCGGCGTGGCCGCCAAGGAAAGCCGCGAGCGCGCCGAACGCGAGGCGTCCATGAGACCCGACGAGCTGAAGGAGAAACGCGCCGCCGAAAAGAAGGAATCGGACACCAAGCGCAAGGCGCCCACGTTGCGGCGCAAGGGTGAAGTGGTGCCACCCAAGCAGTAGAGCACAGGAACCTCCGCAAGTGAGTTTCTAGCACGAAGTTGCACCGCCCTGCCACCTGGCGTCGGGTTATACTCGGTTGGATTCTGCAAGTCATGAACATGGAACTCGATCGCCGCCAGTTGTTTCAACTCGCCGCCCTGAGCACAACCAAAACAGAGGAGCGGTTTCAGCCCATCAAAGGGCTTCTCGACGGCAAGGACCCTGTCACCTGGGTCTTCACCGGCGACAGCATCACGCACGGCGCGCTTCACACCATGGGATGGCGCAGCTATCCGGAGCATTTCGCCGAACGGGTACGCTGGGAACTGCGGCGGGTCCGCGACATCGTCATCGACACAGGGATCAGCGGGGACCGTATGCCGCGCCTGCTCCAGGATGCCGAGTGGCGTGTGCATCGTTTCCAGCCGCAGGTAGTCTCCCTCATGATGGGGATGAATGACTGCATCGCCGGCCCTGCCGGCCGGGACGTCTTCCGCAAAGCGCTGGACACTTTCCTCGCGGACCTCAAGGCGAGAAAGAGCCTGCTCCTGCTGCACACTCCCAATTCGATTTATTCGCCCGACATGGAGAAGGACAGTCGCAAGGATCTCCCCGCTTACGTCGATATCCTGCGCCAGTTCGCGAGTGACAATGCGGTGCCGCTGGTGGACCACTACCAGCACTGGATAGAGACGAGGAGAAATCGATACGAGTTGGTCTATCTGCTCAACGATGCCGCGGTGCACCCAAATCAGCACGGCCATGTCGAACTCGCGAACTACCTCTTTCGCAAGCTGGGGATTTTCGATCCCGCGACTTCAAGAACTTGCCGTCTGTTCGTTCCCTAGACAACTGGATGTACAATCGTCGGAAGCCGGAAGGATGTCAAATCCATGAAGCTGGAACTCAACAAATCCATCGAAGCCAAGAAGCTGAACAAGAGGACAGGCAATCCCACCAGCGACCCCGAAGCACCAATCCCCTATGGGGCCATCCTCGAGAATGTGGAGCCGGATCGAGACATGGAGCGGTTCACGTACTTGGGTGAGCCGTACTGGTGCACGCACACGCTGCTGGCCTCGGCCACCGATCCGCAGGCCTGGAAGCCGCGGCAAGCTCCTGCGGCCGCATCCCCGGCACCCGCCGCCGCTCCACGGAAACCCGCGCCCGCCGGTCCGAAGCTGCAGTGGACCGCGGTGCCCTCGATCCAAGTGGCGCTATTGCGCGCCAAGGTGCCCGGCGGATGGCTCGTCGCCACGGCGTCGGGCGCGGGCCTGGCGTTTTACCCGGATCCTACCCACCAGTGGGACGGGACGTCGTTGGAATAAGATCGCGGTGCGCCGGTGTGAACTGGAGGCCACTATGACCTTGCCTCGACGCACTTTGGGACATCATCGGCAAGGCCTCCGGCAAGCTCGGCTTCGAATTGCTGGCCGGCGAGGATCCCTCACAATCGCGCATCCGCGCGGCTCTTCGCAAGGTGAAGGTATCCGGAGGAGAGAGCCGCTGTAGCCGCATCGACTTCAAGGAATGGATCGACCGCCGCGGCTACGACATCGTGCAACCGGACTGCAATGTCACCGGCATTACGGAGGCCTGGCACATTGCGCGCATCGCCCATCTGAAGGGCCTTCCGTGTTGCCCCCATAACTGGCACGGCGGCCTGACGACGATGGCCAACGCCGCTCTCGTCGCGGCCATTCCCAGCCGCCTCGTGCTGGAGTTGAACCAGACCTATAACCCGTTCAAGGAAGAGCTGTTCGAAGAGCCCCTGGTGGTCCGCAACGGGTACGTGAATCTACCGCGCAAGCCCGGCTTCGGCATGAAGTTGAAGCCGGGCATTGCCGCCAGGTTTCCGTATGTTCCGGGGACGTACTGGAAGAAGAACCCCAATCTGCCCGAAGCGTGATGCCGCGGGTTCCTGACCGGGCCCCTCCCCGGATCTTCTAAACGAAACTTACCCGTTCAGAGTCCAGCCAGGGCGGTACTGGCGCTTCAAGTAGTCGTTCGCTTCGCTCGAATTCGTCACGCGGCCGGTCGATCCGTCGTACTCGAGCCGCTTGCCCGCGCGGTGCGCCACCAGGCCGAGTAGCATCTGCTCCATCATGGTTCCGGCATAGTCGAAGTCGCAGTTGGTCTTGCTGCTTGTTCCGTGCTTCATGTTGTTGCGCTTGCCTTTGCAGGCGTCGAGCCACTCGACCTGGAAAATGTCAGGTCGACGCGCGCCTGCGCGGCCGCTCTTCTCGGCTTCCAGAATGGCCTCGACGTCTGTATTCGGAAGCCCCAGCGCCGCCGGCACTCCGCCTTCGAGGAACTGGATCGGCGGGAAACCGTCCGGACCGGGCTGCGCGCTCGGCATGGCCGTGAAACCGGGAGGCAGCTTGGGGGCCGCCTGAGGCCGGCTGCGAGGGCCGCGGCTCGCTCGGGTCTGTGTTTGAGTGGGCTGCCCGACGCCCCCGACCAGCGGAAGCAGTTCCTCCTTCGAGCGGCGCTTGTAGTAGGTGAGATCGCCGTCATCGTTCAACGGGAGGATCACGCGTGACGTGAAGTCGGCGAAGATCGCTCCCTTCGTGCCCTCGAAAATGGCTCCGTTGCCAACACCCGAGAGGTCTATGTAGCTCCGCGGCGCATCGGGCTTCGGACCGCCCTGGTACCACACCAGCTTGAGGGGGCCGCGCCAACTGTTAGCCGGATGCTCGAAGCTGGCCTTCAGCTTCACCGGGCAAATGTTGGGATCGTACTTGTCGCTGACCTCCTGGTCGATCTCGATGGCCGTGGGCGCGCCGGCATCGACCACGTTCCACACCAGGTCCATGGTGTGCGCGCCCATATCGCCCATCTGGCCCACGCCGAAGTCCCTGTACATGTTCCAGAACAGGCAGTTCATGCCGGAGCTGCCTCCGAAGTATTGCGGAGTGTAGGGATGGTAGGGCGATGGCCCGACCCACTGTTCGTAATGCATCGAAGCCGGAGGCATCCCTTGGCCGGCGGGGTAACCGGGGCGGGGAAGCTGGCGGGCGTCCCAGCTATGCACGGTCTTCAATTCGCCGATCGCCCCGTCAAGGATCAACTCGCGCAGGCGTTCGAAGTTTGGATAGGCGTGGCGCTGTGTGCCGTGTTGCGTGGCCAGCTTCGCCTTCCGCTTGAGATAATTCGCCCGAACCGTGCGCACTTCCTCCACGGTGATGCCGAGCGGCTTCTCGCAAAAGACGTGTATGTCGCGGTTCAGCGCCCAGTTGGCGATGAAAGCGTGGTGATGGTCCGCGGTGCAGATGACTACGGCCTCCACATCCTTCTGATCCAGGCACCGGCGCCAATCCGAATACGTCTTGGCCCGGGGGAAGATCCCCAGCGCTTCCTTGGTGCGCAGGTCGTTGACGTCGCACAGGGCCACTACGTTCTCGTTCCTGAGCGAGTTGTAGTGCGCCGTGCCCCGTCCCCACACGCCGATGAGCGCCACGTTCAGTTTGTTGCTGGGGGCGTTCTGCCCTCTGAGCGTGCCGCTCCTCAAAATGGTCAGCCCGGCTCCGGACCAGATGAAATCACGCCGTTGCATTCGGTAGTTCTCCTTTCGCGCCTGCTGGGGTTCGCAGTAAATGTAAGCATACAACGGAACGCGAGCTGAATCATGAATGCTGTCGCGTCCAGTGGCAGCGCGATCGGAAGTAAACGCGTGGCGCTCCGCTCGCCGCCGCCGAAGACTCTCAATTCTCACACGCCGCACACTCGTGAGAACGCCGCGGCCACCGGACGGGAGGTGACGTAGCGCGCTCCCCGCTGCCAGGTGGATCTGCGCGAGTTGCCAGTGGCGGACCCCAAGGATTACTCGTCCCTGATGGACTCGCTGGCGCGGCAAGCACGTTCCATAGCCCGCGCCTGGCGCAGCGCTTACAACTATGTGTGCGTGTTTCCAAACAGGCGGTGAACAAGTTCGTTGCGGGCGAAACCGGCAACGCGGGTTGACGGCGGGGCAACTTGCGTTGTCTTTGCAGCCGGGTCGACTTCTGTAACCTCTTGATTCTGCAGTAGCGCATCCGTGGCATGGCGAATGCCTCTATCAGATGGCATGGAGGCAACCAACCAATGAGCACACTGCACGAAGAGTTATCCCGTCTGGAACCCGGCGAACCGTCCCACTTCCGCGGTCTCACCCTCTTGCCGTTATTGAGAGAGGAACCGTCCGCGCCAGAACCGGACTACCTGCTGCTCGAAGAAGCCATTGGGCTCGGCGTGGCACGCGTCACGGAACTGAACGGCGGCACGGTGCCGGAACTTCGTTTCGAGAACATGGCCGACCGGCCGGTGCTTCTGCTCGATGGGGAGGAACTCATCGGAGCCAAGCAGAACCGGGTCCTGAACCTGACCATCCTTGCGCCGGCCCGACAATCGATCGTGATTCCGGTGTCGTGCGTGGAGGCCGGGCGCTGGAACATGGCATCGCCGGACTTCAAGCCCTCGGAGCACCTCATGTACTCTCGTTCCCGCGCGGCACGCTCGGAGCAGGTTACCGAATCGATGAGGGCTACCGGTACGCGACGTTCGGACCAGTCCGCGGTCTGGGAGGAGATTGCCGCAAAGGCGTGCCGCATGGAAGCCGCGTCTCCGACGCAGGCTATGTCGGCGCTGTTTGAGCGGCACGCCATCAGCGTGGAGGAGTTCGTTCGCGCCTTCACCTGGCGGGAACGCCAGGCGGGTGTGGTGTTCGCCGTCAACGGACAGGCGTCGGGATTGGACCTGTTCGACCACCCCTCGACGATGCGGCGTCTCTTCCCGAAGCTGGTACGAAGCTACGCGCTGGATGCGCTCGATGGTTCCGGGGCGCGGAACGAACCGGCGGAGCGCGCAGTCTTCTCGGAGTTGTTGGCGCGCGCCTCCACCGCGACAACTTTCGCCCAGCCGGCGGTGGGATTGGGCAAGGACGTGCGCTTGAGCGGAGGCACGTTGTCCGGCGCCGCGCTGTGGGCTGAAGACCGGCACATCCACGTTTGCGCCTTCGACGCTGACGGGAAGCGCTCTGCGGAAGCGAGCCTTCGGACGCGGATGACGCGCCCCAGCCATCGCCGCTCCTTCTGAGTCCCGGTCGTGATGGGGAAGGAAGGTGGAGGTTCCCTCCCCGTCACGCTTCGAGCTTTCTTATGCCTGGCTCCAACGCCCGGACAAGGGAACCGGCGGCTCCGCGATGGATTGAAACCTCAGCAGGCGGGCGGCGTCCCGATTCTTCAAAGAGACCAGGGGCATGAATCCCTGCTCCAGAACCCAGTCCGCCTAGCTCTCCGTCATGAGTAGTTCGGCGCACGGCTTCAGGTGTTTCTCGCCGCCCGACTCGTAAACGTGCAAGGGCAGCCCGCCGATTTCCAGGTTCGCGCCGGGCCGCAAGTTCCATCCGTCGTTGCTGAAACCCTCGCCCAGCAGTTCCGCGCAAGCGAAGGCCGGGTTGCCCCACAGGTAGTCCTGATGCTCGGGTGTCCCGGGCATCTCTTCGAATGAAAAACCCTCCACCGGGTCCGTCTCTTTTCCGTACGGGAGGCGGAGCAGGAAGCGGGGCAGCGCCAGTCCCAGCCAGGAAGCCTCCGCAGAATGCCGCAGGGACTCCCAGAGTTGCGTTACTTCCGCCACATCCGAATGGTCAGCCAGATTGGCCTCCGCGAGAAATGGGGCGCCCAAGACGCTCATGAGACGCCCAATCCCGGCCAGCATCCGGATGTCCTCCTCGTTCCGGCCAAAACTAAAGTTGCCCGCCACCACGGCCCAAGGATCCGCTCCGGCCAGCAGGCGATACAGGTCGCCGCCGCGAGGATGGCCGGACCGGCGGAGGTCCTCACCGAGTTCCGCTTTCGAAATATCGAGCAGATACAGCTTCAGATCGGTGCCCGTCTCCAGACGCCGGACCAGAAAGAACACTGCCCGCCAGGCCGCTTCCAACGCTCGAAAATCCTTGTGATGCAGCACGGCGCGCATCATGTTGCCGGCGGCCGCGTCCACTTGAGCAATCAGTTGCGGAAGCTGTGGGTCCGGCCGGGGGGCGAGATGGGGAGCGACAGACTGTTCGATGAAGGCCTGCAATTCGTCGCGGGGAGGGGCGGCTGAAGCGGGCTGGGCTTCCATCCCCTCCAGCACGCTGTCGAGCAGGCTGCCGCCCGAAAGCGCAGCCAGGTCCGGCGGAGAGGCCGGAGCCGCCGCAGCCTCCCGAAACTTGGATGGATCGCTTAACGCTGCGCGTTTCTGGCGAAACGCTCTGAACAAATCAATTCGCTCATAGATCCGGTCGGGATGGAAATCCTCAAGTTCCTGGAACCGCAACGCGATCCCGGGGCTGCGCTGTCCTCCGCCGAGGCGCAATTCGGCGCCTGCGCCCGCCAGGACCTGCTCGAAGTTGTCGCGATCGATCTGGACGGGCTTCCATCCAGTCGAGTTGAGCGCGCCCCGGTTACCGCGTCCGCTGAAGTCGCCCAACAGCAGGACGCGGAAGGGCGTGTCGGAAGTGGGCTTGGCCGGCACAGGTTCGGCCCCGGCATTGACATCCAGATTCACGGAAACAAACGCGGAAGGCTCTTTCATGACTCAGCTCCTCCTCAGTTCGCTACGATAACTACTCCACGCCACGGTGGTGGACGCTGTTTACTCCACCCGGAAGGTATGCCGGCTTTCGTCGCTCTGTTTGCCGGCCAGGTCGCGCACGGTGAGAACCAGGGTGTACTCGCCGGGTTTCGTGTCAGCCCGCCCTGTCAGGCTTAGCACCCCGGCCACCCAGCGGCGCGGGTAGAAGGGCCGTTCCTCTTCCGTGGCGGCTTGCGGCTGTGAGAATAGTACCTTTCCCGAGGGGCCCAGCACTGCCAGTCCGTACTCAACCTGAAAGTGGTTCTTTTCGCCGAGCTTGTAGCCGGTGATCTCAAAACGGGCCCAGACTGTGTCCGCCGGGCGGTAGACGGGCGCGGCCAGCCCTTCCCCGTCCTCCTCTGAACGCAGGAAGCGGAAATTCCGGGCGGTTACGGCCGAAGCCGGGGGAATCGCTCGCCCTCGCACCTGGAAGGAGATTTCGGAGGCGGCTTCGGTGCCGGCCAGTTCGTCCTTGACTGTGACCTGCAACCGGTACGCGCCTGGTTCAAGATAAGACGGCAGGACAAACTCGTGCCGCGCCTTGGGATGCCAGTTCTTGTCCTCGGGAGCGAGTTCCGCATCGAGCTTCCCGGTGAAGTGAGGGACCAACGGTACCTTCTGGGCATCGGCGGGCTGTGCCACGTAGTTCAACTTGATCTGGCCGTCTTCGGCGGCCTTGAAGCTCTCCACGCTAAAAGTGAAGAATACCGTTTCGCCTGGAACGAAAGTGTAGCCTGCGGGCAACGGCGGGCCGCCATCGAACTGGTGCAGCGCGATGTAGGAGACCGCCAGCTTCTTCGGAGGTTGCTGCGGCGGCGCTGCGGCTGCCAGCAGAAAAGCAACGAAGATATGCCCGGCCGTCATGGCGCGTGCCTGCCCGCGTTCCTACTTACCCGGCGCTTCGGGAACCGGTGTGAGGGGCGTTGCCTGGTTATCCTGTTCGATCCGGAGAGGGATCTCGATCAAGGCATACTTCTCCGCGGCATGTTCGAAATCGTCGGTCACCCTCAATTGATAGGCGCCCACGGGGACATCGAAGACTACGCGTCCCTGCTGCGTTTCCACCGGCCGGATCCGCCGCAAGATTCCCAGCCACTCCGGGACGCCGCCCGCTTCGCCGAATTCAGGATAAGTCTTACCCTTGGCATCCTGGAGCGCCAGGTGCGGAATGGTGGTCTCCGTGGCGCCACTATTCGTGACTGTTACCCGCAGTACAAGGACGCTCTGGGTAGGCTACTTGCGGGCCGCAACATCCTCGATCATCTGTTTCCACTCGGAGTCCAGTACTGTGAAAACCAGCTGGCCAACCTGCACCGGCTCGCCGGTCCTGAACACGCGAGCACCCGAAGATGCGCGTTTGCAGGAGGGGCCTGCCAGTGCCGCCGTCAAAAGCAGGCAGAGCAGCGTGAACCTGAGCGTGTGTCGTTGAGAATGTCGGGAATTGTTCGGCATCGATGCTCCAATTTGTCCTCCTATCGACCTTAATGCAAGTTCAGGTGCGTTGGCAATGGGGATCATTGAGGAGCACGCCGGAGCCCGACGCTACATGGAGCCGAGTTCGACCACCAGGGCGTCCAGCGCGATGCTCTTCTGGATGTTGCGGCGCAGCAGATCCATCAGCTCGTCCACCCTGGCGACAGCCTTGCGCACCCATTCGAATCCCGCCCTCGCGGCCAAGGCTTCCAGCGCCGGGCGGATGTCGGGATTGCGCAGTTCGCCGCTCCCGTATTTCAGCGTCAGGATATCACCGAGCAACAGGTAGAGCACTTTCAGATAGAGTTCCAGCTTTTCCGACTTGCGCGCGGCGATGGATTCGGCGTGTTTCACCCAAACGCCGAACTCAGCCTCTCCACAGGCCGCCGCCAGCAGCGCCAGCATGGCCGCTCTTCGCCTGTCGTAGTCCTCGAGATCGAGCGCCAGCGCCGCGCCGGGACTGCCGGCCGCCAGCGCCAGGCGGCGCTCCACATGGTCCAGCCCGCGCTCGGCGGCGAAGGCGCTCATCTCCTCGTCCTGGAGCCGTCCCATGTGGAACGGCACGGCCCGCGAGCGGATAGTGGGCAGTAGATCGTAAGGATTCTCCGCGGTCATCACCAGGATCAAGTGATCGGGCGGTTCCTCCAGCGTCTTGAGCAGGGAATTGGCGGCCTGTTCGCCCGCGCGGTCCACGTGATCGATCAGAAACACGCGCCAGGCGCCCTTCAGCGGCTTGTACTGCGCGAGTTCCTTGAGCAGGCGCATCTGCTGGATGGAGATCTGGCGCAGCGGGCCGTCGGGCGGGAATGTGACGAAGTCCGGGTGCGAGCTGAACAGCAGAGGATCGTCGACGCGCTTTTCCGAGGGCCACTTCTCGCGCTCTTCGATGAGGGCGATGTTGCGCTCCAGGCTGAGATCGTCCTGTTCGATCTTCCCGGCCTCACCCATCAGCCGCGCCGCGAACCGGCGCGCCAGCGTGGCTTTGCCCACGCCCTCCGGACCGTCCAGCAGGATGGTCTGCGCGATGCGCCCGGCATCGATCATCCGCTCCAACGCCTCGACGACCGGGCGGTTCCCTTGAAACGCTTCAATCATGCCGCGGCAGCTTCCCCTGGATGGCTTCCCACACTCCGCGCGCCACGGTGTCGATATCCCCGCGCCCGTCGACCACGGCAAAACGGTGCGGCTCCAACCGGACCATCTCCTGGTAACCGGCGCGCACTCGCCGGTAGAATTCCGCGGCCTGCTCGTCCATGCGCGTTTCGTGGTTGTCCGCCACGGTGCGGTTGCGGGCGCGCGCGCGCGCAAGGCTGGTTTCGAGATCGATGTCCACGATGACGGTAAGATCCGGCGCGACGCCCTGGCAGGCGATGCGGTCGAGCGTAAGGACGATCTCCCGGCCCAGGCCGCGGCCGTATCCCTGGTAAGCCATGGTGGAGTCCGTGAAACGGTCGGTGACCACGATCGATCCGCGATCGAGCGCCGGTTTGACCCACTGCTCGACGTTCTGCGCGCGGCAGGCGAAATAGAGCAGCAGTTCTGCGCGCGGCGCGAGCGCTTCGTTGGCCGGATCCAGCAGGATGCGGCGCACCTGCTGGCCGATCGGCGTGCCGCCCGGCTCGACGCTCTCCAGAACGTCGTAGCCCTCTTTCCGCAGCCGTTCGGCGGCCATGCGCGCCTGCGTGGTCTTGCCGCAGCCGTCCATGCCCTCGAAGTTCAGAAATAAACCGCGCCGCTCAGTCATAGACGAAATGGAACAGCTTCTTCAGATCTTCCCACGCTTCGCGCTTCGCGTTCTGATTGTACGGCCGCAGCAGGTAGGACGGGTGGTAGGTCACCATCACGGGAATGTCGCGCCACTTGAACCATTTCCCGCGCATCGCGGTGACGCCTTCCTTGCGGTTCAGCAGCGCTTTGGCCGCCGTGCCGCCCAGCACGCAGATCGCCTTCGGCCGGATGGCGGCGATCTGGCGGAACATGAACGGGCCGCAGGTCTCCATCTCTTCGGGCAGCGGGGTGCGGTTTCCCGGCGGGCGGCACTTGACCACGTTGCAGATGTAAACGTCCTTGCGCTGGAGCGGGATGCCCTCTTTGCGCGCCGTGTTCTCGATCATCTGCGTGAGCAGTTGCCCGGCCCGGCCGACGAACGGGATGCCCTGTTCGTCTTCGTCCGCGCCGGGTCCTTCCCCGACGAACACGATCTGCGCGTGCTCGTCGCCCACGCCGAATACGAGTTTGTGCCGGCCCGCGCCCAGGCCGCAGCGGTGACAGTCGCCGATCTCCGCGCTGATTCCGGCCAATGATTCCGCGCCCGACGCTGGCGCTTCTTCAAACCGGGCCGGCGGCGGCTCCACCGGTGTCTCCGCCGCGGCCGGCGCCGCACCCTCATGACGGTAGATGGATTTCACGCCCAGGTCCCGGTAGAAGCTCAGATACTGCCGCAGTTGGTCGCGGTTCATTGCGCGGAGTGCAGCGCCAGGCGCAGCTTGATGATCTCGTCCAGGACCTGGTCGGCGATCTCGCGTTTGGAGGCGCGCGGAAGCTCGACCATCTCGCCGGTGGACATCACCAGGACCACCTCGTTCGTGTCGGAATCGAAGCCCGCGCCTTCCTGGCTCACCAGGTTTCCGACCACCATGTCGCAATTCTTGCTCTTGAGCTTGCGCCGCGATTCCTCCACCAACCGTTCGGTTTCGGCGGCGAATCCCACTAGCAGCCGGTCGCCCTTCTTTCGGCCCACTTCGGCGAGGATGTCGGGCGTGGGATCCAGGTCCAGCGAGAGCCGGGCGGCCGTCTTCTTCACCTTCTGCTCCGGAACGCGTGCCAGGTGGTAGTCGGCCACGGCTGCAGCCTTGACGATGATAGTGGCGGGCTCGAGATTCTCGATGACCGCGTCGTGCATCTCGACGGCCGTGGTTACCTTGATAAGTTTCACGCCGTTCGGGCGAGCCAGGTGCGTGGGGCCGGACACCAGCACTACGTTGGCGCCGCGCGCCGCCGCGGCCTCGGCCAGCGCGTAGCCCATCTTGCCGCTGGAGCGGTTCGAGATGTACCGCACAGGGTCGAGGGGCTCCTGGGTCGGGCCGGCCGTAACCAGCACCGTTTCTCCCTCCAGGTTCCTGCACTGGACGATCAGCCGCATGGCAGCCTCGGCGATGGTTTCCGGATCGGCCAGCCGCCCCGGACCGATCATGCCGCACGCCAGCGGGCCTTCTTCCGGCTCCACCACCGCGTTGCCACGCATGCGCAGGATCTCGAGGTTGGCCACCGTCGCCGGATGTTGCCACATGTGCGTGTTCATGGCGGGAGCCAGCAGGACGCGGCCGGTGAAGGCCAGGTACAGCGTGGTCAGAAAATCGTCGGCGATGCCGTGCGCGAACTTGGCCAACAGATTCGCCGTCGCGGGTGCCACCACCAGCAGCGAGTTTGCCTCAGCCACACTGATGTGCTCGACGGCGCTCGACAGCGTCTCATCGCCGGTCGCGGAGGAGAACATGCCGGTGATGACCTTCTTGCCGGTCAGCGCGGCGAACGTGAGCGGCTTGACGAATTCCTGCGCGGCCGCGGTCATGACGACCTGGACGCTGGCCCCGCGCTGAGCGAGCGCACGGGCCAGTTCAGCGGCCTTGTAGGCCGCAATGCCGCCGCCCACGCCGAGTACGACGTTCATGGCTCAGAGAGTTTCTTCAGGCGTTGTCTCCGCCTCGATTTCCTTGCCCCGGTCTTCGTACTTGACCAGGCCGCGCCGCACTTCTTCCATGGCCGACACGGTGGGTTTCCTCGACGTGGTGGGCAGGTAGGAGCGTGCTCCTCCCTGCAATTGCCGCGCGCGCTTGGCGGCTACGATGATGAAACGGTAAGTGCTCGCCTCATTATCGTCCGGGATTACGTTTTTGTTATTGCTTCTCAGGATCTTGTCGGACATACGTTAATGGCCTAGGCCTCGAAACTTGCCAGGATGGGTCGTATTTCGTCCTCCATCCGGCAGCGGCGTATTCGCTCCGCTTTTACGATGGCGGCCAGGGTGTCGGCAGCGGCGCCGACCTCCCGGTTCACCACGATGTAATCGTACGCAGCGTAGTTCCGGATTTCCTTGGCCGCCTCCCGCAAGCGACGCTCAATCACCTGCTCGGAATCTTCCGAGCGCGCGCGCAAACGCTCCTCCAATATCTCGCGGGATGGTGCCAGGATGAAGATGCTTACGGCATCCGGGATCTTACTTCTTAATTGTCGCGCACCCTGAACGTCAATGTCGAGCACCAGGTCCGCGCCCTGCTCCCGCGCCCGGTCCAGTTCCGACCGGTGCGTCCCGTAGTAGTTGCCGAAAACCTCGGCGTACTCCAGGAACTCGTCGCGCGCGATGGCGGCCTCGAACTCCTCCCGGCCGATGTAGTGGTAGCTTTCGCCGGACTTTTCCTGCCCCCGCGGCGCGCGCGTCGTGTAGGAAACCGAGAAGTGAAGGCGCGGCACCGCGGCCATGAGCCGCGCGACCAGCGTCGACTTGCCGGAGCCCGAGGGCGCGGAGATGATGAATACGGTCGTCATTCGAGATTCAGCGACTGTTCCCTGATTTTTTCGATGTCGGCCTTGGCGGCCAGCGCCAGCTCCGTGACTCGCAGTCCGGTGTCGCCTATGCCGGACGTCTTCGACAGGATCGTGTTCGCCTCGCGGTTCATCTCCTGCAGCAGGAAGTCGAGCTTCTTACCGGCCTCGCCGCCTTCTTCGAGCAGGACGTCAAGCTGGCCGGTGTGGATCTTCAGACGCGCTACCTCTTCGCCGATGTCGCTGCGGTCGGCGAGCAGTGCGGCCTCCTGCGCGAGCCGCTGTGGTTCGAGCGCCGTGCCTTTGAGCAGTTCGGCCAGCCGCTCTTCCAGGCGCGCCTGAAACGCGGGCATCGCGTTCGCGCGTATCTTTTCGAGTTCCGCGGCGATGGCGCCGAGAGAAGCCGTGCGCTCCCGCAGGACCACGGCAAGATCGCGGCCTTCGCGCTCGCGGAACGCGTTCAGCAGTTGCAGCGCTTCGGTGAGCGCCTCCTCTGCGTCGGCGGCGATCAGTTCGTCGTCGTGCTCGCCGGCCGTCTCGGCGAACATGCCCGGAACGCGCAGGGCGAAATTCAGGTCCGGCTCGCCGCTCAGGCCGTGCTTCTGTTTGGCTGCCTGGAACGCCGCCACATAAGCGTCGAGCAGGGCCGTGTTGAGCGACGGCAGGTCTTCGGCGCGAATCGGGGTGAAGCCCATGGTCACCTGCAGGTACCCGCGCGAGACATGGCGCTTCACGGCGTCCCGCAGGCGGGCTTCGCACGGCTCCAGCGCCGCCGCCAGGTGGATGTGCAGGTCCAGCCCGCGGTGATTGAGGCTCTTCATGTTCACCGTGAATTCGCCGCGCGGCGTCGTCTTGCGGACGCGGGCGAATCCGGTCATGCTGCGCAAAGGCTTTCCAGAAGCGCTCATGGGTTCTCCAGCGGGTCTGCCTCCAGGAACTGCAGTTCGTGCAGCCGTTGATAGATGCCGCCGCCGTCGACCAGTTCGTCGTGGGTGCCGGTCTCACTGATGCGGCCGCGGTCGAGTACCACGATCCTATCGGCCCGCCGGACTGTGGACAAGCGGTGCGCGATCACGATCACGGTGCGGTTGGCCATCAGGTTGCCAAGCGCGTCCTGGACCAGCATCTCCGATTCGCTGTCCAGGTGAGAAGTGGCCTCGTCCAGGATCAGGATGGGCGCGTTCTTAAGCAACGCGCGGGCGATGGCGATGCGCTGCCTCTGTCCGCCGCTCAGTTTCACGCCGCGCTCCCCGATGACGGTTCCGTAGCCCTCGGGCAGCCTCTCGATGAATTCCTCCGCCAGTGCGTTGCGCGCCGCCTCGCGTACTTCCGCATCCGTGGCCGTGCGGCGTCCATAGCGGATATTGTTAGCCACCGTGGTGTTGAACAGGAATGGGTCCTGCGCCACGATGCCGATCTGGGCGCGCAGGGAGGCCAGCTCCACGTCGCGCAGATCCGTGCCGTCGATGAACACCGCGCCCTCGCTGACGTCGTAGAAGCGCGGCACCAGGTTGGCGAGCGTCGTCTTGCCTGCGCCGCTCGGTCCCACCAGTGCCACCACTTCTCCGGCTCTCACTTCCATGTCGATCCCGCGCAGCGCGAATCCGTTCGGCGAAGTCGGGTAGCGGAAGCTCACATGTTTGAATGAGATACCCTCGTGGAACTTTTCCACGCGCCGCGCGCCGGGTTTCCCACCCACCACTTCCACGCGGTCCAGGTACTCAAACACCTTCTGCGACGCGCCCAACGCCTGCTGGAAAATGTTGTGGATGCCCGTGAGCCGCTTCACCGGCTCATACAGCATTAGCAGCGCGATGACGAAGCTGCTGAACTCGCCCGCCGTCATCGAGCCGGTCTTGATCTGCGTGCGCGCGTAGGTGAGCAGGCCGACAATCGTGATGGCGCCGAACAGTTCGATGAGCGGACTGGCTATGGCTTGTTGCGCCACATAACGCAGGCTGCTCGATCGGAGCCGCTTCGCGACCTCGCGGAAACGCCTCGATTCGAACTCTTCGGCGCCGAACGATTTCACTACCTGTTGTCCGCTCAGTGCCTCCTGCAGCACCTGCGTGAGGTCGGCGGTGTCGTCCTGCGCGCGACGCGTCGTGCGCCGGATGCGCTTCCCGATACGGACCGTCGGGATCAGAACGAAGGGCAGCACCGTCAGGCTGACCAGAGCCAGCTTCCAATCCCTCTGCAATACCACGCAAAGCAGTGCCACGACGGTGAAGGATTGCCGCAGCCAGTCCGCCAGCATGTTCGAGGTGGCCACCTGGATCTTGTCGACGTCGTTCATGATCGACGACATCAGCTTTGCCGTCGAGTGCGTCTCAAAAAACTGCGCATCCTGGCGGACTACCTTTTCGAAGACCTTCTGGCGCAGGTTGGTCACTGCCGAAAGCCCGACGTAGTTCACCAGGTAGGTGCCCAAATACTCGGAAACGCCCTTGACCAGGAACACCAGTAAGATGCCGTAGGCCACCATGGTCCAGATGTTGTGGATCGCGGACGGAACCATGTGGTTCAGGTAAACCTGCTTGCCGACGACCGGCAGGGTAATCAGCAGCACCGGCGCTTCGGCGGAGGCCGGGTTGAGTACGCGGTCGAACACCGGGCCGATCAGCAGCGCGACCATGGCTTGAGCAGCGCCCACGCAACCCATCAGGAACACACTGGCGATGAGCGGCGCCCAGTAGGGCCGGACGTAGCGCAACAGACGTGACAACTCTCTCATGCCGCCACCTTCAGCCGTTCAAGCGCCGCGAGCGCTTCTTCGACCTTCACCTGTCCGATTGCCGGGCCGGCCGCGATGACTTGCGCCGGGGTCTTCCAGGGAGCCCAGACCGCCGGGTCTGACGTTCCGAAAATGACCAGCAGGGGCACGCCGAAAGCTGCCGCCATGTGCGCCGGTCCGCTGTCGTTGCCTACAAACAGCGACGCCGATGCGAGCAGGGATTTTACTTCAGCCAGCGGAGCCCCGGCCACGCAGCGCCACGCGCCGAAGGGCGTGAAATCGTCCCCACTGCCGCCGATGAACACAGGCTCCAACCGCCACGTCTCTTCGATGCGGCGCGCCAGTTCGGCGAATCGTTCCGCCGGCCAAGCCTTGCCCGGCTCAGAGGCAAACGGATGGATCACGGCATAGGGGCGCGAGGCGGGACGTTCTTCCGCGAACAACCGCGCGCGCGGTATATCCACCTTTGGGGCCCCCAGCCAGAACATCGCCGAAGCCAGGTGCTCGGCCGTATGCACGGTGCGTTCTTCGCCCAGGATCTCCTGCGCGCGCGGGATCCGCAAGTTATAGATCCGCGCCCCGCAATGATGTGCGAAGCCGGCGCGCCAGCGCGCGCCGCTCAAGGCCGTGAGCGCCATGCTGCGCGTTCCGCCGTGCAGGTTCAGGCACAGCTCCGCCCGCCAGGCACGCACGGAGCGCACCGCCGGATCCATGATGCAGTCGACGTTCGGATTGCCTTCAAACACTCCGGCGAAGCGCTTTTCTACTACTACCGCCAGGCGTAGGTCCGGTCGCGCGCGTTTGAGCACCTCAATGGCGGGTGTGGTCAGCACGCAGTCCCCCAACGACCGCAAGCGGACAATAACCGCCCGCGCCCCATCCGGCAACCGGTCGAGCAAACCTGGCATCGCGCGACGAGTCTCACTCCTCGATCCGCGCTTCGTCGATCAGCATCACCGGGATGTCGTCGCGGATCGGATAAACGCGCTTACACTGCTGGCATTTCAAACCGGTCCCATCCGGTTTGAGTTCCACCGGCGCCTTGCAGAGCGGGCACACAAGAATTTCGAGCAGGTCTTTGCTGATGGCCATGGTAGTCTCCAGTGTACTTCGCGCGCGCGGCAGCCGCGAGGCCCTGAGCGCGCGTCAGTTATTCAGCGTCCCATCTCCGCCCGGGCCTTGGCGATGACCTCCAAATACTGCTTCGCTTTTGCTTCGATCTGGTCGTAGCGGCCTTCCTTGATGCTCTTGGCGTCCACCAGTTCGCCGCCCACGGCCACCGCGCAGGCGCCCGCCTTCAGGAAATCGCCCGCGGTTTCCAGGTTCACTCCGCCGGTCGGAACCATCTCGATTTGCGGGAAGGGGCCCTTCAAGGCCTTGATGTACTTCGGACCGCCCACGTTCCCGGCCGGAAAGATCTTGACGATATCCGCGCCAGCCTCCCAGGCGGTCAGCACCTCGGTGGGCGTGAGCGCGCCCGGCATGATCACCTTCGAATAGCGCCGGGCCATTTCGATGGTGGATGGACGCAGGCTCGGCGTCACGAAGAACTCCGCGCCGGCCAGCATGCAGGCCCTCGCCGTTTCCGGGTCCAGGACCGTTCCGGCTCCCAGGACCAGTTTGTCGCCGAACGCATCCGCCACTTTTTCAAGCGCCCGGATGGCGCCCGGTACGGTCATCGTGATCTCAGCGGCCCGGATGCCTCCCCGGTAGATGGCATCCACAGCTTTAACCGCGCTTTCGGCGCTGCTGGTGCGAACCACCGGTACAATACCAATGTCCTTGATAAAAGAGAGGATCGTCTGCTTATCCATGTCTCTTTGATTCTAACAAGCTTGGCCTCGTATACTCTTGTCTTCAACCCTATGCGCAAGTTAAATCCCGGTGCCCGCTTCGCCGCCTTCCTGCTGGCCTTCGGCCTTTCCTTTGGCGCGGCGCGGGCTGAAATCCGCTGGCTGACCATCCTTCACACTAACGATCTGCACGCGCGCCTGCTGCCTCTCGAAAACGGCCGGGGCGGTTTTGCGCGCCTGGCTACGGCGCTCGAACGCGAACGCCGCGCCTCGGAAGCCTGCCTGATTCTGAATGCGGGCGACCTGGTGCAGGGCAGCCCGGTTTCCACAATCTTCCACGGCGTGCCGATCTACGAGATCGCCAACCTGTTCGGCTTCGACGCCGCCACGCTGGGTAACCACGAGTTCGATTACGGCTGGCAGACCATCCCGAAATTCCTGAGGACGGCGCGCTACCCGGTGGTGGTTTCGAATCTGGTGGATGGGGCGGGGAAGCACATGACCGACAAGCCCTACGTGATCCTCAAAGTTCACGGGTTGCGCGTCGGTGTGATCGGCGCGCTCACTGGGGATCTGCCCTCTCTCACGACGCCGAAGACGCGCGGAGACTGGCGGATTCTTCCCGTGGTGGAGACCGTTCGCCGCTACGTCGCCGAGGTGCGTCCGCAGGCCGATCTCATCGTGCTGCTCTCGCACCTGAGCCCGGCCGAGGAGACGCAGGCGCTCGAGCAACTCGACCAGGTGAGCATCATCGTCAGCGGTCACGCGCATAGGGGACTGGAGGCGCCGATCCGCTTCCAGGACCGCGTGCTGGTGCGCGTCAACGCCTATGGCGGCGAATTCGGCCGCCTGGACCTCAAGGTCGACACATCGACCAAGAGAATGGTTTCTTACACCCACAAGCGCATCCCTGTGGATGCGAGCATCGCCCCGAACGAGGCCGTCTCCGGGCTGATCGCCAAGTGGGAAGCCGAGGTCGCCAAAGTGGTGGACGTACCCATCGGCGAATCCGCCAAGGAATTTTCACGGCAAGAGGTCCGGGCGTTGATGGAACGCGCCATGGCCGAGATGACCGGCTCGCAGTTCGCCTTTATCAACCAGGGCGGTGTGCGCGACGCGCTGCCCCAGGGACGGCTGATGGCGCGCCACGTCTGGAACGTCATGCCCTTCGACAACAAAGTCGTCGTGGGCATCTTCAAGGGCCGCCAGTTGCCGGAGGCGGTGACGCGCGGGCGCAAGGTGGATCCCGACGGCGACTACCGTTTCGTCACCAGCGATTTCAACGCGGCCAATCAGAATGCCCCCGGCGGCTTCGGCACAACCGGGCTCGTGTTCCAGGAAGAGGGCGGGCTGCTGCGCGACCTTTTCATAGATTGGATCAAGCAACAGAAGGTTCTGAAGGCGGCCGACTAGCCTGTCAGGCCAGCGCGCGCACGTCGAGCGGGATGCCCTTGCGCGCATCGCGCACCATGTGGATGGCCTGGTTCGGGCACTTCACTTCACAGGCGCCGCAGCCCAGGCACTTCTCCCAATCGCGCACCATGCCGTCGTCGCCGCTCGCAATGGCGTTGAACGGGCAGACGTCTACGCAGGTTGCACACTGCCCGCACAACTCGCGGTCGATCTCAGCCACATAACCGCTGGATGCCATCATGCGGACACCGCCTCGCATGGCCTGTATCCCGCCGCAACAGCACTTGCAGCAGTTGCAGATGGAATAGAACCGGTCTCCCATGGCGTCCTTGAACCATGCCGAGTGCAGGTGGCCGCGCTCGTGTTCCTCGCGCAATAGATCGAGTGCTTCCTGCCGGGTGAGCCTGCGGGCCTTGCCGGGATTGTGCTCCAGGACGAAATCGACGAACGGCTTTCCGATCACCATGCAGACCTGGGTCGGCTGGCAGTGCTCGGCGCGCGAGTGGCGGCAATAGCATTCGTAAGCGGCCACATCGGGCGGGCCATCCAAAAGCAGTTTGCGAGCGTGCTTGTACGGGACGATCTGTTCCAGATCGCGCTCTTCGATGGGGTGGTCCAACGACACGATGGCCTGGGCATGATCGTGCGTGAGCACCTTGCCGTGATAGTGTTCGGCCAGCCAGATGGCGCCGTTCCCGTTGCCGGACGGAGTCTTGTTGATTAGAAAATCTACGTACCGCCCGGTCCAGCGGCCATAGATGTAGGCGTGCAATCGGGCGCCCCAACCACCTGCGGCTCGGAAGAACGCGGGCGTTGAGCGCATCATCAACCGCCCACGCTCGCCCACGATCCACAGCACGGCCAGCGAAACAACGATGATCGCAATGGTCGATATAACGAAGCCGGTCATATCGAGGGCACCTCAGTGCCGACTGCATGTGTGCCCGCGCGCATCCGGCGCCTCTGCCGAATGACGAATTGAAAGGGGATCACGGCCGCGAGAAAGAGCACAGGTGTGATCGGCGAGCGATACCGCGGGTCTACTTGAACGAAGTAGTAAAGGAGTGGATACGCGAGGAATGCTCCGCAGAAGAGCCCGGCCGCGCGCTGATTCGTCCGCCCGGCGATCATGGCTCCGATGAAGCCCAGAAGGCCAATCGTGACGGCAAGCATGCGCCTGGGCCGCGAGTTGATGGGAGGATTCCAGAAATACCATGCTCGTTGCAGGGTCAATTTGGTGAAATCTCCTGGGTGATTCCGGATCCAGTTCACCGCCTCTCTCATCTGCCCGTCCATGTAGTTTGCCTCGCCGGCCTTTGCGAGCGCCAGACACTTGTTCTTACGCGATGCGGGATGACTCTCGTAAGAACGCGTCAGAAAGAGATTGTCACAAGCGACGGGATTCGCGCCATCATTGTTAGAAACCTCCAGTTCCAGCCCCAGATTGGAGCGTATCCAGTAAAGCCGTCCAAAGGTTGCGTAATCTCTGATGATCCAAGGCGCCACAACGGCCAGAGCGATTCCCACGATGACCACCGCCCGCCTGCGCCAGAAAGCCAACATGACGACACAGACAGGCAGCAGGGCTGGCCCGAAAAGAAAGCCTGCACCCCACGCCACCCCCGCTGCCGGAATCTGTCTCCGGGCGGTCCATCCTGCGGCGAGAACCAGCAAACAGGTCACAAATGGAACTTCCCAAGCCCCGCGCGCTTCCATGCCCGGCGCGTACGGAAACAATGCCCCCAGCAGACCCGCGGCGAGCCCTGCATCCCGTTCGAGCCCGAGGCCTTCAGCGAGCCAGGGTAGCAATGCCCAGCCCAAAGCCGACGCCAGTATTGCCAGCATCTCGATCCACCGGTCAGGCTGCGACGCGTGGCGATAGACGACAGCCAATAGTGCCGGATATCCAGGCGCGACATGAGCGGTGGGCCCGGACTGGCATCCGTAAGGATCAGCAAGTGTCCCCGTCCGTGCCAAGGTCCTGGCGGAGCGGTGCATCTCGTTGTCGTAAACGCTTGTGGTGGTCTGCGTCGCCGTCAGAAAGGCTATTCTGAGCACCACCACCAGTACGAAGATGAAGTGGAAGCTATTGTTCCTCACCCACGAACGAACTGCTGCCGCTGCCGTCTTTATCTTTTCCATGTTCCATCGTTCGTTGCAAGAGATCCTTGCGTGTCTTGTCGAAGCCTCCTCGACATTCTAGCGGTATAGAGCGAACAAAATGTTTGCAGCCGTGGAGCGCGCCGCACCGCAGTTCCAGCGAAAAGGAACCCCACGGCAGGAATGGACCCGGTGGGCGGCGCTTACTGCGGCCGGAGCGAGGAGGCGCCGTTCAGTTCGAAGCCTTCGCCCAGATAGACGCGCTTCACTTCCGGATCGCAGCCCAGCGCTTCGGGACTGCCGGCGCGGAAGATGCAGCCGTTGTTCATGATGTAGGCGCGGTCGGTGACGGCGAGGGTTTCGCGCACGTTGTGGTCGGTCACCAGAACTCCGATGCCGGAGCGCTTCAGATCGAAGATGATGCGCTGCAGTTCGAGCACCTGGATCGGGTCGATGCCCGAGAACGGCTCGTCCAGCAGCAGGAAGCTCGGATCGATCACCAGCGACCGCGCAATCTCGACGCGCCGCCGCTCGCCGCCCGAGAGCATGTAGCCTTTGTTGTCGCGCACCTTCTCGAGCCCCAACTGCTCGAGCAGGTGCCCCTGGCGTTCGCGCCTCTCGCGTGCGCTGATGGGCAACGTCTCCAGAATCGCCATCAGGTTCTCGCCCACCGTCATCTTGCGGAATACGGATGGTTCCTGTGGCAGGTAGCTGATGCCCAGCCGCGCCCGCTCGTACATAGGCAGGCCGCTGATATCGGTGGTATCCAGCATCACGCGCCCGCTATCCGGCGTGATCAGGCCGACAATCATGTAGAACGAGGTGGTCTTGCCCGCGCCGTTCGGCCCCAGCAGACCCACAACTTCGCCCTGTTCGAGGTAAATGGAAACGTCGTCCACCACCCGGCGCCCATCATATGTTTTGCTGATCTCAACGGTGCGGAGCTGTCGCATCGGCGTCAATTACCATGATGCACCAATTTTCGTGTCTTAGCGTGCCTACCGCCGCTTGATCTTGCTGACGGCAGGGGCGCGTTCCTGCCCGTCCACCAACAGCCGGTCGTGCTGCGCGAAGTAGGTCAACTGGCGGCCGGTGGTCGTTCCCTTCATGCTGTCCGTCAGTGTAGGGGCGCCCCCCGTGAGCAGTACGCGCTCCTCGCCGGTGTAATACTCGGCGTGCTCGGCGGTGCCCCGCCGCGTACGGTCCGGCGCGGACTGGAGGATCACGACCTTTCCGTCGGCGATCGCCTTCTCGATAGACGACTGTTTCGAAGAGTCGTTCAGGTAGGCGCGGAGGAGTTGCGACGAGACGACCATGGCAGGCCGGCGCAGCGTGACGTTGCCTGTGTAAAGCGCCAGCCGGGTAGCATCGTCGTAGTCCAGCTTGGCCGCGGTGATCACGTTGTAGACAGGCGCCGATTGCCGCGGCGCCTTGTCGCCACTTCGGTCCAGAAACTCGCTCACGACGTTTTCGAGCCCCGTCAGTTTCCGGCGCTTGCGGTCGATTTCAATCTGTTTCGCGCGCAACCGGTTGGCGCCCTGCCAGGCGATGGCGTTGCCGATGAGAGTTACCACCTGGCCGGATTCGCGCGAGGTCATCCAATCGGCCTTCCCTTGCGTGGTTTCATCCCCGGAGAGCATTGACGACGAAGACGGCTTTCCTTTCTTCTCGGCCGCGCGCGTGGCGAAGACCTCGCCTTGTGCCGCGAAGTCACCGGTCTTCTGATCCATGTCGATGTGGCGCGCCGACGTGGAGCCTTGCGGGTCCCAGGTGTGCGCCTGGCCGTCGAGCGCAATACGGTTCTGGCGCGGATCCATGCGCGCATCGTTGGCGCGCGCGTGCCGCTCGCCTTCCTCGTAGCGGAAGTCCTCCCACTGGTGCAGGCTCTCCAGCTCGCCCGTCTTCTGATCGAACGCCGCTTCCAGGCCTTTGCTCCAGGTGCGCGCCGGCGGCGGCGCGGGCTTGCCGGGCTGCTTTTCACGCTCGGTCCACGTGGAGGTGCCCACGCCGCGCAGGCTGCGGATTTGGTTTTTCGCGCCGTAGTCGATGGTAAGCCGCTCCGCATCCATGGCGCGGAACCGTTCTCCTTTTCGGCGCGCCAGGAACTCAATCCTTGCCGGGTTGTGGGTGCGCACCTGTTGGATCTCTTCTCCTCCCGGGCGCATCTCCAGTTCGATGGTTTCACTCTTGAGCAGCTTTGCCTGTGGCGTTGCCCCGGTTTTGCGCGGCGCCGGATCGCTGGCTACTTCGCCGTGGCCGGCGGCCAGTGCCCTCTTGAGCGTGCTCTGCTTGCCAGCAACGGCGAAATTCAGCTCCAGGAGATCGGAATTCATTGTGGTCACGCCGTCCGCGGCAGTCGAAACCAGGCGTGCTTTCCCGTTGCCGAGAATCTTCTCCATGACTCCGTCGGCGTTGAACCACATGGTGAGACCCTGTGCCTGGTAATCGAGCCGGCGCTTCGGCTCCACATCGTTGCCCCTGGCCGTTTGCGCTTCCACCAGACGGATGGCGCCATCTTCGATGCTGACCACCGCGGCGGCCGTTTCCAGCGTCATGCCCCCGCGCTTCAGCTTCGCCCAGGGAAACAGGTACACTTTCGATTCGGATTCCTTGTAGATCAGCTCGCCGCTTTCAAGCTGCATGGGCTGGGGCCGTGGTCCGCATCCTCGCCAGTCGAGCTTCACCTGGCTATGCATGTGCAATTCCCGGACGGAGGGGTCGTAGGTAGCGCCCACCGATTCGCCGCCGCCCAGGTCGAATTCGAACTTCGTGGGACGGTCCGTTGTGGCGCGAGCCGACCGCGCGTTGAACGTCACGCCGCTGGAGCGGATGACCATGAGCTGCCCTTTCGGCGTCCCCTGGACCGGCACGCCGCGTGTGATCTCCACTTCGCCTTCCGAATAGAGCGTTGCCTGGTCGGGAATGTAAGTGGCCTTGGCCGAACGCACGCGGTCGAACTCCGCGGCCGGGTTGCGGTACAGGTGCAACTCCACGCCCTGCAACTCCATGCGCGGGGGATCCTTCACCTGCTCGAACTGCTTGGCGCAAATGTCGATGATGGGGCGCGCGCCTTCGCTCTTGGTCACGCACCAGTCGGGTGCCACCGCGTTCAGGCGCACAGGGAGCGGCTGTGGCGGCGGAGGAGCCTGCGCCTGTTGAATCCGCTTCTGCAGGTAGTAGACGCCGCCCACGCCGGCCACGATCAGGACCATCAGGACGAGAGGAATCCAGCGCGCGCGCCGCATGCTGCTTTCAGGATAGCGATTTTCGCGTTACGGGCGCGTGCGGACCTCGGTCGCCGTCGGGAAGTCCGCCGGAACCTTCTGCTTCACTTTCCCCGTGGCGGCCCATTCCGCGCCGCGCTGCAGCGTAACGATGAATCCGACGCAGCTCATCGAAGACGGATCGTGGCCGATCATGGTGTGGAAGATCCGCCCCTTCCCATAGGCAATCGTGAACATGAGCGGCTCGTCCCTGCCCGAGCCCCTGGTGACGGGGTCCGAGTACGCCGTGGCCAGCAGCGTCAGGTTCTTCGCCGGCCCGCGCATGTGATCGTACAATTCGTCCTTGGCGTGCATCCACACCGGCGGCAGCCCCGCCATGATGGGATGTTTTGGGTCGCGCACCGTGATCTGGTAGGCGTGCTGCCTGCCGTGGTTGCCGACCCGGCCCGGAGAGTCGTCCCGCACGATTTTGCCGTCCTTCCAATAGAGATACGGGCCCGATTTCTCGTTCCAGGCCACCCAGCCGCCCAAACCTATGATTTCGGTGAATTCCGGCCAGTCGCCGAAGGCATTGTCGGCAGCGTGGAAGACTACCACGCCTCCGCCCTTGCGGACATAGTCAAGGAATGCCGCGCGCACCGGCTCGCTCCAGTTGTCGCCCACGTAATTCAGAACCACCACGCGATAGGCGGCGAAATTCGGCTTGAACTGCTCCATCGGCCCGCCCTTGGGCGGTGTAGTGGACACGTCCACCTGGAACAGGCCCGAATCCTCCAGGTCCTTCTTCAATACCGGCGTCGTGCTTTTCCAATCGTGGTTGTTCTGCCCGTCGACGATGAGCGCTTTCATCTTCGGGGCGGCGAATGCCGTGGCGGCAAGCGCCACTTGGAGAGCCAGGCTGGCAAGCAACAGTTTTCGGGACATGACACTTCGAGTATCGCAAAGTCTGCGGCCGTAGGGAACTACTTGCAGAAAACTTGCGCTTGTTTCTGTCAGGTCTATAATATTTCCTTTGTTTTCTGTGCGTTATAACTTAACCTTGTCACTCGTCACTGGAGTGTGCTAATAATAGACATCGGGGCAGGTTGAATTCCGCTGTAGCCCCATTCGAAAGTTGCAAACTCACTCTGATGGAGGTTTAGTAGATGAAGATTCGACCGCTCTACGACCGGATCGTGGTGAAAAGGATTGAGGAGAAGGAGACTGTCCTGGGCGGCATCATCATCCCGGACACGGCCAAGGAAAAGCCCCAGGAGGGCGAGGTCGTGGCTGTTGGCAAGGGAAAGCGCCTTGAGGATGGCAAGCTGGTGCCTCTGGATGTGAAGGCCGGCGACCGCATCCTTTTCGGCAAGTACTCCGGCAACGACATCAAGATCGACGGCGAGGAGTACCTGATCATGCGCGAGGACGAGGTCCTCGGAGTTCTGAACTAAAGGGTTCTTTAAGGAGAGTTATCCATGGCAGCTAAGCAGATTGTATACAGCGAGAACTCGCGGCAGGCGATCCTGCGCGGCGTCAATCAACTCGCCGATGCAGTGAAGGTGACACTCGGCCCCAAGGGCCGCAATGTCGTTCTAGAGAAGAAATTCGGCGGCCCGACCATTACCAAGGACGGCGTCACCGTGGCGAAGGAAGTCGAACTAAAGGATCCGCTCGAGAACATGGGCGCGGCGATGGTTCGCGAAGTCGCCTCGAAGACCTCGGACGTGGCCGGCGACGGCACGACGACGGCCACCATTCTGGCCCAGTCGATCTTCCGTGAAGGCGTGAAGAGCGTGGCCGCGGGCGCCAACCCGATGGCCCTGAAGCGCGGCATCGACAAGGCCGTCGAGACCGTGGTGACGGAGATTCAGAAGTTCTCCAAGCCGATTTCCGGCGACGCCATTGCGCAGGTCGGCACGATTTCCGCCAACGGCGACAGCACCATCGGCAACACGATCGCCGAAGCCATGAAGAAGGTCGGCAAGGACGGCGTCATCACGGTGGAAGAAGCCAAGACCATCACCACCGAACTGGAGACGGTCGAAGGCATGCAGTTCGACCGCGGCTACCTGTCTCCCTACTTCGTCACCGATCCGGACCGCATGGAGTGCGTGCTGGAAGACGTCTCCATCCTGATCCACGAGAAGAAGATCAGCAACATGAAGGATCTGCTGCCGTTGCTCGAGCAGATCGCCCGCTCCGGCCGTCCGCTGTTGATCGTGGCCGAAGAAGTGGAAGGCGAAGCGCTGGCCACCCTGGTGGTCAACAAGCTGCGTGGAACGCTGAACGTTGCCGCCGTAAAGGCGCCTGGCTTCGGTGATCGCCGCAAGGCGATGCTCGAAGACATCGCCATCCTGACCGACGGCAAGGCCATCATGGAAGAGACCGGCATCAAGCTGGAAGGCGTGAAGCTGGAGGATCTCGGCAAGGCCAAGCGCGTTGTCATCGACAAGGACAACACCACCATCATCGAGGGTGCCGGCAGCCAGAAGGCCATCGAAGGCCGGATCAAGCAGTTGCGCGCTCAGATCGAAGAAACCACATCCGACTACGACCGTGAAAAGCTGCAGGAGCGGCTGGCCAAGCTGGCCGGCGGCGTGGCGGTGATCAAGGTCGGTGCGGCGACCGAGACCGAGATGAAGGAAAAGAAGGCTCGCGTGGAAGATGCGTTGCACGCCACTCGCGCCGCGGTCGAGGAAGGCATCGTTCCGGGCGGCGGCGTGGCCATGCTGCGTGCGGCCAAGGCTCTGGAATCCCTGAAGCTCGGCGGCGACGAACAGATCGGTGTGAACATCGTGCGCCGCGCCTGCGAAGAACCGCTGCGCCAGATCGCCGGCAATGCGGGCCTCGAAGGCGCCATTGTGGCCGAGAAGATTCGCGCCAATTCCGACGTGAACTACGGCTTCAACGCCGACACCGAGCAGTATGTCGACCTGGTGAAGGAAGGCGTCATCGATCCGACCAAGGTTTCCCGCACGGCTCTGCAGAACGCCAGCTCCATCGCGGCTCTCATGCTGACGACCGAAGCGTTGATCTGCGAGATCCCCGAAAAGAAGCCTGCCGCTCCGATGCCCGGCCATGACCACGGCATGGAGTACTAGTTAGAGTAGTCAGAAGACAGAATACAGAAGACAGAATGGCCCGCCCTCGTTCTCGGGGGCGGGCTTTCTTTATGATGGTTAGGTGCGCCATGTCCCGACGTATTTGCTCCTGGCTGCCCTGCCGGCCTTCCTGGTAGAGATCACCCTCTATTTCCTGACCATGTCGGGACGCACCCGCTCGTGGCTGGATCGCTTCTCATCCGGCTGCGTTGCGGCTGGCCTCGTCTCCAGCGCAATAGTTACGTACTTGCTCTATAGCCTTCCGCTCCTGTCCTTCCGGTGGGAATCCCTAGCCCTGCTGGCCTTGTTCGCCTCGCTGGTCTCGGCCTGGTATTTGATCCTGCCCCGGCGCTGGTATGGGGACGTGGGTTTCCTTGTGCTCATGGCCGGGGTCTTGCTCAGCAAGGTTTTCGCGCGCATCTACCTCGGTCCGCATGAGGATTTGCCCGGCTCGACGCTCGGTCAACTGATGTGGATCCGCCTGGGGGTGGCGGCGGCGCTGCGCTTCCGGGGCATGGAAGGCGTGGGGCTGGGGCTGCTTCCCACCCGCCGCGAGTGGGCCGTCGGCGCGTTGCAGTACCTCTATTTCATTCCGATTGGGCTGGTTCTGTCGCTCACACTGAAATTCAAAGCGTTTCGATGGAACAACCTGCCCTGGTGGCTGATCATTCTGACGTTCCTGGCAATGCTTTGGGTAGTGGGATTGTCGGAAGAGTTCTTCTTCCGCGGCCTGCTGCTGCAATGGCTGCGCGCCTGGACGGGGCGCGTCACGCTTGCGCTCGCGGCAACGTCCCTTCTGTTCGGCGCGGTGCACCTGCCGTTCGGAGCATTCCCAAACTGGAAGTTCGCGCTCATCGCGGCCATCGCCGGCTGGTTCTATGGGCGGGCGTACCTGAAGACCGGCAGCATCCGAGCGGCCATGGTGGCACACGCGTTGACTAACGTCACCTGGAAGGCGTTCTTCGCCTGAGTCTTGCGTCGGCCGCTATCTCTCCGTGACTTCTACGTTAACCACCGCGGTGGCACCTTCCTGAAGCTGGACCTCCGCGGCACGGGACGCCCATTCAACCAGCACGCCGGGTTTGTGGAACATCTCCCGCGGAATACTCGACGCCAGGCTGAGAACACGGTACGTAGCGGGTGCGAGCCCAGCTTTGGCGAAACGTCCCGCATCGTCGGCCCGGGTGTACTCGACTACAGGAAATCCCTGCTCCAGCTTCGGCGGCCAGGCCACCAGCATCACGCTGGCTCCCGGCACGCTGCGGCCCCGTTCCGATACGGAGCCCGAAACGATTCCCGCCCTATCGGACAGGACTATCTCCAGATCCTGTGTCAGAGCGCCTGGATTCGGTTGAAGCATGGGACCTGCAATGGGCGACCCATTGTAGAGAATGTGCTTGACGTAGTAAGGCGCCTGGAGCCCATTCAGAGATAACTTGACGGCAGTCGAATTTGGCAGGGAGAGGACGAACGCACCCGACGAGTCAATCCGTATGGGTCTGTTTGCATCCGGAAAAGTCGTGTTCAGATTCGACCATTGAGACACGCCGAGCTTCGGCTTCAGGGCCGCCGGGAATCCTTCGGGGAATTTGACCCTACCGGCGATCCGGAGAGGCGGCACGGGAGCTAGGACAATTTGCGGATCGCTGTCCTGGATTACCACATCCGCATCGGCATACGGTCGTTCCGCGGCGGCGCGGCCGTCTATCCAGGCTCCCAGATGATAGCGGCCCGGGTTGAGATCAGTAACGGTGAATTCGGATTCACACGGAAGCTTCCTGACTGCCCGGTTCATTGCGGCAACTCCATAATGTTGAACGAGCGCCAGCTTCACGCTTTCGCCAGGCAGACATCCCGATGCCGCGAGGGTCCCATGGATGCGGTAGAGCGGGCGTGCTTCCACGTCGACGTTCCAGAAAGACATTTCCGAGCCGGACAGCAGCCGTACGCTTGGCGCATAGCCTTCGAATCCCTCCGGCCAGAACCGGCGGCTGAATCCCCAGGGGCGCGGCTTTGTTTCCGTATACTCGGGCAATTTAGAGGGGACGATCTGCTCTTGCGTTTCCGAGGTGATCTCGACCACGTACTCGGCGGGCCGGAGCGACGAGATCCGAAACGTGCCGTCCGGATCGGGGGCCACCGGCGCGACGCCGACAGGTCCATATACGACGTTGCCCTTCAAATAGAGGACCTCGATCGCTTGGACCTTTAGTTTGGCCAACCTGCTTGGCGCGACGCCGGCCAAACGCCCCGTTATGACTCCGGGCCGGTACAGTATGACCTCCACGCCGCGCGC
>CAZLOS010000038.1:0-41201 GCA_964561215.1 uncultured Solibacteraceae bacterium | reverse complement strand
AAGCCACTTACGGTCGGGGCGTAGCGCAGCCTGGTAGCGCACCTGCCTTGGGCGCAGGGGGTCGGGCGTCCAAATCGCCCCGCCCCGACCAATAGAATCAATCAGATACAGGAAAGGCCGGGTGGCGAACCCGGCCTTTGTGGCGTAATTTGTGGGGTGACCCTTACTGAATAGCCTCCGTGAGGGCCGTGTCTTCATCTTCGGATGCCTGGATCAGATTCGAGGAAAGTGCATCCGTTGCCAGCTTTTTCGCTGCTAAGCGGGCGTGCGAGTAGTGGTCAAGCATCGCCTGGTTGATGTGACCGGCGATCGCCTTGATCGTAGCATCGGGCTCGCCATGCTCGGCCAGTTCTGTGATCGCCTGGTGACGCAGATCGTGGAACCGGAAGCCCCGAAACGGGGCCGCGGCTCTACGGTAGATTTCCTTCGCGCGGCCAAGGCCGGCGCCTGCATGCAGCGCTTTGTTTGCGGCCGCTCTGCCAGCTTGCCGGGCCGCTTCGCGCAACAAGGCGCGCCAAGCGGTACGCCAAGTCTTTTGCGGCCTGGTCGGGTCGATGTGCTCGTTCTCACACGTCGGGAAGATGTAGTGTTCGGGATCCGTGGCATTGTGCAAGTCCGCCCGGGCCCGCAATCTAGTAAGGGCGGCCATCGCGTCATCATTGAGACTGATGACCCTTAGGCCGGCGTCGGTCTTGCTACGTCTGATGGTCACGGCGCGGGCGAATAGGTCCACGTCCTGCCATTGAAGGTGCTTTAGCTCCACGCCGCGGCAAGTGGTTGAGACCGCGATCACGGCCGCGAGGTAGGCCACCTGCCATTCTGACCGTGACGCCGCGGTCCGAAAGAGGTGACGCTTTTGCTCCGGAGTGAGCACGCGGCCGATCGAACCAGGCTTCTCTTTGTCGAAGGTGACGTCCTCCCTGACCAGGTTCCAGGTCTTCGCCCGCGTCATCATCTGCCGCAATACGCCGAGCTCCATGTTGAGGGTTCTGCTCTGGACAACTCCGCGCCGCGTCCGCTGGTAGGCGGCGATATCCTCGGCCCGTATACGCAGTAAGGACTTGCTCTTAAAGAACGCACGTAGAGGCTTCAGGCGCTCTCGCTCGAGTTGTTGGGTGCGTTCGGCCGTCGACGCCTTCCGGTCCTCCAGGTATTCGTCTGCGGCCTCGCTGAAGGGCTTTCTTGCGAAACTCCGGTTAGACCGTGATGCGCCCTTACCCTGCTGGATCTCTCCGACCCGCTTCTTTTCCAGACGGGACGCTTCACGGCGATCGGTAGTGTGGAGGGATTCGCGGTAGCGGACCCCGTTCAGGCACGCGTACATGTGCCAGGTGTTGTTCCGTTTGTAGATCATCGATGCTTCCTCACCTCCCTCTTCACCGGCTTCATTTGTGCGCCAGAACCAGCGGCCACGAACGGGTCATCGCAGGCCTTTAATTCGCCACCGATCTCGTTCACTGCCGACAGGTAGGGCTCTGGCAATTCCTCTGCCTCGATGAGCGCGCGGTATCGTTTCCAGAAAGAGCGCGCCGATGCTACCGCCGCGGCGAACGCCTCTTTGTCCGCATCCCGTAACGCTTCCAGTTTCTCCCGCAAAGATTCCGTCACCATCGGTGAAAGGGCATCGCCGAACTGCTTGTGTGCCCTTTCCCAGATGGGAAGGTCGGATTTCCGTATGTACAGCGTCTTGTTTGGCATATGCAAGTATATTTACACGTATACGTGCTAATGTCAAGGGAGAGTGGCGTGCTCCATCACGAATTCTTCTTCTGGCGGTTGATGATATTGCGGACGGTCGCCGGGTACCAGACGGTTCCGCGGCGCGGTTTAATGCCCTCTCGATTGAGCACTTGCGTAATCAAGCTGAGCGACAATGCGTCCTTGTGCATGTCCAGGATACGTTGGACAACGGCCGCCTCTCCAGGCTTTGTTCCATATGCCTTGGCGCCCTCGCACCGTCCGGTCTTCTTGCGCATCCGCTCGCGCGCGCCGCGGAGTTTCAGCACGATCATGCTCTTCTCGTACTGAGCGATCGCGCCAATGAACTGCCGCAACAACGTGCGCGTCGGATCCGCGCTGCATAGGTCCGGCTCCGCCACACTGATCAGGTCCAAACCACGTTTACGCAAGTCTCTGAGGAGGTTCTCCTGAATCATCAGATCTCGGGCCAGACGGTCGAGCCGTTCGACCAGTACCAACTTCACCCCGTTTCCGAGCATGGCGATCAGCATTTCTGCGAGCGCCGGCCGGTCGTCCATCTCTTTGGCTCCGCTGACACCTTCCTCGCGAAACACCTTCACGATCCTGATGTCATTCACCTTCGCAAAGGCGCGGATGGCCTCAAGCTGCCGGGTGAAACCGTCGCCGTCGACCTGGCCCTTGCCTGAAACTCTGAGGTACGCGTACGCTGATCTCAATCGGTATCTCCTTATACTTTTCTCAAGAAATATATAACATGTTGAGACTGTGCGGTCAAGGAAAAGCAAGAAACTCCGATACTGGCCGGCGGATCCATCAATCTGGTGTTGCCCACCGCGGTTATTCAGTTCGCGGACGCATGTAGGTGACGACGGCGCCGCGTCCGTGATCGGCGGGAGATGTGCCGTCAAAGCCTCGAGTTAGGCGTCGGAATTCATTTCCGGCCATCGAATCGCAGAAGATCAGTTCATCGTCGATCTTGAGGACGATATACCGCCCAGGCGGTATCCCGCGCAAGGCTTCAACTATTAAACGGTCGGTCTCGTTCTCGCGTAGGCAAATGAAGCCCAGAAACGGATCGTTGGGATATATAATCTCGTCACTGCCATCCAGGCGGCACGTTGTAGTGCCAACCAAGCGAGTCCGAATATCTGTCTCTACCCAGTTCGTGCTCATGCTATGTCTCTCCTTTCGATAGATCTTGGGGTGCCGGCATCCAGATGTGTCGGCAGTTCCACCCGGCGCCATGGGTCCAGGCGTTCTTGAGCTTCGTCCCGTTGTCGAGCTTTGCGATCTCCGCTCGGGTGTAAGGCCCATGCGCGATCAGCTTCCGGCAGAACGGCCGCGTCTTGATGTCCAGCGGACCGACGTAGATGTACTTCTTGACGCCGGCGGCTTCGTACACCTGGTTGTGTGCCTCACGGTCGTAGGTCGCCAGGGCGGTGTCGGCGTAGGTGCAGGCGTAGTTCACCAGCTTCACGTCGACGGCCTGCTTAATGTTCTCGATCAGGTCCGCCTTACGGATTCCGGCGATCGCCGAGGTAATGACGCCGCGGGTAATCGCCGCGGAGGCCTCTGAGCCGAGGTTATTCAGCCAAGCGAAGGCCACGTTTTGCAGTCGGCTCAGGCCTTCCCAGTCGACATCACTGAGGTGGACCGGATGTGGCAATTCGAGCGCCGCGGCGCCGTCAAGCGCCAACTGTTGCGACTCAGTGAGGCTGTTCACGAATCGCCGCGCCCAATACTCGTACCCCACAGAGACCAACTGCCCGTGGACTTCGGTCTGCAGGGCGGTGATCTCCTGGACGCTGGTCGCCGCCAACGAGGTCCGAGCGGGATCTGCCAATGCCTCAACCAGCCGCGTCTTCCAACGGCTGGCCAGTTGCGAGAGGCCTCGCTGAACGGCTGTGATGCGATGCTCTACGCTCGCCAGGCGCTCCTTTGCGATCCTTTGGATGATGTCCATGACGTCACTCCTGCAGGGCCCGCACCGGGATACCAAGCGACTGGGCGAGCGCCGTCCTGGTGTTCGCCAATTGCGCCCGGAACCTGCTGGCCTGACCCTCGTCACCTGTGGCCATAGCTTTCAAGATCGCGGCCTCGAGTCGGACGATCACGGATCCTACGCGTCGCTGCTCATTGGCCTTTGACAGATCGCGGCTGAGTGCAACAATCTCACCCTGGTCCCGCCGACGTATCGCTTCGGATAGCAACATCTTCAGGTTCCCGATCCGCCTCTTGATGCCCGCCTCGATTTCCCTGTTCACTCTTAACCTCCGCAATTGCCTCTCTAAACAACCGCTCCAGAACCGGTGTCCTACTTGGCATCCACCGGTCGCCATCTAGGATGCGACCGTGCTCTGCCAGTAGTTCTCGATCCGCCGCCCGCCGATCGCGCTCCGGCAAGGCTTCGATCATCGATTCCATTCGAATGACGATCTCGGGCGCCCTGCAGATCATTGCCTCGACTATGCCGTCACCAGGCCAGGCGCGACCATATTGGCGTAGTTCTGGCGTCGACTGTAGTTCTGCGCATACGCGCTCGAAACCGCTCCAGCAACTTCCCGCGGGTTCGCTCGAAGTCCTTCCACTACCCGGCCCGACAAGATGCGCTCCGTTGTCGGACCGTCGAAAGAGAAACTCGCCGACATCGAAACCGAGCCGGCACTGAGTGGTGAAGAGAGAGGGGTGGGGCCGCCCACGCTCCACGGGTTGGTGGCCTCCCCATTTCGGTACGTCGGCATGATACTGATGGCGCCGGACGCACTTTGGGAAAGACTGATCGGAGTCGCGGTCAGCGACCGCGCGCCCCACCTTTGCCCCGTGGCCTGGGAGTAGAGCTCGAGTAGTTCGCGAATCTGCTTACTTCGGATGGCGAGGTCGAGATTACCGCCGTAGTTCGCCTTCGCCAGGTCAACGATCTGCCTGAGGATCCCCTTGTCGTTCACGTCGATTCCGTAAAGCGACCTGATCTTTTCCCGTACCTTCTCCTCCCCGCTCTTCATGAAAAGCCGAACGAGGCCGGCACCGAGCCCCACCGTGGCGCCGATCGCCGCCCCCAACGGGCCGCCAAACTTGAACCCGATCAGCGCGCCGCCCGCGGTGGTCTCCGCCACACCGAGTGCACCGCCGCGCCTTAATCCGTCATAGGCGAGCATGCCGCCACCGAGCAGGGCCGCGTTGCTCTTCCCCAAAGCGGAGAGTTTCTGCGTCATTGATGCGGCGCCCCACGTGGTGGCGGTGCCGGCACCCGTCGCGATCGATCCGCTCATCCCGAGAAACGATTTCAGGTTGGCCAGATAACCGGCGCCCATCGAGCCAAATCCGCCCAAGGGTGAGCCCCCGGCCGCAGTGCCGCTACTCAGACTCCCGACCGGTCCGGCGAAACCCACGGTCCCGCCCGGGGCGCCAGGAAAGCCAAAGCCTCCTCCGCCGCCGCCGATCATGCCCACGCTGGCGAGTGCTCCAGTCCAACCGCCCGTACCGCCTCCGGCAAAAGCCGGGGCTCCGCCCATCGCCGCGCCGGCGCGCGCCGGGCTCATCCGCATGCCGGACAGGAGTGTCGCGACCCAAGTCGATGCGAAGTCACGTATCGGCGTCAAGAACGCGGTGCGCAGTATATTCTTGATGACGTCGCCGAATGACTGGCTCCTGGTCAGGAGGGCATCGAATACACGGCCGGCCTGTTCCTTGATATCGTCGAAGCGGCGTTTCTGCTGCTCGAGCACTTCCATCTCGGCGTCCCTCAGGATGTCCGCCCTACGCATCTCGAACTCGAGGTTCTCCATCCCCATTCGGCGTTGCTGCTCGAGCCCGGCCAGGCGCAGTTCGGTGATACGGCGTACGGCCTCCAGTTCTCCGCCAGGGCCGGTCATGAGTTGAACCTTGCGAACCTGGTAGTCGACGCTGGCCTGGGCCGCTTGGCGCGCACGTTCGATGAACGCAGCGGACCGCTGCGCGGAAATCTGCGGATCGACCTCAACCATCTGCGCGACGCTCGGCATGGATCCATAGAGGAAGCCTGTCTCCCGGCGGTCGATCGCCACCATCTCGGGAGCCTTCATCTGGCGGTAAAAGGCCGCCCGATACGCCTTTGTGGTGCGGTCGATTTCCTGAGCCGTGAGAGGCCCATTCTTCTGGACGATCGCCTGTAGTCTGGCCGTGGTTTCGACGAAGAGGCGCGCCAGTGGATCCAGTCCCTTCTGATCCAAGGCGTCGACCAGGTTCCTGATTTCCTCAGCGCGTTTCCTGAACTTCTCCGCGGCATCCGCGGCCAGACCTTCGCGGACGGCCTTATCGTACGCTTCCTGGTTGAATAGGGCGCCGGATCGGTCCGGGTTGCGGCGGGCCTGCATCGCCATGAGGATCTCCCCGCTACTCACCTTCACCCCGCGTCCCAAATCCATCGTCTGGGTCAGCCGCTCCGCTTCGAACATCACGCCCTTCCCGCGTTCCATGTAGACCTTGGCCAGGTTGTCGGCCAGCGTGCGCACGACCGTGTTCAGGGCCTCTTTGTTGGCATCGAAAGCGGCCCTCAGAGATTCGGCGTCCATCTTCGAGACATTGCCCGCCCCGAGTTTGCGGTTGATCTCGTCGCGCTGGCGCATCAGGTTTTCGATCGCGGCGGTGCCCTGGCCTCGCCAGTATTCGACCTCATCAGGACGTCCGGCAAACCAGGTCGCACCGCCCGCCACCGCCGCCGCGACCGCCTTCAACGGCAATGGTCCTGGCATGAATCTGAAGGCGGCGCCGGCCGCCGCAAGGGCAGTGACGCCCACAGTCATACGAGAGAACTGCTCGCCGTTCTCCGTGGCGTACTTGCCGAGCCGCGTCATCCAATCGACGGCGCGCCCGAGCGCTGGGACGAGGCCTTCGCCGATCGCGTTCTTTGCCTCATCGCTGTATCGCGCCAGGGAGGTTAATTGTTTGCCGGCTGTCAACATCGATGCTTCGTAGGCGCCGGCGATCCTGGCGCCCTGCAGTAGCACCGTCTGAAGTGCGATCTCCTGTTTCTCCGCGGATGATAAAGCGCGGTGTCGTTCTTTGGCCGCCCGCGCGAAGGCTGCTTCGAAATCGACCACCAGGCCATAGGTGCGCAGGACTTCCGGTTGCCTGGTCACGATGCCTTGTAAGATCCCTTCGAGCGCCTGGCTGGAATTGACGCCCGCGATCACAGCCGCGTTCTGTGCCAGGCGGGCAAGGTCCGTAGATCGCCGAAGGTCGAAGTTTGCCTGAATCATCTTGGAGACGGTGCTGTAGCTCTCCTGCGTGGTGATGCCGAGTTTCCGGATTTCATCCGCTTGGGCACGCACCGCGCCGGCCCCGAGGCCGTTGACCTTGGCGAGTTGATCCATCACCACGGCCATGGTCTGAGTCCGGCCGGCAAACTTCGCGGACCCAATCGTGAATTCGTTTATCGTAGAGGTGAGGCGCTCGAAGCCTGCAAAGAGCACTTGGCCGGCCAGCACGGCGCCCGTCATGCTGGTTGTCATCCGCTGGAAGGTGCCCGCGGCGGCGGTGGACATCCGCTTGCCCTCGGACTCAACCACAGTCGTGGTTTCCTTGACAGTATCCTGGTAGTGCTTCTGCGCCGCCTCCGCCTGTGTCGAATCCAAACGGATGAAGTACTCCATCCCGCCGAAACTGTTTGGCGTCATTGCCCTTCCTCCTGTTTGCGCTTACAGATCATGCGGTTATATATTTCTGTAGATATCTATAAGCAGACATCCTTCCCACCGCAGTTATGGCATTTCGGACCTGACTTGGCCGCACGAGCAACAATCGAGTCAAGGAGTCTTTGGTTTTCAGGATCCGTGAGTACGCTATTCGCGAGGTCACTTAGGACGTCGGAGTCCTCCAGAGCACCCACTACGGTCTTGGTGGGCGCGTCCAGACCCAAGTACCGCGATCGCCGCTCCATGATCTTCAGAACCCGGTCCACGGCCTTCAGGCTCTTGCCTTCGATTGCGAGTGGCCAGACCGCAAAGAGTAACCGGTCGAGGCGCATCAACTCGAGATGCAGCACCACCTGGGCGCTCTCGCGAGTCTTCGCATGCACCCTTTCACACGCCCGCATGACGACCTTGTAGGCACCTGGCGCCGAAATGCCCAACTGTTCCGCGATGACCTGGTAGGTGGCTCCGGACAGCCGCAAATGGAGCGCTTCGGCTTCACGGGCCAGTGCTACAAGGTGCCGTTGTGATAATCGACCGCTCGCCATTACATTAACCGCCCTGTGTTAACTGGAAGTCCCCTTCCGCTCTAAGCAGCCGGCTTTCCGAGAACCCAGTCCGGATTCGTTGTGGCCTGCGAGCGATGCCGCGGCGCCGGCAGTTCCCGGGGCCCGACCTCGACGACCTTGAGCCCTACCAGACGCCCGACCAGGCTCAACACCTCTTGGACATCGGTCAGGCCGCGCAACGTCGAAGGATCCAAGGTCTCGATCGCGGCGCGGACCCGCTCGAACAACTGAAGGTCCGCATCGTCGCACAACTCCGGACCGCCGCGACGCAGTAGGGCCGTTTCGACGCGGCCGATGTAGTTCTCCGTACACGCGTGATCGGCAAGTAGGTCGCCGCCATCGGCCCGGCGCCGGAGTATGAGCGGCAATATTCGGGCGTCGATCGAAAAGTACTCGTAATCGAACTCGGTGCCGTGCTCTGCATCCGCGAGGTATTGTTTCAGCCGTTCGCGGAGTTCGGCCGTGGTCTCGAGTTGGGCGATGGCCAGTCTATTGCCGAGCGCCAACTGCCCGGCGACCGTGGTCATGCTCGCCGCGGCGGCCTCAGATGCCCGGATCTGGGCGACGGACTCCCTGCCCATGGTGGTCTCGTCGGCGAGTGACTGGCGCACGCCGGCGCCAGGCCCCCGGCCATTGCGGATAGCTTCCAGCAACCCGCGCGAGTCGGCCGCGGCATGCTCGCGCAACGCTTCAATCTCGGCCTTAGTGGACCCCAGGAACGCGATCGCGGCCCTCTTCCAAACCGTAGCTGCCCGCCGGCGCTCGACCTCAATTCCATTCGCGCCATACTCAGCGCCGTCGGCCGCCGCTCGGGTCAGTGCTGCATCCAAGGTGCTGCCCAAGTTGGCGATCGCGTCGAAAATCTGTCGCACGTTGCGTTTCATCTGATCTCCTTTACGCTGCTTGTTTCAGTTCACGGCTCCGGGTCCACTCGACAAGCGCGTCGGACTCGTAGCGGACCGCTTTCGTTGTCCCCAATCGCATCCAACGCGGCCCCCCACCCGTCCGGCGCAGTCTTTTCAGAGTGTCCGGATGCAGGCCCAAGAACTGAGCGGCTTCCCGCGTTGAAAAGTACTGCCTTTGCGTTGTCACCGTCCACCCCCTTCCACTGCCATGATCACTGCCTTGTCAAGTCTGTCTACCTACGCCGGTACCGCCGCATTGGGGGCAAGGCTTCGCCTCCACGTCCCCCATCTCGGCAACGATTCCGCAACCGGCGCAGTAGCCACACCGTGTTTGGGCCGCCGCGACTTCCGTTCTGGTTCGCGAAAGAAACTCGGGTACGGTAGATAGCCACAGGCCAGCGTTGCGTTGATCCGAGCGAAAGGTCCGTTCAAGGGCTTCGGCGATTTGGGCGTCCGTGACGTCAGGCCGAGCCGCGCGCGATTTGGCAACCAGTTTCACTAAGAAGCTTTCATCCATGGGAAAGCGAGCGCCCGCAGCGGCCATGGTGAGCGGATACTCCGACGCACGTGCCGGCCCGTTCGCCGCTGCACGCCTGGCTGCTTGGTTCAATACTCCTGGTTCTTCTAAGCGTGGTTCTTGGGGTGCACGGCTATGCACCCCCGGGGGTGCACTGTCATGCGGGGGTGGGGTGTATGGTTGTGCACCGGTGCATGATTGTGCACCCATACCAAAAGTAGGGCGCCAGACAAAAAAGACCGCGTTACTGGTCTGGCGGCGCCCCTGATATCGTGTCTCAACTTCGATCAGTTGGCGAACCTGCAGCTCCGCCATCAAGGTTTGCGTCTGGCGCACACAACATCCGAGATGCTTTGACAGGGTTTTAATGCTTGGCCACGAGCGGCCCGTGCTGCTGTAGTCCACCAGGATGGCGTATAGACGCACGGCCTCTGCGGAAATGCATGGATCACACAGAATGGCAATCGGGATTCGCGGCCCAATTACCGTTTCGGCCTTGGGGTCGAATCGCACACGTGGGCTCCTACGAGACGCGCGTGCGAGACTCAGCGAAGGCGATCACATCGGATAACCTGTATCGGGTACAACGCCTACTGAACCGTAAAGGTTTGGGGCCGACACCCTTTCCCTCCCACTTGATCAGGCAATCCGGTGTTACACAGTACATTTCGGCGACCTGCGCTCTTGTCAGGTACCGCTCATGCTGGGGTGGGGTAGAAACTGACTTCACGCTCACGGGGCCTCCACATCATCAGGTGTCCCGGCGACCAGGCGGTCGCTATCGGCTCGGGACTTCGGCGCCGTGCATAGATCAGAAGCCACGCTGTTACTAACGACCGGCTATGTCCGTTCGTCTTCGATTCTCGGCTTCCTCGATTACTATCGTATAACCATGTCGACGTCAAGTCAAACAAAATGTGTCGAAAATGTTTATTTTTCTATGACTTAGTAAACGCTTACCTTAGAATCTGGATTTTGTGGCGTGGTTTGTGGCGCAACTGACCCGGCTTCGCCGGATTAAGACTCAGATTGACATGCCAGTACATGGCCGATCTAACCACGGTAGACGCCCACCTAAGCCCCTATTTAGTAAGCGCTTACTCGATGGCCAAGTATAACTAAGTATAACCGTACTATCCTACCTTGGGCGCAGGGGGTCGGGCGTTCAAATCGCCCCGCCCCGACCAAACCTCTCCTTGATAACAAAAGAGTTGTTCGACCCGCCTTCCACCGCTTTCGCCTGTCCTTTGCCTCGACTGTGACATAACTGTGCCAAAACCCCGGTCAGTTGAGCTGCGCTGTGACAAAACCCGCGCCGCTCTCATTTGCCTGCCGATTCAGTTTCGTAAGCGCCTCGCGCTTCATTTGCAGCTTCATCTGTGAGTACTTCTTGAAGACCTTCGCATCGCCCTGCCGGAGCAATTGCGTGACCCACTCATCAGCAACACCACCAGCGCTGAGCCGCGTGGCGTACGTCGATCGCAGATCGTAGATGCGAAAATACCGGACCCCGGCCCGCCGCAACACTGCGTGCCAGACGGTCTTGAACGTTCGTTGAAAGCCGTCCGGATTCCCGTCACTTGGGAACAGATATTGGCTCGTGCCGGCGAGAGCCAACTGGCGCTGGAACGCCTCGGCGGCGATCTCCGTCAGCGGGACTTCGGCGACACCATTCGGCGTCTTCGAATCCGGAATCCACACCGTGCGGTTCTCCAGGTCAAGCTGATCCTTCTTCATCGGCGTCAGCTCTTTGTAGATACGAAGCCCGGTTTCCGTGACGATGCGGACTACGTTGCGCAGATACTCGGGCGCGTGGAACTCGATCTTCTGTTGCTCCGACCAAGTCACGTAGTGCGGCCGGAAGAGCCCATCGACCCTCGCCGGGAACTCCACTCCCGCACACGGATTCGCAAACAGGAACTTCTTGCGCACCGCTACATTCAACATGCGCCGTAGCACTCGCAATTCCTGGTGGACCGTCGTCGCTTTGATCAGGCCCTTCTGCACGAATCCGTCCCTCGTCTTCACACGCACCCGCTCTTTGAGCCGCCGACGCAGGTACATCTCGATATCGTCAGCGGTCACCTCCGCGAGCTTTTTTTCTCCGAACACGGCATTCAGAAGATTCAATACGCGCTCGTTGATCCCGTGGGTCTTCGGCGCGCGGAACGGGGGCTTGGTGAAGTTCTCCAAGTAGAAATCCGCCCATTCCCGAAAGGTAAGGTCCTGCCCGCGGCGCAGCGCTGGCAGCGTGTTATTGTCTCGGGCCTGCAAACGTTCCCTGAGACGCTTCTGCGCTTCGTCCCAGTCTTCGGTATTCGTCGATTCCCAGCGGCGCACACCGTCTTTGTCACGGTAGGCCATCCACCAGACCTTCGATCCTTCGCGTTTGTACAAGCCCCATCATGTTTCACTGGTCTTGCCATTCCACCACCTCCTGTTTGAACTGCGCGCGGAAAGGCCGGAGATCCGATTCGAGGAACCGGATATTGCGGCCCATCACACGGAGATGGGGAATCTGCTTTCGCTCAACCCAAAGATACACCGTCTGAGGGCTTACGCCAAGGAAACGGGCGGCATCCTTGACCGTCATCGGCAGTTCCTGATCGGCCCGCGGAACCATTGCGGTTAGTCTGGTGGCAATCTGCGGCACGGTTATCACCGCCTCCATGGGAAAGGGCGTCCCGAAGGCGTTTTGAGACAGAACCTCAGAAAACGCGGCGTTCCTGTCTCAAAGTGCCGTTCTCCCGCCCCTTAGGGATAGAGACGACTGACAGCCGTTTCGGGAGGCTCCTATGAACGATGCAAAACGCGTGATTCTATCGATGGGCGGCAAAGGCGGCGTTGGCAAGACCAGCGTCATGACCGGCCTAGCCGAGTGGTTTGAGGAAAACCAGATCCCCGTGAAGCTACTCGATCTGGATACGGAGAACAAAGCGCGCGGGTCGCTGACACACTTCTTCGGCGGGAAGGTGCCAAAGGTCAACATCCACACGCCCGCCGGGCTGGACGCTTTCATTGATGAACTCACGGACGGCGCTCCCGTGATTCTCGCCGACATGGGCGCGGGCGCCGGGCAGGTGACCTACGAGTGGTTCGACAAGATGTACGAAGACGTGACCGAAGCCGGGATCGTCTTCACCGCCGTCGGCGTGGTGACCGCCGATCCGGCGAGCGTGGAAAGCGTGCTCGCTTGGGCGTCGCGGCTGGGCTCTCGAACCGACTACCTGGTGGTTGAGAACTCGACGACCGAGCACACCGACTTCCGGTATTGGCGCGCGACAGAGCAGGCCCTGCAGTTTCAGCAGCAGTATTCACCAGCGGTCATTCACCTGGACTACCGCCTGCCCGTTCTGGAAAACGCGGCGCGAAACCATGGCGTCACGCTTGGCGTGGTGGCGAGGCGTGCGACCGATTCGCCTGAACTGCGAAAAGCGTCGCTGGTTATGCGGGCACAGAGCTACCGGCGGCGCATGTTCGCCGAGTTCGACCGGGTAAAGGAGCTGCTGCTGCCGTGAACGAGCCCCGTGCTGAGTCGTTTGACGGCGACCTGATTGACCGGATCGCGGCGGCGTTGCCCGCCAGCGTAAGGGCTGACTACTACCGCGAATTGCGGCATTGCCGCTCCCTGCCGGAGAACGATGAGATGCTCCGCATCCTGCGAGCCATGCAGTTTTCGGTCCTGCTCATGGTGCAAGCACCGGAGCGAATGGCGACGGAGCGGCAGTGCCTTGAGGAGAACCTGCGCCGCGCAACGCACGCTTTCCAGCAAGCGTATGAATCGAGCTGCGCCTACCACGAGCAACTGGACCAGCGCTTGAAGGAACTTCCGGCGGGCGTTGCCAAAGGGATCGAACCGGCTGCCATCGCCGCGACAATCAACGAGAGTTTGCGTCAGCAATTCGTCCAATCGACGATCCCCACAACGGCAGAGGCGCTTACTGTTGCCGCGGCCGAAATCAAAAAGGCGACTGCCGATTTCGGGCAGGATGCGAGATCTCTCGGTGCGGCATACCAGGGCGCAGCGACCGAGGCTCGTCGGGCAATCGATGATCTCCACTCCGTCAGTTCGGGAGCAGTCAGCAGTACTCGCGAAGCAGCACAGCAATTGGTTGGGGCGTTTCGCGCGGAGTACCGCTGGTCGCTGTACACACTAGCGGGCTTTGCGCTCGTGCTGGGCATCGGGATCGGGATGCTCGTTCACTATTGGCTGGCAACACCATCGCAGCCGACGGAACGAACCGTCGTCGTGCAGCCGGCAAACCCACGGCCGAGACCATAGAGATGCTGACCATTCGCGCCATGTCGGACGGGAAAGGCTACTCGTCGCGGCACCTCGAACACAGCGACTACTACGCAGAAGGCGAGCGCGTCACGGGCCAATGGCACGGGCGCGCCGCCGAGATGCTGGGACTGCGCGGAGCCGTAGACTCCGAGGACTTCGAAGCGTTGCGCGAGGGGCTGCACCCCAAGACACGCGAGTTCCTGCGTGTTCGACACAGCGCTGACCGCACCGCCGCAGGCGGGGAAAAGCTGGCGCAGGGGCGAAGCCTGTACGACTTCACGATTTCCGCACCGAAGTCGGTCTCTGTTCTGGCAATTCTGGGCGGCGATGAACGGCTGGTGACGGCACACCGCAGCGCTGTGGACGAGGCGCTCAAGGAAACTGAGACGTATGCCGCGACAAGGGTTCGACAGGCCGGAGCCAACGAAAACCGGACGACCGGGAACATGGCGCTCGCCGTCTATAACCACGACACGAGCCGTGAGCTCGACCCGCAATTGCATACACACGCTGTGGCGGCCAATCTCACGTTCGACGGCACGGAGGGCCGATGGAAGGCGCTCCAGGCATCCGAGATCTACCAGCGCCGGGCTTACCTCACGGAGGTCTACCGCAACGCCCTCGCGCGTGAGGTGCGAAGCCTGGGCTATGAGATTGAGAACCAGCGGGATGCACGGGGGAAGGACATCGGCTTCGAGATCCGAGGAGTTCCCGCCGAACTGTTGGCGAGATTCAGCCAGCGGAGTCACCAACGTGACCAGGCAATAGAAGCATTTGTCGCCCAGCACGGGCGGCGGCCAACGGACAACGAAGTCGCGGTGTTGGTCCGCGAGACCCGCGCCGACAAACTCACGGAGATTTCAACACGCGATTTGCGCGAAAAGCAGCAGGAGCGGTTGACTCCCGCTGAGCGCAAAATGCTCAGCGGCGCCCGTCTCAACGCAAAGAGCGCGCCGATCACCCTGGAGTCCGGTGTCCCGTCCCTGGAGCATGGAAAGGAACACACTTTCGAGCGCGTCTCGGTAGCTCCTGACCATGAAGTGCTGACGGAAGCCCTGCGCCACGGCCGCGGGCACATTTCCCTCGCCGGCTTGAAAGGCGAGTTGGCCTTCCAGGAATCGGCTGGGACGGTATTGCGCTCAGGCCGCGACATAGCCACCGCCGCGAGTCTGGAACGCGAACGCAACATGATCGCCGCGATTGACCGCGGACAAGGCACATTCGAACGGCTCGGCGGCGACCGACAGTTCGCAATCTCGGACCAACTGCACCCCGAGCAGAGCCAGGCTGTCGAGTTCGTGCTGGAGTCGCGCGATCGCGCGGTGAGTATCAGCGGAGCCGCCGGTACCGGGAAGACCGCGGCACTGCGAGAACTTCGGCGCGGCCTGATGGCGGCCGGACGCGAAGTGCTGGCCGTGGCCCCAACGATGAGTGCCGTTGAAGAAGTACAAAAGGTGGGTTTCAACGACGCCATCACGCTCGAACGTCTTTTGCGCGACCCACGCGTTCAGAACGCCGCCAGCGGCAAGGTCATGATTCTTGACGAGGCCGGCATGGTCTCAGCCCGGCAGATGTCGGACCTGTTGCAGTTGGCCGAAGACCATTCCTTGCGAATCGTCTTCAGCGGCGACACCAGACAGATCCAGAGCGTCGAAGCCGGCGATGCGCTTCGGATTCTGGAGAAGGAATCGCGGCTGAAGACGGTCTCGTTGAATCAGGTGCAGAGGCAGACCGGGAAGGACTACCGCGATGCGATCGTCGAACTCCGCCGCGATCCTGAACGCGGATTCGCAAAGCTTGCCGGGATGGGCGCGGTCCGGGAAGTCCCGTTTACCGATCGCGCTGAAGCGGTCGCCGACGCCTACCACACCGCGGGCAGCACCAGTTGCCTGGTAGTATGCGCTACCCACGAGGAGATTGATCGTGCAACTGAGGCAATCCGCGAACGCCGCAAAATGCGTGGCGAGCTCGGGCCAGGCGCAAATCTGGTTCGTCATGTTTCCCTGAACTGGACTGCCGCACAGAAAGCCGACCAACGGAATCTTCGTCCGGGGCAACTGCTCGGGTTTCATCGCAAGGTGAAGGGCATCGCGAAGAACGATACCGCGGAAGTGGTCCGCAAAGCGGACGGCGCCGAACATACCATCACCAGCAAGCACGCAGCCAGCTTCGATGTTCTGGAGGCGCGCACCATTGAAGTGTCCGCCGGCGACCGGTTGCTGCTTACCGGAAATCGCCGCGATAGGGGCCTGCGCGTCACCAATGGAGAACTGGTGACGGTCTCGGCCATCGGCAACGCGGGCCAGGTGCATCTGGACGACGGCCGCACCCTGCCAGCCAACTATCGCAGCTTCACGCACGGCTACGCGGTCACCGCCCACCGGAGCCAGGGCAAGACCGTTGACTCCGTCATCATCTCCGCCGATGGCATGCAGCGGGAGCTGTTCTATGTCGCGGCGTCCCGTGGCCGCCAGGCGGTCACCGTGATCACCAGCGACCAGGACCGGCTGCGCGACACCGTGGCCCAATCAGCAGCGCGGACCTCGGCATCGGAACTTCTCCGCGGCAAAGGCACTATCCTGCGTCGCGGAACCTGCCGCGGACTGACGATTGCGCGGGAGATGGTGCGCAGAGCCGCGGAGTTCGTACAGCAGGTCGTGAATACCCACAGAAAGGAACGTTCCTATGAGCCTGGCCTCAGCCGATAGCGCATCGTGGACGATCAACACCAAAGAGCCGCCAGCAACATTGGAGGTGGTGCTGGCCAAACAGAGATTGGTACTGTCCTGGAACCAGTTCGTCTACGCCGAAGGTGGCGCCGACCAGGTCCGGATCGCCTTCGCCAGCCGCGACGTGGTGGTCAAAGGCGCGGGGCTCGACCAGCTCATGCACGCGATTGCCGCCCACCGGGTAGCATCGATCCGTGAAGACACCCGCGCCGGACATTTCTCCGCTGGTGGCGGGCGGTTCATCCGGGGAATCTCCATCCGCAAAATCGAGGCCGAGCAATGAGCCTTCTAAGAATAGACACCATCCCTAAGCCTGTCGGCTTAGGTCCGCGCGACCGCGCGGGAACACGCAACAACTACCCAACAGACACCCACCATGTTGGAGCTCTGTTGGGCACTTGTTGGGTTCCTGTTGGGTACGCCTGCAACCCGAACTGAGGCGCGATTTCCATGGAAAAAACCCTCTCAGAAATCCTCAACGCGATTCCGCCAAAGCCGCCCCGCTCGAAGCTCGAACCCTACTACGATCTCATCCGCGAGCTACGCCGCCGGTCGAAGACCTACCGCGAAATCGCCCAGATCCTGGAAGAACACGTTGGACTGCGCGTCGACCACAGCACCATCTTCGACTTCGTTCACGTCCAGGTTCGCAGGGCAAAGGCACCCCGGTACGTAGACGGGTTACCTCCAGAGGTTGTCGCAAACGGCACAGTGCCACCGGAAACCGAAGTGGAGCCGGTGGCTTCCTCATCGGCGTCAGCCGCGCCCGATGGGGCACCAGTCACCTATAGCCGGATAGAGACGATGAAACAGAGGAAGCAATCGGCCAACCTGCCCGATCAAGGTTTCCATTATGAAGAAGGAGCGCCTCTTCGTCTCATCTCCGACCTGAGTAAAGAGTGACCAGTACTCGATCCTGCAGAATGCTCCGGCACGACAAATGAAAGCGTGGGCCCAAGCCGCGCGGCAACGCCATGGCGGATGAAAACGCAAAGCTCCACCAGGACGAGCATCTCGCTGAGCAGTTGCGCGAGGCCGAACTCATCATTGAGACTAGAAAAGCGGCTGCTTTGCTCGGCAACATGATGCCGGAGATCAACCCGGAGGATCTGTAGTGGCCGCCGCCGGGACTTTCGGCGCCCAAGTGGGCGTGGTCCCAGCCTGCAATGCGCCCTCCCAGCGGATCGGCAACAATTGCGGTACAAGATGCTGTTTCTGGACTCTTGGGAACGTCCTTCTGAACCATCGCGGAGACACTCCGATTGTTCGCGCTCTTGTCTATCCCGTGCGGGCGGGGATGCCTGGTTTTGGCGTGAGGATGTATTGGAGGATCATGCCTTTCCTAAAGACGTCGCTTTGCCGCAAGACGGCGTATTGTTGCCAGTCCGCAGTGTAGAAGTGGAATCGTGCTTGGAGTTCGTGGGCGAGATCAAGGCAGGTCGAGCCGATAAGCGCGTCGGCACTCCCGAATTGTGCGCCGAGGATGACGCCGCCGAAACGCAACAGGCTTCTTGCGCGAAGAATGCTGCGCCACGTCGTGGTGCGCACGCGCAAACGTCCGAATTGGATGTCTTCAAAAAAATGCGCGCTCATGCTGTCGTACTTCTTCACCCCGGCGCTGGTGGCGCGGCAGACGCCGCCGAGCGCGCTTGCCATCTCAAGGATGGTGAAGTCGCAGATGTAGCACTCGTGGCGCTTATCCGACACGATTCTGCTGATTCGCGCGTGCTGCGGCGAGGTGATGTAGCGGTGCTTGAGCGCTGACGTGTCAAAAAAATAGTGCGCCATCGGGGCGGTCACCGTTTCTTTTTGAGATTCTTCTTGAGGGATTTGGCCGTGGCTCTTGCTTTGCCGATGGGCGCTGCTTGTCGCTGGACGAGTTGCCCCGCGATGGTCTTCCAGTCGCCGGCTTGTGGGTCGGTCAGAAGTGCTTTCACGGCGGTGATGAGCCGTTCGTTGGAGACGGGCTTGTGGAGGTACAAGTCGGCTTCGACTTGCTCGCCGAGGGTTTTGGTGAGGTCTTCCTCTGGTGTCTTTCCGTCAATCTTGCCGGAGATGATGATGGATCGCAAGAGTGGGAGGTGCTTGCGGATTCTTGCGAGCAGCTCAATCCCGTCCATGCCTGGCATGATGAAGTCCAAGACGATGAGATCGAATGTGGCTTCCTGTGCTAGCTTGAGTGCGGCGTTGGCGTCTTGTGCGGTCCACACGTTGTACCCTTCGAGTTCGAGGGCGGTTTTGAATCCCTCAAGCACGAGCTTCTCGTCATCCACGATGAGTACTCTACTTCTACTCGGCACTGGTCAGCTCCTGTTCGGCGAACGTCGCGACAAAGGTCGTCCCCTTGCCTTCTGCGGTCTCGTACGTAATTTCTCCCCCGTGTGATTTGAGCAGGAGGTGGCACACGTAAAGTCCGACTCCCATGCCGCCGGTGGTGTCGGTGGCGAATTTTGCGAAGAGTTTCTCTTGCACCTCTGCCGGAATGCCCAATCCGTTGTCCTGGACCGCGACCACGTGTGCGTCGTCTGTGGATGTCAGGCTGATCTTGACGCGTCGTTTGCGGTTATCCTTCACGTCGCCAAGCGCGTTGATTGCGTTGTCGATCATGTTTTTGACGATCATGCGAACGAGCGGGTCGCTTACCACGGCGTTATGCGAGGCCGGCATGCTGAACTGCAACTCGATGCTGCGTTCTTTGAGACGCTCGGCAAATTGGTCGCACTCGTCTTTGATGACCTTGGTCATGTCGATTTCGCTTGACACGTCGAGTTTGGTGCCGGTGAGTGCGGAGATGAGCTGGATTTTTTGGTCGATGCGCTCGATGCTCAGATCGATGCTCGCCTGCGCTTTCCTAATCACGGCATCATCGATCTGCATCTGGCGCAAGCGCGTGGTGATGTTGCCGGCTTCGCTGCGGATTGCTTGCAGGGGCTGGCGCAATTCGTGCGCGACGCCGGAGGACATGACGCTCAGTGCCTGGAATCGTACGCGCTGGAGTTCGGCAGCTTTTCGTGTGCGGCTTTCTTCCCATCTTGGCTCGGCGACGCCGCGGCGGATTTCTTCTTCGAGAAACACGAGGATGTCGCTTTTGAGGAGGTGGATGAGTGCGCGGGATTCTGCGGTGTCGAGGAGTGCTTCGCGGCTGGTGGTGTCGCGGAGTCCTTCGTGCTCCTGCCGGGAGATTGCGATGAACCCAAAGAGTCGTGACGGCACGATGTGCGCGTGACCGGCGCGTTTGGCGCGCTTCTCGCCAATCCCCAGCCAGTCGGCGGTGCCGCTCCCGAAGGGTTCGATGCGAAACCCATCGCGAAACAGGAAGACGCCTGCCGGGTGGCCGTGAACCTGGGTCGACTTTGGTCGCTTGACGTAGTAGTAGAGGCGGCCGTGGAGGCCGACGAGCTTGTCCGCTCCTTCAATTGTGCTCGTCGTGCTCTTCTGGGCTTCGGTGCTCGTTGGGCTGTGCTTGAGGATGCGCTCAAGCACGCCGTCGGCCTTGACGCTGATGCGCAAATCGAAGTCGGGCTCGATTATGGGCGTGCTTTGGATTGGGCCGGAGAGCGTGTCGGACTCAACGACGTCGAAATCAATTCGGAAGTTCTTTGGCGGGTCGAAGGGGTTAAAGAGTTCGGCGAGGATGCGCCGGAGTTCTTCGATGCTGGGTCGGTCCCACTCTTCGCGAAGCTGCGTGATGGTAAGCCTCGTGCCGCTCTGCCCCTTTTGGAGGAAGGAGAGTGGGCGGCGGTAGTAGGGGACTTCGATTTGGTTAAAGCGCTTCTTTCGTGTATTGAAAAGGTTCCAGTTGATTGGGACGATTGTCCCTTCGGCCTGGCCTGCCGTTTTGGTTTCGACTTGGAGTGAGCTGCCCAGGCGGTCGCTTGCGAAGCGACCGATACCCTTTTCTCCCGTGGGGACGCGTCCTTCGGTGTTTACTGTTTCGCTGCTCCGTTCACTGTACCCGGCAACCATGAAGAGGCGCTTGATCGCTGCGAGTTCCATGCCGCTGCCGTCGTCGGTGATCTCAAAGGATGCGGGTCGCTTCTGGGTGGGGAGTGCGATGCGGATCGCGACATTGCGCGCGCCGGAATCGTACGCGTTCTTGACGAGTTCGACGACAGCGAGTTCGCGGCTGCGGAAAAGCTCGCGACCAATGAGGGTTTGCAGGTACGCTGATGCCTCAAACGTGAGCTTCTCGTCAGGCATCGGGTTTCCTCACGATCACGATGGATTCTCGCAGGAAGTGGTTACCGCTGAGGCGCCGTTTCAGATTGCGCGCAATAACGGTCTCGTGTGTCTCAAATCCGATGCTGCGCGCCATGCCAGCAATCACCAGGTCGGTGGGGACGAGGTACGCCGCTCCTGGCCGGCCGTGCAGTGAGTTCCCGACGACGAAAGCCGCGTATCCGCCCTTCCGCAGGCAGCGGTAGCACTCCTCCAGTGTCTTCCACATGTCTGAGAAGTATCCTTCGAAGAGCCGGTGACGCCATGGCTGCGCCTGCGCACGCTCCAGGACGGGGCCGAGAAGTCGTTCGAGGATGCCGGCGCTTCGGTGCGTCGTGAAGCTGGCGCTAGGATCTGGTATCGCGCATGTGGGATGGCTGCGAAACGTTGATTTTCGCAGTGCGAGAAACTCTGCTTCGTTCTTGATGAACCCGAGCAACCAAAGTTCGAGCTTGTACACCTCGGTGTAGTCGATATTGTTCGGGTACGGGGGCGACGTGAAGACGAGGTCGATGGCGTCGTCCGGAATGCCCGAGGCTTTCAGATCGCGACCGTCTCCTTGGATGAGCCTTTTCGAGAAGTCAGGCACGGGCTTTTGCTGGAGGGCCTCGCAATCAGCGTGGATTTGCGCCCAGCGTGCTGCCAAGACAGTGTTGACGTGTGGGTGTGACTTCTGAACTATGCGTAGCGCCCGCCCGTCTTTTCGCACTTTGCTTAGTGGCTCGATGCTTGCTGCCACGCCCAGGAGGAGTGCGTCGCGTGTCGCGCCGTTGGGGAGCGTGCGGATGCTTGTTTGCACAGCAAGGATTCGTTTGCTGACGTACTGGCTGATGCACCGGCCGGTCCTAATGCTGGAGAGTTCCGGAAGATCGCGGGATTCCTCGTTGAGGTCACCGGTGAGTCGCTGGGCTTCGCGCTCAAATTGATCGCAATCGACGCGGCGCCAGTTCGTCTTGGTGCGTGCCGTGAAGTGGATGAACGGGTTGCGCTCAATGCCCGTGGCGCGAATGACGGTGTTTGGGTTTTCGGTTGCGAGTTGCTCGGCGGATAGCAGGGTAGTGGCCACGCCCGTGAAGGGGTCGAGGATGTTGAACTCGCGCGGTAGCCCAGTCGGGTGGAGTTGCGCCACGACGTTTTGGAGCAGATCGGGCGCGAAGCTTTCTTTGAATTTGAACCAGCGATGGACTGGCTGGGTGTCGTTCGTGGCAGCGATGACTTTGTCGGCCAAGCTCGGATCGGCTCGAAAGGGAAAGGTCGCTTCGGCAAGCCTGAGTTGTTCTAGTTCTGGCAACTCGTCGTCGCGAATCATTTCTTCTCCGGAGGCGTGACCTTGGTCGCGTAATCCCTAATGCGTGCAACGTCATCGTCCGAGAACACGCGCCATCCGTTGCGGTCTCTGCCGACCTCGCCGACCCGTTTCGTGAGCAGCCACCGCCGCAATGTCACGGCAGAGACACCAATCTCTTTTGCGGCTTGCGCCAGCGTCTTGTGGTCACCGGGCATCGCTTGCTCTATATCAACATATATCACATTGAGTACGACGTGCAAGTACTCTCCTTCCAAAGATCTGCGGCCCCGCCGCCCCTGGCAGGTTTGCCCCAGCCCTTGCTCGTAGTTCAGGGCGACGTTCGTTAGTGCGAGTCGGTGTGGCGCTGACTGATTGGTCGAGGGTATGACCGTATTGGACGTCGATGCTTGCGGGGTGTTCGACGTGTCGCCGAGCGCTGCGCCGTTGGGTCTGGACGAGACCGCCCATACATTCTATCTGCACCACGAGCCCGTGCAGCTTCAGGACCACCCAAATCGGCTTTTCATTGTCATGGCCACCATCGAGAAAGCCTTCAAAGCGGTCTGAGCAGCCAACGGTGCGCCAACTGGGGCGGGAAACTCGCGGTCCGGAGTGCGTCCCCAAGGTCAACGGAAAGACCAAGCGCTCGAAAGGCTGAAATATCCGGATCAGTTGGGCTGCGCTGCCGCAAATCCGAGCCCTTGTTGGAGTCCCGACGGCCCGAGAACCTTGTACCCCATGTCGCTGTAGCCCTTGAGACGACGCTCATACATCCGAGCGAGCATCCTTACTTGAGTATCAACGTAGTCATAGACTTCGACCACTCGCTTATGATCATGTAGGCGATGTAACCGCCCGACATACTGCTGCAACGTCCCCTTCCACGAGATCGGCATCGCGAGGAAGAGCGTGTCCAGGCGGGAATCGTCGAACCCTTCGCCGATGTAACTCCCGGTGGCGAGAATCACGCGCTCTTCGTTCTGCGCAACCGTCGCCAGTCTTTCGACGACTTCCTGACGCTGTCTCCGCCCGAGGCCTCCTTTCAGGACGAATACATGTTTGACAACGTTGCACAGCCCTTTCCGAAATGCTTCGAGGTGCTCCGTTCTGCCGGTGAGAAGTAGCGGCGACCGCCCCGCTCGGACCGCTCTGACGATGTCTCCAAGGATCAGGTTGTTTCGACGTTCGTCGGCGGCCACGGCGGCGTAGATGTCCTGGATAGTCATTTCGCCTGCAGTCGGGTCCATGTGGAATTCGGTTGGACGGGGGACAACAACGTGCTCGAAAGGCGTTGCCTCCGTCATTGTCCGTGCGCTCATCCGATAGCGAATCGGCCCGCATTGCATGTAGATGATCGGATGGTGGCCGTCTTTGCGGAATGGCGTCGCTGTGAGACCGACAACGTACCGGGCCTTCACTTCGCGCATCACCTTCTCGAACGTCACCGCCGACAGGTGGTGGCACTCATCGACAATGACGTGACCGTATTCCGCGACGAAGTCCTTCACTGCCTGCTTCTGGTAAAGGCTCTGAATCACCGCGACGTCGATCTTCCCCGTGCGCTTTGTCTTGCCTCCGCCAATATGGCCGATTTCACTAGCGGGAACGTTGAGAAACATCGCGAGCCGGGCGCGCCATTGATCGAGCAGTTGTTGCCGGTGAACCAGGACCAGCGCGTTGACTTCTCGATGTGCGATCAGCCAGGCAGCCACAGCTGTCTTTCCGAACGCGGTGGGGGCACAGACAACGCCATCGTCGTGTTGAATTGCCGCCTGCACAGCCTCCCGCTGGTGGTCGCGCAGACTACCTTGAAACCCGACCTCAATGCGAGTTCCGGTGAGGCGTTCGTCCCGAATCACGGGCTTCACGCGGTGGCTTTCGAGTAGCACCCTAACATCCGCCAGACAGCCGCGCGGTAGCGCAAGGTACTTCGGGAGATCCTCACCGCAGCCGATTACGCGCGGCTTGTCGTAGGTGGAGAGCCGCATCGACTGAGCCTTGTAGAACTCAGGATTCTGGAAGGCCGCGATGCGTAGCAGTCGGTTCAGAAGTGCTGGCGGGATTCCATTCTTCTCGACAAAGAGAAGGTTGGCTTGGACAATGTTCACCGTCTTGGGCAGTGGGCCGGCCACAGGTGGTTCCAGACGCTTGCGTGACGGTGGCAGCGTCCACGGGTCCGGAGCATCGTCATCATCATCAGTCAGGCTGATACGTACACCGATGAGGTCGCCTTTGCGTTGAGCCTCGGCGACCACCGCCTCAACTGCTTGAAGGTCCATTCGCTGGATTGAGCCGAGAAAGGCCCACTGGTCAGGAAACGGAGTGAACGTATCATCGACAAATACGCTGTTTCCGTTCTCACGCGGAGCCTTTTGCAGTGGCAACGCGATGAGATTGCCGAATCCGCCCTTCGGCATCGTGTCCTGATTGGGGAAGAATCGGTCGTAGGAATCGAGGCCAATCTGATGGCGGCGTTCCATTGTGCGGGTGAGCAATGCGCAGCCGAGCCTCCGCGCCAGCATGGCCGAAACGGGCCGGCTGAAGAATAGCCAGACGTGCCCGCCCTTCCCGGATCTCGACCGCTCCAATGCAGCCGGAACGTTCCACTCGCGGCAGGATGCGAGGAACGCCGAGGCGTCCTCTTGCCAGGTCTTCTTGTCAAAGTCGGCCGCGAGGAACCAGCAGGTTTCATCGACAAGCAATGGGTAGACGCCAGCGGTGATCTGGCCTTTGAGGTGAGCGCCAATCACGTCGTCGGTCAACGGGAGATACTTGCGTGTCTCCCGGTCAACACGCTGACGCTCTTCAGGCTTTGCCGCGTAGTACGCATTCCAGTCTCGTTCTGACTTTGGGCTGTATCCTGTTCGTCCATCCGGACTCTCCCAGCGGACGGCGTACACATCCTCGCGGCCCCGGAACAGCCCGCGAAACAACTGGATCTTCTCCTCCGGCGTGAAACGTGCGGTCCGCTGAGCCGCCTCAGGTACGGGCGCCTTCTCAAGCACGCGAGGGATCGCGACGCCGTGCTCGGCAAGGAGTTTCCGAAGTCGCTCGTTCTCGGCTCGCAGGCGGTGGAGTTCGTCACTCATGTTTCTTCCGCCAGCAGAAAGACATCACCGTTGTGGACACGTCCGTCCGACGATTTGCAGGCGTGACAAGGTCGGACCCTCTTTCGTCGAGAGGGACGCCACGTCAATATGTTTCCAGCGTGGAACCATATTGACACGAAGCCAGCACGACTCGCCTATGGCTACAGTTCGAGTATTCACCGATTCAGCTCATTCTCAAGGGCGGCGACCGATGCCAGCACTTCGTCAAACGCTGGCGGCGGACCGATGATCATGCCGGCCATCCGTGTGTAATCACGACGCAAGTCTTCGATCATTGTGGCGTTCGGCGTTAAGGAGAACGTCCCTGGAACTGCGGTATCGAGGCCAAGATCCGGACTATTGAAGAACATGCGAGCGTGAGCTGCGCAATCGGCTCCAAGCGGACGGTCAGCGACCGCTCGCGCTCCGAGTTCCGACCGGAAGATCCGGTGGACGTCGTAGTAATGGCGCGAGACACGCTGCCCCTGGCCGCGAAGTGCGCCGCGCCGCTCAAACCAGTTCCGAACACCGTGCAGGATGACGATCTTGTCCCAGAAGGTCCGGTCCGCGACCACGGTCGTCACCTGTTCGGCACGCAGCGCGAGTTGGGGCACTTCGTCAGCAATGTAGGGAACTATAACCAGACTCTCATGCGGATCGAGAGCTGATTTTGCACCGGATTCGATTTTCACCGCGGGACGGATGTAGTCGTCGCGCCGCACAGTCACAGCGGGGTACCAGAACAACAGGCTCTGACCATCCGAATCGTCGGCATCAACGACTACCGTGGTGGCACCCGTTTCGATATTTGAGTCCGCGAGCGCCGCGTGGACAACCGCGCCAAATTGCGTCGCGAGGGTCTTCTGGATGTACTCGCGGCAGGTGTCCTTGATTGCGTCCAGTTTAGCCCTCCGCTTCTTGCCACTCATCGCTTCCAGTTCCGGCACGGATGCTTCTTGTCCGAGGTCCGCCCGAAAGACGGTGATATCGATATCCTCAGAGAAGCGCGAAATGAGCCCGTAGCCCTTTGAGAGCGACGTGCCACCCTTGAAGAGAAACCGCGGATGGCCAGCAGGCAGGCCGTTGAAGAGGACGTCCAGTGTCCAGGTGACCCAGAAGTCTTTTTCGATGTTCTGTTCGGACGTGCCGAGACGAGCCGCGGCGCCAAGAAAGACATCGCGGCGGTCCTGCGGCGTTGCTTTGAGAAACGCTGAGAAGCCGGAATTCATCACGCCCGCCTCCGGGGGCGAGTGGGTACGGCAGGTATTGTCGTGCTTGTTGCGCTCTTGCGCTTGCGGTCCTGGGGTCGATCCGTTTCTCGAAGCAGTCCGGTAACCAGATCACGCATCCATACGGGCAGCGCATCGAGACCGCCACGAAGGTCGTCGCGCATTGCTACCCCATGTTTGGGATCGTCGAGAATCTTCTTTATGCGTCGGAGAATCGAATCTCCCTCGGCCGGAAGTAGGTCGCGCAGCCAGTGAAGCGCCTGCACAATGCGCATTGCCGGCCGGCCTGCCCAGTAGAGGCGGCTCGGCGCGGTTGGCTTGAACTCAATCACAAGCTTGTCGAGGCGAATCGGGCGGAGACGGGCGTCGGTGTGGACCGTTACTTTGGCCGGTACTGCGTCGGTGAGTCCGAGCTGATTGGCCGCCGTGATCCCATCGGGGAGAAACCTTGCCTTTTCCCGTCTGGCGACCGCGTCGATAATTGCTGTGTAGTCAGGGTTGCTCGGTTTGCCGGTTAGCGAGTTGACGCGCGGAACATCATAAAGCCCGCGATCAATGCGCCGGATATCGCTTGACAGCGCAAGACGCTGGAGAGCTTTGTCGACCCCAGACCGTGCGCCGAGATCAAGGAAGTCGTTCGGGGTCCAAACCTGCACGGAGCGGTCGCGCCGCATGCGGTCGAGAACCTCGCTCTTGAGTGCAAGACTTGGACCACGGTGGGCCCCCGTCGTTTGTCCGATATTTGTAGACATCTTTCGGACAGCTCCTTCACCGGTACGTCCGAAGAATGTATACATTCTTCGGACAACTTAAGGATAGCACACGCGCAATAAGATGCGGAGTCGTTGCTCCGAACCCATAAACGCGAGATGATGGCATTCCGAAACGCTGCGCAGCGATGAGCAATCTGAAGGAAGGCCTCTACGACCAACTCGTGACGTGCCAGATCCGCCAGCTACTGGATTCGCCCGACCTAGCCGGACTCAAATCCGCGACCGAGGAGATCGAAGAGAGCGATTGCCCAGAGTATCTGGCGCGGCATCTCGTCAGGCAGATCAAGTCGGCGCTTCGAGCACTCCCAGCCGAGGCCCGGAAGCAGCGGCAGACGGAATTGGCAAACGCGCTTCTGGAGTTCGTTCAGGCGCAAAGCCGCGACGAGATCGAGGCCGACACCGTCGATCCTTCCGGGGAGGTCCTGCGAGCCGTGTATCGGGGAGCCGCACCACCTGTGCCGCCGTCCACGCCACTCGGATCGAACAGCCTGCTGATGAACGCGATCGACGAGCCGCGGCTCGGATTCGAACTGGAGCGGGAACTCGCCACGGCGGACCGTGTGCTGATGATGGTGAGTTTCATCCAATGGCGCGGGTGGCAGCGGCTGAAGAACGCATTCCACCAACTGGCTGAGCGCCAAGCGCCGGTCCGGATTCTCACGACAACATACATTGGGGCCACGGATCTGCGGGCGATTCAGGAGTTGGCCCGCTTGCCGAATGTGGAACTCCGGATCTCGCTCGACGGCCGCCGCCGACGTCTGCACGCGAAGGCGTGGCTCTTCCAAAGGGACAACGGATTCAGCAGCGTGTACGTCGACTCCGCCAACCTGTCCGGACCGGCGCTCGAAGACGGGATCGAATGGACCGTCAAGCTCAGCGAGGCAGAAGCGCCGCAGATTGTGGAACGCTTTCGCGGAGCTTTTGATTCGCTCTGGTGCGATGAAGAATTTGAACTGTTCCGTCCTGACGATGCTGACCAATGCCGGCGGGTCCAAGCCGCACTGGAGTATTCGCGGCGCCCTCCCGGAACCGCCGCGAGCAGTTCGCCCGTCTTCTTTGACCTGCGGCCCCACCCGTTCCAGCAGGCAACGCTGGACCGGCTGGAATCGGAGCGCGCCGATCGCGGCTTCTTTCGCAACCTCGTAGTTGCGCCGACCGGTACGGGCAAGACGTTGGTTGCCGCGTTCGACTATGCGCGCCAGCCCTTCGCTGGGCGGAGGCCGCGCCTGCTATTTCTGGCGCATCGCGAGGAACTGCTGCGGCAGGCAAGGGACCGCTTCCGGCAGGTGTTACGTGACGAAGCTTTCGGCGAGTTGTTGGGCGGTGGAGAGGAACCATCCAGCTTCGATCATCTCTTCGCCACCATACAGAGCTTCCGATCGCGCGGCTTGCTCGAAACACTGGGCTGCGACTACTGGGAATACGTCGTCCTGGATGAGGCACACCACGCGCCCGCTGACAGCTACCGCGAGATCATCGCGTCGCTCAAGCCGCGCATCCTGTTGGGCCTGACCGCCACACCCGAGCGCATGGATGGCGAGAGCATTCTGCCATGGTTTGACCATCGCATAGCGGACGAGATGCGGTTATGGCACGCCATCGAACGTCAGTATCTGGTACCGTTCGACTACTACGGTGTGCACGACGGCACAGATCTGTCGACGCTGTCCTGGACCCGCGGTGCGTACGCGACAGGCGAGTTGGAGGCGCAGTACCTGCGCAACACCCGGCGCGCGAACCTCGTATTGAGTCAGTTCTGCGAAATCTACGGAGATTGGCGCGAGGCTCGGTGTCTCGGGTTCTGCGTGAGCATCGCGCATGCCCAATTTATGGCAGATCTCTTCAACGCTGCCGGTGTTCCGGCCGCCGCGATTGCCAGCGATTCCCGCCCCGAGGAACGCGCTGGCGCCACGGCCCGACTGCGCAACCGCGAAGTGAACGTCCTGTTCACGGTGGATCTTTTCAATGAGGGTGTCGACATCCCCGAGATCGACTGCGTGTTATTTCTGCGTCCCACCGAGAGTTCCACGGTCTTCCTTCAGCAATTGGGGCGCGGGCTCCGTCTGGACACCGGCAAGACATATTGCCGGGTGCTCGACTTCATAGGGAACCAGCGACGCGAGTTTCGCTTCGACCAACGGTTCACGGCCCTGTTCGGTGGGACGCGGCAACAGACGATCCGCGAACTGGAGACGGGAATCACCAGGTTGCCGGGGAACTGCTATTTCCGGCTCGACAGGGAAGCTCGCAGAATCATCCTGGACAATCTGAAGACGCAACTTCAGGCAAGCCGCGCGAGGATGGTCGCCGAACTGCGCCTGCTCGCTGGACAATTGCAGCGGCGTCCGTCTCTGGCCGAGTACCTGGCCGAGACGAAATATGAGATGACGGATCTCTACAAGCCCTCGGTCGGCGGGTGGCATTCGCTACTGAAGGAAGCCCAGCTTGTCGACGAGGAATGGACTACGGCAGATCAGGCTCTGATTTCACGCTTTCACCTGCTTCTTCACCTGGATTCGGTTCGGCGACTGCGACTGAATCTGGAGTTGTCCGGCAGTAAGGTCCCGTTGAAAGGGCTCTCCATCATCGAGAAGCGAATGGCGGAGATGCTCACCTTCCGTCTATTGCAGGCTGAGGCGCGCCAGTCCGCATGCTTGTGGAGTGCAGCGATCGAGCAACTGCGGAACCACCCGATAGCGTGCCAGGAGTTCCAGGAATTGAGCGAGGCATTGCTCGATCAGGTGAAGATCCATTCCGATGACCTTCCCGCCTTGGACGACTGCCCCCTTTTCCTTCACCGCCAGTATATGCGCGAGGAAGTCCTGGTCGCCTTGGGAATGCCTGCACTTGTTGGCGCCCGTCACACGCAGACTGGCCGATTCTGGTTGGAGCCGATCAACACCGAGATCTTCTTTGTAACGTTGGACAAGTCGGAGAAAGCGTTTTCGCCCTCAACGCGATATGAGGACTTTGCCGTAAGCCCCACCCGGTTCCACTGGCAATCGCAGAGCACCACAACCGAGTCATCACCCACGGGACAGCGCTACATCCGCCAGCGCGAGAACGGCACGCGCTTCCTGCTTTTCGTCAGGCCAAGGCGAGGCACGCCGTTCGTTTTCCTCGGCCCGCTTCACTATGTCTCGCACACGGGGAGCCGCCCCATGAGCATCTATTGGGATCTGGAGCGTCCCATGCCGGCCTGGTTCTTCGAAGTTTGCGCGTCACTCCGTGCGGCATGAGAGAGGTATGGCGCTTCCTGACCTCGCGAACGAGCGCTGTCCCAAATAGTGGCATGTCCCCTAGTAATGGACAGGCAAGAAGAGAGGACAACATAGCGCTAACCCACGTTGCGGGTACTCTGACTACAAAGCGGCGTCTAGGAGTCGCCGAAGGAGGCTTGGTTTCCCAGCATGGCGGTCGCGCAGCGTAGCCAAGCCCACCTGGAATTCCGCGTCTCCGTTGCTCCGCGCGGCCAGATCCCGCAGATCGACCAGCAGATTCACGGCGATGTCATACTTGTTCGGCTGCTTGGTCTGAACGAGCATCTCGACCTTCTGCCACGTGGCTTGCTCCCTCCCGGCCAACTGGTCGAGATATCGAGCGCGGGCTTTGGCCGCTTCCCGCTCCTCGCGCGCGCGTTCCGCGGCCTGGTGTTCGGACGCCAGACGAGCCTTTCTTTCGGATAGCTTTCGAGCGGCAGCAAGGAGTTCACCGACCGTACGCCGTTTTGGCTGCGCTTTGGCAGGAGAACTGTTCTTCTGTGACAGCTCAAAACGCCGGAGGATCTCCGCTCCCGCCCCGAGGCAGAGTTCAGCGCCGCATCCACGAGTAGGGCATCCTTGTCTTTCTCCGGCAAGGCTTGAATCCACGCAATCAATTCATCGCGACTCGGCGATGTCTTCGGTTGCGCGCTTGCACCCGCCGCAATGTCGAGCAGGCCACTATCGATGCCCATGAACTCAGCGAATGCTTCCAGCGATCCCGAGAGCACCTTCAGTCCTGGAGGTACGGGCGGTTCGATCTCGTCATCGTCGAGTTCCTCGTTTTGCGTGCAGCACAGCCAGCCAACGTACAGGCATCGGTAATCGCCGCGCAGCAAATCAGCTCTCAACTGGATGAGCGAGGCCATCCATCCTTCGCCTTCTTCTTCCTCTTCACCGCCGTCATCCTGTCTGCAGAAATCGATGACGACGAACTCGCCAGCCTTGCGCGCGCGAAGGCTTTCGCCCCGGCAATACGAGGCGAGAAGCTGACGGGTGAGCAATCTCCCCGGTAAGCGAAGCATGAACCGCCGTGTGCCCCAATTCGCCACATATACGAACGCGTCAAAGCAGTTCTCCATCAGGGCATCGGGGTCGCCCTTGAAATCGCCCCAGTTGTAAGTATTCACGAAGCTGGTGGGTGTGATCTCCGCCCGCGTGGACAGCGCCCGTAGAGTCCGAAGCGCACGCTCGTCGAGAGGGTGATCGACGGCGCGGAATTCGTAGTATTGATACTCGCTCACCGTCCGCCTCTTCGCCAATAGCAGTAGGCCACAATCCATTCGGCCCCTTCGGGTAGTGACGAGGGGAGCGGCAGATCGAGAATCGGAATCCGCTGCTTGTACTTGTCATGGTGGCAGACGGCGATGATCTCCTCATCCTCTGTCATGTCGATCTTTTTGACGACCACCTCGACGCCAAGAACTGTCGTAGTGAATGGAACGCAGAGGTGTTCCTCGATCATCGTGAAGAAGCCACCAACCTGCTCGGACTCACCATAGGCGTCAATGGTTGCTTCTTCGACCATGCCCTCGAGCGTCTTCTTGCTGAGCTTGGGTGTTTGGATCGCTGTCGCTTTTCTTCCTGATCGCTTCTGTGATGGATTCATGCTGATCTCGCCGTTCTGATTATGTGCCGGACACGAGCCGCTCCACACTGAGATGATACGCTGCAATTGGCACGGTACGGGTGTTCACCGTACACTGAATGCGGGGACTATCGAATGCGACAAGCCGTCCCACGCGTGCGGAAACAGAGGCAACGAACGCCGCCCGTCAAGACATACCGGTTCGATGAAAAACGAGCCATGTTGATCCTGACTGCGCGCGAAGCCGAAGTTTTTGTGAACACCATTCTGAATCCGCCTGCGCCCGGTCCTGTCTTGCGGCGAGCTGCCCGAGCGTACCGCGACAAGACGGCCTCACGGTGAGCGCTGGGCGTGATTTTCCGTATCGCGTGAGGGGATTGACTGCTTCCCACGGCGCCATCGCTCCGATCAGCACGAGGTCGGCTTGCAGTTCCGCGCAGATTTCGCCGATCGCCACCAGATCTGCCATCTGATGCGGCGTGAGAACGTCTTTCATTGGAGGAATCCGCGGCGGAGTTCTTCTGCCGCCTCCCTCGCTCGCGGATCGCTGCTGACCAACAGTTCTGCATACACCAGCCATGGGGGCGCGACCATCCTGCCGTCGAATTCCCGCCAATAGACGAGCTCACCGAATGGCCTGAGGAAGACGACAGGCCCGGTCCGATCCGGCAGCAGGCGCAGAGTACGTAGGATTCCCGCGTCCAGTTGCGCCAGAAACACGGAAGCCTCAGGGCCACGGCAAAAGTGCTGCATCGCGTCCGCGGCCGGACCACCGGTCAATGCGTACCGGAGCTTCTGCGTTCTGGCTTCTTCGGACAAGCGCGCCAGGAAGCGATCGATGGACGGTTCAGGATAGCGGTAGCGCCCGATGACGAGTTTCGGGCGCAACGTCTGACTATAGCCTGCAACCAACCTGTCGATGATCTCGGGCGTCACGTGGAACTCAGCCTTGCCGCCGAGAAATCGTTCGCGGCGGAACTGGTTCAGCAGGAGAGCCACCTTCGTCTTGCTGATGCCGGCTGCCCGCGCGAGATCGCGCACCGTCCACGTTGCTGACTCGGGTGCAGTCGCAAACTGGAATAGCAACTGAATTGTCGCGGGCGTTGTCCGATCGGCTTCAGCTAGTCTGGGCGGTTCACGCTTGCCGACGACTGTCCAGTTGTAGTCCTCGCCAAGGCGAAGGTGCAAGTTGCCCGGCCCATCGGCAAAGCAAATGCCTGCGGCGATGAATTGCTCCCCGACCACGGTCGGAATGTAACGGGCTAGCACAAGCCGCGCGGCCGGTGTTCCTTTCGTTCGGCGCTTGCCGGAAGACACTTCAGGCGCGCGGGACAGGATTGCATTCACGAGAGTGCGGTCGAGGTAGGATCGCTTAACTTCCACAGCCAAGTGATGCCGTCCCCGTGGCGTCACCATTTCGATCATGTTGTCCGCGGGATCGAAGTGGAGCCCCCGGATGAACGGAAGAGCCCGAAGGTGCGCCAGCGGCGCATCCCACTCATGTCGTGCTGGTGCCATCTGTCCACAATATCATCATGTCCCCTATTTATGGACAGCAGAAAATACAGGACAAGCGACTGTGTCAGAACCCATCGGCAACAGCGGTTCCGCCTCACAAACAACCTGGAGCGTGGCGCGAGAAAAAGCAGGTTCTCGGAAAGAAGTAACTCCTTTCAGTCTAGATACATACAGCACGCCGCTGCTCTCCTTCTCTCGAAAATGTCTCAAAAACACGCAAAACCGCGGCAGCGGCGCTACCTGTGCCACAACTGTGTCCGAATCGCATGTTTTTGACACAATTTGGGTTCCTGATCGAGCGGAAGCAGATTCCCCAGATTGTTGAAATTGTTAGAAACAGCCGAGAGCCGATGGAGCTTTTGGAGCCGACGAGGGCCCCTTGGGCGCAGGGGGTCCCGAGTTCAAATCTCGGCGCCCCGACCAATAAAATCAAGCGGATACGGCCAATTCAGGCATCCTTCAAAAACCCGCTGTAGATGATTTTGTAGCTGCTGCTTTCCTTCACGGGCACCGCTAGGCGGATCTCGCCCGCGCCCCAGCCAGTGTTTTCAGTGGGTCGCCGGTAGGTCACCTGCACAAAAGGCAGGTGCGCGGTTTATCCCGATTCGCCGGCGTCACATTCTCCGAATGGCGCTCGTGTCGCATTCGCTCGGCTCCATATCCAGAACAAGAACTGGCTAAAGTGTTGTAGGATGGACCTGGCTACACACTGCCGTAGCGCCGCTATGATAAACAACTTCGACGCAGTAAAGGCTCAACTCGCTGAACTGTCTGAGATCATCAACCGGTTCAAGTCCGAGCAGGTCCAGTTGAGGATCGTGGATCTGATCTTCAAGAATGTGGTGCCTGGGTCGGAGAGCGAGCTCCCAGTTTTGCCTGAGAATCGAAAGGCACCGTCCAAACGTGGTCGAGGCAGAAAACCCGCACCAAAATCCACTGTGCCTAGCAAAGAGAGGAAGCGGATCGACGGCAAGGGGCCAAAGCCGACTCTCGAACTGCTCATCCAGGAAGGCTATTTCAAGCAACCAAAGCCAATCGGCGATATCGTCAAGCACTGCAAGGACCACTTGGTCCGGATCTTCAAGACCAGCGATCTCTCTGGCCCTCTCGGCAGACTCGTTGCCGACAAAAAACTGACGAGGAGCAAGAATGCCGAAGGCCAGTTCGAGTACAAGCAGTAGCTCGCCGCTGAGTACCGCGCTTGCTAGAGTCCCATCCCATTTCCGGTCGAGGCTGATCCAGCATTTTATTGATATCAAGAAACGCCTGGGTGAAGGCAAGGACGAACACGTCGGGCTCGCCGCCGGGAAGTTCTGCGAGTCAGTTCTGCGGTTGCTCCAGCAAGAAATCAACGGCAGCTACACTCCCTTCAACAAACAGATTGGGAACTTCGCGGATGAATGCCGTAGCCTGATCACCGCAAAGAACACGACGGTGGCCGAATCAGTTCGTGTCGTGGTCCCACGCGCCTTAGTCTTCGTCTACACCGTCCGCAACAAGCGCGGGATCGGGCACGTCGGCGGTGATGTGGATGCCAACCGCATTGACGCCATGACTATTGCACGTGCCTGCGATTGGGTGATGTGCGAGTTAATCCGGGTCTATCACCACCTTTCGCTGGAAGAAGCGCAAGACCTTGTGGACGGGCTGGCGCAACGTAGCATCCCGGATGTTTGGCGTGTGGCTGGCAAGAAACGCATTTTGCGTAATGACTTGGACTTCAAGCAGAAGGTTTTGCTGCTCTGCTATCAAGAACCCTCCAACGCTGTGCTGTCGGAAGATCTCTTCTCATGGGTTGAGTACTCGGATTACGCGATGTTCAAGAGGGCCGTGCTGACGCCTCTCCACAAGAATCGCCTAGTTGAGTACGACAAGGATACCGAGGCGGTCACGATCTCCCCACTCGGGATCAAGGAAGTAGAAGAGAAAATCCTCAAGCCTACTGTCAGTTGAGCCGGTGGGTGTGCCTCATGTTCCATGGAGCGGGCGACACGCGTACCCCCTCGACTGACTGCGGCGCTGTAGATGATTTTGTAGCTGCCCGGTGCTTCCGGGTTCAACCGGATTCTACGGACTTCAACTCGCCGCCGGTATCCGCTTGAATCGTAAGCGCCTGAAAACAGGGCGTTCCCGGAGTATGCCGCAATCCGTCTTGGGCGCAGGGGGTCCCGAGTTCAAATCTCGGCGCCCCGACCATCTAAACCTTCTAAACCTTCAGACAGACTCCGAGATTCACTACGGATGGAATTCGGCCAGCCCCGTCCGACAGTGGCTCCCGTCAGCGCGCCGGCTTCCAATGGGTGTATGGTGTTTAGGAGTCACAATATGCTGCGAATCATTCTTGCTTTCCTACTTGCCCTGCCTATCTTGGCGCAGGGGCGTGTTGGCACGGTTCAGGTGCGCGTTGCCACTGACCATAACGACTGGCGCTACAAGCCCGGCCAGCCGGTTCGTTTCCACATCGTTGCCGTGCAGGATGGGCACGCACTTGCGGACGGCAAGGTGAGCGTCCGGGTTGGTCCGGAAGGGATCGCCCCGAAGGTGGACCAGGTAGTTGAACTCAACGCAAACGGCATCACGGTGGACGGCGGCACGATGAAGGAACCGGGCTTCCTGCGCTGCGTCGCGACAGTCGAGCGCAATGGCAAAACCTATCGCGGGCTGGCCACGGCGGCGTTTGATCCGGAGGCGATCCAACCGACCCAGGTCGATCCGCCGGACTTCGACCAGTTCTGGGCCGAGGGGAAGGCCCAACTGGCCAAGCTACCGATAGACGCCAGACTGACTCCGCTGCCCGATTACGGCAACGCGACGGTCGCGTGCTCTCAGGTGAACATGCAGAACATCGGCATGAGCATGCAGCCTTCCCGGCTCTACGCCATTCTGTGCGAGCCGAAGGCGCCCGGCAAGTATCCTGCCCTGCTGGCCGTTCCGGGTGCCGGTGTGCGCTCGTATCGTGGTCTGGCGCAGATGGCTTCGCATGGCATCATCACGCTGCAAATCGGCATTCACGGGATTCCGGTGACCATGGAAAAGGAAGTCTACGATTCGCTTGGCGCCGGTGCGCTCGCCCACTATCCCACATCCGGGCTGGACAGCCGGGACCGCTACTACTACCGGCGCGTGTACCTGGGCTGCGTGCGGGCGAACGACTTCCTGACGAGCCTGCCGAATTGGGATGGCGAACGCCTGGCTGTGACGGGTGGCAGCCAGGGCGGCGCTCTATCGATCGTGACCGCCGGCCTCGATCCCCGCGTAAAAGGGTTGGCAGCGTTCTATCCAGCGCTGTCCGACGTCACCGGTTATCTGCACAACCGCGCCGGCGGCTGGCCGCACATGTTCCGCGACACCGAAGGACGGTTCATGCACCGCACGCCGGCGAAGATTGAAACCTCCCGTTACTACGACGTGGTGAATTTCGCCCGCCGCGTGAAGGTGACCGGGCTTTATGCCTGGGGCTTCAACGATGAGACCTGCCCGCCGACCTCCATGTATTCGGCTTACAACGTCATCCCAGGACCCAAGAAGCTGATGCTGGCGCTCGAAACCGGCCACAACACCGTACCCGAAGAAGTGGACGCGGTGGATGCGTGGCTGGTGGAATTCCTGGGGCGGAAGTAGGCGGCCGGCGTGCGACACGACGGCACCACTGCAGTCATTCCAGTTCCAAGACCAAACGAAGTCCATGAGTCCCGGCCGTTGTGAAGACCGCCGACGAAGGGATAAAAACGATGACGGATTCGCGTTTGGAACTACTTGAGAGCATCTCCCAACGCGTGTTGTGGCTGAGCACTTACATGCTGCACTACGCCAACCACGTCCGGCCCAATCCGGACGGGACGAAGGTGGGCGGCCACCCGGCCAGTTGCGCCTCGGTAGTGAACCTGCTGACAGCTTACTATTTCACGGCCGCCGAGCCGGGGGATTTCATCGCGATTAAGCCGCACGCCTCGCCGGTTTATCACGCAATCCAGTACTTGCTCGGCAACCTGGAGAAGGAGAAGCTGGGCCAGTTGCGCCAGTTCGGCGGATTGCAGGCCTATCCGAGCCGCTTGCGTGATCCCGACGGGTTCCATTTTTCCACCGGGTCGGTTGGCCTGGGCGTGGTGGCGCCGAATTTCATGGCGCTCGTCGATCGATATGTAAAGGATCACTTCGGATCGCGCGCACCGCACCGTTTCATCGCCCTGATGGGCGACGCGGAACTGGACGAGGGCAACGTCTGGGAGGCGCTCGGCGAGGACAACCTGCAGCATCTCGGCCGGATTCTGTGGATGATCGATTTGAACCGGCAGAGCCTGGACCGCGTGGTGCCCAGCGGGCGTGTGCAGAAGATCGCCGAAATGTTGCGGTCTTTTGGATTCCACACCATCGAGCTCAAATACGGCCGCCGTCTGGAGAGCATTTTCCAGCGGCCGGGCGGCGAGCGGCTGCGGGCGCGGATCGACCAGATGTCGAACGAGGAGTACCAGAGCCTGCTGCGAATCGAAGATAACGCAGTGTTGCGTGAACGGTTGTGCGGCGCGGACGAAACGCTCTCGGAATTGCTGCGTGGCGCCGACCTGCCGGCACTTGTGGCGGACCTGGGCGGCCATGATTTCGTGAAGCTGGCGGCCGCTTTCGAGCAAGTCCGAACGATTACGGACCGGCCGGTGGCGTTGATTGCATACACCGTGAAGGGGTGGAAGCTGCCAATCGCGGGCGATCCCGGCAATCACTCTCGCCTGCTGACCGAACAACAGGTGGACACCCTGCGTGTGGCGAGCGGCGTCGAGCGAGGCCACGAGTTCGACGGGTTCGCGCCGGCGAGCGCCGAGGCGGAACTGGCCGCCGAAGTCCACCAGCGGCTGAACGGGAAACGACGCGACAGGCGCGCCGCGCCGCCGCTCGACATCGCGGTGCCGGAAGAACTGGGTGCATCCTATGCGGCGGAGGTTTCCACGCAGCAGGCCTTCGGGCACGTGCTGGCTGAACTGGCGCGGCACCCGCGCATTCGCGAGCGCCTGGTGACGGCCAGCCCGGATGTTGCCGTTTCGACCAACCTCGGGACCTGGATACAAAAGGCGGGCGTCTATTGTCCTGAAGAGCGGTGCGACTATTTCGAGGCCGCCCACATCCCCGTGCTGGTGCACTGGAAGCAGAGTCCGGCCGGGCAGCATTTCGAGCTGGGTATATCCGAAAACAATCTGTTCCTGATGCTCGGTGCGCTGGGGCTGGCGGGCGATCTGCTGGACGAACCGCTGGTGCCGGTGGGCACCATTTACGATTCCTTCATTTCGCGCGGGCTGGATGCGCTGCACTACTCCATTTACAACGGCGCCCGTTTCATCCTGGCCGGCACGCCGTCCGGCATCAGTCTCAGCACGGAAGGGGCGCTGCACCAGTCGCTGATGCCGCCGGCGTTCGGCATCGAGAGCCCGCGGCTGTGTTACTACGAACCGTGTTTCGCGCGCGAAGTGGAATGGATCCTGTTCGAAGCCGTGCGGCGCATGCTGCACGAACCGGACGCGGATAGCGTCTACCTGAGGCTCTCCACCGTGGCGCAGCCGCAGGACTTGCTGCCGGCCGGTCCGGAACTGCGGCGCAAGGTGCTCGAAGGCGGTTACCGGCTGGTGGACCGCGCCGGCGAGCCGGGTTACCGGCCGGGCGAGAACGTGGTGAACCTGTTCACGTGCGGGGCGCTGGTGCCGCTGGCGGTGCAGGCCAGCCGCCAACTGGACGAAGAGGAGATGTTCGTGAACGTGATCAACGTCACCAGCCCGGACCTGCTCTTTCGCGGCTGGCAGCAAGCGAACCAGGCACGGATGCGCGGCGGTAGTACGGTACACCCGTTGGAGACGCTGATGCCGCCGGCCGAGCGGCACTGCCCGGTGGTCACCGTGATGGACGGGCATCCGCACGCGCTCTCATTCATCGGAAGCGTCTTTGGCGCACCAACGATCGCGCTCGGAGTGGACTCGTACGGGCAGTCCGGCACGCGCGAGGAACTTTACGATCACTATGGAATCGGCCTGGCGGCAATGCAGAGGGCGGCACTCGCGTCGATTGAGAACGCGGGATGAGAGATGGGGCGCGGGGGGCTGGTGGAGCGCAGTTGGCTTGGGGGAGGGGACGAGTTCAAATCTCAGCGCGCCGGCCGGTTAACCACATAGGACCTTCAGGTGTCGCGCTAAGACCGGAAGCGGACTCTATACGGCGGCTATGGAAAACCACGCGGGACATGGAATCTCGGGGGCAGGAAGCCGTGAAACAGTCGAAACAATTGTCTTGTAAACTGTTTTGGGGGTCGTAGACTGGGATGTGGGCACCGCTACCATCGCTCCGCGCTTTGAGACGATCGATCGGCAGCAGGCCTTATTGGAGCCTCTCGACATCGAGAAGTTGATTGAAGCCGGTCATCCGGCACGCGCGATCGAACGGCAGTGTGCCTACGAGCCTGGTCTGCGCTGGCTCACGGGGTTGCCGGTTGTCAACCATCACCCCTTATCGGACTTCCGCGTGGGGCATGGCGAGGCGCTGCAGAACCTTTTCGTGCAGGTGCTGGGAATCCTTTCGATGGAGTAACTGATCACGCTCGAACGGGTGACGGTGGATGGGACCAAGGTGCGAGCCTGCGTGAACAAGAAGACGTTCTCCCGGGCGAACGAGATCCGCGAGCACCTGAAGTTGGCCCGGCAACACGTGGAGGTCCTGCAGCGGGAGGAGCTGGTGGAAGTGGAGCGTTTGCAGGCAGAGAAGAAGTGGGAACGGGACAAGCCGTGCCAGGCTTCGACGACCGATGCCGATGCCCAGTTCATGCGCACGTCCGATCACGGACTGGCCCCCGCCGACAACGTGCAACTCGCGACCGACACGACCCACAAGCTCATCGTGGATGTGGCGGCGAGCAGGCAGCCGTCGGATTCGGCGCACCGGCTGCCGGCGCTGGACCGCGTCCAGCAAATCGCGGGCCGGTGTCGGCGGCAAGCGGTGGCCGATGGGGATTACACCTCGCGGGAGGCGGTGGTGGGTGCGGCCCGGCGCGGGGTCGAGCGTTATCACGCGAAGATGGCGACCGGGGCGGGCAAGGCGATCTACAAAGAGCGTGCGCCGGTGGCGGAATTTCCGCATGCGTGGCTGCGCTGCCGGGGGATAGTGAAGGCACAGGTCGAAGCGCTCTGGGCGTGCATGACCTACAACCTGCAACGATACTTCAAGCTCAGCCGCGTGCAGCCGGCCTGAGTGAGAACGGGAAGGCCATAGCCGCGGGCGCTCGCTGGTCAACTCGCGGGATCCGAGTTCGGCAGTACGACGGCTCGTTCTCACGGCCAATCCGGGTTCGCCGTGCAAACCGATTATTTCACGGCTTCCTGGCACCAAGTTAGTTATCTTCTTCTGTGCCGTTTGAACGTTCTATATTCCCAAGGCGGGATTGGCGCACGGTCCGCCCAAAGCCCTCGCCCGGCTATCCGTGCCTGGATTTGCAGACTCCGGTAATACTGGTCGCGGGAGTATTTGTAGTACCACCACGCCAGGCCTGCTCGAAGTATCTCGCCGCCAAGGTCGCGTCCACCCGGGAGAGTCACTCGCGCGACGAGCCTGCCATACCGGTCTCTGTTCCTTACGGTAACTCGTACCGTCTGTCCATAAGCCAAGCTGGCGGTCCATTGTTTGGCGCGACTGCCAAATGGCTGGCCTGACTCAGGGGCGTCAATACCATCCAACCGGATCGCACTCGAGCCGGCTGCGTATACGTTTCAATCCACGCTCCCCACGCGGGGAGCGACGCGGCGAGCCTTGAGGCTGTCGGCGGGGATACTGAGTTTCAATCCACGCTCCCCACGCGGGGAGCGACTGTCCTTCAAGGCTCCGATACATGTA
>CAZLOS010000037.1:0-41904 GCA_964561215.1 uncultured Solibacteraceae bacterium | reverse complement strand
CGGCCTGTTCCGGCAGCATGTCGAGCTGGCCGATGAGAAGGGCGGCCTGGAACTCGGTCATGCGGTAGTTGGAGCCAAGCATGCGGCGCCCGTACTGGTCGGTGAGGCTCGCGCGGCCGCAATTGACAACGCTTTGCATGGCCTCGAAGTAACCGAGGTCGGAGGTAAGCGTCAGGCCGCCTTCGCCCGCCGTCATGAGCTTGCTTTCCTGGAAACTGAAGCAGCCGATGTCGCCGATCGAGCCCGCGCCCCGGCCCCTATACTGCCCTCCATGGGCGTGCGCACAGTCCTCGATGATCTTGAGCTTGTGCTTTGCTGCCAGCCCGGCCAGCGCGTCCATGTCGGTGAAGCGCATGGCCAGGTGGACGGGAATGATCGCCGTGGTGCGCCTCGTGATGGCTCTGCGCGCGGCGTCAAGATCCAGGCAATAGGTATCGGGATCGACGTCGACAAAGACCGGGACGCCGCCCGCGAACAGGACGGCCGTGGCCGTTCCATCTCGGGTATAGGCCGGCACGATGACCTCGTCGCCGAACCTCACCCCGGCTGCCTGTAACGCCGTCACCAGCGCGACAGTGCCGTTGGCAACGCAAAGACCGTAGCGCGCGCCGTGCATTTCGGCGAAACGCTCCGCGAACTCGCTGGCGTACTTCGAAGGCAGAGGGAACCCGCCCCAATGGCGGCTATCGAGGACCTTCTGCACACGCTCGGCGTCGGCCGGCAGGTAGCGCGGCCATGGACTGAAAGGCTTGGTACGGACAGGGTGCCCCCCCAGGATTGCCAGTCTGCTCATACTGCCACTCTAGCCCACTAAACCGGCTGTGGGTAGCCCCGGCTGACTTCCGCGCGGCAGCGCATTTCGGTGACGTCGGGATGCTCGCGGAGTTCCCGCAACATAGCCGCGTGCATGGAATCGAGGCGCCGGCGATGTCCAGGCGCGCGGGCCAGGTCGCGCAGTTCGTCCGGATCGGCCGCCAGGTCGTAAAGCTCGCGCACGGCCGGATGCTCTCGATCGGGCGCGCTGTGATAGATGTACTTCCACGCACCCTGCCGGATCATGGCGAAGCCGGAGGCGATGTTGTGCCCGCAATAGTGGTCCAGGCAGCTCTGCTGCACGGTGAGAGGAAAGTGCGGGGCCAGGTAGCCCGCAAACAGGAAGAACGGCCGGGCGCCGGCGGTCACCCGGCGATCATGGGACATGACGGTCGAATCTTCGGCCACCGCGATGTCTTGGATGCGCTGGCGCACGCGGGCAAGCGCCGCCGAACCATCATGATAAGATGAGGTTTACCCCTGATGAAAATCGCCATCGGCGCCGATCATGCCGGCTTTCTCCTCAAGGAGAGCCTGAAACAGGAACTGGTCAAGCAAGGGTACGTGGTAGACGACCGCGGTACTAACAGCCAGGACTCCTGCGACTATCCGGACTTCGCCTCCGCCGTCGCGCACGAGGTTGCCAGCGGCGGCGCGGATTACGGGGTGCTGGTTTGCTTTACCGGAACCGGCATGGCTATTGCCGCGAACAAGGTGAACGGCGTGCGCGCCGTGTGGGGCGCAAACCCGGACCAGGTGCACCTGGCGCGGGCGCACAACAACGCCAATGTGCTGGCGCTCGGCGCCAAGTACACGACGTTGGAAGCCGCCACTGCCATGCTGGACACTTTTTTGCACGGCAGTTTCGAAGGCGGACGCCACCAGCGGCGTGTGAATAAGATCAGCGCCATTGAGTGCGAAAACCACGCCGGAGAGAATCAGGTACCGAACTCATGACCGAAGAGGAGAGAATGTCCCGACCCCTGGCCGAGGTCGACCCCGAAGTGTATCGCGCTATCCGCGGGGAACTCGACCGGCAGAACACCCGGCTCGAGCTGATCGCCAGCGAGAACTTCACTTCCGAGGCCGTACTGGAAGCCACCGGCAGCGTCTTCACGAATAAGTACGCCGAAGGCTATCCGGCCAAGCGTTATTACGGAGGCTGCGAATTCGTCGACGAGGTGGAAAACCTCGCGCGCGAGCGCGCCAAGGCGCTGTTCAAGGCCGATCACGCCAACGTGCAGCCGCACTCGGGCTCGCAGGCCAACGAAGCCGCTTACGCGGCCGTGTTGAAGCCGGGCGACACGGTGTTCGGTATGGACCTTTCGCACGGCGGGCACCTGACCCACGGCCATCACCTGAATTTCTCCGGCCAGACCTATCGCATCGTGCCTTACGGGGTGCGGCGCGAGGATGAGACCATCGACTACGAGGAACTGGCGCGCCTGGCCGAGGAGCATAAGCCCAAGTTGATCATCGCCGGCGGAAGCGCGTACCCACGCATCATCGATTTCCGCCGCTTCCGCGAGATCGCGGATTCCGTGGGCGCCATCTTCCTGGTCGACATGGCCCACTTCTCGGGCATGGTTGCGGCGGGGCTTCATCCCAATCCCTGCGAGTATGCCGACATCGTAACCTCGACCACGCACAAGACGCTGCGCGGACCGCGCTCGGGCCTGATCCTCTGCAAGGAGAAGTACGCGGCGGCCGTGGATAAGAGTGTTTTCCCGGGACGCCAGGGCGGACCGCTGGTGCACGTGGTCGCAGCCAAGGCCGTTTGCTTCAAGGAGGCCATGTCCAGCGAATTCGTGGCTTACCAGAAACGTGTTCTGGCGAACGCCAAAGCGCTGGCGAGCGGGTTGGCCGAGGCCGGCTTCCGGGTAGTCTCCGGCGGCACCGATACGCACGTCATGCTGGTGGATGTCTTTTCGAAGGGCATTCGCGGCCGCGAGGCCGAGAAGTTCCTCGACCAGGCTTACATCACGGTAAACAAGAACACGATCCCGTTCGACGTGAATCCGCCGCTCAACCCGAGCGGCATCCGTCTCGGCTCTCCGGCAGTTACCACGCGCGGTTTCGGCGAGGCGGAGATGCGAGAAGTGGCCGCACTCATCGCCGAAGCGCTGGCCCACATCGGCAACGAAGAGACCGCCGCCCGCGTCCGCGAGGGTGTTGCGGCCCTGACCGGGCGCTTTCCGCTCTACGCCTGGAAGCGCTCACCGGCCTCTTAAGGCATGCCTTTCCACGTTGCTTTCGACGCCCGGCACTTACGGGATTTCGGGATCGGGACCTATATCCGGAATCTGCTCCGGGCCCTCGGCAACCTGGACCACGAGAACCGCTATACGATCACGGCTTTCCCCGGGGACGTGAAGGACTTCGATGGTCTGCCGGCGAATTTCAAGCTGGTAACTTACGCGCGCAGCGATCTGGATTTGCGCGACCTGGCGGCTTTCCCGTTGTTCGTGCGGCAGTTTCAGCCCGACCTTTACCACATGCCGCTGAACCGCGTCCCGTACTGGATGCCCAAGCCTTACGTCGTGACCATCCACGATATGAGCGTGCTGTTGTTCGAACAGGTTTCGAGCTGGCGTCAGAGTCTGAGGCACTACCTTTTCCGCCGCGGCCTGTTGAGGGCGGACAAGGTCATCGCGGTATCCGAAGCGACGCGGCGCGACGTCGAGCACTACCTCAATATTCCAGCCTCGCGCATTCGCCGCATTTACAACGCGCCGGACCCGCGCTTCGCCGCGCATCCCAACCCCGCCGACGCGAGGGCCGCCGGGCCCGGCAGCGCCGACCACGAACGCCGCCGCATCCTGGAACGCTACCAGATCTCCTATCCGTACCTGCTTTACACCGGCACGATCCGCCCGCAGAAAAACATCCCGCGCATGGTCGAAGCTTTCGCCGTGCTGAGAGGCGATCTCGAGAATCATCCCGTGTACAGCGATCTGCGCCTCATCATCATCGGGGACGAAGTGTCGCGCAACCCAACCGTGCGCCAGGCTGTCAACAAGACGCACATGGAGCAGGCGGTGCGCTTCCTGGGCTTCGTGCCGTTCGATACGCTCCGGGTGTTTTACGAATCGGCCGCCGCGTTCGTGTTCCCCTCTCTTTACGAGGGCTTCGGTCTGCCGCCGCTCGAGGCCATGGCTTCGGGGACGCCGGTGGTCACCTCCAACGTGAGCTCGTTGCCGGAAGTCACCGGCGACGCCGCGATGATTGTGAATCCGGACAACGTCTTCGACATCGCGCGCGGCATCCGGGAGGTGCTGCTGGACGTTTCGCTGCGGCGGGACCTGGTGGCGCGAGGTTACAGCCAGGCCGCCAGCTTCAGTTGGGACGTCACGGCCAGGGAAGTGCTGGATACTTATCGCGAAGTGGCCGGCAAGTCCTGATCCGGCAGCCATCTCATTCCGCAAGCCGTCTCGCGCCCGATCCACACGATCCTGGCCTTCACTACGTCCAGCACATGGCAGTCCGCAAGGGGCACATGTTCCCAATCGGATGGGCGCAGGAAAGAACCCGTGGCCGCCAGGTAGATGGAGCGCGCGCCTTGCCGCACCCAGCGCACAACCCCCTCGTTATTGCGCGAAACCACGTATAGCGAATCCGCATCGGGGTCGCGGCGCGGACCTTCGCGCTGATCCAGCAGCACCAGGTCGCCGGCGGCCACCACGGACTGCATTTGAGGATCGCCGGCCAGCCTCGCCGCCAGCGGCCGGTCCAGGGACGCCAGCATGACGCTGGGAAACGGATAGAACTCCACCGGGCTCACACCTTCCGGGAACCTCTGCCCGGGACCGACGCGGCCGTCCACCAGCGGGACCTCCCGGTATCGCTGCGGCGCCTGCCGGCGCGATGCGCGGGCGTCAAGTTCCTCGCCCTCCACCAGGTCGAGCAGGGAGATCTTCAGTTCCCGCAAGATCAGGTCCGCGATCTCCGGAGACAGTTCGCGGGCGCCCTTCAGGACATTGTGGATGTGCGGTTGGGAAATGCCTGTCAACCGCGCCAGCCGGCGCTCGGTCAGTTCGCCAGTGCGCACTCGCATACGAACGGCAGCCAGCAGCCGGGATTGCAGCGTCTGAAAGTACATGAAGGCGCTCCGCAGCCTATTTCAGTTTGAAATAGGTTCGCGCTTCTCTAGGTATATTACCATTGAATATCGTTCTTATGCGATTTTATTTCTTAAGTCTTTTGCTATAGCAATGACTTTAAGAATGAGCAAGATAGAGAATACGTAGCCTTGGCCTCGCAAGAAACTATGGCATTTGTTTCTTATCTATATATTGACTATTTTTGTAAGTGATTTACCTTAGAAACAGGATTGCGCGGCGCTCTTCGACTCGGACCAGGAGGAGACGCCGGGAGGACATGCACAATGTTTGATTGGACCAGATCAGAGACATTGGGATTAGCAAAGCACACATGCATGCAGTGTTTCGGCCTCGGGTTGCGGGCCGGACGAAACGGCAAGTCTGTGCCGTGCGGCTGCGTGTTGCGCGCGGTTTTTCGCGCGTGTTTCAATCGTTTTCGATATTGCGCCACCAAGGAGAAACACATAAGCCGTGCCTCGCTCGAGTTCACGGGGGGGCGTGAGAAGCGGTTCACCTGGGGCCGCAAGGATGAGGAGTACGTAGCGGATTTCTGCCTGGTCAGCCGCCGGCACCTGAGCGCCGAAGAGTACCGTGTTTTCAAATACCATTTCTTACTCGGCGCGGACTGGAAGCTGTGCTGCCGCCAGCTCAAAATGGAGCGCGGGAACTTCTTCCACATGGTGTACCGGATCGAGACCAGGCTAGGCCAAGTGTTCCGCGAGTTGGAGCCTTATTCTCTCTATCCGCTCGACGAATACTTCGGAACCGCCTCGCGCTGGGGTTCCGAGGGGCCCAACGAGCCGCGCCCGAAAGTCAAGGCCATACCCGTCTTCGCCGCACGCCGCGGGTTTACGCCTCCGCTGAGAAAAGCTGCTTGATTCAATCTGAGTTCGCACCACCACACGACGGGGCCGGCCTCGTGCCGGCCCTAATTCTCGGCCGAATGCAAACCGCCCGCGCCGGCCCGGAAATCGATGTTGGTCTGGTCGGGCTTGCCGTCGAGCGGCATCTCGCAGTTCCAGAGGCAGGCGCCGCAGTGGACGCACTTATCGCGGTCGAATTGCGGCACGCCATTCGGACCCGGCCGGATCGCCTCGCCGGAGCAGACTTCGACGCAGATCTTGGTGCCGCAAGCTTCGCAGAGCGCGGGATAGAGGAAGACCACGTGGTCGGGGTAGCCCGGCGGGGCCTGCACCTTTCCGCCCATCAGAAGGGCGTCCTGGTGCGAGACCAGCAGTTCGCCGTCATAGGGGATAGCGGGCCAGCCGCAGCGCTCCATCAGCGCGTCGTGCAGCGGCATACCCCGCGCGGCACAGTCTTCGCGCAGGCGGGCGAGCTCCTCGGCTGGGATGCGTCCCTCGTAGTATTCGTATACGTCCGGAATGCGTTCGTACGGCCGGAGCGGCTTGCCGGGCATGTTCAGGATTCCTTTAGTTATGCCGGCCAGGGCCATGCCCATGAGGCCCTGTACGAGGCCGCGCCCGAAACCGTCGCGGGCGTGCTCGGCGGTGCGGCCCTCGCGGTCGACCCAGCTTTGGCGCCTGCGGCGAACGTAGGTTTGTTCGAGATTTTCGCGCGAGAATGGTTTCTTTTCTTTGAGCAGCTCGATTACGGCCTCGGCAAGCTGCGCGCCCGTAGTCCAGGCTTCGTCAACGCCCGATCCGGTCAGCACGTTGGTGGAACCCGAACCTTCGCCAATGCGGGCGTAACCGTCGCCTGCCAGGTAAGGCTCGCCGAGGCGGCCGCACTCCAGCAGGCTCTTCGCGCCCCAGCTCCGCAACTTACTTCCCTTCAAGTACTTCCAGAGGTACGGATGCAGCATGAAGTGCTGCAGGTAGCGGTAGGATGTGCGCACCGGGCTGTCGAACCAGCTCGGCACGAAGATTCCGACGGAAGCCAGGCGGTCCGGATGGACATAGAGGAAGCCGAAGATCTCGGGCTCCGGGTAACCGAACATGTGCAGAACCATGCCCGGCTGGAGCGTCGAATTCCCAGGTAATTCGACGACCATCTTCGCGCCCACGGCCCACTCGATGCGGTGGTGGCCGGCGGGCAGGCCGACTTCGGAGTCGATCTGGCGGCCCACGGCACCCACGGGGCCGTCGGCTACCACGGTGAGCTGGGCGTGTATGTCCATGCCCGGCAGGAAGCCGGCGTCGGGATTGCCCTGGCGGTCCGTGCCCTGATCGATGAGGCGGACTCCCGATACCTTGCCATGTTCGAGCAGCGCTTTGGACACCGGCGTACCGGGCCAGACCTGCACCGCGCCGGTAGCCATCAGTTGCGACCCCACCCACTGCATGAACTGGCCCATGGACAGGACGAACCCGCCGCGCTTGTGCAGGAACTCCGGCGTGAAGGGCAGCTCGATGGCGCTGTCCTCGTACCGGAACAAAGGCTTCAGCCCGCGCACGATTTTGTCGGCCATGCGCAGCGCGAACGAGCGGCGGCTGGCGCCCACCGGATCCAGCAGATAAAGAACCTTCTCGCCGGTGACGGGCGTGGCCATGGGGATTTCGGCCGTGTTGAAGTTCGGGAACGAGGCGCGTATGCCCCGCCCCTTCGTCACGACGCCGGACACGCCGAAGCCGATGTCGTCGGCGCGTTCGTAACACATGACCTGCAGCGGCATGCCGGGCATGACGGTGCTTTCGATGGAGGGCGTGCCGTCCTCGTTGAGCAGGCGCGGGGCGAGCGTGGCGAGGAAGCCCGCCGTGGCCGGGCCGAAGCCCACGCACACGACGTCGACGTCCATGCTCTGCCGTTCTATATCTTGCTCGCTCATGCGGGATAATCCAGCGCCTCGGGGATCATCACTTCAGTGAGACCGCGCGCCGCACGATCCTTGGCCAGTTGCGCGCCGGTCAGGCATCCGTCGAGCCGCGTCCGCAACCGCACGAAGGTCTCGTAGCCGTTGAAGCTGGCGCAAGGGCCTGCCTTCGCCGGGTGCGAGCCATCTTCGGCGGTGGCATCGCCAGCGGTGCTGGCGAGACCCGGCATCATGCCTTCCAGTTCCGCCAGTTCGTTCGAGCTGTAGCAACTCTCGCAGCCGGGATCGTCCCAGGCGGGATGACGGTTGTAGCCAAAAACCAGGGTGGAGCAGATGCGGCCCACCTCACCGGCGGCGTGCGCGGCATGCACGTGGCAGAGGTCGGTCAGGAAACCAACCAGGCCGGGCAGGCCCTCGGCCAGCATGGGATTCTCGGGGCCTTTTGTTTCGAGTTCGAGCACGTCCTTGATCTGGCAATAGGAGGAGAGCAGCCAGCCCAAAGCGTCGGCCAGCGGGAAGGTCACGCCGTGCCGGGAGCTGTTGAACAGTTTGCCGCCGTTGGCGTCGGTGGCCTTCTGGAGATGATTCAGCGTCCAAAGCCACATCTGCATGGCGCTGGCCAGCGCGCACGCGCCGGTGCCCGGCCGCCGGGTGGCGATCTCGCGCATTTCGCCGGCCCAATGGCGGAACTGCTCGATGAACAGCTCGTTGGTCATGGTGACGCTGAGCTGGCGGCGCTGCACCACTTCCGGACCTTCGTAGGTGGCTTCGAGCTGCGCATCCATCCACTTCTGCCCGAGGAATCCTGGGCAATCCTCGGTGATGCCGTAGCCGCCCATCAAGCTGACGGCTTCGCGCATCAGGTTGGCGCCCACGCCGGTGTTCCAGAGCTTGGTGGCGGGGCAGAGCACGTTGCCCAGGGCGTCCACCACCAGGAAGCGCACCAGGGAATCCGCGGAGAGCGCTTCGTAGCGGGCCTTGTCCCGCTTGGCCTCCGGCAGGTAAAGCTGATGCAGGTACTCGACGGCGTCCTTCTGCTTGCGGCGCAGCGCTTTGAATTGCGCGCTGCCGCCGCCGACGCCCTGCTCGGCCATCAACCTGTCCTTTTCGCGCAGGAGCGGATCGAGTTCGTCGAACAGGCGCGCGGTGGCGAAACCGAGCGCGGCGCCGGCCTCTCCAGCGGCCCACACGTCGACCAGGCGGTGCAGCGCATCCTCTTTCTGCTGCAGGCCGAGTTCGTAGCGCGGCGATCCGGGAGCCAGGCCCTCGGCCCCGCGGAAGCGCCCGCGCTGGTAGCGGATGATGGGTTCGACGGCGCTCAGCAGCTTGGCGCAAGTCATGATGCCGACCGTAACGCGCGTGTGGCGGAAGACGACCTCGATCACCTGACCGTGCGCCATGTTGGGGACGATGACGCCGTCCTTGACCTGATAGCCGCCGATGATGCGGCTGGCGGGCACTTTCAGGCTGAAGATCGGGTCGCGGGTGGAGGAAAGTTGGTGGACCAGTTTGCGGGCCGGGGTGCCGCGATCGAAAACGCCGGGGTCGCCCTGTTCGAGGATCACCATGCAGGTGCCCTTGATGCGCGGGTCGTCGCTTTCCACGGCCGCAGTGACGAAGTTGGCGAAGCCCATGTTGGTGATGAAGCGCCCGCGCTTGTCTACCTGCAGGATGGGCTCCTCGCCGTCCTTCCACTCCGCGACGCGCATCTTGCCGCCGAGAATGCCCGTTTCGACGCCGACGTAAGGGATGGGCTCGGTGAGGCAGAAGGCGCCGCGCCACGGCTCCTGGTCCTCACCCGGCTTGGGCGCGGCGAGCGACATGTAGCGCTCGCGCTGCTGGCCGGTGCCGCACTCGTGTATGGGCGACAGAGCCAGGCACCCGGCCAGGCTGCCTGTGGCCGCGCCGGCGTCCACCCAGGCCAGCTCGAACGCCACCAGCGCGAGGGCCAGATTCTTGGGCCCTTCGATGTAGCCGCCTTCGCTGGGCTCCATGTAGACATTGGTGATGCCGGCCTCGTCGAAGTGCTTGAGCAACTCGGCCTTGCCCTCGGTCCATTCGTGCGAGTTGCGTCCGCCGGCGGCCACCAGGCGCGCCACGGGCCCGCGCGCCACGCCGCGGGCGGCCTGCACGACCATCTGTAAGTCATAGCGGTCCGCATACCGCCACAGGATCTGCCGGGCGTCGTCGCCGGGAAGCGTACGCAAAGTCTCTCGCTGATCGGGTGCCTGCTTGATTTCCATACTGAGAACCTCACACCATTGTGCCGCAGATGGGGAACGGATTTCCTGTTCGGAGGGGACAGCCTGCTATGGCAGCGTGGACATTCTACACTGGGACATTCACCGCAAGCCGCCCCGAATCCCCGCGACGGCCGTCGAATTGATTATGGCGCTTGATATCCTGAGCACTCGCGATAGCAAAGTACGGCTCCCGTTCGGAGCGGAGGTCAGCCTGTTAACTAGCGTTTACCTGCATTTCGCTTTGCTTCTGGCCGTTCAGGCCTCTTATGCCTGGGTTTACGCTCACTCGCCATACCTCCGGCAGGCCATCGTAGTGCCTACACTCTACCGGCTCATCGTCTGGGCATTGCCGCCGTGTGTGCTCCTGATGGCGTCGGACATCCATCCGCTGGATTACCTCCGGCTGCGGAAGAATCTCCTTCGGGGCTGCGCGTGGGGCGCCGCCATCGGGTTGGGCATCGTAGGGATCAGTCTACTTGGCACCTATTTTCAGCGAGGCCACTGCCGGATGGATCTCGCTTTCGGATGGAATCGTTGGATAGGACCTGTACTGCTGGTGGGTTTAAGCGAAGAGGTGCTCTTCCGCGGCTATTTCCTGCGCAAGCTGGCCGAGCGGACCGCTTTCTGGAAAGCAAACCTGGTGCAGGCCGCACTCTTCCTGGGGATCCACGTACCTGGGTGGATCCTCTTGGGCCATTTCAGGTTCCCGGGTGCCGCGATGTCCGTTGCAGGGGTCTTCGGACTGGCTCTCCTGGTGGGGTACGTACTGCGACGGACCGAGTGCCTGTGGGCCTGCATGATCGTCCACTCGTTCAACAACTTCGCCAGCTTCGCGATTCACTCCTGAAGCGGCTATCGCGCCGGTTGGGAGACGTGCACCTAATTCGTAGCGGGTATCCGTTGTTTCCAGCTCCTGCCGCGAGCCCGGGGCGCAGTTAGCGGATGCAGCGGCGCAGCGCCAGACCGATGAGGCCTACACCGCCGAGCAGCCAGGTAGCGGGCTCCGGAACGTCCGAGCCGTCCACTTGAAGCGACCACGCGTTCAGCATTCCGCTATCTCCGCCGACCTGATCGGCTACGGTCAGCGTCCAAATGCCGCCGGAGTTTTGGCCGTCGAACGCCGACAAGGCTTCGATTGGTTGAAACGCGCCGGTAAAGGGCGCGGCCCCGCTCGCAATCGAGGTCGACGCTTCGTCGTCGAATACGGTCCCAAAGAGGCCATGCCCGCTCCCACCGTTGTTCCCAAAGAGGACGATGGAAGTACCGCCGGGACTTGTCAGCCAAATGCGGAGGTCGGAGTCGTACGTGTGAGTCAAAGAGCCGATCGTGACGTTGACATCCGTGATGGTCTCGCCCGAAGGAACCGTAATGTACGAATACACCGTCGTCGTGTCGGGGATCGTCACCGGCGTGTCGGTGCTCAAGAACACTCCAGCGGAAGACACTCCCGCAATGAACACGAACAGGAGCAGAGCTCTTAGCATGCGCATGGGAACCATTCAATGAATTCTATCTGTACTACCGCGAAAACGCAACTTTCCGAAGCCATTATCTTGATGTCAAGATTCAATGGCCGTCACGACAGGCTATTCGCGTCCGGGGTATAATCGACAACTGTCGCCGGTCCGATGCCAAACTCCACCTCAACTGCCGCCGCACCTGCTACCGCCGGCGAGGTGGTACGCCATATCGCCCATGATCTGAGGCAGCCTCTCAGCACCATAGAAAGCATCGCTTACTACCTGGACATGACGCTGCCGGATGCGGAGACGCGAGCGCGAGTACAGATCGGCAGGCTTCAGCAGATGGTCGAGCAGTGCAACTGCATCCTCACCGACGCCATCCATTACCTGCAGGCCGCTCCGCCGCGCATGGAACTGCTGGACCTGTCCGAGCTTATCAGCGAAACCCTGGCCGAATGGCCGGGCGAAGGTACGTCCCAAATACGATACGAGCCGGAGGAGCAGGTGGCCGCGGTCCTGGTCGACGCTTCCCAGGCGCAGCATCTGCTGTGTAATCTGTTCAGGTTTTTCCAACAGGCAGCGCACGGCGGCGATGTCTTCATCCGGACGTGGACGCTGGGCGAACAAACCTGCCTGGAGTTCTCGGGGCCCGCGCCCGATTACGACGCCGAAAGCCTGGGAACGTTGTTCGAGCCGTTCAACGCGCACGTGCCGGGCGGAAGCGGACTGGCGCTGGCCAGCGTGCTGCACATCGTGGAAGCTCACGGCGCGGCATTGGACGCATCCTTTGACCCGCGCGGCGACCTGCAAGTGCGCATCACGTTTCGCTAGGGCGCGCGGGACCGTCCTCTACTTCTTTTCCAGCTTGTCCAGACGCTCTTTTAATCCGCGGATCTCGCGCCGCACCTCGGGGAGGCGCGAGAGGTTGGCGAGTTGCTCGAGATGCTCGCGCAGCGGACGGGCGGGCGTGCCCCACATGACCTGTCCGGAATGCACCACCTTCGAGCTGAGGATGCCCGCGCCGGAACCGATGACGGCTCGCGATTCGATGCGCGCCTTGTCGCCCACGCCTACCTGTCCGCCCACAACAGCGTAGTCTTCAATGACCACACCGCCCGAGAAGCCGGTCTGCGCCGCCACCACGACGTGCTTGCCGATGCGGCAATTGTGCGCGACGTGAACCATGTTGTCGAGCTTGGTGCCTTCGCCGATCCAGGTGACGCCGAGGGCGGCACGGTCCACGCAGGTGTTGGCGCCGATCTCGACGTCGTTGCCGATCGAAACGCGCCCCACCTGGGGGAACTTCTCGTAATGATCCTTCACCATGACGAAGCCGAAACCGTCGGCGCCGATCACGCAGCCCGAGTGCAGGATGACGCGATCGCCGATGTCCACATCGTCGTACAAGGTGACGTTGGCGTACAGAATACAATTCGCTCCCAGGGTGACGCGGCGGCCGATGCTGCAGCCGGCGCCGATCACGCAGCCGTTGCCCACGCGCGAACCCTCGCCGATGTTCGCCAGCGGAGCCACACTCACGCCTTCTCCGATCTCCACGTCCGGCGCCACCACGGCGGTGGGATGAATGCCGGGAGGAGGCGCGGGCGCGGGATGCAACAGGGCCACGGCGCGCGCGAACGCGGCGCGCGGTTCCGGCACGCGAATCACCGTGCGTCCCTCGGGGTTCTCATAATCCAGGGGAACGATCAGGCATCCGGCGGCGCTCGCCTCGGCCTGCCGCAGTCCTTTGCGGGAACCGACGAACGACAGGTCCGCCGCTCCGGCGGTCTCGATGGGAGCCACGCCGGTCAGTTCTTTTTCGCCGTCGCCCTCAAAAGTCGCGCCAAGCCACTCGGCCAATTCACGGGTACGCACAAGGCCTCCTTCCGATGCTTGTATGATACAAGGTTATGCCGATCGATCCTTCGGCTGTCATCGCGCCGACGGCCCGTATTCATCCCGAGGCGCGCATCGGAGCCCAAACCGTCATCGGCGACTACGCGGTCGTCGAAAGCGACGTCACGGTGGGCGCTTTCTGCCGTATCGAGCCGTACGTATACCTCAAACGCTGGACCACCCTGGGCGACTACAACGAGATTTCCGCCGGCGCCGTGCTGGGCACCGATCCCTTCGACAAGGTCTTCACGGGGGAGCGCAGCTACCTGCGCGTCGGCAACCGCAACAGGATCCGCGAGCACTGGACCATTTCACGCGGCACCAGGCCGGAGTCGGTAACCGAGATCGGCGACGACAACTACATCATGAGTTCCGGGCACATCGCCCACAACGCCAAGATCGGCAACCAGGTGGTGATCGCGAGTTGCGCGCTGGTGGCGGGATACGTCGAAATCGAAGACCAGGCGTTCATTTCCGGCGGCGTGGCAATCCACCAGTTCTCGAAGGTTGGGCGGTTGGCCATGGTCGGGGGCGGTGTACGGGTGAACAAGGACGTGCCGCCGTATTTCCTGTACGCCGGACTGTACGTGGAGCCGAACGGCATCAACAAGGTGGGACTGAAGCGCGCGGGCTTCACCGGGGAGCAGATCGCCGCCGTCATGACCGCTTATCGCCTGCTTTACCATTCGGGGTTGAAGCTCGAAGAAGCACTGAGGCGCATTGAGAGCGAGGTCCCGACCGAAGAGACGCTGCACCTGATACGATTCATCCGATCGAGCACGCGCGGCATCTGCCGTTAGCCGCGCACCAGGGTAAAGGAGCCTGCCTTCATGCCGGACATGAACCGAAGAGGTTTCCTCACTGCCGCCGCGGCTGGATCCACCATTGGTTCCAGCGCGGCGCAACCCGCACCAGGCGCGCCCGACGCCATCGAATATGGCGAGCCCTATGAGCTTCTGGGCAACCGACTGGTGTTCCTGAACTGGCACTACGTCCGGACGGGTTCGTTCGCCTGGCGCGACGCGGCGGGCAAAGGCGTGAGCCTGACCTCACCGGTAGCGCCGGATGCGGCGTATTTCTCCAGCACCGATCAGCCGCGGGGCATCCGCCTGGTGGCACAGCCGGCCCAGCGCATGGGGCCGCTGTTCGAAGCCGGGCGTGGTTGGGAAGAGGGCGCCGGCGCCGCCATCACGACGCTGGTCAAAGACGGCGGCAAGTATCGCGGCTGGGGCGCGCCGTTCACCACCTCCGGCGATCCTCCCGGCCAGAAGCACTTCGCGTACTACGAATCGGACGACGGGCTGAACTGGCACCGCCCGGACCTCGGCATCGTGGAGTGGAACGGCAGCCGCGCGAACAACATCGTCAACCTCTTCGGAACCGACGGCGGAAGCGTTTTCATCGATCCCTCGGCGCCGCCCGCCGAGCGTTACAAGCTCATCGCCGAGATGGATTTCCCGAAGGACGTGGTGGACGAGTACGTGCGACGACGGCCGGGCACCTGGGATCCCAAATCGGCGCGCCGCAAGGACGGTGGCGCCAAAGGGATGACCGGCGCGGTTTCGGCCGATGGATTGCACTGGACGCAGTTCCGCGAGCCGATGGTCATCGAAGTTACCGACACCAACCTCACGGCGTATTACGACCAGCGCCTCGGCAAGTATGTGGCGTACACGCGCGCCTGGAGTTCCGGGCTCCGGTCCAGCAAGGCGGCGCCGCCGCGCGCAATCACCTGGGACAGCGGACGCCGCTCCATCGGCCGCTCGGAAACGGCCAACTACCGCGAATTTCCAGTGCACGAAACTATCCTGGAACCGGGGCCGGAGCTTCTGCCCACCGATACTCTGTACACCAACGGCAAGACCACGATCCCGGGAGCGCCGGACCACCACCTGCTATTCCCCACCATCTGGCACACGGCCAACGATTCGACCAGCGTGGCCCTGGCATCGAGCCACGACGGGAAGCTGTGGCATTTCCTGTCCGGGTCTCCGGTCTTTTCGACGGGCCCGTTCGGCGCCTTCGACGGCGGGTGCGTCTTCGCCCATCCACAGCTCACCGAGCTGGCGGACGGGCGCTGGGTGCTGCCCTATTCGGCCTACAACGTGCCCCACAAGTATCCGCGCCGCCTGTGGAAATTCGCGCCGGGCTATGCTGTCTGGCCCAAGGGCCGGCTGGTGGCGCTGGAGGCCGCAGAGCGCGGCGAATTCGCCACCATCGGCCTGGTTCCGCCGGGCCGTAAGCTGCGCATCAATGCGCTGACCAGGCGCGGCGGCAGCCTGCTGGTCGAAGTCGCCGACATCAAGGGAAAGCCGCTCGCGGGCAGGAGCTTCAACGAAGCCGCGCGAATCTTCGGCGACCGGTTCTGGACGCCCGTCACCTGGAACGGGCAGGAAGACCTGGGGCATCCCGAGGGGACGGCTATCATGCTGCGCTTCCGCATGGATCAGGCGAGCATTTTCGGGCTGGAGTTCGGGTTGTAGTGGAGAATCGATGCAGAGGAAAACCAGCCTGGCACTCACGGCGATTGTCGCCCTGGCTTTGCTCGTGCGCATCGCGGCGATGATCTATTTCCGCGCGTACGATATTTCGCCCGAGGCCGATCATTGGGCCTTTGGATTCGAAACGGGACGCATTGCGCGCTCGCTCGCGCTGGGACAGGGATTCAGTTCGCCGTTGATTGAACCGAGCGGTCCCACCGGCCAGGTGCAACCCGGCTACCCCTTGATCCTGGCGGGCATCTTCAAGCTGTTCGGAGTCTACACGGCGGCGTCTGCCGTCGCGGTGTACGTGTTCAACTCCTTGTGCGCGGCGCTGACGTGCTTGGGAATCTACCGGCTGGGCAAGCACGTTTTCGATGCCAAAGTGGGCCTGGCCGCCGCCGCCATCTTCGCGCTCTATCCACCGTCCATCTGGCATGCCGTCAACACGATCTGGGACGTGAGCCTGCTGGTACTGATGCTGGTGGCGCTCGTGAATTGTCTCTACGCGCTGCCTCCAAGTCCTTCGCTGAAGCGGATTGGCGGATTGGGCTTGTTCATGGGCTTGATTGCGCTGGTCAATCCGGTCCCCGTGTTGTTCTATCCGGCAATTGCGTTCATCGTATGGAGGCGCGCCAGGCGGCCGGACTCATCGGGCTTCGGGGAGGTGGCACTGCTGACGGGATGCTGCCTGCTGGTCTATCTTCCCTGGATTGCGCGCAACGCGGTGGTGCTGGGCGTCACCGCGCCCCGCACCGTGGCCGGCGTTAATTTGCGGGTAGGCAACAACGAGGGCGCCTGGCGGATGGGGACCGGAACCGGCAACTACGCGATCTACCCCACCAACTCGAAAGAGGAGGGCCGGCTGTTTTACCGGATGGGGGAGGTAGAGTACGACCGCTATTGCAGCCGCTTGGCCATGGACTTCATGCGCCGGAATCCGGGAAAATTCGCCGGCCTCACACTGATGCGAATACGGACGTGGTGGCTTGGCCAGGGCGATGACTGGAATGCGCACTTCAAGCTGGAGTTCCGGTTGTCCGCTTTGAAGCGCTCCGTGTACCTGGTTCCGCTGCCGTTCTTCCTGATCGGGTCGATTCTCGCCTGGCGGAAGAACAAGCCGGCCGGAATCGTCTTCGCGCTGCTATTGATCTACCCTCTGCCGTATTACTTCTTTTTCGTCAGCCACCGCTATCGCTTCCCGATGGAGCCTTTCATGTTGGTGCTGGCCGTATATGGAGCGATGTGGCTCGCGGCCTTGCTCCGCCGGCGCGAGCTACGCGCCGTGAGGACGGGCGGCGTCGCGGTCCAGGACCGTGCGTAACAGGCGGGCCATGGCGTCCTGGGTGAAGGGCTTCTGCAGGAACGGCGCTCCGGAAGCGACCACTTCACGGTGGATGCGCGAGTCCTGCACGTAGCCCGACATGTAAATCACCCTGAGCCCCGGGAGCATGGAGGTGAGGCGCTTGGCGAGTTCGTGGCCGCTCATCTGGGGCATCACCACGTCGGTCAGCAGCAGATCGAGTTGCGCATCCAGTTCCCGCGCCAGGCGGATGGCCTCCCGCCCTCCGGACGCTGAAATCACGCGGTAGCCGAGGCGCGTAAGCATCCCGCCGACCAACTTCCGCACGCGGTCTTCGTCTTCGACCAGAAGGACCATCTCGGCTTGTCCTGGCCGGACGGCGGGCCGGGCGGTTTTGGCGCCGGCCTCGGGCTGGCGAGCCGTTTCGGGCAGATAGATGCGGAACATGGTTCCGCGCCCGGCTTCGCTGGTAACCCAGATATCGCCCCCGAACTCCTGGACGATGTTGTAAACGGTCCACAGGCCCAGGCCCGTGCCGCGTCCGCTCTCCTTGGTGGTGAAGAACGGCTCAAACAGCCGTTCGCGCACGGCTTCACTCATGCCGCAACCGGTGTCCTTGACCGTGAGCACGACGAACCGGCGCGGCGAACCGGAGGCTTCGTCACGCACGGCAAGACCGGTTTCGATGTGCAGGACACCGCCATCCGGCATGGCATCGCGCGCATTCACGGCCAGGTTCATGAGAGCCTGCTCGATGCGGGCCACGTCGGCTTCAATCCGCAAACCCGGCGCGTCGCATACGATGTCCAGCTCGATCTGCTCGCCGATCACGCGCCGCAGCATGCTCTCCAGGTTCGCCACCAGAGCGTCAACCTCGAAAACTGCCGGCTCGGCCGGCTGCTTGCGGCTGAAACGCAGCAGTTGACTGGTCAGAGCCGCGGCGCGCTGGCTGGCGCCGAGAATTTCGTCGGCTTCGATCCGCAGCGGGCTGCCGGGGGGAAGCTCCTCCAGAAGCATCTGCGCGCAACCGGTGATGATGGTCAACAGGTTGTTGAAATCATGCGCGATGCCGCTGGCCAACTGGCCCATGGTTTCCATCTTCTGAGCCTGGCGGAGCTGCCCTTCGAGCAAGTGCAGATGCTCTTCGAGCGCCGCGGCACGAAGGTCGGGCTGAGAATCCTTGGGCATCCGGTGCGAATTGCAGACATTTAGAATACCGCCGAGCCGGTACGAACGTAAAGCAGCATGCTCGATTTACGCGCCCCAGCGGCGGGCGGCGTCCAGCATCGCCAGGACGTTCGCGTCCGGCGTGCCGTGATCCATGTTGATGCAGCAGAGGCCCACTTTCTCCGTTCGTCCGCAGGCCCGGAGCAGCTTTTCTGCGTCCTCGCGGATTTCCGCCGCAGTCAGTTGCAGCATGCGCACGGGGCTCAACCGCAGGTTCAGGAAAGTGTCCGGCAGGGCGGCGCCGACCGCCGCCACGTCCGAACCCCAGCCCACGTCGGCGAAGACGAGGCCGGTCTTGGCGTAGTCCTCCGCGAACCGCTGCAGGTTGTTCCCGCAATGGTGTATGCCGTAGGGAGCGAGACGGCCGGCCAGGTACAGCTCCCACTTGAGCAGCGAGCGGCGGTAGGTGGCCGGCGAAACCATCTGCACAGTGCAGTTGCCGTGCAGGTAGATGCGCGGGTCCACGTTCACGATGGAACGGTTGACCGAGATCGAATTCGTGCCGGTGCGGGACCGTATGTAGGCGCCCACGCGCGCCTGCGCTTCGGCCACCACACCGCAGACATGATCGACGAGGTCCGTGTCTTCGGCAAGGTCGACGAAGAACTGTTCGCCGCGCAACTGAAGGGCCGTGTTGAGAACACCGTCGAGGTCGATGTCGCCAACCAGGAAGCCGTATTCCTTTTCGAGCTCGTCCATCTGCTCGATGAGCTGCTTCAGGGGCCACAGATTCTCGAAATCGGGCACAGTGAGCGCCATGGCCTCTTCACGGCCGATGCACTTGGCAACCGGCCAGGGAGCCTGGCCGGCGGCGAAGCGCACCTCGACACCGAACAGCGCCGGGATCACGAAGCCGCCGGCGACGTACATGGAACCGATGACGGGCCGCGGCTTCGCATCGGGCTCCCCCAATCCGAAGCGCTCATACATCACGCGGCGCATGAGGACATCGTTTTCGATGCGCGCGGCGGTGTCAAGATAAAACGGCTGCTCGAAGCTGATGCCGTAATTGCGGCGCCACCAGGCGGGATTGAAGATGATCTCGGCGGGAATCACAATTTGGCCAACTCGGCAAGCTTCACGCGCTCGCCGCCTCGTTCGATACTGCGATAGCCGGCGATGCCCACCAGGCTCGACCAGGCGCCGGCAAGGCTGTTGGCTTTGAGGCCGAGCGGATCAGGCTGGTCCCATTCGCGGAAAATGAGATCGTGCAGTGAGGGGTCGGCGCCGCCATGCCCGCCGGTGCGGCGCGGCAGGTCGGTGACGAGTTCCGACTTGCCGAAATTCGGAGTCATGCGGAGCTGGAAGTCCCTATATCCGCCGCCGCCGTACATGTTGAAGTCGATACGCCCCTTGGTACCGTTAATCCCGATTTCCTGTCCTTCGTAAGGCATGAACGTGTTGGCGGTGTAAGTGAGCCGGGCACCGTTCGCGTACTTGACCATGACCGAATAAGTGTCGTAGATGTTCACATCCTGGCGCCAGACGCAGCCGTCCACCTGGTAGCCGTCCTCGGATTCGCAGTCTACGTAAAGTTTCACGGCGCTCGCGCTCTTGGCGACGTCCCAGTAGAACTGGCATTTGTTCTTGTATGGGCAAGCCCGGCAGTGCGTGCCGCGGAACGAATTGTTCCTGCCGTAAAACTTCAGGTCGCCGTAGGCGACGACTTCGACCGGCGGCGAGTCCAGCCACCAGTTGACCTGGTCGAAATGATGACAGCTCTTGCTGACCAGCAGCGTACCGGACATTTCCTTCAGGCGGTGCCAGCGCCGGAAGTAGCTGGCGCCGTGGCTGGTATCCAGGTACTCCTGATAGTCGACGGAAATCACTTCGCCGATGGCCTTCTCCATGAGCAGTTGCTTGATCTTCTTGGCCTCGGGATAGTGACGCGCATTGAAGCCCACGATGAGACGCTTGCCGTACCGCTTTTCGGCGTCGCGGATGGCCTGGGTCTGCTGCTCGTCCGTGCAGAGCGGCTTCTCGGTGAGCACATCCTTGCCGAGTTCCATGGCGCGGACGATATGGGCGGCGTGCGCCGAGTCGGTGGTGGTGATCAGGATGAGGTCGGGATTGGTTTCCTTTACCATCTGATCGAAATCCACATAGGTGGGAGCGTCGGCGCCCATGAGATCGCGCGCCACTTTGACGCGCTTGCCGTTTATGTCGCACAGTCCCACCAGGCTGACGACGTCGCTGTAATTCTTGACCAGATCGGTGCCCCAGTACACGCCGCGGCCGCCGGTGCCCACCTGGGCGATCCGGATCTTCGGTTTGGCCTGCGCGGCCGTGGAAGAGGGCGCACTGGCCAGGATCGCGCCGCTCGATGCGAGAAACCCGCGCCGGGAAACCTGCGTCTGATTGAGGGGATTCATGTTTGACTTCATAGGGCGGAAGCTGCCGCGATAGAATTGTATCGCGAATCGTCCGGGAGGCGCTCGTGAAGAGCTTGGTCGTGACTGGCGCAGCGATGTTTCTTGGGTGCGTGGGCTTTGCCCAGCAATCCGGCGTGGCGAAGCGAACTCATCCGTTTTCAATCACCGACACGAGCTACGCCGCGCGCCTGCAGGCCACGGTGAGCGGCACACCGCCCTATACGGGAGCCCCCACCGGAGGAGGACGCGCGCCGCGCGCAGCAGCTATGTATCCGGGCGGGTATCTCTATCAGCCGGCGTGGCCGGTGTTCGTGATTGCGCCGGCAGCTCCGCCGTCGACTCAGGTGGTGGTTAACAATTTCTACTCTCCCGATGCCGCAAGGCCGCTCGAACGCGAGCCGGGCGGCGAAAATGGAGAGACCGGAGGGGTGCAGGTTTACTCGGCACCTACGTCGAGGCCGACAACCGCCGAGGAGCCGGCGGCAGTAAAGCGGGAGGCGAAGCCTGCCGTCTACCTGCTGGCCTTCCAGGACAACTCGATCCAGTCCGTGGCCGCTTGCTGGCGCGAAGCAGGCAAGCTGCACTACCTCACCGTGCAGGGCGATCATAAGTCGGCTCCGATCGAGAGCCTGGACCGGGAATACACGGAACATCTGAACCGCGAGCGCGGCCTCGAGTTCAAGCTCAAGGGAAACTAACAGGCACCGGCGGCCAGAGCTTGGACAAAATCGCGGTCGCCGTCGAGGAAGTCATAACCGGTCAGGTCTTCCCGCTTCACCCAGCGCACGTCCGCGAAGATGTTGTTGCGCGGCTCGCCAGAAAAGCTGTCAACGCGCAGAAACACGAGCAGAAACGGGGGGCGGCCCCGGTACTGGTGCTGGTGGCGAGCCAACTCGGCACCCACTATGGCCTGGATGGAAAGCTCCTCCTCCAATTCGCGCGCCAGGGCGCCGGCGTGCGTCTCTCCCGACTCGACTTTGCCTCCCGGGAACTCCCATTTGAGCGAGTGACTATCGGAGGAATGCCGCTGGCAGATAAGAAACAGGCCGGCGCGCTCGATGAGCGCCGCAACCACTACAATCGGTTTCCGATCCGCCGTGCTTTGCCTTACAGCCATGCCGTTATGATAGCGGTAGTGGGCGAGTCGATGTACAGCGAACGGCTGCTCGATCACTTCGGCAATCCGCGCAACGCCGGCGAACTGGAGCCGCCGTCGGTGTCCGCGGAACTGTCCAATCCGGCTTGTGGGGACGTGCTGCGGCTTTCGGCCCGGATCGAAAACTCCCGCATAGTGGAAGCCCGTTTCAAAGCGCGTGGCTGCACGGCCTCGATCGCTGCCGGATCGGCGCTTACCGAGTGGATCACGGGCAGAACACTGGAAGAGGTGAAGCGGTTGACCCCGTGCGACATAGAGCTGGCCCTCGGCGGGCTGCCGGACACATCCAAACACGCCGCGGCGTTGGCCGTGGAAACGGCGCAGGCGCTGGTTGCGGGCGTCTTGCGGCGCGAATGAGGGAGGGTGGACGGCGGAGAAAGAACAGTGCCGGAACGCGAAGCGGGTGTGCACTGGAAAGCAGCGAATCAGCGGGGCCGGTAAGTCCGGCAACGGGAAATGTCCGCCGGATGTTCACTCACGGGGAGGTGCATGATGCCGACCTCTGTGACTCTCTTCAAGTGGACCGGGCAGGGCGCGAAGGACATGAAGAACGCCCCCGCGCGGTTCGCGGCAGCCAAGTAACTCATCGAATCCATGGGAGGGAGAGCGCTGGGCGTTTACGTCACGATGGGCGAGTACGACGTCGTCGCCGTGACGATTGTCCTGGCTATTACCTCGAAGGGCAACGTCAGGAGGGTGACGATGAGGGCTTTCACCGAAAACGAAGCCGGCCGCAATTGCCCATCGGAGCAGGATCAACCAGAACCGTTCCCCATAGAGCATGCTGCGAATGCCGAGCAGGAGGAATCCGCCTCCGATGCACACGTACCCCCAGCCGGGCAAGTCGGCCCAGCGCCGCTGAGAAGCCGGACCGGGATCATCCCGTCTCATGGCACGATGCCGGGACGGCGGACCCGTGCCCGCCCGCCGTGCCCCGCCGCTTCAACGCGTGGCAACTCGCGCATCCCTTCGTGGAGTCGAAAAACAGGGTCTCGCCCCGCTCGATCTGTGCCGCGACGGCCGCCTGCAGCAACAACAATGTGAACCAGAACATCCCTGAACGCTCCTTTCAGCCACCTGTTGGCAGTTCGGTCCGCCAGCAGCCTCTCAGTAACGGAGATAGTCCCCCATCGGCCGTCGAACGGTGTAGTTCGAGTGCAGGAAGGACACCAGATCGGTCAGTTGCCGCGCCGTTACTCGATCCGCGTAATCCGGCATGCGGGATTTTCCCCCGGCCGTGATCGACTCTTTCGCGTAACGGGCCAGCTTATGGGAGGGGTTGATAATCGATGTCACAAGGTAACCGTCCGTCAACTCCTTGGCGACTTCACCTCCAAGCCTTACCGGGATCGGAGGCTGCACGGTTGGTCGAGGCACGTTCGTACCGGGCACTTCATGGCAGCTGTGACACTGCAGCTCAAGGAAAACGGCCTTGCCCCTTTCGACGCTCCCGTCCGCCGGCAGGCGAAACCCCGCCGGCGAATGACGGCCCTGATTGCATGCCGTTGCTATTGCGAGCAGCAACACAACCGGAAGTAGTTTCGACATCCGCCGCATGACTCACCTCCTTCGTCCTATTGCCGCAAATCGCGCACGGCCACTATTCTTCAAAGAAGGGGATCCCCGGACATCGGGTGAGAGAAATCAGAGTGGCGATGGCCAGAACGCCTGCCGTGTAACGCGATTGGCCCAGAAGGATCTTAATGGGCTCTTCGGGACGTTTCCTCTTTTCACGTCCTCCGAGCATAACCTTCCACCTCCCTTACCGCACACGATGGAAGAGCGCCTACCCGTATTCTAGTGCCAAAGCGCCGTACGGGAGCCCTAAATTCGATGCATCCGGACCGGCGGGAACCGTCCTTTTAGGCCCTTGGGTATTGCAAACGGGGCGGGGTGGAGGTATGCTCTGTCGGGAAAGAGATCTGCACGTCGGGAATCTCCGGCAAGGGTCTCATGGAGGTGAGTATGAACGCAGCACAATACCGGCGCCTGCTCTATTACGGCGTCGTTGCCGTTGGTCTGCTCGCCACTTCGTGCAGTACAGGGCCCAAGCCCCCAAAGCCGGGTACGCCGGCCTTCGATTGGTCGGCGGCAGTGGAAGCCTACCGGCTGGGGGACTACGTGAGGGCTGGCCAGATGTTGGCGGGAGTAACACGAACCGACAACGAATTCAGGGCGCGTGCGCTGCCATGGGGACTCGTCGTCTCCTCGGGACTGGCCCAGGCTTTCCGGGAGCTGGGGGACAGGTACGAGCTGGGTGCCCGCGCTAACAGAGGCAATCCGACGCCGTTTCGCAGGCAGATGACGACTGCAAGAGGATCCGCCAGCGGAGAGGCGCTCCAGTTCGCCGAGACTTTCCATAAGTTCCTTGAGTCGAATAAGGACCCAAACATCGCCTTGGTTTTCAAGTACCCGGTCGGCAACGTCGCGGAGCCCCCTCAACTCGGCAAGGTTGGCAAAGGAATGCTGCTCCCGGCGGCCGAGATGGAGTCTCTGCAAAAAGCCATGCTGCAACGTGGAGTGCTGATGGCCGCATGCCTTGCCGTGGGTGCGCCAAGTGACCCGGCGAAGGCTTTGGAGTTGTTCAACAAAGGCAACGTTCAGGTGCCACGGGATGCTTTCCTGACCGCCATGGCCGGTTCGCTGTATGCGGAATCCGAGCTTTTCGGCCGCACCAAGCTCGACCAGCCGAACCGCGCCAAGATGCTGTTGACCGAAGCCACGGAGGCGTTGAAGTCCGTCCCGCCCACCAAGCAGACCAAGGAGCTGCAGAAGAAAATCGACGGCGCGTTGAAAAAGCTCAAGACGAGCTGAGGCAAGCGTTTCTCTCGGAATGCGGAAGAACGGGACAGACTGCTCTGCCCGACGCGGATGACTCCGTGTTATCAGCGAATGCCATCGCGGGCAGAGAGGTCTGTCGCTGGTGCTTCCGCTTCCGGCTCTCCGCTACGTACAATGGGACGATTCTCGGAAGGTCGAACGAGGAGACCGCATGACGCTGGCTGAGAAGATCCTGGCGCGCGCGTCCGGGCGGGATGAGGTGTATCCCGGCGAGACGGTGACCGCAGCCATCGACATGGCGGCCTCTTCGGGGAACGCCAACGAGGTCCGCAAGCGATTCCTCGCCCTGGGCGGCGAGGAGGTGTGGGACGCGGACCGCATCGTGATCGTGCTGGAGCAACTCGACCCCATGCAGCGTGCCGGGGAGCAAAAGGCCCTGCGGGAGTTCGCGCGCGAACAGGAACTGCGGCACTTCTATGACGTTGGCCGCGGAGGGGCCTGCCATCAGGTAGTTGCGGAGCACGGGCATGCGTTACCGGGCATGTTCGTGGCCGGAACAAGCCGCCACGCCGCCGCTTACGGAGCGTACGGAGCGCTGGCGCTGGACATCGATACCGAGCGCATGGCGGGGGTGTGGAAACACGGACGGCTAAAAGTCGAAGTCCCGTCGACGGTCCGCGTTGAGGTTTCCGGTATCTTTCGTCCCTGGACTTCCACCAAGGACCTGGTTCTCTACCTGGCGTCGAGCATGGGAAGGTCGAATAGAGGCTGCAGCATCGATTTCAGCGGACCGGCGGTCGCGGCCATGTCGATTTCGTCGCGCATGGTGCTGACCGGCCTTGCGCGGCGCGTCGGCGCAATGTCCGCCTTCACAGGCGTGGACAATGCACTGCTGGCGCACATGGCGCACATGGCGGGAACGCCACTGGCGTTCAGCCCGGCGTGGGCGGCCGACTCCGATGCTTCTTACGAAACAGTAATGCACGTGAACATACAGAAGGAGCTGGGCGAACCCCAGGTTGCGTGCCACGGAAGGACCGAGGTGGTATTTCCGCTTGCAAAGGTCGCCGGCACAAGGATCGATATGGCGGTTCTGGGTAGCTGTTCGAATGGGCGCCCGGAAGACTTCGCCGCGGCGGCCGATGTCCTGACAGGGAGGCGGGTGCACTCTGGAACGCGGCTGCTGGCAATCCCGGCTTCGCAGCAGGTGTATTTGGACGCCTTGAAGAACGGCTATCTTCAGGTGCTGGCCGCCGCGGGCGCGGTCATCCTTCCGCCGGGATGTGGAGCGGCAACCGGCATAGCGCATGGGATGTTGGGAGCCGGCGAGGTGTGCATCTCCACGACCGATTGCACCTACGATCCCACTGCCGGAAGCGCGCGGCGGCAGGTGTATGAAGCCAACCCGGCTGTGGTGGCGGCGGCCGCGGCGGCCGGAAGGATCGTGCATCCCGAGGACGTGGTGGAAGATACGGCGGCGTGAGAAACTTCTATATGCATCCTAATATGTTGTTAATTCGAGAAATCGCGGACCGGCTCGCGATTGCCGATGAATCCCTGGAGTACTACGGCAAGTACACGGCCAAGCTGCGGCTGGAACTGCTCGAGACCTGCGCTTCGCGTCCCCAGGGCAAACTCATATTAGTAACCGCGATCACGCCGACCAGCAGCGGCGAAGGCAAGACGGTGGTGAGCATAGGACTGGCGCAGGCGATCGAGCAATGCGGAAAGCGCGCTATCGCCACTTTGCGGGAACCGTCGCTCGGCCCGGTGTTCGGCGTGAAGGGCGGCGCCACGGGCGGCGGGCGATCCCAGGTGCTGCCGAGCGAAACCATCAACCTGCATTTCAACGGCGATCTTCACGCCGTCAGCGCGGCGCACAACCTGCTCGCGGCGCTTATCGACGCGCACATCCATCATTCCAACCGCTTGCAGATCGATGTCGACAACATCTTCTGGCCGCGCACCATCGACATGAACGACCGGGCGCTGCGCAACGTCATTGTGGGGCTCGGGGGGAAGGTAAACGGCCCGCCGCGCCAGGCCGGATTCGTCATCACGGCGGCATCCGAAGTGATGGCCATCCTGGCGCTGGCCGCGTCGCGCCAGGACCTGCGCAAGCGGTTGAGCGAAATCGTCATCGGATTCGACGTAAAGGGGAGGGTGCTAAGAGCCGCGGACATGGAGGCCACCGGAGCCATGATGGTGCTGCTCAACGAGGCCATCATGCCCAACCTGGTGCAGACCAGCGAGAACACGCCGGCGTTGGTGCACGCGGGCCCCTTCGCCAACATTGCGCACGGCACCAGCAGCCTGATTTCTCAACGCATGGCCATGGGATTAGCCGAGTACGTGGTGAACGAGACGGGTTTCGCAGCCGACCTGGGCGCGGAGAAATACCTGGACATCGTCATGCCCGCGGCAGGGTTCCGTCCCTCGGCGGCAGTACTCATCGCGACGGTGCGGGCTTTGATGGAGCAGGGGCAGGGAATCGCGCCGGGTTCCTCGACCGATGCTGCCGCCCTGCGCGCGGGATTCTGCAACCTCGAGAAGCACATGGAGAACCTGCGCAAGTTCCGGTTGCCGTTCGTGGTCGCCGTCAACCGGTTCCCTGGCGACACGGACGAGCAGATCGCCATGGTGCGCGCGTTCTGTAAGGAAGCCGGGGTGGAGACCGCGGTGGCGGAAGCCTATACCAAAGGTGGCGCCGGGGTCAGGGATCTGGCCGGGAAGGTCATGGCGGTGGCCGATGCAAGCTCCCCCGAACAGGTCCGGCCCCTCTATCCATCCAGTTGCTCCATCGAACTAAAGGTGGAAACGGTGGCGCGAGAGATCTACGGCGCCGGCGGCGTGTACTTCGAATCGAACGCGCGCAGGAAGATACGGAGATTCAGCGAACTCGGCTTCGGCCACCTGCCCGTGTGCATAGCCAAGACGCAGTCCTCTTTTTCCGACAATCCGAAACTGATGGGGCGTCCGACGGGTTGGACGCTCACGGTGACCGACGCGCACCTGGCCGCGGGCGCCGGCTTCATCGTTGTGATCGCCGGCAACATGCTGCTGATGCCGGGCTTGTCGGCCACGCCCCAGGCATTCAAGATGGACGTCGACGAGGAAGGGCGGATTGTCGGGCTGCTGTGACGGGGCCGGCGGCGGTCCGTCGAGGTGCACTATGTCTTACTGGGAGATCAACGCGCCGGCTTCTCGCTGGCGGAATACGACAGAAGCCTTCCGCTGGTGATCGATCCGGTGCTGGTTTACCTGGGGACCGTGGCGACCGGCACCGGCCGCGGCGTCGCGATCGACGGCGCCGGCAACGCGCATATCACCGGGTATACGTCTTCGTTGAATTTTCCCATCGTCGGTGGGCTCGCCGGCTCGAATCCAATGAGCGTGTCCTCCGCGGAGATTCGACCTGCCTCGGCGGAAGCAATTCGGACTCCGCCGCCGGTATCGCCGTGGATAAGACCAGCGGCTGGGCGCCAGTCCGGCCGGCCCGGCATGGACCGTCCTTGGCGGCCGGAGGTTGTAGTTTACGGCGCTTCAGTAACGGAATTCCCTGGCGATGTCGACGAAGGCCCGGATGTTCTCAGGCTCGCCTTCGAAGAAGTGGTCCGACGCCCCCATGATGTAACCGCCGTACTGGGCGGCGTCCCGCCAGATGCGTTCTATCTGGGCGCGGATGTTCGCCGGCGTGCCACGCTCGAAGCCGTCTTTTTGGTTGAAGCCGCCGATGAGGCAGAGCTTCCCTCCCATGATGGAGTGGATCTTTTTCAAATCGACGTCGCCGCCCATGCCCGGCGGCGTGAGCGTTTCCGAGGCGTCGGCTCGGGTTTCCGGGATCAGGTGAGCCTGCGCCGTCATTTTGCCGCAGGTGTGATAGACCACCTTGATGCCAACGGCGTGCAGCGCGTCGGAAGTCCGTTGGGCGTAAGGGATGCAGAAGTCCTTAAACAGTTTTGGCGAGATGACCGACATGGAACCGTCTCCGCCGCCGTCCTCCAGCATGTCGATGCGGCAGCCGCGCAGACTGTCGATGAAGCGCAGCTTGTAATCGAGGATGATGTCGAGAAACTCCCGGGTCCAGGCCGGATCGTCGGCGGCCTCCATGATCATGCGCTGGCTGCCCATGTAATTGCAGGCGTCCTGCCAGGCGCCGCCCTGGTGGTTGAAGATACCCGCGCGGAGGATGCCCATGTCTCCCATGCGCTCGAAGGCTTCGTTGATGCGCTGCTTGTCGGGCCGCGGCAGGGGCATGTACTTACGGAGGAGCTGGATCTGTTCCTTTTCCTTGATGGGGTACTCGGTCACCCAGGCCATTTTGTCGGTCTTCTCCATGGTCTTGGTGAGGGTGCCTTCGGGCGTCTCGATGGTGAACTTGTAAATGGTAGATACTTCGTCCTGCTTGGCGATGGTGTAATTCACCCGCCAGTTCGGACCGGGCACCAGGTCGCCGGTGAAATACATGGCACTGACGACGGGTTCATCGAGCCACGCGAAATAAAAGATCTGCGCGTCCATCCCGAAGCGCGAGTAGATCTCGAACTGGTCGGCGCCGTTCATGTACTTGTTGGCCCAGTAATCCATCCAACCGTGTATGGTGGCGGGCAGACGGTCGGGCTTGCCGCCGGCCAGCGCCGTGAGCAGTCTGTCTCGATGCGTCATGTTCTCGTCCCGCCCAACAGTTTACGCTAGATAGGTACAATTCGACATGCCAGGACACTCCATCGGACGATTCTTCTGGCCGGCCGCCGCCGGACTGCTCCTCGTACAGGGCTTTCTTCTCGTATCCAGCGCGCTCCAGGAGACGCAGACCTGGGACGAGAGCTACCACATGCTGGCGGGCTACAGTTATTGGAAGCTCGGCAGGCTCGATATCAACCGCGAACATCCGCCGCTCGGCAAGTACCTCAACGCGCTGCCGCTGCTGCTCCTCGCGCCCGATTTGCCGGTAAATCGCGAGGCATGGAAGCGAGGCGATTACGTGGAGGCCGACGCCGATTTCCTCTACCACAATCGGGTGAACGCGGATACCATGCTGTTCGCCGCCCGCTCCGTGACTATGCTGCTTACGCTTGCGCTCGGCTTCTCCATCGCGTGGTGGGGCAGACGGCGCTATGGAGACGCCGCCGCGCTGGTCGCGTTGGCCCTGTTCGTCTTCGATCCCAGCATCCTGGCGCACGGACGCTATGTAACCACGGATACCATCGCGGCCTTGTTCATCTTCCTGGGCGTAGTTACCTGGGAGAAGTGGCTCGACTCGGACCGGTGGCGCGACCTGGCCCTGGCTGGAATCGTATTCGGTCTCGCCATCGTCAGCAAATTCTCGACGTTCATCCTCGTGCCGATCTATATCGCGCTGTACGCGGTGCGGCGGAGGGAGAACAGAGAGGAATTCTCGCTGGCGAGATGCGTAAAAGCTTGCGGCTTCATGTTAGTGCTCCCGGCTGTGGTCGTGATTGTCGCGTACGCGCCGGAGGCAAAACTCCTGCTGCCGGCGACGCGCGCTATGCGGCAGGCCGACCCGAGCATACAGACTTTGCGTGACACGATCGATGCGCGCAGCGAGTATGGCGAGTTGATGCGCTGGGTGGGCGGGCGCCTGGGGCTGCAAGCGCATTCGTTCCTGGTCGGTCTGGGGGCGGTGGCTGCACATAATACCGTTGGGCATCAATCGTACTTGCTGGGGAAAGTGGCCGAGCACGGGCGGTGGTATTACTTCCCGGTGTTATTCGCGGTGAAGACGCCGGCGGCCACGCTCGTGGGGGCGTTGATAGCTCTGGTTGTCGCGTGGCGGCGGCCACGGTTCGAACTGGTGGTTCCAGCCGGCTTCTACTTCGCCGCCAGCATGGTTTCCGGGCTCAACATCGGCCTGCGGCATCTGCTGCCCATTTATCCGTTCCTGTTTCTTTTGATTGGCGCGACGCTTGCGGCGTGGAAATCGCGAATCGGGCGGTTGACGTTGTGGCTGTTGCCGGCGGCTCTCGCGGCCGAATCGCTGGCGGTGTACCCTCACTACCTCGCCTTTTTCAACGCGCCGGCCGGCGGCCCGGGCGCGGGGCCGCGCTACGCGGTCGATTCGAACATCGACTGGGGGCAGGACATCAAGAAACTGAAGCGGTGGATGGACGCGCGGAGCGTTCCGCAAGTCTGCCTCTGCTATTTCGGACGCGCTAATCCTGATTACTATGGCGTCACGAACGTGGAACCGCCGCAGGCAAATGAGGGGGAGAACTGGAAGTACATGGACTGCTACACGGCCGTCAGCGTGACGCCGCTCGTGGGCGTCTATACTCCGCGGGAACGCTTCGAGATCCTGCGGCGAATGAAACCGGTGGCGAAAATCGGATATTCGATTTACGTCTACGACCTGCGGAAGAAGCGGCCTTAGCTCGTCGCCAGGCGCGTGACGGATTGCAGGCGGTCGAGATCCGCGTCCGCCGTGACCATGTCGCTCACGCCCCAGATGAGTCGGCTGGCGGCGTCATTCGATCTGAACATCGCATCGATGGACGCGCGGAATGCTTCCTCCGGCACACTTTCGGGACACAGCATGATGGAGGCTATGCCGCCCCAGACGGCGATGCGGCCCGCGAAGGCTGCTTGCACTTCTTCGAGCGTGCAACTGGTCATCGGGTGCGGGCAGAGGGATTCCGCCACGTCGAAGCCGGCCTCGACGTAGAGGGGCAGCAGACGGCGGTTTTCGCCGTCGGTGTGTGTCAGCAGGTATTTGCCGCGCTTGTGAAGCTCCGTGGCGTAGTCGCGTAACGACGGCAGAATGTGCTTGCGGAAGAAAGCCGGATGCGTGATGGCGTCGTCGTAATTGCCGCCGAGCAGCACGCATTCGGCGGGCGAAGTGGCGGCAACTTCCTTCAAGCGCGCATAGAACGGCTCCATCTGTTCAGCCAGGCGTTCGATGGAGTCCGGCTCGTCCTTGAGGGCGTAGAAGAACTCATCGATGGGCATCAGCGCTGCCATGATGTGCTGCATCGGACTGGCGAAGTCGCTCGAGTGCGCGGCGAGAATCCCGTCGTCCCCGATTTCGTCGCGTTTGCGCAAGTAGCCCTCGAAACGCGGTTCAACGCGAAGGTGCGAGAAGATGTAGCCGGCCACATCCAGATCGCGCGGCTGCTTGACCGCACGCTCGCTGACCCAGGGAACGGAAGCTCCGGCTTCCAGCATCTCATCGGTCCAGATCGCGGCTGTGCGCACCGAGCCGAGGGGCGTGTGGTAATCGACTACGGTTTCCCTGCCGCGCCGGGTGACTCTCCGGTCCACATTCTCGAACCGGATCTTGTAGACGAGACTGGGTTGGCCGAGGAGGCCGAGCGGGTAATCCACCATGGCGTCTTCGCCGGCGAGTTCCGTGAAGTCCGGCACGACGCCGTAACAGCCCACGCCTAATTTGCGCGCCAGCTCCACAAGGCTGAGATCGCGCAGCCCCGGGGGCAGGGTTCCGTTGCGGGATTTCGCAAGATACCAGAATTCAAGCCGCGGAACCCAGGGCAGCCGGTCCGGGGCACGGCCTTGAATGACGGCGAGGATGCGCTCGCGTTCGGTCATGGCTCCTATATGCTAGCGCGGGCCGAAATACTTTGTAGGTGCGCCGCGCAAATGCGTGTAACATTGGGTCATGAAGCTAGCCACTCTTCTGGCAATCATGCTGGTCCTGACGTGGTTAGTCGCACCGGCTTCGGCACAAACTTCTCACGGCTACTTCTTCGTAGCACCGGGGGCCGCGTCCTGTAGCGGTTGCGGCAATAGCATGACGCTGCATTTCGGTGGTGGAGGAGAAGGAATCTTCGGCAAGGGAATCGGAATCGGGGCGGAACTCGGTTATCTGACTCCTCGTGAAGACATGAGCGACGGTCTGGGTGTCTTCTCGCCGAACGGGTATTTCCACTTTGGAGGAAAGAACAGAAGTCGAAAAGCGGACCCGTTTGTCACCGCAGGCTACACGCTATTGTTCCGCGGCGGCCACGCCAACCTATGGAACTTCGGCGGCGGCTTGAATTACTGGTTTGGCGACCGGGTTGGGCTCAAGGTCGAGCTGCGCGACCACGTATGGTCGGTGAACGGCACCGAGCACTATTGGGGCGTGCGCATCGGCATAACCTTCCGCTAGGGACCAAGCGGCGAATCGACATAGCCGATGACATGCGGCGGAGGACTGGTGAACAGGCCCGGCATCTTGCCCAAGGCGCGTTCACCCGGCTGCTCGCCGATCTGCAGCACGCTCTCGAGAGACCGCTCGGTCGCTTCAATCAGAACCGTACGGAACTTAGGCTCGCCGGTTTCGCGATGCGCCAGCGCCACCCCGCCAGCACCAGAAAATTCAGCGGGTCCTGACCTCGGGTGGGCAAGGCGCGCGGGCAGGAGGCGTCACGCGACGTGCGGCGTCGCTCCACTCGGCCACTCCCTCGGAGCGAGTGCCGCGAGCGGCGTTGGAGGCGGTGTAACGGTCGTCGTGGAGTTGGCGCAGCTCCATCGAGTCCGGCTTTTCGGGGCTACCCTGGGCGTCCTTGCCGAGGCTCCAACGTGTTGTTTGGCCTGTCAGATTCTACTTCAGCGTGAGAGAGGGGAGAGAGGCGAACTCGATTTCGCAGCGGTTGTAACCGAAGGTGTGTTGGATGCGCAGGAACGGCTGGCCTGCATGGGCATGAATACGAATCGTGTATGCGAAGTGCGGGCGGGCGTCGTTAGCGCGGTGCTCGCCGGAGGCGCGGACAACGGTTCGCTGCGAGCCGGTTTCTTCGATGCGGACATCGTCCGGCACGGAGAGAGTTGAGTAGGTTGCGCCGTCCTCACCCGTCAGATCGATGGAACACGGCCGGGATGCGGAGATGAGTTCCTCCCCGGGTTCGAACGCGCCATTGTGGTTCGAATCCACCGCCAGCGATTCGAACGGGCCCGGCCGGCGTTTGGAAATCGTGAACTTGAGAGGGCCGGTGACGTTCGCGTCGGCGGGCCGCTCCGCCAGCAGGTAAATGGCCTCGGTGCGGTAGATGCCGGTCGCCGTCTACGCTTTGAGTTCGATGGTCTCGCCACGGTGAAACGAGTACGGCTCGGCGAGGAAGAACAGCCGCTGCCGGTTGTCGTCGTAGTTGGCAACGGCCGTGCCACGCCCGGCGGCGATCGCGGACAGCGGCAGAGTCGCAAGCAAGAAGCTCGATGCGATCGGGGAACGGCGGTTCATGACTATCACCTGGGCAGGGCGGTTCGAATGTCGTCCACCTGAAGGCCGATCTTCTCGACGGGAATGGGCTTGAAGCCCAGCTTCCAGGCAGGAGATTCGTGCCTGAGGCGGAAATCCATCTTGCTCTCGTCGACAAACAGCGGATCCTCTCCGGCCAGGTTGTCGTGAATCTCGATCATCTCCGGCTTCGCGCGCCATCCGATGCGCAGCCATTTGCCGTTGACCGCGTTCTCTCCCTTAATGATGTTGCGAACTACGCGATTGCCCGTGGGCGGGATTCCTGCCTGCGATTGATACGCCTTTTCGAGGCTTAGGATGGCCGGATACCGCGTGCTGTAAGGCGGCGCCAGGTAGTTCATCGCATCCAGGCGCTCCTTCATGGTCTTGTAGACCATGTCGTGCCAGACGGGCTTGGGATCCAGGCCGCGGGCGTCGATATCCACTGCCGGCTTCGAGTCCACGAAGATATTGTTCTCCACGGAATTGTCGCGCCCGCCGCCGATGAAAGCCGACCGCGTCGTCTTGTAGAAAATGTTGCCGTAGACTTCCACGCCGCTCGCGCAATCGTCCAGATACACTGCCATCGAACCGATGCTGCCCCTGCCTCCCAGGTGGTGGAAGAAATTGTGGCGGACTGCGTTGCCGCGCTCGGTGTAGTCGCGGCCGATGTAGAAGGCGCCTACGTCCCCGGTTTCCAGGCACAGGTGATGCAGCTCGTTGAACTCGATCAGGTGATCGTTGCCGTGGATCAGAATGCCGTTGTGCGGCCCGTCGTGGATCAGGTTGTTCCGCGCGCGGTTCCCCACGCCGGAGATGAGGATGCCCGGCTGGTATGTGCGCGACCATTCGGCGATGTGGTGTATGTGGTTGTTAACGGCGGCGTGCGAAGCGGGCGTGAGCGTTTTGCGGTCGCCGCCTTCGAGTTCGATGCCTCCGTCGCCGGTCTGGTAGATGTCGCAGCCGGCGACCAGGTGTTCCCGCCCGCCCACGACTACGACGCCCTGGTTTCCGACGTTGCGGATCGTGCATCCCAGAATACGGACGTGCTCGCCGCCGTGGACTTCGATGCCGCGGCCCCGGCCGTATTCCAGCGTGAAGCCGCGCAGCGTCAGGAAACTTGCCTCGCGCACGTCGACCAGCGCCTCGCTGGTTAGGGAAAGGGCGGCTTCGCCGGCGTGTATCGGCGCAGGGGGCCAGAAATAGAGACGCCCGGCCTCGCGGTCCAGGTAATACTCGCCGGGTTGATCCAATTCTTCCAGAACGTTCAGGAAGTAGAAAGGCTGGCCTTTACGGAATCCGTAGACGGCGTATGGAGGCGCGGTGCGGACCAGGCGTTTTTCAGCGTCGATAGAAGCCACTCGTTCGTAACTGTTGGCCCAATCCCAGGCCCAATAGCCGTGCACCCAGATGTCGGCGGACGGCTTCCAGTTGCGCGGCCGGTCGCCCGCGTAGACGAATCCGAACTCTTGACGGCCGAGGATGCCGCCGTGCTCATCGTGCGGGGCGGAGGGGTCGCCCGGCGCGGCGATTTCGGAAAAACCTTCGTTTGGCCAGCGCGCCACGGTCATCCGGCGACCCCGAAAGAACAGTTCGGGGTGGGAAGGCACCGTGGGGCGGCTGAAGCCGCGCGATTGCATTTCGCCGTAGTTGTCAATGCCGGCGGCGCGGAGATCGCAGACAACGACATGGGATCGAGCTTCCAAGTGAAGCCGCCCGAGGATTGCCTTTCCCGTGACGGGCCTCCACCCGCGCAGGGTACGGCCGCCCAAAAGCCTGACGGGTTCGTTGCCGTAGTTCCGGTACACCACGGGGTGCGCTTCGGTGCCGCTGTCGGCGCGGCTCAACTGGAAGGCCTGCGACAGATAGTAGTCCCCACCGCGAACAAAGACCGTGACACCGTCGGCTACGGCACGGCGCGCGGCGTCGCGCGCGCGTTCGAGGGTGCGGAACGGGCGACGGAAAGTGCCGCTCGAAGAATCGTTCCCTATGGTCGAGACGTAAAGGCCTCGGGGAGCGGCCAGCGCGATGGCTGCCCCGCACAAGGCCAGCCACACCAGGGCAGGCGTTCTCTTTGGCATGCCTAGCAGTCTATCAGGACGAGAGGTGAATCCTCTTCAGTTGTTCCGGTTAGCCACTCTCACTTCCGAGACGAGGCCGTTTTGGAGGCGGACACTTCCCACGTTCCCGCGGTTGTCCATGTATTGGTAGATCTCGAGGAGTTGACCGCTACCGGGAATCGAGAGGCGGGCAACGGGCGTTCCCAGTTTGGCCAGCACGTCGCTGCGCCCGGCGCCTGAGGGAATGGATGCGATCTGCTCCGATGTCGGCTGCGGCGTGGGGAGCGCAACCTTTGCTGCCTGGGTTTGGGGCGCGGGCGCGGGTGGACGCTCGACCCACTGCATGCGAGGCTGCAAGCCCGCCGGGCGGGTTCGCGCGCCCCAGCGCCGGGATCTTGCAGCAGGCACCGGTGTAACGATGGCAGTCTTGCCTGCAGCCGGCTCGCCCTTGATCGCGGCATTCTTGTGTCTTGCCGGCGCCGCCGCCGACTTGGTCTGTGCGTTGACCTTGCCGAAGATCTTCGAAAGACTGTCACTGACCGGCTTGCCGGCCACCCCGGCCACGGAGCCGGTTGCCGCGGCCAGGGAGGTCTCCGCAAGGTTTTGCGCGACCGCGAGCGCGCCGCCGGCCAGAAGGATCGATAACAGACACGCCAAGCGAGTCATTATTAATGTCCTCTCTCTTCATGCTAGACGCGGCGCACAGCGCGGCCAAGACGGGCGGCACCTTAGTCGGCCGGGAAAAGTGCTCTTAGGGGCCGACTCGGGAGCCCAGGCCCCCTCGTGCGAGGCCGCGCCGGGTGATATGATGCTTAGTTTGCCTACCGGCAAGGCGCTTCAGTCCGAACCCATCCAGCGTTCGTGAACTCGCGAGCGGACTTCTACAAGAAGTTGGCGGACTTAGTCACTCGTAGTGCATTGGAGATCAGTATGAGCATCAGGCTTTCTGACGGACGGGAAATTCCCATTGAAATGCATAAGATCCGCATCGTGCAGAAGGTGCGGTTGGCTCCGGTCCGCGACCGGCTGCGGGCCATCGAACAAGCGGGCTATAACACGTTTCTTCTGCGGACACGCGACATCTTCATGGACATGTTGACCGACAGCGGCACCAACGCCATGTCGGACAACCAACTGGGCGCCATGATGGTCTCCGACGACGCCTACGCCGGCTCGGAGAGCTTCTACAAGCTCCAGGATGCGGTAAAGGATATATTCGGTCTTGAATATCTTCTACCCGCGCACCAGGGCCGAGCCGCGGAACATCTGCTTGCCAAGACTTTCGTGAAACCGGGCAAGGTGGTGCCGATGAATTATCACTTCACCACCACGAAAGCCCATTTCGAGCTCGCAGGGGGAACCGTCCTGGAACTGTACACGCCCGAAGCGCTGAATACGCAGAGCACGTGTCCATTCAAGGGCAACATGGACCTGGGCAGGTTGGAGGCGGCCATCCGCGAGCATGGGGCCGAAAACGTCTCTTTCGTGCGGATGGAGGCCACCACGAACCTGATTGGAGGGCAGCCGTTCTCGCTCGCCAACCTGCGTGAGGTGAAGAAGCTGATCGCGCCCATGGGTATCCCGCTGGTCATCGACGCCAGCCTGATCAGCGAGAACGCCTACTTCATTCACGAACGCGAGGAGGGCTACAGTAACAAGTCCATCCGTGACATCATCCGCGAAATGATGGCGCTGGTGGATATCTGCTACCTGTCCGGGCGGAAGAGTTGCGCGGTGCGCGGCGGCTTTATAGCCACCAACAACAAGACATACTATGAAGCCATACGCCCCTGGCTGCCGGTGTACGAGGGCTTTTTCACTTACGGCGGCATGTCGAGCAAGGAAATCGAGGCCATGGCCGTGGGCGTGCGCGAGATGACGGACCTTGAAGTGGCCGGCAGTTCCGCCGACATGATCAAGTATTTCGCTGAACGCCTGATTGCGAATGACGTTCCGGTGGTGACGCCTCCGGGCGGCCTGGCTTGCCACCTGGACGCCGGAAGATTCATTCCAAATATTCCGCAGTTGCAGTACCCGGCTGGGGCCTTGGGGGCCGCTGTGTATCTGACAAGCGGCATTCGCGGCATGGAGCGGGGCACGGTTTCGATGGATCGCGATAAGGAAGGTAATGACGTTCCTTCCGACATGGAGCTGCTTCGGTTGGCTGTCCCGCGGCGCGTGTTCACGATGTCTCACATCGAGTACGCGGTCGACCGCGTGAAGTGGCTGCTCGCTCACGCCGACTTGATCGGAGGTTTGAAGTTCTGCGAGGAGCCTCCGGTGCTTCGATTCTTCGCGGGCAAGATGGAAGCCCTGGGCGGTTGGGGCACCAGACTCGCCGAGGCCTTCGAGAAGGATTTCGGCCCCAACTGCTGACGTTTTCCAAGGGACGGCTTCCCGGCCGTCCCTTCCCTCACATCAGGAAGCCGCGCCAGACGTTGCCTGACTGGTCGCGCAGGATGATTCCGAAACTGTCGGAGATGCCCGAGACGGTCTTACCGTTGGAGTCCCGGAACCGGTAGTGTACGGTGTTATCGTCCTGGCGCTCCGCCGTGCCGCGCCAAACGTTGCCGTACTCATCACGCAGGCAAATGAAATCCCCGTCGCCGAAGCCGCTGATACTGTGGTGCAACGACGTCGCGAATCGATAGTAGCCGCCTTGTACGGACGCAGTCCCTCTCCGCTTCCGGTAAATCATCGATTTCGATTATAGGGAACCCGTGCCGCCGAGGCGATCCGGGAAAGGCTTTAGTACTTACTTGTCTGATGCCTTAGCGCCAGGCGTGAGCACCGGCTTCAGTACCGCCACATGCAACGGTTCCATGACGCGTACCAGCGCCTCGAACATGCGTTCATCGCGATACAGGCCGGTGATCGCGCCGCCCGATCCGGCGAAATTCGACGAGGCGCCCACCTCGCGCGCCCGGTGTATCATCTGCAGGTTTCCGTCGCTGAGCCTGTAAAGGCGTGCGCGCAAGTCGAAATTCGCGTTGATCAGGTGATTCAGCGTTTCAGCGTCGCCCTTGAGCAACGCTTCGCGGCCTTCGCTGGCGTAACCGGCCCAGGTCTGCATGGCCTTCACAACGACCGGATCGCCCGCCTGCCAGCGGCTGCGAACATCGCTGTGAAAGACCTCCGTCCCTTCGCTCAGGCTGGTGCGATAGGCGAGATAGACATTCTTGAGTAGGGAAGGGTCCAACGGCTCATAGGCACCGTAACGCTGGCGTTCCATCAGGTCCTTGGAGAAGTCCATGTACACAAGGCCCTCGTAAACCTGGATCACACGATCCTGCAGGCCGGCTGGTACGCCCAGTTCGCGGGTCTCGGCTTCCAGGGCAAGATTGGCAAGCACCGGTTTCGGAATATCCACTTCGAAATACGTGCACAGACCCCGCAGCACGGACACGATGATGGCGCTTGAACCACCCATGCCCAAACGCATGGGAATGGTGGATTCGTATTCGATGGTGAAATTCCGGTCCGGAAGATTTATCTTCTCGGCGCGGCAGTAATCCGTGAAGCGGACGATAGCCGCCTGAATGATACGGATGCCGCCGTAGTAGCCGCGCCAGCGTGTGGTCGCGTACAGGTCGTCGAGGCTTTCGAAGACCGGCATATCGGCCTTCGACGCCTTGATCTCCAGCCGCGCGCTGGGATAGAGGAGGACGCGGGCGCGGAAGTTCCGTGCCAGAAACGAGATCGTCTTGCCGAAATAGCCGTCGCTCGGATTGCCAAGCAACGCGGCCCGCGCGTAGGCGTATGTCTCAATCATTCGGACTTGCCCCCGTATTATGGTACTTATACCATATGCGTGCCGTCGTGCAGAGAGTGAGTGAAGCTCGCGTGGAGGTGGATGGAAACGTTACGGGCTCGATCGGCCGCGGCCTCGTCGTGCTCCTGGGCGTGGGACAGGACGACACGGAAAAGGATGCGGATTACCTGGCCGACAAAGTGGCTGGGCTACGAATCTTTCCCGACGAAGCCGGCAAGATGAACAAGAGTGTAGCCGACTACGGGGGCGCGCTTCTGATCGTTTCGCAATTCACTCTCTACGGCGACTGCCGCAAGGGCCGTCGACCCAGCTTCGACCACGCAGCGGCTCCCGAGTTAGCCAACCGGCTTTACGAGTATTTCGTTGCGCAGGTCCGCCGCCGATCCTTACGGGCGGAAACCGGGGTGTTTCAAGCATGCATGGCGGTTCATCTGATTAACGACGGACCTGTGACGCTCATTCTCGATTCCAACCGCGTTCTCTAACTCGTAAGATAGGTAATCCTCCCGCAAGAAACTCCCCGCACGGTCACGAAAGTGTCTATCTACCCTATAGGCTGTAATTGACATCGCAGCCCCTTCGCCGAATACTGGATGGTAGGAGTAATGATGGCGAGATTTAGTAAGTCCCTGGAAGAAGCCGCCTTTTTGACGGCAGCGCTGGAAGGCCTGGAACTGCAGAGGGCGCGCATTGAGGCGCAGATAGCCGAAGTGAAAGCCATGCTGGGCGGCAAGAGGCCCAAGGCTACGGAACAGGAAGCGGAAGCACCGGCGCCTAAAAGGCAATTGAGTTCCGCCGCGCGCAAGCGCATCGCCGCGGCGCAGAAACGCCGTTGGGCGGAGTTCCGCAAGAAGAAGAAGTCTGGCGAGGAGAAGTAAGGGCGGCTCGCGAAGCGCGCCGTACTTAGTCCCTTAGGCGGGCCAGCGCCTCAGTCCCTTGGCGCCGATATCGGTTCGATAGTGTGCGCCCTCGAAGTGTACGTGGCCGGCGGCGGCGTACGCTTTGGCGATGGCTTGTTGGAGTGTGGCGCCCGGCGCGGTGACCCCCAGGACACGCCCGCCGGAAGTCTCGAGGCCGGACGCGCCGATCCGCGTGCCCGCCTGGAAGACCGTGGCTCCAGCGGCTTCGGCTTGGTCGATGCCGCTGATGGCGTCGCCCACGCGAGGTTTTCCGGGGTAGCCGGCGGCGGCCAGGACCACGCAGACACTCGGGTCGGCGGTCCAGGCTGGCGCCGCTTCGCCCGCCAGCACCGCCGCGAAGTCCCCTTGCATGCGGAGCATGATGGGTTGCGTCTCCGGATCGCCCAGGCGCACGTTGTATTCGAGCACCTTGGGCCCGCCGGCGGTCATCATCAGACCGGCGTAGAGGAAACCGGTGAACGGCGCGCCCTCGGCGGCCATGCAATCCACCGTGGGCCGGACAATCGTATCCATGACGCGCCGCGTCATGGGCTCGTCCAGAATCCGGCTGTCGCAGTAAGCGCCCATCCCGCCGGTGTTCGGCCCGCGGTCCCCGTCGAAGACGGCCTTGTGATCCTGCGTCGGCAGGAGGGCCACCGCGTTCTTGCCGTCGCAAAGCGAAATGAAACTGACTTCCTCTCCAGTCAGGAACTCTTCGATGACGACGCGGTTCCCCGCCGTCCCCACCAGCGCGCCGGACAACAGGCCGCCCACCGCCTGCTCCGCTTCAGCCTTGCTCTGCGCGATGATCACGCCCTTGCCCGCGGCCAGGCCGTCGGCTTTCAGGACCACCGGGTAGCCGAAGGCACCCAACTGCTTCCGCGCATCTTCAACGTTGTCCACGGTGACCGACCGGGCTGTTGGAATGCCGGCGCTGGCCATGAACTGCTTGGCGAAGACCTTGCTGCCTTCCAGTTGAGCGGCCGCGCGTGTGGGTCCAACGATCCGCAGGCCGCGCGCCTGGAAAGCATCTACTACACCGGCCACCAGCGGCGCTTCCGGTCCCACCACGGTGAGGTCGGCGCCAATCTCGGTGGCCAGCTTTAAATAGTGATCGGGAGTCGAGCCACCCGGCGAAAGACATTCCGCCACGCGCGCGATGCCGGGGTTGCCCGGCGCTGCATAGACTTTTTCGACCGACTCGCACGCGGCGAGCCTCCACGCCATGGCGTGCTCTCTTCCACCACTCCCGATCACGAGGATCTTCATACCGATTTTCATGATAGCAACCGGGCTTCCATTCCATAGCGGCAATGAGACCCGCCCGTAATCCGTCCGTAATGTGATGGGCGGGGGCGGTTAGCGCGTGGCGAGTC
>CAZLOS010000036.1:0-42175 GCA_964561215.1 uncultured Solibacteraceae bacterium | reverse complement strand
GTCTCAGGCTTACCGACAGCAATACGATTTCAACTCCATCTTCCTGATGCCGGTGTTGAGCGCGGCCGGAGTCGCATTGACGGCGATCAACGCGAAAACCGTCATCGAGGCTCTGATCGGCGACAAAGGCAGTTGGACGCCGACACCGAAGTATTCGCTGCAGGGCAAGGCTGCGATGCGCGGGCCCGCGCAGTATCGTTACAGGGCCGGCTGGTTGCCTTTCGTGGAGATCGCCCTCGGTATCGTGTATATCCTGTTTGGGGCGTACGCCGTCGACACGTATAACTTCTTCGCGCTCCCGTTCCTGGCGATTTTTACCGCCGGGTTCTTCTGGGCTGCCTTTTCCGTGCTGGGCAGCGAAGCGCGTGCCCTGCTGCGGTTCCAGCGCGAACGCCGTCTGGCCCTCGCGTCGGCCCGTTAACCGAAGCGCTTCGGCAAGCGCGTACTTGTAAGAACTGTTATCTTCATTCTCATGGTGCGCAATCATGGGTTGCGTCGTCGTGAGTTCCTGATGACAGCCGCGGCGCCTGCCGCGGTGGCGCAGAAGTCGCCTTCCGGCGGAAAGCTCCGCGCCGGCGCTGCCACTACCAACATCACTCCGAATCTCGGCTGCTCGCTCGCCGGGAATATGACCGATTTCAAATCCACGGAGGTGCACGACGAACTGCTCGTGCGCGCGCTCGCCCTGGACAACGGCTCCGCGCGGCTGGCCATGGCCACTTGCGACCTATGCGTGTTGCCACGCGATGCAGTGAACCGCGCCAAGAAGCTGATCCAGGAACGCTGCGGACTTCCGCCATCGAGCGTTCTGATCTCGACGGTTCACACGCACAGCGCGCCGCCTGCCGCGCACCTGTTCCAGTGCCCGCCCGATCCGGCTTACATCGACTTCCTCGTGCCGCGCATCGCGGACGCCGTGCGCCTGTCGCTCAACCACCTGGAGCCCGCGCGCATTGGCTGGGGCGTGGGCCGGGAGGACCGCCTCGTGTTCAACCGCCGTTACCATATGCGGCCCGGCACGATGCCGCCGAATCCCTTCGGCAACACGACCGAGAAGGCGAGAATGAACCCGGGCATCGGGAACCCGAACGTCACGGAACCGGCGGGTCCCATCGATCCGGACGTGGGCGTGATGGCGGTGGAAGCCCTCGACGGCCGCCCCATCGCCGTGTGGGGCAATTACGCGCTGCATTACGTGGGCGACGTGGGACCGGGGCACATCAGCGCGGATTACTTCGGCTACTGGGCGCGCGCCATGGCACGCCTGGCGGGCGTCTCGCCGGCCGAGAGGTTTCCCCCGTTTGTCGCTATGTTGACCAACGCCTGTTCCGGCGATGTCAACAACGTGGACGTTCTGAAAGGTTCGCGCGAACGCCTGGCGCCCTATACGAAGATGCGGCGTGTCGCCGAGATACTCGCCGCCGAGAGCTTCCGCACCTGGCGCAACATGGAGTTCACCGATTCGCCGGTGTTGGGATCGTCGCTCGAAGAAATCGAATTCGGCGTCCGGCTGCCGTCGGCCGAAGATGTCGATCGGGCGCGGAAGATTCTGGCCGCCGCGCCTCCCGGCGAACTGAAGAATCTGCCGGAGATTTACGCGCGAGAGACCGTGATCATGGCCGAAACGTTTCCGAAACGCGTGACCGCCCCGGTGCAGGCGATACGCATCGGAGCCTTGGGTATCGGCACGTTTCCAGGAGAGGCGTTCGTCGAACTGGGACTGAATTTGAAAGCCAGGAGTCCGTTTAAGCCGACCTTGTTTGTAGAACTCGCCAACGATTACCGGGGCTACATCCCCACATCGCGTGGATTCGAGGAAGGCGGTTATGAAACATGGCGGGCCAAGTCGAGTTATCTGGAAAAGGAGGCCGCCGCAAAGATGACGGCTTCCCTGCTCAGGCAGCTCGGCGCGCTTGCCGCATAAGGAGAAGACCATGGATAGCAATGCTACACGTCGTTCATTCTTAAGCATGTCCGCGGCGGTTGCCGCGCCCGCCATCCTGGGCGCGCAATCGCCGAACGACACGATGCGAGTCGCCTGCATTGGCGTCGGCAACCGTGGATCGTACCTGCTGAAAAACATGCTGAAGGTCGCCGGTACAAAAGTCGTGGCGGTCTGCGACCTGCTGCCGGAGCGCGCCAATGCGGCGGCCCAGGCGGTGGAAAAAGCGGGTGGTTCCGCGGTGGTCTACAGCGACTTCCGCAAGATGCTCGAAGAGCGCAAAGACATCGACGCCGTCGTCGTGGCCACGCCCGACTGGACGCACCGCGACGTCGATATCGCGGTGCTCGAAATGGGCAAGAACCTCTACGCCGAGAAACCGCTGGCGCTGAATATCGCGGACTGCAAGATGATCCAGAGCACAGCCAAGCGGGCCAAGGGCATCATGCAGGTGGGCTTCCAGTTGCGCCATGATCCCAACCGCCACGCAGCCGAGAAGTTCATCCACGAGGGCGGAATCGGGAAGGTGCTCATGTGCCACGGCATCCGCCACGGCGGGGATTTGCCGAGGGCGATTCCATGGTACTTTGACAAGACCAAGTGCGGGGACATCGTCGTCGACCAGGGCATCCACATCCTCGACCTGTTCCGGTGGGCCATCGGTTCCAATCCCGTGCGCGCGCTTGCCAGTGGCGGCACCGACCTCTTCATCGACGTCCCGCCGGGCCGCACCGTCATGGACAACTACAACCTGATCCTCGAATACCCGGGCGGCCAGCGGGTGAACTTCAGCCACCATTACTTTGACCCGCCGGGATTCTCGGGCGACCAGGAGCGCGTGTTCGGAAGCGAAGGCTCGGTGGATCTGGTAGCCGCTACCTGGCAGCCGCGCATGAAGCGCGGGCTGGTGAAGCTGGAAGTGCCAGACGCGGGCGAAGACTCCACCTACAGCGCGCTGAAGGCGTTCGCCGGCTTCGCGCGCGACCACAAGGAACCCATCAACAACGTGGACTCGGCGCTCGCGTCGACGGCCATGGTGATCATGGCGACGAAAGCGATCTATGAGAAGCGCATCGTCACCTGGGACGAGGTGATGGGATCGTAGCACCGCATGAAGCGGCCATGAACCGTAGAACGTTTCTTGGTCTGGCGGCGGGGCCATGGCGCGCGTGGGCGATGCCGTGGTTTACGCAGGAGGCATGACGCAACCCTGGCGCGAGAACGAGACGGCGTGGTATCTGCGGCCCGAGAACAAGGGCGTGGCGGCCGTGGGCTCGAAGGTGGTAGCCATCGGCGGAGGCGATTGGGATCGGCAAGTTGGCGGCGCCTTCGCCCCGCGCATGGTGAGCCGGGTTGAAGTTCTGGACTTCAGACAGCTGGATCAAGGCTGGCGGCAACCGGCGGCCTTCCCCGGCGGGCCCTGTGTCGCCGCCATGGTGGCGGCCGTCGGCGGCAAGATCTACCACTTCGGCGGCTACGCCCTGTGGTACGAGCAGGGGCAGCGGCACATCGAGGTCAAGAACACCGCCTCGATCTACGACGTTGCGGCCAACCGCTGGGAGCCGCTACCCGCATTGCCGCGGCGCATGTACGGCGGAGCCTGCACCGTGCTGCGCGACCGCTACATAGTCCTGATGGGCGGCGTGGTGGAAGACGATGCCGGCCGCCGCGAGATGAGCGTGATCGTCGATCCCAAGCGCAAAGTGGTACTGGGGCAATACAGCACGAGCGTCCTGATCTACGACACAGCCAATCGCAGCTACAAATGGTCCAGGACGCCCATGCCGCGCGGGCACAATGACATTCGGGCCGCGGTGCTCGACGAGAAGATCTATGTCGTCGGCGGCGAAAACGCCGACGTGACGCTTTCCAACACAACCAGCGACGTCGTGATAGCGGAGATCGAATAGCGCCACGCAAACAGGGCGAATCGGACTTTAAGCTCCGGCTTGGGCAGCGCCTTCACTTCGGGATCCCGCGGGTTTTCGCGAGCAGCCTCAGATCTTCAGGAACAGTTTTCGACGGTACATCCAAAAGAGAATCAGCCAGTAGGCCAGCAGCACCGCGAGCCCCCGCAGGAACGGTTCATACACGAGGCCGAACACCTGGAACACACCCGGCGCGACATGAATTCGCAAAGAGCCGGCGATGAATCCCTCAAACAGGTGCGCGATCATGTACGCCGCGATCGAATTCATGCCGATCACCACCAGCGGATAGGCCCACTTGCGGTAGCCTTTCACCTCGATCACCCAACTGAAAGCCGCCAGCAGCAGGAAGCACGCTCCGCCGCTCGCCAGCGTCCAGCTGGGCGTCCAGATCCGCTTCACCACGGGGCAGATGCCGGCAACGTGCAGCAGCAGTCCGCCCGCAACCAGGGCCCCACCCCCGACCAGCAGGCGTTTCATGGGGATCTTCGGAGCTTCCGCGCGCAGCCACCGGCCCGCGATCAGGCCCAGCAGCATCGTGCCCAACGTGGGTATGAAACTGAGGGTCAGGTACCCACCCCGATTCGCGATAAATGACGTCTGGCGCGGGAACAGGTTCAGGAACCACTGATCGAATGCCAGGCCCAGGTTGGCGTTCTTGTTCCAATGCGCGGCGAAACCGGTGTAATTATGCGTCCAGTCCGCCGGGACGCCCACCGCCTGAAAATCATAGCCGGGACCGGGGATCGGGTACAGCGCCCACGCTGCCCAATAACCAACCAATATCACCCCCAGTGCGGTCCACTGCCATCGTGGACGCTGGAAACCCAGCAGGAACAGAAACGGATAGCCAAGTCCGATCTGCGTCAGCGTGTCCTCGAACGTGAAGTTGGTTTGCGGGCTGCCCATCGAGCGCAGGAAGATGCCCAGCGCGATGAGCAGAAAGGCGCGCCAAATCGTGTGGCCGAACATCCGCCTGGGACTGTACCCTTTGGCTAGCCGGCTCGCGATCGAATATGGCAACGCCACGCCGACCAGGAAAGAGAACGACGGTTGGATCATATCGTGCAGCGAGCAGCCCGCCCAGGCCACGTGGGTCTGGTGATACGCGAGGAACGCCCAGAACCAATTACCGGGAAGCGCCTGCGCAACACGCGCCAGGCGCAACACCTCCGCCATCATCAGGAACATGACAAAACCGCGGTACGCATCAACGGCTACATTCCGCGCGGGTGCTTGCACAATCTACCTCCGCAAAAGTTCATCATGACTCAGACGATAATAACTAATTGCGGCCGGCTCTGCGTCGATGGGCGCACTCCGGCCGTGCACGGTACCATTTGTGTGACGTACGGCGTGCTATGACCAACAAGACAGCGGTGATCATCGGTGCGGGGCCGGCGGGTTTAACCGCGGCCTATGAGTTGCTGGCGAGGACCGGCATCCGCCCCGTCGTGATCGAAAAGAGCGAATACATGGGCGGCATTTCCCGCACCGCGAACTACAAGGGCAACCGCATCGACATCGGGGGACACCGCTTCTTCTCGAAATCGGATCGTGTAATGGATTGGTGGCTGAGCCAGTTGCCCATGGAATTGTCCACGTCCGGAGCGATGACCGTCTCCTATGAGGGAGCACAGCGGACGGTGAAGCCCGCACTCGAGAACCCGCAAGATCCCGACCGCGTGATGCTGGTGCGCTCCCGCAAGTCCCGGATCTATTACCTGCGCCGGTTCTTCGATTACCCGGTGACATTGAGCCCGAACACTCTGGCCAAACTGGGCGTCTTGCGCGTGGTGCGCATCGGTCTGAGCTACCTGAAGAGCATGCTGTTCCCGCGCAAGCAGGAGCGTACACTAGAGGATTTCTTCATCAACCGGTTCGGCCGCGAGCTTTACCTGACGTTCTTCAAGTCTTACACGGAGAAGGTCTGGGGCGTGCCGTGTGACGCCATCAGCGCGGAGTGGGGCGCGCAGCGGGTCAAGGGACTATCGGTGCGGGCCGCCCTGGTCCACGCTTGGAAAAGGGTCTTCGGCGGCCGCGCCGGAAGCACCGGAGGCGTGGCGCAAAAAGACACCGAGACCTCGCTGATCCAGCGTTTCCTTTATCCGAAGTACGGACCCGGGCAGATGTGGGAGACAGTGGCCAACCGTGTGAAGGAAAGCGGGGGCACTATCCGCACCGGCTGTCAGGCGACGCGGATCCTCACGGATGGGAAGCGCGTGACGGCGGTCGAAGCCGTCCGCGAGGCGACCGGAGACACCGAGACTTTTGCGGCCGATTACGTCTTCTCAACCGCGCCCGTCCAGGAACTGATGCGGATGTTCGACGTGACGCCGCCGGCCAGCGTCTTGGAAATATCCGACGGCCTGGTCTATCGCGACTTCATCACTGTGGGCCTGCTGGTCAGCGGATTGAAGATCCACGACGAAACGCCGCAGGGCAGGAAGCTCGTCGCGGATAATTGGATCTACATCCAGGAGCCCGATGTGCTGCTGGGCCGGCTGCAGATCTTCAACAATTGGAGCCCGTTTCTGGTCGCCGATCCCAGCCGGGTGTGGCTGGGCCTGGAATATTTCTGCGACACGAAGGACGAACTCTGGCGCCTTCCCGATGCCAAGATGATTGAACTCGCGGCCGGCGAATTGAGCAAGATCGGGATCATCGAAGCATCGGCCGTCCTGGACGCCACCGTCCTGCGCATGGAGAAGACCTACCCCGCGTATTTCGGCACGTACGATCGCTTCCCGGAAATTCGCGATTACGTGGACCGTTACGAAAACCTGTTCCTGGTGGGACGCAACGGCATGCATCGCTACAACAACCAGGACCACTCGATGCTCACGGCCATGATGGCGGTAGACAACATCGTCGCCGGAATCACGGACAAGAGCGGACTCTGGGCCGTGAATACGGACTCGGATTACCACGAAGAGAAGCGGTGAAACGCGAGGTGTCCGCGCAGCTATGCGGCCGCAAAGCTACCCGCTGTAAAGGCGAACCGCAAAGGTCAGATAGGCCTGCGAGCGGCATTCTCCGGACCGCGAACGGGGAATCCTGCCCCTTCCCGCCCTACTCTGGCGTGTACGCCGCCTGTTTCACGGCCTGATAGTTGGCGTCGAGCGCGGGCGACAGCAGGACGATGGCGGCAATCCGGCGCGCCATCCCGGTGACGTACCGGGCCTCTTCCACGCTGAGGGATCGTCCGAGGAGATCCTTTTCCCGGTAACTGAGCCATTTCTTGATGACCTGGTAGCCGCCGAGCGTGTACGCCCATACTCGCGACGGTATGTTGCGCCAGTATGCCCGATCATTCAGCCAGACGTCGCATGTCTCGACGCCCAAAATGCCGGCCGCGCCTTCCGGCAGACCTTCGTTCTCGGCCTGAGTCATTTCCCGCAGCGCGATCCTGCCTTTCGCCGGCATTGTGACGCCGCCCTTCCCGGCGTGGCCCCAACCGGCGGTCACTTCAAGGTCGCCCGCATCCGGATCCAGGGCGCTTTCGCTGGCCGTGATGACGCCGATGGACTTCAGGAGCTTGGCCTCCTTGGGGAGTGGGCTCTCGGGATCGAGTAACAGGGCAAGTTCTCGTCCGAGCGCGGCGGAGGCGACGAGGGCGTCCTTTGTGGCCGGCAACGGTATCCGTGGCCAGTCGTTGCTCAGGGCTCCTGCGTTCTCTGATCCGTAGCTTGGCGCGTGCAGAATCGCGAGCACACTGTAAAACAAGTCCTCCGCATTGCCCCCGACGCGCCGAAGGAATTGCTCCGCCCGATCGCTTAGATTCGCCTCAGCCTGTCCCCCAGCCATCAGTGTCCCGGTCGGTTTCAGCTTCAACGGAAAGCAGTTCGCGCTCCATTCGATCATGTGCAGCGAATCAAGTCTCCGCGAAAAGATGGGGGGATCGAATTGCCTCCGGTTGCGTTGCGAGGCAGTAAACCACACATTCTCCTCAAAGACGTGCGGCACGTACTCGCTCCGATTCCTGTCGAGCAACTGCGTCTCTGGCTCCCAATACAACCAGCGCAGGTCGAACGGGCGGTAGTAATACGGGATCACGCATTCCGGTTTGAAACCGCGCTTCCGCAAGTAGTCCCTCGTCAGTTCAGGCTGAAAGCGTGCACCGCTCCGCATCGCGCCGGGTGCAATCTGCCGCATCTCTTCGTGACTGATCGCCGGGTCAAAGTACTGTTGCATGCGTTGCACAAGCCGGTCGCGGTCGATATCGACGACGACATCGTCCCGGCTCGTCTTCACGCCGGGGAACGAAATCGGAAACAACTCCGGCAAGACCGGCCATGAGAGATATGCAGTTCCAACGCGCGACGGCACAAACGGCAGTCCCAGCGGCATCGCCGGTCGAGCCGTCTCATACTTGGGAGCGCTTTCGCCCGACGCATCCGCCAGCAACTCATCGCGCTTTCCCTTTCCCCAGAGGTGGCGGAAGCAAACCGCTTTCGCCTCCTTGGGTTCTGAGGTGCGAGCCAACAGCGAGATGGCCGTGCCGACCTGGATGCCCTCCCGGTTAAACTCGCTCGAAAAGATGCTGGGGTCCGGTTTGCCATCCGGTGTGAGCTTGCCGGTCTTGTACTTGTCGCCGTTTAGACAGTCGATCCAGATGTGATCGAACACCTCCAGATAGCGTTCCCGCATGCCCGTGAACGACAGGCCGTCGAGCCACGAGTAATTCGAGATGAACGAGACAATCCCTTTCCCGGTTTTCTCCACGATGCGCCGCTCAGCCATGCGAAAGAATCGCACGTAGAGATCATTCAGGCCCTGCCCTTGAGGTGCCGGCGCGGTTTTCGTTGTGCGGTACGCCTCCGTCAAATCCCGCTCCTCTTCCATGTTGGCGATTCCGGCGAAGCTGTTGTAAGGCGGATTGCCCAAAATGACGAGAATCGGCCGTTCCCGTTTTACTTCATTCGCGGCGTCGCGCTCTTCCTCCAATTCGACGAACGGCAGACGTTTGGGCTCTTTCGGCGGCTCCCAACCAGTCAATGCATTCGTGAGGAATACGCCGGCACGCTCCTGCTTGCCTCCGGTCAGAGGCGCGCCCAACGACTGAAGCAAAAGACCCAACTGGAGATGAGCCACTACAAAGGGCGCAGGTAGGATCTCAAAGCCGAATACCCTTTCGATAGCCGCCCGCTTGAGGTCCTGGCCTACCAGGGCGTCGCCTCCCTTGTCTTTGAGGGTGCCGGCGATCTTTCGCAGCACCTCGACCAGAAAGGCACCGGTTCCACAACACGGGTCCAGGATGTACACGCTCGGATCGGCCAGTCCGTCCTCGACACCCAGGGTACTGCGCAACTCCGCGTCGACGCGGGCCACCATGTACTTGACCACTTCGGTGGGTGTGTACCAGACGCCCAGGTCCTTCCGGAGATCCGGATCGAACGCCTCCAGGAACGGCTCGTAAAAATACTGGACCGCGTGGCCTTCCTCGAAGTTGGCGAAGAAGGATGCACGGTCCACGCGGTTCAGCGCAGCGCCGGCCCAGTCGAGTACTTCCGGAAGGTCCATGGTTTCCAGTTGGCCGGGCTCGGCAACTTCGTAAAACAGTTTGCGGAGAATCGGCACACGGAGATGATGCGCCGATGTCCGCCACTCAAAACGGCTCTTCTTCGCGGGCGGGTGCGACTTGCTCCACAGCACCCACGCCGAGAATATGCCGTAAAACAGCGTCTGGATGAGCGCCGATCGGAAGAAGTGGTCGCCGCGAGGGCCTTCAAACCGGAGCCCGAGTGCCTCCTCGAGCGCGGTGCGGATTCCGGCGAGCGCAGGGAGGTCACCAGTCTCGATCCGGAACTTCGCCTCACGAGCGTAAGAGGCCAGGAACCATGCCAGATCACGCGGCGTAGCGAGCGGCGCCTGGTACAGCATGACGCGCTTCAGGAATTCCTCGAAGCTCTCGCCCTGCTGATCGGCCACTGCGCGCGGATGCGATGCCTTTCGCCAGAAATCCTGCTCGTCATGCGCCAAGCGGTAGGTTTCCAGCACCGCCCGATTTCCTTCCGCATCGGCACCCACCAGCAGGAAATCGCGGTAGTTGGTCACCAGGACCTGCCGGTAGCGGCTCCAGTAATCCTTCACCTGATTGGACTCGGCGACTCTCCATGCGTCGTGCGAGGTTGGTTTCGCTTCGATGGCACCTCGCGCCGGAATGGCGCCGGTGACGATGTCTGTCAGGTTCGCGCGTATCTGGTCGTCGGAGAACAATCCGCCATCAGGAAGGCCGGCCCCAGTGTCCTGAAGCTGAACAATGCATCTGACTTTCGGCTTGAGCTGCTTGCCGATCTGGTTCAGAAGATTGGAAAGCGCCGGATAATACGCGGTCTCCTTTACAGCCCCGCCCGACAACCGGATTGTCCGGAGTTCTTGAAGGTAAGATTCCAGTGGATGCATGAGGCAAACTCTGATATATACCACTATTCATGAGGAGTTCTGCAATCCGGGGTGGCGAGGCGAACGCTCTGCCGTTCTTTTGGGACAGCGGGCGGTTGGTGGGCCCTGTAGGATTTGAACCTACGACCAACGGATTATGAGTCCGCTGCTCTAACCGCTGAGCTAAGGGCCCAAGCCTTTTGTAAACAAGGAGATATACTGACGCCACCGACAGCGCCGGACTATCCGACATGGAACTCAGTGACCGTTTTTCCAGCGTCTGCCGGACCCTTGTCTACTACGCTATTGTAGCGGTCCAAGAGGTTCTGTGTCTCGTGTCGATGGATTGCCGTCGCCGCCTTTTATGGCTTTACCCCTTCCCAAACCATGGACTCGTACAGATACGCGTGAGGCCATATGCGGGATGGCGTTTCGAAACCTCGCAGCTCGGGAGCTTCACTTTCTCCGACAGCGGCTTGAACCGGCCGGAAACCGGTCGACGCCAACAGCGCCCGCAGGGTCTCGCCATCGTAGACGAACTTGTGACCGAATTCCCTGAGTTCGTGGTTCACGATCACACACTGCGGGTTCACGATCGCAGGCCAATTGTGCCGTCGAATCTTCTCATCCAGGTATCTGACGGCCTCCGGGGACTTGTTGGGATCCCATAAGGCCACCAACCTAAGGAGATCCGGAGTAATGATCCGAACCCGTCCCCTCGATTGCAGGATCCGGTAACTCTCCCGCAACATGTGGCGGCCCTGCTCATAGGTGAGGTGCTCGAAGACGTGCTCGGCGGCGACATAGCGAAAGCTGCCGTCCTCGAACGGAAAGGGCTCTCTGGCATCGAGGAATACGACGCCTGGACCAGGCTGGATGTCGGTATTCAGCCATCCCGCACGCACGTTTGCCCCCGCGCCAATCTGCAGCATTCGTACCTCGTGGCTCCGCAAATAATCATTGATGATCGATCCACGCCGGATCCTGTGGCCGATGCTGCCGATTCCCGGGCCAAGCTCGTGCGATAGCACCCGATAGGCATGGGCGAAAGGCGCAGTCAATGCGAAAGCTAGCGGATTCCGCCGGATTGAAGCCTTGAAGGGGAGCAGGATCGCGCATAGAAGCGCGACGATAACGCAAAAGACCAAGGTCAGCCGCAATATCCTGTTCGGTTTCATGGTTGGCATCAAGCGCGGATTCTTATCCTGGTCCCCGGCCTCGCTCGACAGCGTGCACGCGCGACGATCGCAGCTTACGGCAGCCGAAGAGGATCGATGAATTCACTCAGAATTGCCTGGCCATCCGGGTGGCCCGGCGCTTGAACTAGCGACCACAGACGCCCGGCACACTACCGCCTTCTATCGGACCGGGCACTCCGTGGAAGGACAGATGCGTTAAATCCCTGAATGGCGAGATTATCCACTCGCTGCAAGAAGCCCAGGTTGTGATTCAAATCCGTTCCTCAGAGGAGGACAAGTTTCTCAGCAGTGTATCCCCGGAGCGCGTTGCGGGTGTCGACGATCAGACGCGCGGAGTCGAACACCTGGGCGTAATCGAAGGCTGAGTGATCCGTGACGATCACCACACAATCGGCTTCGGCGACCGCCGGTTCCAATGGCTGGGACACCTTTTCGGTGTGATCGGTTCTCAGCCGAGGTACGTGCGGGTCGCTGTACGTCACTCGCGCTCCCTTCCGTTCGAGCAGCAACATGATGTCCAGAGCCGGCGATTCCCGCACGTCGTCGATGTCCTTCTTGTAGGCGACTCCCAGAATGTGAATGTGCGATCCGTTCACCGCCTTGGCGTGCCGGTTGAGCGCTTCGGTGATCCTCTCCACAACGAATCGTGGCATGTGGCCGTTGACGGAACCCGCCAGTTCAATGAAGCGGGCCTCGATACCGGCTTGTTTAGTCTTCCAGGAAAGATAGAACGGATCGATGGGAATGCAGTGCCCGCCCAAGCCCGGCCCCGGGTAAAAGGGCATAAAGCCGAATGGTTTAGTGGCAGCGGCCTCGATCACCTCCCAAACGTTGATGTCCATCCCGTCGCACATCATGGCCATCTCGTTGACCAAGCCAATGTTGATCATGCGAAACGTGTTCTCGAGAAGCTTGACCATCTCCGCGACGCGCGTCGAGCTTACCGGAACGACATGCTGCAGGGCCTGGCGGTAGAACAGTGCGCCGATCTCGGTACACGCAGGAGTGACTCCGCCAACCACCTTTGGGATGCTTCCCGTCTTGAATTGTTGATTCCCTGGATCCACCCGTTCCGGAGAGAAGCACAAGAAGAAGTCGCGACCGACCTTCAAACCGGTACGCTCCAACAGCGGCAGCATGAACTCTTCGGTGGTTCCCGGATAAGTCGTGGATTCGAGAATCACCAACATGCCAGGGTGCAGATGCTGGACCACTTGCTTGCACGCAGCATCTATGTAGCTCATGTCAGGGTCTTTGGTCTTGCGAAGGGGGGTCGGAACGCAGATGTTGACCGTGTCGAGCATGGCGATCCGCGAGAAGTCCGTAGTTGCATGGAGCGCTTTCTTACTCACCAGTGACGTGAGCACGCCTGCCGGGACATCCAGGATGTAAGACTCGCCCGCGCTAATTCGATCGGTCTTCCTGGAGTCGACATCGATGCCGACCACCGAGAAACCGGCTCCTGCAAACTCTACTGCCAGGGGAAGGCCAACATAGCCAAGTCCGATGATGCCGACCTTCGCCGTGCGGCTACTGATCTTTTCTCGCAAGGCCACCAAAGAGGAAGGTGGGCCATCTGGCTGAACATCAATACCACGGATAGGTGTTGTAGACATGATGGGCCTTTTACCAGACTGGAGTCTTCGGTTTGAGGACAACGGCCGGCACTACTGAGACGGAACCGAGCCTCCCCAGAAGAAGGCGCTGATGCTCGCGGTAGGAGCCGTCGCCACGGGATTGTTGTTTCTCACCCGGAACGAGATCCGCCCGCGATATTGGTACACCAGATAGACGCCCCCAGTGTAATTAGTAAGCGCGCGGGAATCGAGAACCGCGCCCGTCGCCGCGTCTCTCCCTTCCACCGTGATGGAGCGGCCGGCGAATTCGTAGTCGCAGAAGTACAGCGCCAGCCGGTGCCACTGGTTGTCGGACACACTGAGGTCGAAGTCCATGTACTCGACCGCGTGCATGTAGGACTCCTCACGTTCGGCCGCCGTGAACTGGTAGAACACCTTCTGCAAAGCCCGCACATCGCTGCTATAGGGGTTGCGGACGTATAGATTGGCGCCCGCGGGCGTGAAGCTTGCATAACTTGGGTATTGAACCGAATGCTGGACGATGTAGTTGCCGTCCTGGCCGTAGACACCCTTCCAGTTGCCCAACGTGCTTGTGTCGATGCCGGCAAACATGACGGAGTTGGCGGGTGTCACACCGTTGCTGACAGTTACGGTCACAGAGGCGCCGGCCGTATTGCCGGCGGCGTCGCGAGCGACAGCTGTCAGTGTGTGAGGTCCGTTTGAGGCTGTAGTGGTGTCCCAGTTCAAAACGAAGGGTGGAGAAGTGCGCTCAGCTCCGAGGTTCACGTTGTCCAGCTTGAACTGGACACCAGCCACTCCCACGTTGTCGGAGACGGCGGCACTCACCACAACTATGGCGGACAGACTCGCGCCAGAGGCAGGAGAAGTGAAAGAGACGGTGGGCGGAGCGCTGTCTACGAAGGCGTTGCTGACATTGATTACGACGGCGGCCGAGGTAGTCGTGTTGCCCGAGCTGTCGCGTGCTACTGCTGTCAACGTGTGCTGCCCGTTCGTGGCCAGAGTCGTGTCCCAGGATGCCGAGTATGGCGAGGCGCTCAATTCGGCGCCAAGGTTCACCCCATCCAGGCGAAACTGGACGCCCGCCACGGCTACGTCATCTGAAGCATTGGCACTGAGCGTGATATTGCCGGAGACCGAGGCCTGATTGGCCGGTGAAGTTATTGAGACCGCCGGCGGCTTCGAATCACCGGATGGAACTCCCTGGCCGCCCCAAAAAACCGCGGCCAAGGACGCTGCCGGAAGGCCATTCGCCGTTCGGATGTTGTTGGTGATGCGGAAGGTGACGCGGCCGCGGTAGCTGTAAACGAGATAGACGCCCTCGAGATAGTTGGACAACTGTTTTGTGTAAAGCACCGCGGAGGTGTCGGCGTTCAGCGCTGAAACGGTAACGGTACGCCCAGCCCTGTCCCAATCGCAAAAGTACAAGGCTATACGATGCGACTGGCCATCCTTAGTCGAGACAGTAACGTCAAAGTAGTCACGGTTGTAAAAGTGACTGGCGATCCGCTCAGTGGGCCGGAAGGCGAAAATGTATTTGACCAGGGAGCGGAGATCCGTGCTGTAGGCATCGACGATGGCACTATTCGCGTTGGACAGTCCCATCTCCGAGTAAGACGGCATATACGTCGAATTCAACACGATGTAGTTGCCATCCTGTCCGTATACGCCCTTCCAGTCGCCCTTGGTCGTATTGTCCAGCCCCAGTAGAAGCGCGTACGTTCCCGTGGATGGCACGTTGGCGACGGTGACGGTGACCGGAAGCGAGACGGCGGTATTGCCGCCGGCATCACGCGCGACGACCGTCAGTGTGTGTTCGCCGTTTCCGGCCGTGGTGGTGTCCCACGAAACAGAGTAAGGCTCGGAGGTAATTTCACGACCCAGGTTGACACCATCCAGCCTGAATTGAACACCGGCGACGCCGACGTTATCACTGGCCGTGGCGGTGACGGCAACGGTGGTGCCGACCACCCCGCCGTTGATTGGTGCGGTGATGGTAACAACCGGCGGCGTAATGTCCAGAACGGCATTCTCGACGGTGATCTGTACCGGAGCGGAAGTCGCCGTGTTCCCGGCCAGATCTCGAACTACCGCGGTGAGCGTGTGGCTGCCGTTGGAGCTCGTGGCAGTATTCCATGGGATCAAGTAAGGCGCGGATGTCCTTTCGGCGCCGAGGTCGGTCCCATCGAGCCTGAATCGGACTCCGGCCACGCTATGGTTATCGCTGGCTGTTGCAGAGACGTTCACAGTGCCCGACACTTTCGATCCGCTGGCCGGCCCGGTGACGGCGACTGCCGGCGGTTGATTGTCCACGGTAATCTGAACGGCCTGGGATGTGGTGCTGTTGCCGGCCGCGTCACGGGCGACCGCGGTCAGGGCGTGAGTTCCATTCGCAGTCGTGGCTGTGTTCCATGAGAGCGAGTATGGCGCGGCCGAAAACCCGGCCCCAATACTCGTGCCATCGGCCTGAAACTGAACACTCGCAACTCCGACGTTGTCGGCGGCCGTGGCTGCGACCGTAATCGCACCCGCTACCACGGCCCCGCTGGACGGAGTGGAGATAGACACCGATGGCGCCTGCAAATCGTTATTGACATACACCAGCAAGGCCGTGGATGTTGAGCTATTGCCCGCGGCGTCCCGTGCAACGGCGGTCAGTGTGTGATTCCCATTGCCGGAGCTGGTGGTGTCCCAGGAGATGGAGTAAGGCGGGGTGATCACCTCGGAGTTCAAGTTGATTCCGTCGAGCTTGAACTGGACGCCCGCGACACCGGCATTGTCAGTAGCAGTAGCTGAGACGTTCACTACGCGCACGACTGTGGTTCCGGAGACCGGTGCGGAGATCAAGACCGTGGGGGGAACGGTGTCATTCGTGACGCGTACGGTGACGGTGGCCGTTGCGGTATTCCCAGCCGCATCGCGGCCAACAGCCGCGAGCGTGTGGACGCCCCCCGCAGCGGCAGTGTCCCACTGGACGGAGTATGGCGCCGTCGTTTTCTCCGGACCAAGGCTTGCGCCATCGATCTTGAACTGGACACCGGCCAGGGCGATATTATCGCTGGCGGCGGCAACGACGTTGACCACGCCCGACACCGCCGATCCGTCCGGCGGTGATGTGATGGAAACCACCGGCGGCAGGTTGTCGACGGTGACCCGCACGACGGCGGAAGTTGCATAGTTCCCGGATGTATCGCAGGCCACCGCTGCAAGTTCGTGCGATCCGTTGGTGGTTGTCGAGGTGTCCCAGATCAAGGAGAACGGTGCGGTAGTCTGCTCGGCGCCCAGGTTGGCATTGTCGAGCTTGAACTGGACCCCCGCGACGTCCGCACTTGTGCTTGCGGCCAAGCTTACGCTGTGTGTGATAGTCGACCCATTGGCAGGGGAAGCGATGGCCACAGACGGGGGCTCCTGGTCAACGCCCGAGACTGCGCCTCCCCAGAAGAAGGCGCTGATGCTCGCCGTGGGAGCCGTCGCCACGGGGTTATTGTTTCTCACCCGGAACGAGATCCGCCCGCGATACCGGTACACCAGATAGACGCCGCCAGTGTAGTTGGTAAGCGCGCGGGAATCGAGAACCGCGCCCGTCGCCGCGTCTCTCCCTTCCACCGTGATGGAGCGGCCGGCGAATTCGTAGTCGCAGAAGTACAGCGCCAGCCGGTGCCACTGGTTGTCGGACACACTGAGGTCGAAGTCCATGTACTCGACCGCGTGCATGTAGGACTCCTCACGTTCGGCCGCCGTGAACTGGTAGAACACCTTCTGCAAAGCCCGCACATCGCTGCTATAGGGGTTGCGGACGTATAGATTGGCGCCCGCGGGCGTGAAGCTTGCATAACTTGGGTATTGAACCGAATGCTGGACGATGTAGTTGCCGTCCTGGCCGTAGACACCCTTCCAGTTGCCCAACGTGGTGGTATCTGCGGTCAGAAACGCGACGTCGTTCTTGGGCTTGTTTTGCACCTTGATGGTAACGGCAGCCGAAGTCGTCTGATGGCCGGCCATGTCACGGGCAACGGCGATGACTTGATGGTCTCCGTTGGTCAGACGCGCAGTGTCTAGTGGCTGGGCGTAAGGAGGGCTTGCGACTTCGGATCCTACCAGCGTGCCATCAACACCGAACTTGACTCCTGCAACGCCTACGTCGTCAGACGCGGTGGCGGTGAGATTGACGGTCCCGACAACGACCTGATTGTTGGCCGGCGAAGTAACGGCAACGGAAGGAGGAAGCATGTCGGGGAGATTGAAGGCAGCGCTGGCGACAAGACTATCGGACAGACCCGCTAGAAAGGCGCGCGCCTTGACGGTGGTTGAGAATGACAAGGTGAAAGGCTGTGAGTACGCGGCCGATGAAGGTGTCGGATCAGACCCGTCGAGAGTGTAACGGATGATTGCTCCGGGAGTTGAGTCGGCGAGCACAACCTGAACCGGCCCGGCGAAAGTACCGCCGTGCGGCGTGATGGAAGGTGTTGCCACAGTACTGTCGAGTTGGAACCGGCCGACAGTATCGACAGGGCTGGTAAACCCAGGGCCACCCGCCGCAACAAAGCCATTGCTGGCGCCATTGGTCGCGGAAGTGACCCAGAACGAGTAGAGCTTTCCGTTGGTGAGAATAAAGCGAAACCTTACGGGTGTGCTCGCCAGGGAAGCCAGATCCGTGACGCCATTCCAGTGGATTTCCTGAATCGTGGAGTTGGCGCTCACCGCGATGCAGTTGGCCCGGCTGAACGAGCCGATCACAGCGCCTGACAGGTCGAGTACCTCAACCAGCAACTGGCCGGATGGGTTGTCCACGTTGACGAAGAGGCGGTTGCCGGCGAACCTCACCGGGCGCGTTGTGAGGACTCCCTCTTGCGCGCCGGCATCCATCGAGTAGAAGCCGTCACGACGAAGCCTGGCCACGCCCGTGGAACCGATGCCGCTTTCGGGCTTGTGGAGCGTTCTCCCTGAGAAGTAGAACCATAGCTCATCACCGACAACAAGGAAACCTCCGCCGACCGACTGGGTATTGAAGGCATTCCAGGTACCCTCGATATTGGTCGCCGGGATGAAGGCATTCCCGGCAAAACCGCGAGTCGGACGGGCCCAGGAGTATCCATCGCGGCTAAAGCCCACGCCGAGTTCCACGAGATTCGGGCCGGCGCCATAGCCGGGGGAGTAAGAGGGACCAGGATGATACCAACTGAACAAGCCCACCATAAGGCTTTCATATGCGACCGCATCCAGGTTGTAGAGCTCCGGCAGAGCGCCGCCGGCAACATACGGCGGGTCGTTCTCGTCCGGGCCGGTCCAGAAGCTGGTGGCCAGATCGGCGGGGCGCCAATTGAGCAGGTCGGAGCTTTCCGCATAGTAGCGGACACGGCTGTTATAAGCCGCACGACTGGAAGTCGCGGGAAGCATGGCGTCGCCGCGAATGCTGTCGACCCAGACTTTCCGGAACGGGTTCCAGAAAACGGTCGTTCGGTCGGAGAGTTGCTTGATGGTGTTGGACTGGACGGTCCAATGTATGCCATCGGGAGAAAAATAGATACCCAATTCGTTCGGGGGGCGAAATGTAAAGGCTTTGAACCTTCGCGCGGGATCGGGATCGTTCAGATCCATCCACACAGTAGCCGAATCGCGGTATCCAAGCGACAGGACGATGTTGGTGTTCGGCACGGCAGCGTCGCTGATGGAAGGCTTGGTCCAATTGACGCCATCGACGGAATAAGCGTAACTGATGCCCATGGCATTCCCGCCGAGGTACCACATCTTATAGAGGTTGTCCGCGGGATCGAACCACGCACCGTCGCTGTACGGCATGGCAAAGCTCTGAGTGTCGGGGCCATCCGGAGCAAGTATCGGATTGCTGGAATGCATGGTGGGACGGTGGGGCACGCGTTGCAGCGTGCTGCTCTGGATGAGAAAGTCGTCGACGAATAGCTGTCGCCCGATGTCAATCTGAATGACAGCCGGCGGCGTAGCAAGATAGCTCGGCGATTCACAGACTTGCGTGGGCGTTCGTTGCGGGGGCCAGGCGTCGGGCAGGGTTATTCCGTTGTATAGGAGTTCTCCAGCGGAAAGTGTGAGAACGGGAGACGAGAGTACGAGACAAGCCAGAATGAGGCGTGATATTACCGCCAGGCGAGATACCGAAGAATGCCAGCTCATTGTGATCCTCGCTACTGCCAGGGCCACACGGTGTCGGGGGCCACCGGACTTGAAAACAGAAGTGGACAAGGCGATAGGGGGGACGGCAGGAGAGAATACATATGCTGCGGCTATCGCATTTGTGAATAGAAGTGCCTGGTTCCACGCCAGGGCACGGCGGCTGAACGGTCGTACATTTGGTCGCGCGTTTGCACGTACGAGACGTACCAGGCAAAGTGCCCGCGCGCTGTCTTCACCTGTGCGACATTGCACGGGCACTGCACTGGCCGGCCGCGGGGTGACGAACCCCGAGTTTGCACTAAACCCGGCGGGCGAGCATTCCCGCCGCGTATCTATACACTACGCCTCTTGATGTCCGCGCGGCCTTGTCAGCGCCGGCGGATTCTGCTTCGTGATATGTCAGGATCCTCAGCGCCGCCACAGGCGCGAACGAAGCGACAACAGAGCCAAACCGGTGCCGAGCAGGACCCAGGCGCCAGGTTCAGGAATGTTTGAATCCACCCTGACATGAGGCATGTTGTCGTTCTTGAAATCCCCGTCCGCTCCACCATCCAACACTGTCAATGCACCTGCCACGGTGTACGGCGCATACCCCGGCAGCGTTGGATCGTACTTGTAAAACTCCATGTTGTTAATCGTGTTTCCCCAACCGCCTGCGGCCAGCGAAGAGAAGCCTACGGCATAGCGGTTCCCGGCGAGGAATGTGAAGGTCAAGGGAACATCGTAGAAGGTCATCCCAACATCCGTGACTGCGCCGGATGAACTCGCCAGCAAGGCGTTGCGAGTGCCGGTGCCATTATTTGCACCGTCCTTGAGGACGCTCCAGATTTGCAGGGAGATCTGGGTGGCCCCACCTGCGAGAGGATCGAACTTTATCCCGGCGGAGAAGATGGTGAAGTCCACCAGGGCGTCAAACACGAGATTGCGTTCGTTGTTGCCAATGGCGTTACCGACGGTTGGAGCTAATGTGGGATGCCCCAGATCGATGGGTGACGCAAATGCCAGCGAAGCCAGGAACGAAGTAACAGCAATCGTCCTAAACCACTTTCGCGTTGTCATAAGACACCTCCATGTCTCACGTTGAGAAGTCCGGGCTAGACGCCGCTCGTCCACGGTCCGCGAGAGCGATCGTGACCCGCTGCCGGGCGCGCGCCGCAAGTATTATTGCTGGTTTCCGTGCCGACGCCGGACAGACATTCACGTAAGCTCAACGAGCAGTTGCCAAGGTGAACGGGGAAGGGGGTGCCTGGGTAGTAACTGTGCGGTGTCCCTCGATGTACTGCGTTAGCGCGTCGGCCACCTCACGGGCGGTTTGTCCATCGAGGAAAGTCAGGTGATCTCCGCGTACCTCTACAACCTGAAGTTTCCCCATGATGATCCTCGACCAGCCCAACGTCCGGTCGTTGAAGCGCAGGAACGGCTCGTCCTTGGCTCGCAAGAGGAGCGCGTCGGCATCGAGCGGGCGGGGCGTATATTCCTTGACGGCGAGCCATGCCGCCTGAGCCACGTCATCGTACACTTTGGGCAGGTCGCCCCTGCCGCGAAGGTAACTTTGATAGCGGCTCGATCGGATCATCCAGCGTAGCCGCCTTTTGAGCGTATGAATCTTGCCGCGGACGTACCCGACCTTTCCACGGAAATCCCTTCGAAACAGATTCCTCGAGTGAACCCGAAGGCGTTCCGAAAGCAGTTGGAGCCGGCGCCGAAGGCGCGAGCCAACGGAGCCGAGTTTCTCCTCACCGTAGGCGTAAGCATCCAGCAACAACAACGCCTTTACAGCTTCACCTTTGGCACGCAGCTGGTGGGCCATTTCGAGGGCAATGACGCCGCCGAGTGAAAGGCCGCCGAGGAAGTAGGGACCATGGGGCTGAACCTTCTGCACCTCCTCGATGTAGTGCCTCGCCATGTCGGGGACATGGCGGAGCGGAACTCGGCTGCCGTCCAGTCCCACGGCTTGCAGACCATAGACCGGCTGCCCTGGATCGATGCATCTGCAAAGAGCCTGGTAGCCCAGGACGTTCCCTCCCAGGCCATGCACCAGAAACATAGGGGGGCGCTCCCCTCGAGCCTGGATGGGGACCACGCATTCATACTCGACAGTGTGTTGCTCTCTGATCTTGACCGCCAGGTCTTCAATGGTGGGCGCTTCGAACAAGGTCACCAGCGGTAGACTGTGGCCAAGGTCGCGCTCGATTCTGGCCATTACGCGCGCGGCCAGAAGAGAGTCGCCACCGTTGTCGAAGAAATCGTCGCGAATCCCGATCGGCCTCAGTTTCAGCTCCGATTCCCAAATCTCGACCAACCGCTCCTCAATCCCATCGCGGGGAGGAACCAACTGCCGAGAGCGTTGTTGCGGGGCCGCCTCCGGCGCTGGCAATGCCAGCCGGTCGACCTTGCCGTTCGGCGTCAGCGGCAAGCTCTCCATCTCGACGAAATGCGCCGGAACCATGTAGTCAGGCAGAATCCTCCTGAGCGCCGTTCGCAGTCCGTCATGGCGCACGCCACCGGGAGAATCCGGGACTATGTATGCTACGAGCTGCCTTTTGAAAGCATCACCGCGCGCAACAACGACTGCCTTCGCGATGCCGGGTTGTTCGAGCAACGCCGCCTCGACCTCACCCAGTTCGATCCTGAATCCGCGGATCTTGACTTGATGATCCAATCGTCCGAGGTAGTCGATATTGCCGTCTTCGAGTAGCCGCACCAGGTCTCCGGTACGATACATCCGGTCGCCGGATATCCCCGAAAAAGGATTCGCAACAAATCGATCCTCGGTCAGGTCGGGCCGACCCCGATAGCCGCGGGCGAGTTGGATTCCGCCCAAACATAATTCACCCGGAACTCCAATTGGGACCAACCTGAATTGGGGGTCCACGACATAGGCGGTGTTGTTGGCCAGAGGCTTTCCGATCACGACACGCTGATCACGCAAAACCTCCCAGATCGTTGCCCACACGGTGGTCTCCGTGGGTCCGTAGGCGTCCCATAACGTGTGGCAGCGATCCAGCAATTGCTCCGCAAGGTCGTTGCTGAGAGCCTCCCCGCCGACGATTATGCGTAGGTTCGGGTCGCCACGAAATCCGGTATCGATCAACATGCGGAACGTAGCAGGCGTGGCTTGCACAAATGTCGGGGCATGTTCCTCGATCCAGCGGCGAAGGCGCTGCGGATCCATGGCCACTTCGCGTGATACCAGAGAGATCTTCGCCCCCACGGAAAGGGGTAGAAAGATCTCCGTTACGGCGATGTCGAAAGAGATCGTGGTCAGCGCCAGCACTGTGTCCGCGGAGCTCATGTGGATTTCACGGAGCATGGCCGGGAGCATGTTCGAGACCCCTTTGTGCAAGATCTCGACGCCCTTCGGTTTGCCGGTGGAGCCGGACGTATAGATCACATAAGCCAGGTCCTCGCCTCGCACATGGATGGCGGGATTCGATGCCGGCTCGCGGCGCCAGGACGCGTCTTCCTCATCCACGCAAATCGTCCTGACATCCGGACAGGGACTTGCCGCCAGAATCGAATGCGAAGCAAGCAACGCGGCAAGGCCGGCATCCTCCGCCACGTATGCCAGGCGCTCTCGGGGGTATGCGGGATCCAGCGGAACATATCCGGCTCCCGCCTTGTGCACGGCAAGTAGCGCCGCAATCAGGAGCGGCGAGCGCTCCATGAACACACCGACCAGGTCCCCCGAACCAACGCCATTAGCCGACAGATGGCGAGCCAGTTGATTCGCCTGAGCGTTTAGTTCCCCATAGGTGAGTTGCTGATCCTCGAACTCGACGGCGATACGGTGCGGATGTGCGGCAGCCTGTTCTTCGATCTGCCGATGGGCAGGTGAGTAAGGGAACGCGATCTCCGGAGAGTTGCAGTTCCGGATATGATCTATTTCCCGGCCGGACAGAATCGGCAGATCAAGAAGCCGCGACGAAGGTTGAGCCGTTATCTGACGCAACAACGTCTCATAGCGATCAAGGAGCCTCTCCGCGGTTGGCGGGTCGAACAAATCGGTGCTGAAGTCGAGCGTGAGTTCCAGTCCGCCCGCGACCCGATCGACGTCCAAAGCCAGGTCGCCCATCACGCCCCGCGAAGGCAACGGCAGGAGTTCCAGTGACGCGCCGCAGAAACGCGAAGGCAGCGGATCCGATTCATCGTGATAGCTGAACAATGCCTGGCAGACCGGAGACCGGCTCGCGTCGTAGCCGTGTTCTACTTTCTCAATCAGCAGTTCGAAAGGCAGATCTTCGTGCCGCACCACCTCCAACCACCCGGAGCGAACGGCGTCGAGGCAGTCCAGGAAGGAATCTTCACGGTGGAAGTCGATCGGCACCGGCAGAGTATTCTCGGAACAGCCGACTAGCGACCTTGCTTCTCTCCCGGCCTGGTTGAGCACAACTCCGCCAACGACTATCGAATCATGACCGCTCAGCCGGTGTAACAGAATCCCGAAGCTGGTCATAAGCAGAGTGCGAAGGTCGCAGTCCCGCGATCCGGCCAGCGCGGAAAGAACCTCCGCCAGTTCAAGCGGCAGTGTGCTTCGGGTGCTGGACCCCTTGTAGGTTCTCTGGGCCGGACGGTTCCGGTCGCCTGGCAAGTCCATCACGGGCAGCGGCTTCGGAAGAAACTCGCGCCACCATCGCAATGCTGGCTCAAGTGCGCCCTCCTCGTACAGCTTGCGCTGCTGCCGGGCCAAGTCCTGCAATTGAGGTACGGCGTCCTCTGGCGCAGGTGAGCTGTTGGCGCAGCCTTCCAACTCCTCCAGAAACACTCGAACCGACCGCCTGTCGAAAACCAGACGGTGGGCAACGATCCACAGAACGTGGTCTTCCGGCGCTAGCTCGATCAGTCCGGTGCGCACGAGAGGCGCGCGGTCCAGCGAGAACGGCTTCGATATCTCATCGAGGATGACCGTCCTTGCCAAGTCCAACCGGGCCGGTTCTTCCCGATCCTCGAGACTCAGTCGCGCCAAGCTCAGGCATGCATCTTGATCCAACGCGGCGGCGGGAGATTCGGGATCGAACCGAACGCGCAACGCTTGATGACGGCGGGCGATTTGCCGCAAGGCCGCGTCGAGCAACTCACTCGTGATCGGTCCCCGAACACGAAAGGCCCACGCGACATTCAACGCACTGGGGTCCGGCACGAGATGGTGCAGGTACCAGACTCTTTGCTGGGCGAGTGTAAGGGTGACGGGCACATTACTCGATGTAGTCACGGTCGTCTCCTTCCTGCTCATGCGGGCGCTCGACAGTATCCGGAAGCATAGACATGGTCGCTCTCTCGCTCAATCGTGCTGGGTGTTCTCACAGATGAATAGGCCCGTCTCCATCGCAACGGTTCATGTGTACGCGCTCGAAGCCTGGATCGCGGCGGCGGATGGCTGCCGTAAGCATCGGCGACGAGGCAAAGACGAAATTGGAGGCCGCACGGAAAAAGCCATGTTCCGCCAAGGCGCGGTTCCACACAGCCTTGCACTGGTTGCCGACGATCAGGTCCACGCCTCGCGCTCGCGCGTATCCGACCGCGGCGCCGACGACGGCACTCTCTTCTTCCGGCGCGCACAACGCATCCACCACCGCGCTTACACGCATGTTCCCGAACTGCTTGTGTCCCTCAAAGCGGCTGTCGGTCAGTACTGCCCAACCGCGAATCCGGCCGCCCCGCGAGACCTGAATCCGGTGAAGCCGCTTGTCCTCCGGCGGCAGTCGCCAGTTTAGGGTTGCCGCATCGCGGATGGCGATCAGGGAATGGTGGCCGGCACATTCGGCCCAAAGCTCGTCGGCCCATGGACCAAAGCGCGGGACTACCTCTACCGAGACATCGCGGGCCGGTGCCGCGCGATGTGCTTTCACGGCGTGAGCCAGGCCCAGCGCGCGGGGAAGCAGAGGCACGCGCGCGACGAAATCGAGCGCCAGCCGCCGCGTTGGCGTGGCTCGCAAGGGACGAAGATTGCGCAAGCACGCGGCGCCGTTCAGGACACGAAACCAGAACGGCAGCGGATGCAGCGTGAAACCGAGCATTCTCAGCATCTTCGGCAGCGGCATATCGAGGCCGCCCATCCCCAGGCCGTACAGCATTGGCGCCTTGCTGACGGCGTCCTTCACCAGCAGGAAGCCGAGCACGTTGTACCGCGGGTTCACGATTCCTTCCGACAGTGGCAACTGAATCAATTGGATGTCCGTACACTCGCCGTCGATAAGCGCACCGTGGTGTGTGAGGATGTAGCCGCCGTGCACGTCCTCGCCGTCGACCACGACGAAATTGCGGATGTCGACACGATGATAGCGGCTGTTCTCACCGGGACCGGGCGATGCCGCCAAGGGAAACTGCATGCTCGATCCGCCCGCCGCCAGCCTTTTGTTGAAGGCCCGCACGGCGGCCTCATGCCGCGCTTCCTGTTCCACGACCTTTAGCACTAGGATGTCCCGTAACGAAGTTTCAGCAAAAGCCACTTGCGCTCAAAAGCGGCGCGCTCCCGGTTAGTCAAGAGATGTTCGCCGCGTTGGCTGCGAATGGTATCGAGCAGAGTCCGCACAGGGACAAACCACCCGCCCATCTTTGCCAGCCGTATCATCAGTTCCCGAAACCGTGAATCGAGCCGGCCATCGCGCACGAAACCCTTGCCGAAGTGCGCGTACATGATGGCTGCCCCGCCCTCTTCCGCCAAACGCTCCTGCTCGGCCTCCCGGATCGTTCGGACGAAACTCGCGCACTCGCCGCCTTCAGAGGACGCATACCACTGGTTCACCCACGGGCGGGCCGGGTCGTGATACGGCATTACCGGACAGGCGGCCAGCGTATTCAGCTCACGGAACACGAAGTTGCGCACGTAGCGTACTTCCCGCAGACAGATGTCGCCCCAAAAGCAGCGGTGTCCTTCCTCGTGACCGTGGAAGCGATGCCTGTTGCGGCCACGGGTGGCGACGTTGTAAGCCAGCTTCCGCCACCCGCTCAGACGGTCGCAGCCCCAATAGATGGCATCCGCGTTTGCCATGTGATTCGCCAATGTCACGGGCCCGTCGCCGAAAAGCCGCCGATGAACTTCAAACGCTCGAATGGTGGCCTCTCGCGGAGAAGTGTGCATGGTGGCGTTGTGCATCCCCATCTCAAAGCCGCGTTCTCTCAGTCCCTGGAGCCACCCGGCATGCTTGGGCTGTTCGCAGTGACCCTGCACTGCGGGGGCTGGCTCGGTGGGAGCCAGTAGCCACACGCCGCGAGTGGTGCGAAAACCGAGGTCGGCAAGAAAGTCGTAAACCAGGGCGCCATCGCCGTCGCTTTGCATGTCGGGGTCGTCAAAAACGGTGAACGCAAACCGGGAGCCATCCGGCCAGACGATGCGCGGTTGTTTCATGTACTTTGCCAACGGGAGGTTATGCCCTGTTGGTAACACGCAAAAGATCCGTATCACAAACGGAGTCGGAAGTATTGAATTATGAGTTCAGATGGCAGCGCGATCCCAGTGCCAATGAAAGATACCCTATAGGAGCTTCAGAGTTTGCCCTGTTTCGAAGCTGTATATCCGGAGCGATTCCGGCTTCAGCGCGGGATCCTCGCTGATCAGCATGAGACGCTCATCCCGCGAAAAATCCAGCACCACAAACGGCCGTTTGAGGACTTCCACCGGCTTTCCGCCATTCATATCGACCACTTTCACCCACGGCTTGGCGTCTTGCTCGAATCCCAGAACGAGGTATCGCCCGCTGGGCGACTTCCGAACGTACACAAGCGACTCGGCGTCTTCGCGCAAGGCGTATTTCTTCTCCGGCAGATCGTAAACCATCACTTGATGTTTGCCGACGCCCTCGTCGGTAAGATAATAGAGTTCAGGCTTGGTCTGGTCAAACACCTGGGGCATGGCAGTGGCCGGTCCCTGCCGTGGTGCGATCTTCTCGAGTGTCTTACCTTCCAAGTCGTAGGTAAAGATCTCGCTGGAACTTGGCGAGATGTACTTCCACAACGCCAACACAGTGCCTGTCCCGGAGATGGCCGCGAACTTCATGTCCTGTGTCTGCAACACAGTAGAATACGCCCAATTGGGGAGCCCGATGCGGCACAGATACAAAAAGCGGCGGTTGTCCTTGTTGCAACCGATATAGAAGGATTTCTTGTCATGGCTCCATGAGTAAAACACGGAGCGGACACCGGACCACGGCGTCACATCCACGGTCGTTGCGTCCGTGTTGCGTACAAACAAGTGTTCGGAAGTCTCACCTTTCGGGCGCGACGAATACAGGATGCGGTCGTCCTCCGGGAAGAACGACAGGAGCCGGACCTCGGGATCGGGTGGGAAAACCGCCGACGCACTCCGGCTTGCCATATCGAACACCATCGCGGCGGACACGCCAGACGTTGGTCCGGTGATGAGAACCTGTTTGTTGTTGGTGCTGAACAGCGTCCCCTGCATCGTGAGGCTGTTCAGATATTGTGCGCGCGGGTCGGCAGGCGGCCGGCGTGCCTCGCGGGAACAACTCATCAAGCAGGCCGAGAGAACCAGAGCAGTGGCTAGCGACCTCATATTCCGCATCCGCATCGCATATATATATATACCGAAGATCTTCGGCCCGCAACTGGCCGTCGACCGTGCCGTCGCCCCGGACTACTCCGCGGAGGTCTTTAAGACCACGAGCACGGCAAACTCCGGCGCCGTGTGTTGTGGCGCCGGAAGCCCAACCGGCGTGGCCGCAGTCAATCCTCGCATGGGAACCGAAACCGGTTCTCCGTTGTAAATTCCGGTGAGAATCGGGGGCCCAAAGAAGTTCTCGGCGTCACGCAGTTCGAACCGGGCGCCTCGGGGAAGCACGGAGTGAAGGTCCACGGCCACACTGTCTTTCAGATCCCAATTGTAGAGGATGAGGTGCGCTCTGCCCGGCTCATAGCGGTTAGGCCGCAGGAATACCCAGCTTCCGCGCGGACGCCCTTCGTTGTACCGGCTGTCTGCATCCAAACGAGACGTTTCGAGCCACTGCGGCCATCGGCAGTTGCTTCCATTCAGCCGCATCAGTCCGGAGCCATAGTAGGTATTCCGGTTGAGGCGATATCGCGAAACATCCTGCTCAGGCTTGTAGTTGAGCACCAGCATCAGATGAGATTGTGAATATGCGACGTTGTCTTCGTAAACCAGCCTTTCCCAATTCCACAATTCAATCGCCGGGGCGCCGCCGATCCAGTAGTTTCGTCGTGCGATTACGTCTTTCTCAACGGAACTGAACACCCAGCCCAGGCTGGAGGAGCCGCGGTCGGCGGTGGTTGTGTGATAGCTGTGGTTCGAGTCGAACAAGATGCCTTCGGAGCCCAACCCGACCGAGACGAAGAAATTGGCCCAATTGTTGGGCGGATCGCCGAACAGCGCCCCGCTGTTGATGGCCACGTTCCCAATGAACTCAATCCTTTTGGCCGAGGCGTTTTCGGTACCGTAGGCGCGCAGTCCCATTCCAAAGCCGGAGAATTGTATGTTGTCCTCGATGTGTTTGATCCCTTCCCGGTTCTGTGCATAGATGCCGTGACCATGGCCTCGATCCGGCGCCGCCCAACCGTTGTAGTAGATCAGGTTTCCATATATCTCAGAGTCCTGAGCGGGCATCCAGAAGCCATATCCGTCGGCGTTGTCATGCACAACAAGGTTTATGAAACGAGTTCGGGGGCCGAAAACAACCACACCCTCCGGACGGTTAAGATCCGTGGGCTCGGAACCCTTCATCTTGCTGGTGCGGCGTGGGGATGAGTTGGTGACCTCGAATCCCCAATACCACGTGTCCGATCCATTCACTGTCAGAGTGCCGCTGGAACTTTGATCTTTCGAATCGATGGTGGCCCGCTCCCCCGGCAGTTGGCGAACGATGATAGGTCTGTCGGGTTCCCCCTTCAGTTGGCTCGTGTATGAACCCATGTACGTTCCGCCGTGCAGCCAGATGGTGTCTCCCGGTGCCACGGAGGCGGGATGGGCCAATGCCGTAGCGAGATCCCAAGGGTCCGATGCCGCGCCCGTCGCGCCCCGTTGTCCGTTGGGACTGACATAGAAGCTGCGCCCCGGTGGGGTACGTTCGCCGAACACGAGCAGCCGGAGAACCGCCGCGGTCGCCAAGACCAGCAAGGCGCCGTAAACGACATACCTGCGACTGATCCGGCTCCGCGGCCGATCACCTTCTCGCGGGACGTTCTTCCACATGTGCGTTCCTCCCCAAGCTAATCTTCGGCCCCACGACGAACGGCGCCGGCGGCGACGTCCGTTGTATCCGGCACTGCCGCACTCGTGGCGCTGAGAATCTGGCGTGGCGAATCTTCTTTCCAATTCCCAGCCATGGCGCCGCTTGGGCGGCTGCTGCCTACCGCCGCGACGAACCTGCCGGACCCGCGCGGTGACCCGGCGGGATCCGATGCCGGCACCACCTCGCGCGATCGCACCCAAAAGACATATGCCACAAAGCCCGCGATGGCGACAGCCAGCGCCAGCCAATGGCGCGTCGCGTCAGACCCCCGGTACGCCTCGGCCTCGACAACCGCAAGCACGAAACCCATGATCCCGAGCCTGGCAACGACACGATCAGGTCTTACTCCGGTCCGTGAAAGCCGCTGATAGAGATGACAGCGATGCGGCCGCCAGATCTTCTCCCCGCGCAACAAGCGGGCGCCCAAAGTGTACGCGCCGTCGGAGAGAAAGAACCAAAGGAAAATGGCCATCGCGAAAACGGTCCGTTCCCGCTCAATGACGGGCAGGCTGAACGGGAGGGCCGCGACAAGAAATCCAATCGAGGTGGAACCAACGTCGCCCATGAAGACGCGCGCCGGGTGCCAGTTATGGATTAGAAAACCAGAGCTTGCGCCGAGAAGCGCCAACCCCGTGGTGGATACCGGTCCCGCATCCAGCAACGCAAGCCCGAATCCTGCCAAGGCCCCCTGCATCGCCGCGAAGCCATCGATGCCGTCCAGGAAGTTGTATATGTTGCACACCGCGACAATCCAGATCACCGCCAGAACCGTGCCCAACCCCGAGACTGCGAAATCCGCCGGCGGCGGCAACGGGAAGCGTTCGAATCCGCCTCCTGGCGCCACCACCCATAGAGCCAGGCACGCTTGTGCCGCGAGCCGGAGCCCAGCGGAAATGCCGCCCGTGCAGTCGTCAATCAGACCGATAAGTCCGACCATTGCCGCGGCCGCCAAAACGGACCAAGGCAGCGGGAAGTCCAGGATCGCGGCCGTCATCGCGCCAGCTCCGATTCCGGCGGCAACCGCGATGCCGCCTCCGCGCGGAGTCGGTTTCGTATGCGATGAACGGGCGTTGGGAACATCCACGATTCCTTTGCGCCGCAAAAACGGAATCAGTAGCACGGTGCCCAAATAGCTGACCAGAAATGTCACCGATGCGATAAACATCGCCGCATTGATGCTTGTCGATCGCATGCGATCCCCTCGCGTAAGAATCTATCTCTGACCGAATCCTGGAGCGCCTGAAGTGCCGGCAACCAGCCTGCGGGCAGGCCGGGACCGGGCGACGCTGCCGATCGCTTTCCGCATCCGGGATGCCAGAACATCGCGGTCAAACTGTTCCAGCGCTACCCGTATGCCATTGGCGGCAAGGCGGCGCCGGAGTTCTTCGTCGTTCAGCAACCGGAGCACCGCGCCGGCGAGCGCCTGTGGATTGTTTTGAGGGACGGTGATTCCGCATTGCTCCTGCTCGAACAGGCGTCGTATCCATCCTTGCGTCGTCTGGACCACTGGAACTCCGGCAGCCAGTGCGTCGAATACTTTGTTCGGGGAGCAAGTGTCGTAAAACGGCAGACTCCTGGTGACAAAGATCACGCAGGAAGCCGCCGGCAAAAACCGGATCAGCTCATCCCTGGGCATGGACCCGACAAACCTCACCTGCAGGTTCTCCTGCGCCGCGCGCCGCCGCAGCATAGGGCCTTGCTTGCCATCGCCGATGATCGCAATCTCCGTGGAATCGCCGAATGACGCGTCGGCCTGAAGGCATTTGGCCAAGTCGAGGATCTGTCCGCAATCGTCGCCCGGTCCAAGGTTTCCCGCGTACACGACCAGTCTCTTTGACGAAGCCCATGCGGGCACACTGGGTGACTTACGGGCCTCGGTAAACATCGCGTTGTCGCTCGCGTTGGGAACCACTGTAATATTCGTGACGCCGTACTTGCCGCGAATCCAGTCGGCCATACCTTCCGACAGGGCCACCACGCGGGAGGCTCGCCGGTAACAACGGGCCTCGAAGGCGCGCGCCAGCCAGACCAGCAGAGGGTTGGTCAAGTACCCCATCTCGATCGCGCCCTGCGGCCAGAGATCGCGCACTTCGAAGATGAAAGGCTTGCGCCGGATGTAGCTGGCCAGAAGACCCGGCAATCCAACCGTGATCGGACCGGAGCTGGCCACCACCACGTCGGCGGGAATCGTGAGCGCATACCAGCAGGCAAAGAAGGCATATCCGAAAAAGGTCAGCAGGCGGCGAAATATGCCGTGCTTGTTGGACAGCCCGACGTTGATCACGCGTACTTCCACACCTTCGATTTGCAGCCGGCTCAACAGCTTTCTGGGCCGCAGGTCGGAACGGTCGAAAACACTGGTGACAACCGTAACGGAGTCTCCCGCATTCACCCAGCGCCGCGTGAATTCGTAAACCCGCGTGTTATAGGAGCCCTTCGGGGTCGTAAAGTACTGGTAGAAGTACAGGATCTTCATGAACGCATCACCTCCCGGGCGCGGCGGCGTTCTTCCTCCGATATCAGGCTGACCACCGCGCGGAACTTGCCGCGGCTGTTGCGAGGGATACTCTGCACTCGTTCCACGATCACTTCGACGTCGCCCAGGCGCTGCACGACCCGCCGCCTCATCAGACTGGATTCGGCTTCATCGAGTTCCTCCGTTGTGACGACTTTCACCCGCAAGCGGCGGAGGGTTTCCTGCACAACCTGCGCTTCCACGATTTTTCCCAGCCCGTAGAACACCGAGTGGAACCGAACCAGCTCCCTGCCATCGGGGCCGACAACGACATCCTCAATGCGTCCTTCGACTGACTGGAGAACGGGCATCTGAACTCGTCCGCAGGCGCATGTGCCGGGCGCCCAACTCGCCAGATCCCCGATCTGATAACGGATCAAAGGTTGCACGTCGTTAAGCAGGCCGGTACACACAACCCGCCCGGGCTCGCCGGCCGCCACGGGGTTCCCAGCCTCGTCCAGGATTTCGAGGACGCCGAAGTCGGGACTGACATGCAGGCATCCAGCCTCGCATTCGGTAGCCAGGACACAGTTCTCCACCGAACCGTATTCTTCATAAGCCCGGGCTCCGAAAGCCTGCTGAAGCGTTGCCTTCATCTCGCCGTTGAGGGGCTCACTGCCCAGGATCAGGGCCTCGGGTTGGTAATCCAGCCGGAGATCCTGCTGAAGCATGTAGCGCGCCAGAAAATAGTGCGAGTGCGCGTATCCGGTGAGGACTTTGGGCCGGTAGCGGTTCAGCGCCGCCACGTATTGGCAGGCCCGATCGGGACTCAGGTGATAAGCGGAAAAGTAGATCTGGCGCTCGGCCAGATTGCAACGGTGGAACGGGCCGCGGCTGTTGGGATCCGGGACCACGGTACGCCCGCCGAGCATGGAGCGCGGCCGGCGCACACTCGTCCCCGCCCATTCAAACGAACGAACCGCTCTCGCTGCCGTCAGCCGTCTTCTTACGTCGGAGGTCCAAGTAACAATAATGGGCGTACCGGTACTGCCGCTGCTTGGATTGTCGAAGAGTTTCTGCGTTGTCGCTATGTCGCGTGCCAGAAAAACCCGCGGGTCTTTCCGCAGATCGTTCTTGGGAACCTGCGGGAGCCTTCGGAACCGCTCCCAGTCGATGGTCTCCAGATCCACTGTCTCGATTCCAGCCTCCCGCCACCTGCGCTGATAGTAAGGAACCTGTTCGAAGGCGTGCATCAGCACACGGCGCAGTTGTCCGACGACAAAAGCATCCATCTGTTCCGGCCCCCAGCGATCTCGGAGGCGGAAACCTTTCACATACTCCTCGAAATCGCCGCCCAGTCTTTGACTGCGATAACCGATCCCAAAAGCAGTTACGGCGAGGTTCTGCGCCCAGACCGGCAGGTGACGATAAGTACGTTCGATCCAAGGATTCATGGTCGCCCCAGAGCTTCCTGGCTCCTGCTTCCTCGATTGCAGTCTTGACTTGCTTTCGTTACTGTGCGTGCCTCAATAACTCAAGGGATGGATGGTTTGCGAGCCGTCACGATCAGGTTGTTGCCGAGGGATTTCCAAGGAAAACCGAAACGACGGGACTCGCCTCGGCGCACGACCGCAGACCGGAGCCGAGCGGGGGCCGGGAAGCCCACCAACCGCGGCTCGTAGCCCGATGTCGTCTCTTCCGACACTTCGAGACCAACCTTCTTACAAAGGTTTCGCATCCGGGAGCGCGTGAAGGAGGCGCCCAAGTAGTACTTGGAGGGATCGGGCTCACGCCCGCGCATGCGATCGAAGACCGCGCCCACTGCGATCTTCCACTTGGGGGGGACGAGGATGGTCACGGTCCGTGGAAGACCCGTGAGCCGAGCGATGCCAAGAGCATGCGGCACGGTGAAGATGATGCTCCCACCGGGCTTCATAACCCGGAATACCGCGCGCAAGACGGCCTCCGGATCGTCAAAGTACTCCAATACTCCCACGCAGACCCCAACATCGAAATGAGACTCGGGGAACGGCAGATCGAACACCGAGGCCACCATCAGAGTCACATTGTCCAGCCCGGGCTGCAGATTGCGCCTCGCCTCCTCAATCATGGCCGGGGCCACATCGACGCCGACAACTTCCCTGGCATATCTCGCGAGGATTCCCAGGTAGGGACCGGTGCCACACCCCAGGTCAAGCGCGCGTTGCCGCCCGCGTTGTGGAAGCCGCGCCAGTTGCCACTCGACGGCTTGCCGCCGGATGAGGAAACTGTGCGATAGTCCGTGATTCTCAATGTAGCGATCGCTCCAACTCGCAGCCCTGTTCTGAAAGTGCGCAGCGGCCGCCGTGTTCTGAGTGTCTATGGGTTGTGTCATGCGTCCTTAGACCGTGAGTATCTTGAATCGGGCCATGCCCGGGTCGTCTCTCTCGTAAATCGGAATGCGCGGCATGAGGAACCAGGGTTGGCGAGCCAACCGTCCGCGGGACATTGTGGCAGCGGTGTCGTACTGCTGGGCCACGATTGCCGGAGCACTGAGACCAATACTCTCTCTGCCGCCAAAGGGATAGCAAAAATGGCGGCAGTCGCGGTTCGTGCGTTCGCTGATGCGTCTCCTGCTGGTCACGAGCTCCGCCTCCAGGGCCGCAGGTGGCAGGGCTGCGACAGCGGTGTGGGTGACGCCATGGCTTTCAAACCGAATGGCCTCATCCTTGCTCAGTTCCTCCACCTCACTCCAAGAAACCGCCTCCGGCGGCTGCAGTTCGTCGGGAGAGGCCAAGCCACGCTCCAACACCCACCGGACAAGTTCTTCGATCAGCGGCTGATATTGATCGCGGGGTTGCGTGTACATAACGGTCTGGACATTCCGCTTGAACCGTGGAAGCGCTTCGTTTGTCGATAGATCGAGCACCCGCGAAGGAAGCGTGAGCACCGCTGGAGGCAGGTGCCCGGCCACTGCAAGCCACAATTGAAAGGGCATTCCCCGGCGCTCATCGAGATAGCCGGTGGGAAGATAGAACGTGACCGGCCATTGCCGCCTTTTGCAGACGGCGCTTATGTCCCGAACGGTTGTCGCGACGCCGTCGTCGAACGTCACAGCGAATGTGCCTACCGTGCTTCGTCCGGACCGGGCGCGCTGGATGAGTTCGCCAAGATGCACGGCCTGGTTCGGCCTGAGCGCTTCCATCTGGCGCTCGAATATCTCGGCGCGCACATTATGGTAGGCCAAAACAAACCCGCCACCGACTCGACCGAAAACCCACTGAGCAGGGTAGTAGAATCCGGCGTTGGTTATCCGGACTGCTGCTGAGCGGAGTGCCAAATTGGATCGAACCGTCATCGGAACAACCGGGGATGTATGGGCTGATTCACTTTACGCGTAATTCCCTTTGGACCTCGCGGCGAGCCACTGCTTTCTTGAACGGACAACAGCAAGTTGTCCCACTGAGGCAGAACAACGGACCACTCGAAGGTGCGCGCCTTCTCAATCGCATTCGCGGACAACCGCTCCGCCAGGCCCGGTTCGCGCATGATGCGAAGGACGCTTTGAGCCATGGCGCTGGCATCGCCGAGCCTCACCAGGAGAGCGTCGGCCTGATCCCGCAGCAGGTACGGCAAGCCGCCCACGTTGGTGCTGACAACGCAAAGTCCACAAGCCAGAGCTTCCATCACGCTGACCGGTGTATTGTCAACGCTGGAGGTATTCAGGAAGATGTCTCCCCGGTCCAGGAAAGATGCCACACGCCGCTTGGCGACGCCATCGAGAAACTCCACCCGATCCTGGACGTGCAGGTGAACCGCTCGTTCCATGGCGCGTTCCTTGCTCTTGTCGGCGCGGTCCGGTCCCGCCATCAGCAAGCGTGCCTCGGGGATCTCGCGGCAAACGTGTGCAAGCGTCTCGACGGCCAACTCCGGCTGATACATGGCACGGAATGCTCGCAGCCAGACCAGCACCGGCTTTGGTTGTTTACGAAAACGCCTCGGATACGCCTCCGAAGCCAGCGCATTCGGCATTACTCTCACATCCGGCCGGTAGCGACACAAGGATTGTTGCAAATATCGCGAAGGACAGACGACGGCGGCGGCCGGACCCAACAACCGCAACGCCCGCTGCGGCCGGGACCGCAGGAAACCCGGCAAGTTCCCGCCATGTAGACCCAACACATAGGGCTTGCCGATAGTCCGCAGCAACGCGGATACAGCTTCGGCCCACAAGAACGCCCTTCCGCTATAGACTTCCAGATGCGCAACCCGGTAATCCGCGCGCTGGCTCCAGCATGTGTGCAGCATGTCGATGAGTTTAGGCACGCCACGAGGCCGGTACGATGTGCGGACAACATGCCAACCGGCACCCTCAAGCTGGCCGGCCAGTTCTTCGCTCACACTGCCGTACCCGGAAGTCGGGGGCACAAAGTTGCCGACCAATAAGACCGACCGGCGTCCCACGGGGTTGCTCAGTAGTTCTCCACGCGGGCTAAAGGCGGTCTGTCCCTCAGCACGAGTGGGCTTTCCTAGCAAGAGTTCGGGCATACAGATCACAAAGCTGCGATGTCACCACTTCCGGACCATATCGTCCTTCTACACGCCGCTTCAGGCGGCGCCCCAGGTCGCTGCGCACCTCCTTCGACGCCAGCAGCGACCGCAGCGCCTCCGACAATAGGGCCGGCTGCCCGGGCGGGACCAGGATTCCGGCACGTCCCTCGTCGAGCACTTGCGGACACTGCCCCACTCGAGTCGCCACCACGGGTAACCCCGCCGCCCCGTATTCGAGCAACGCTAGAGGTAGGCCCTCCGACTTACTGCTCAACACGCCGAGGTCGACCTGCCGAAGGATGGCATAGGTATCGGACCGACAACCCAGCATCGTCACATGAGAGGCAAGATGCCAACGCTCGATTTCATGTCGTGTTTGACCTAACACGGCCTGGTCCAAAGGCGCGCCGATCAGCAGCAGATGAGCGTCCGGAAACTCCGCCACAACGCCTGCGAAGGCCCGGATCAGATTGACATGGTCCTTCTCAGGACGCAGGTTGGCTACACATGCGATCCACGCGCCGCGCTTCGAAGGCAGTGGTTCGTCCGCAGGCCGCGGCGGACCGAGCTCAACCATGTTAGGCAAGGACGATACGCGGACTTCGGGAACAGGGAATCGCCGGGCAAGCCACTCCGCCAGCCGGTCGCTGGATGTCACTGCATAGTCGACCCCCAGACTGGCCATCCAGTAGCGCCAGTCGATGCGGTCTTCCTCCGCCCAGCGGCCGTAGTGGAGGTGCCATATAAGAGCCGGACGTTGGACGCCCAATTGCGCCATCCGCGCCACAAATAGCGTCGAGCCGTGGGCATGCAACAATCCGATCCGTTGTTCGCGAATAAATCGCCGCAGCTTCATCAGTGGAGTGAGGGCATACCTGCACTGCCGCTGCAATCGCAAGCGGCACACATCATCAGCCACAAAGGGTTCCAGCGGTCCATCCGCCCGCGTTGTGCACAGGAACGGGCGGTAGAGTTCGCGAGGCAAGTGGTTCACATAGCCCACCGCCGCGCGTTCCGCACCTGCTAACCCGAGCGTATCCACCAGGTGCATCACACCTACGCGTTCGTCGTTGACATGATCCATGACGTATTCCCGCTAACGGGTAGCGGCCGCTTCCCGAGCCGTTTGCTCAGGAATTGAGGAATCCGCCAGACAACGCCCCCACCGCTTCTCGAGAAGTTCCCGGATCGATGCCCGCAGCCCACCGAGCGAGAACTGCTGAGCCCAAGCCGACGCGGCGTGAATCATGGGCCGGAACGATTCCGGATCTGAAACGATGCGTATCAAACTGTCAGCCAACGCCTTCTCGTCGCCGGGCGCAACTACGATTCCCCTGCCTCCGCCAAGCAGCCGTGGTATCTGGCCGCGGTCCGAACCAATGCAAACCAGGCCGAACGCCATAGCCTCCACGATGGCCTTAGGCCAGCCCTCGGTCTCGGAAACCAAGGCCAGGATGTCCGCCCTCTCAAGCTGTTCGAGAATCTGGTCGAAGGAAAGACCGCCTGTGAATCGGACGTGGCCGGTCAAACCCAACTCCGCGCTTCTGGCTTCCAGGTTCGCCCGCTCCGGCCCTTCTCCGGCGATTGTGCAAGTGAGTTCCAAACCGGCCGCCCTGACGCGCGCGACCCCACCCAGGATGGCTCCCACATTCTTGGAACGCGATAGCCGTCCCACATAGAGTATTCGCGAGGCGCTCTCGAGCGTTCTGCTTCCGCTGGCTGCCTTGGCACGAGCCATATGCTCGTCTGTCAGCAAGGATGTAAAGAACGGGACCACGTGAGAAGGTTGCCGGCCACACGCGCCGTATACCGTCACCGGCCCATGCCACCATCGCGATGCTAACAGGCGCCTCTGTAATCTCACAGTCGGCGGCTCACCGGGATAGGACGTCCACTGGCCGGCGTACTTCGCCACCAAGTACTTGGAAAACAGCGGAGCCAGCAGCACGCCCAACAAACCCAGGTTGCATGGACACCGCACGTGGATCGCCTCGGCGCGGGCCAGTTCCCGGCTGAGCTCGACCGCTATCAATGGTCCTAACCACAAGTAAGCCAGCTTGTCGATCCATCGCTGCCCACCCGCTTCCCTTTGCGGCGCCATCCGGACGTTGTGACGGCGAACCGGCAGGCAGTCGCCGGCTGGCCGGGCGTGCCGCAGCGGCCCTGCCACGGTGACAGCTTCGAACAAGTCGGCCCACACTTCGAGCTCTCTGGCGTACGGACCGTAGGCGTACATCTGCCCTTGGTGGGAGTAGTGGACGACGCTGGTCACGACTACGAGCCGCATAGGAATCAAGCTCCTGTCGACGCTGGTCTGCGCGGGGGGGGTGACACTTCGGCATCCCACCAGTAATTCGAGTAGCCGATCCCCAATCCGCTCCTCACAACTCGTAGCCGGACAGGCCGGGCCACGTGAAAGCGTGCGACATCCGCGACGGCCAGACCCAGGAACACGCCCATCAGCGGATTGAAACTGTTATGTGCCATACCATCGACGCAGAACGCCAGTGCCCCGATCAACGGAACCACCTCGGAAGTTAAACGAAGGTGCCGGGCGGCACGGTACAACACGGCGAGGTATATGCTGAGCAGCACCAGCAGGCCGATGATTCCCAGTTCGATTCCGATATGGAGGTAGAGCGAGTGCATCATGAGATACTCTCCATCCTCCCGCCTGTAAACGGAACCCGACGCCCCTGGTCCGAAGCCAACTAGCGGCGATTGCCAGAACAGCGATGGAAACGCCGCATACTGATCTGAGCGCCCCGTCGTACGTTGAGCCCAGGTTCGGTCGGCTGAGGCGGCCTTGTCGAAGTACTTGACGACCAAGTCTCCCCGCGAAGTGGAAAGGACCACCACCGCGGCCAAGGCAATCAGTATCACGGCGGGGACGAGATGCCTGCGCTGCCTCCTCGTAAACGCCATTACGATCATTCCTGTACCGGCCAAAAGCCAGCTCGTCCGTGATGTCGTCAACAACAGCACGCCGGCGGCGCCCCCCGCAACTACATAACGCCATCCCCGCAATCTGCTCAAGGAGAGCCAGCGGGCATCGTCGGCCAGGCTCAGCAGCAGCATGAGTGACATGCCCATGCCGACCTGTTGCGGATGCCCCAACGAGAGCGTGCCGACTTCCGCCATGCCCAGCCGCTCAGCACCGTATTTGCTCAGCGCCAACGCGATCATGGCAGTCGAAATCCCAATTCCCCAGACGGCGGCTGAAAGGTACGAGCGGGATCGGGTCAGCAGGAATACGCAGCAAGCTCCCAGGACCAGTTCAAATACCCGCAGATTCGTGGCATAGTAGCCCGTGTAGATAACGGACAACCACCAGTAGGCAAAGGCTGCCATTAGAAGTACTTTGCAAGTGATATCCCGCAGCATGGCGACAATGTCTGCCGGCGAGAATAGCGCCCAAACACACAGAACCAGTGCGAACAGAATCGAAACGCTGTTGTGGTAGAAGAGGGGACGCATCAGCATCAGCATGGGAATGCATCCCACAACCAAAGTAGTCAACTCCAGTGGCCGGCACAAGGCCACGGCATAAGACGACAGCAATACGAACAACCCGTAGAACACAACCGCCGCCAATGCCAGCCGCTCCAGGTACAAAAGCGCCGCCGCCGGCGCCGTGATGAGTGCGATCTGCACCACTAACCCGATGTGCGCCGGCGATGCGGGAAAGTGCACCGCCGGACTCTCCCTGGCCGGGCCGGAACCAGACCGCCGGCCGTTCTCCTGTTCCCGGAGCGCACCGGACGGAGCATTAAATTGAGGTGGAATCAGCATGCCGGCTGACGCACATTCAGTTGCTTGAGGTCGAGTATTCGATTTGGTAATGGGTTCGATGAACCGACTCGTCGTAATACTTCGGCTCAGTGACGGATTCGATCAACGCGTAAAGGATGCCCGCCGCGTGCCGCAAGGAGGCGAATCGCCAGGGCCGTGCGAGAAACTTGAGAAGGTCCAGAGCCAACAAGAAAACGAAGTCTCCGCCCAGACGCAGCCGGTCCACCAGACACGCGCGTTGTTGCGAATAGCGCCTCCAGATGAACAAACGGTTGCGAACATCCATGCGCCCTTTCTGAAAAGAAGCCGGACGGCCGGCAGGAGACGGGATATGCATCACCCGGGCATCTCCTGCACACACCACCACCCAACGCTGCCCCACGCGCAAAGACATTTCCATGTCCTCGCCCTGCGAATACCCTTCAAAGAACTGGGAGAAGCGCTCACACTCCAAAACTCCGCGCCTGAAACTGAAGGCGCACCCGGAGAGCACGTCGACCCTCCTGATGCCCGAGAAGGGTTTCATCAGAGCGCGGGGGGTGGATGTTCCGCAGTGTGTGTACTGCATGGGTTCGGTAAGGGGAGCGAGTCGGAGGGCCAAGCGCAACCGCCAGGTCCAGCTCGGCGCTTGGTTCAAATCGTTCAGCACACATCCCCCCACGGCGCCGATATCGCCTGGCTTGTCGTTCTCGAAAACTTCCAGGACCGCCTGGAAGTAGCCAACATCGGGGATCGCATCGTCGTCGAGAAAGAAGACGAATTCTTCGGAAGTCGCGTCGATACCTACATTGCGCTGCCGCGTCAGGCCGCGGGGGCTTCTGATGTAGCGCAAATGGAACGGCAGGCTCTGCCGGGCGACTGCGGTCACAGCCTCTTCAACGTCGTCCTCGCTGGAGCCGTCCACGATTGCGACAGTCGCTGGAACACTTCCCGGACGGTTGTACTCCTGACTCACCAGAGTATTCAACAGCGACATGACATCCTGCGGGCGTCGATAAGTGGGCACAATCAGACAACTGTCTTCTATAGCTGTAGGCCGCGCGGAATGCACCTGCCAGCCCCGAACTTGGATCACGGTATTACCGGCTTGCTGCTGCATGGTTTGCGGCGGAGCTGTTCTCCGCCCGCTTACAGGAGACGGAGCCCGCGAACCGCGCGAGGCATTCCTCGTAATAGGCGACGTTCTCCGCGACAATGAGTTCGGTTGAGAAGGACTGCTTCACGCGCTGCCAGCCCGCTCCCGCAATCCGCGCAGCGAAGTCATGGTCGCGGAAAAGGCGTATGAGCGCATCGGCGATTTCATCTGGATTTGCCGGATCCACCAGGAGGCCGTCCTGGCCGTCCCGGATTAATTCGGGGCCGGAAGCCCTGCGTGTGTAAATCGTTGGACACCCCTGAGCCATGGCTTCCAGTGGGGCCAACCCAAAAGCCTCCGAGAACGACGGGAAGACTGCCGCCCGCGCACTGCGTAGCGCGTTCTGTATCTCCTGCCTGGATACATGGCCATGGAAGAACACTGTCCTCCGCTCTTCCTCCGGCAGTTGTGCGCCCAAGTATTCCCGCATGGATGAACCGTCTGCTGACCTCCCGTCCTTTCCGAACAAGTGCAATTCGGCGTCTGGAACGGCTCTCAGCAGAAGTTTCCACGCCAGAACCAACGGAACTACGCCCTTCTTCGCCACCAGGGTCCCCGTGTAGACTGCTCTGTTGCCGGCCGGCCGCCAGGGCGAACAGCTGTCGGGGACAGACATCGGATTGTACAGGACGGCGATCTGCATCCCGTTGAGCCCGAAGAGTTGTCTGGTCCTATCCGCAGTGTACCGGCTGGCAGAGCAGTAGTAGTCCGCCCGCCGGATCGCCTGCCGCTCGATGCCGAACGCCAGGCGGCTGATACGTTTGCCCATTTCATCCGCAAAGTAGGTGGCCGACCCGTTCAGTCGCATGATTACCGGAATCGGGAGTCTTCCCCATGCGGCGCTCCAACCCTCGTAGTCGGGAACC
>CAZLOS010000035.1:0-42499 GCA_964561215.1 uncultured Solibacteraceae bacterium | reverse complement strand
AGACGGCCCGGCTGGGCGCCCGGCGGACGTCGGGGTGGTCTTTTTGGAGCGGGGCAGTGGAGGGGGCGGCGCGGCCCCGGTGGCGGGCGCGGTATTCGGCGCGCTGTTGCGCACGCGGTCCCCCTCAGCCGGCAGGGTGAGGGTGTGCCTCAACTGGCTGCACCCGGCCCAGCGCCGGGTGAAATCGATGACGCTCGAAGAGTACGTGGCCGCGGTGCTTGCGGGGGAAGCCGCGGGTATGCGGGGGCCGCAGGCGTTGCGCGCGCTGGCCGTCGCTTCCCGAAGCTACGCCGTGCATTTCCGCTCCAGGCATCGCGCGGAAGGGTTCGATTTTTGCGACACCACGCATTGCCAGGACCTGCGGCTCGCCGCTCTGGACGCGCGCGTGCGCGAGGCGGCGGAAGCTACCGAGGGCGAACTGCTCTGGTTCGAGGGACGGCCCGCGGCGGCATTCTACCACCAGGATTGCGGCGGTCAGACCGAGGATGCGACGGCCGTGTTTCCGGATTCCGTGGCACCCTACCTGCGGCGTCTTACCGACCCCTACTGCGTGTCGCGCGGGCGTCTGGAGTGGAGTTCGGACATCTCGTCGAGTGATTTGGCGCGCGCTTTGGGTGTGGCGGCCGGGAACGTGCGCGTGACGGAACGCACGGCTTCGGGCCGCGTTGCGTGGCTGGATGTGTCAGGGCGGCGAGTATCCGCGCATGAACTGCATTTCGCCGTCGGGCGTGCGCTGGGCTGGCATCTGGTGCGTAGCGCGGCGTACGATGTTGCCGCCTCGCCCGGAGGATTCCGCTTTCACGGGTACGGTTCCGGGCACGGCGTCGGACTGTGCCAGCACGGGGCGGCGCGCATGGCTGCCGAGGGGCGCAGCTATCGCGAGATCCTGAGCTTTTACTACCCGTCGACGCATGTTGGCGTGACCGCGCAGGGCCTAGAATGGACACGTCTGGGCGGCGAGCGCGTGGAGGTATGGACCACGCAACCATCGGCCGACGAGGCGGTGGTTGCGCAATGCGAGCGCATGATCGAGGAAGCTGAACACCGCGCCGGTTTGCGCGCGCAAGCCACGCCGCGCATCCGGCTGTTCCCGACGGTGGCCGCATTCCGCGACGCGACCGGCGAGGGCGGACTGGTGGCGGGTTCGACGCGGGGGCGGCTGGTCAGGCTGCAACCGCCGGGGGTGTTGCGCGAGAGGGGCACATTAGAGCGCACGCTGCTGCACGAGTTGCTCCACGTGGTAGTGGAAACCAATGCCGCGCCTCGGTTGCCCGCGTGGTTTCGCGAAAGTGTGGTCGTCTACCTGGCCGAAGACCAGGGCCGGGTGAAGGATCTGGCGGCCCGTTACGGCCGCGCCGCGGTGCTCGGCTGGATCCGGGCAGGCTTGCCGGCCGGAGTCGCGCCGGAGCGCATCCCTTAGTCGAAGAAGGGGAACAGCTTCTTCAACTCGGCGGCGGAAGAGCGGCGGCCGTACTCGCACAGCTCAAACGCTTCGGCGTGAGCGATCTTCGCGGCGCGCGCAGGCCCGTACCACTGTTCAAGCACGCGGCGCACCTCGGACGTCAGTGGAATGCTGCGCCTGTTCTCGAGCCATTTGCGGCGCTCCGCGGGGTGCGTGGGCACTTCGATGCCTCCGCCCCAGCACTTGGGCTGCGCTTCATAGAACTGCGACGGTTCGGCATCGTACGCGTCCAGCTTCTTCTGCCAGACGTCGTCCACGTCGATGGCAATGTCCGGCGCAAAGGGCTGCGGCTTGCGGAAACCGTCTTCAAAATATAGGAAGACGGGATTGCGCTTGAGCGGCGGCGCGTCGGTGACCACCATGGGGATCTGCACCATGAAGGCGGCGTCCTGCACCAGGATGCTTGTATAGCGGTGGTCGGGATGATAGTCGTATGGGCGAGGCGAGAGCACGATGTCGGCGTTCCACAAGCGGATGGCGCGGATCACCTGTTTTCGCACCTCCAGCGACGGCACGAGCTCGCCATCGTGGTTGTCGAACACTTCATACTCAGCGATGCCGAGATGGCGCGCGGCTTCCTGCGCTTCGGCACGGCGGCGCCTGGCCAGCGCTCCGCCGCCCATCTCACAGTGCCCGGCGTCGCCATTGGTCACTGAGACGAACTTCACCATGTGGCCCTTCGAGGCAAACTTGGCGGCTACTCCGCCGGCGCGGATTTCCGCGTCGTCCGGGTGCGCTCCGAAAACAATGACGCGCAACTTGTGGTTCTGCGTGAACGCGCACGAGGCGAAGGCCAGCGCGAGTGTTACTAGGATTGCGTATGTCCGCATGATTCGTATCTCCAGACTCCGCCATTGTACTAAACTGCCAGCATGAGTCGATTTTTGGTTCGAACTTCATTGATTGCAGCTCTTATGGCGCCGGCAGTGGTCCATGCTCAAACGAATCCGTTTGTGGGCCGTTGGGATTTCAACGTAGTCACACCCAACAGCACGCGTGCGAGTTGGCTGGGCGTTGCCGAAAAGAACGGTGCGCTGGAGGTGTGGTTCCAGCCGACCGGTGGCAACGTTTATCGGGTGAAGGACTTCAAGCTGAAGGATTCGAAATTGAAGCTCAATCTTGCCAAGAAGTCCAAGAAGCGCCCGGCGCTCAAGTGGGAACTCACGGCGAACGGCAACCAGCTTACCGGTTTTCAGAAGCGCGGGAAGGAGACCACGCAGTTAACGGGTGTCCGTGCGCCGGAACTGAAGCGCGCCGCCCCACTCGCATGGACGGATCCCGAACCGTTGTTCAACGGTACAAGCCTCGATGGCTGGGAGCCAATCGGAGATCCAAGCAAGAGCCACTGGGGGGTGAAAGACGGGCTGCTGGTGAACGCAGAGCATGGCGCGAACCTGAAGTCGGTCCGCAAGTTCGACGATTTCCGGCTGCACTTCGAAGTGAACTGTCCGGATCATGGCAACAGCGGCTTCTACCTGCGAGGGCGTTACGAAATCCAGCTTGAATACGAACCCTTGAGTTCGAATCCTCCCGAGCGGCGCATCGGTTCCATTTACGGCCGCATCGCTCCTAAGCCGGACCTGACGCGCACGCCGGGCCAGTGGGAGACTTTCGACGTCACATTGGTGGGACGCACCCTCACCTTGGTCCGCAACGGCGTGAAAACCATCGACGCCCAGGAGATCGAAGGCATCACCGGCGGAGCGCTGGACGCGAACGAGGCCGAGCCGGGTCCGTTCTACATCCAGGGCGATCACACCGGCGGACTGCAATTCCGCAACATCACTATTTCAGTTCCGAAGAACTGATTCGTGAAAAGACGGCGGTCAGGCTCGGTCGGCGTACGCCCGGTCGAGCTTGGCCGCAAGGATGAAATCGCTCTCGCTCAGGCCGTCGATTTTGTGCGTATATATCTTCGCCTCCACACGGCCCCAGCTCAACGTCAGATCCGGGTGGTGTCCTTCGGCCTCGGCGATCTCCCCGGCGCGATTCACGAAATTGAGCGCGGTCTTGAAGTCCGGGAACACGAACGCGCGCCACAGGTGGTGCTCCTCCATCACGTACCACTGGGGCAACTGCCGTGCCAGATCGGCGAGCGCGTCGCCCTTTAGCGCGGGCACCCCTTCGCGGCACGGGATACACGATTTCGCGGCCAGACTGGCTGATGTGACTTGTTCCACAACCCCTCCTCTGCTTTGATCCCAGCGTAACAGGCCTACTGCGCACCTCGCATCACGGCGCCGGCATACACTGAGAAGCGGCCATACCTGCGAGCAACCAAATCAGCCGCCGGGAAGCGATCGCCGCTGGATGGCTTGCCCCCGAGTTATGCTGGCCGGAAAAACGGCGGAGATGAGAGGTGAACACACGATGGGCGCGAAGGGCACGCGAAGGAATTTCCTGAGAACCTCGGGGGCAGTCGCGTCCACGGGGTGGACCTCAACTTACGCGGCGGGGGCCCGGTCGAATCCGGGGCCCAATGACACGATCAACCTGGCGCTGATCGGATGCGGCGCGCGAGGCCGCGGCCTGCTGATCCCGCGCTTCCAGACATTTCCCGGCGTGCGTTTCGTTGCCGTCTGCGATGTGAACTCGAAATACCTTGCGGAAGGACGCAAGCGCGCCGGAGGCGATCCAGTCGCCGCATACAAGGACTACCGCAAGCTGCTCGATGACAGGAACATCGATGCAGTGATCATCGCCACCAACCAGCAGTGGCACGTGCTTCCCATGATCGCGGCGTGCCGGGCAGGGAAGGATGTGTACCTTGAGAAGCCGCTGGGCAACAGTATCGGCGAGGGCCCGTTTGCAGTCCAGGCGTGGGTTCGTTCTGCAATACACTATGCGGACAGGCTGCCGCCGGCAGGTGCGGTCGCACGGGAAGTGTTTTATGGGGAGCGAGGCGTCGATGGTGTTGGACCGCGGCGGCTGCACAATCGTGAAGGAAGTTCACCGGGGGCAGAAATTCGCCCCGGCGGGTGGGGGGCCCGCCGGGCCAAGCATGGAGCATCTAGCGAAGCTGGAAAGCCTCAACTCCTGTATGTATAGTGCCGCGCCGGTGCGGCTCCTCTCACGCAGCGGCGGTGAAACTGCGCGTTCAGCCTGGCCAACTGTTCTTCGAGGGTGGGCTTGCGGGGCGTGGGTTTGCGCTCCGCTTTCGGCCGTCCCTCTGCCGGGGCTTCCAAGGCCTTGATGGAGAGCGCAATGCGCTTGGCCTTGGGGTCGGCGGAGAGCACCTTTACGCGGACGATCTGGCCCGCTTTCAACGCTTCGGCGGGGTCCTTGATGTAGCGGTTGGAGATCTCGCTCACGTGGACCAGGCCGTCCTGGTGCACACCGACATCGACGAAAGCGCCGAAGTTGGTCACGTTGGTGACCGTCCCTTCCACCACCATGCCGGGCTGCAGGTCGGCGATCTCCTTCACGTCGTCGCGGAACTTGGGCGCCACGAACTGCTTGCGCGGATCGCGGCCGGGCTTGCGCAGTTCCTCCCGGATGTCGGAAAGCGTGTAGACGCCCACCGTTGCGGTCTGGAACTGCTTCATGTCCACTTTTTCGATAAGCTCCGGTTTGGCGATCAACTCCGGAGTGCTGACGCCGAGCGAGCGGGCGATCTCCTCGACCACCGGATAGGACTCCGGATGGACTGAGGTCATATCCAGAGGATTATCGCCTCCGCGTATCCTGAGAAATCCCGCCGCTTGCTGGAACGTCTTGGGGCCGAAACCGGGAACGGCTTCCAGATCGACGCGGGAGCGGAACTTCCCGTTTTCGTTACGGTACTCGACGATCTTCAGCGCGGTCCGCTCGTTGATGCCCGCCACGTAACGCAACAAGGCCCAGGAGGCGGTGTTCAAGTCGACGCCCACGCGGTTCACGCACGATTCGACCGCGCTTTCGAGGCCTTCCTTCAGCAGGCGCTGATCCACGTCGTGCTGGTACTGGCCCACCCCGATGGACTTCGGATCGATCTTCACGAGTTCGGCCAGCGGATCCTGCAGCCGGCGCGCGATGGAGATGGCGCCGCGCACAGTGAGGTCCAGATCGGGGAATTCCTGGCGCGCGATCTCGGAGGCGGAATACACCGACGCGCCGGATTCGCTAACCACCACGCTGAAGACGTTTTCGAGCTTGGCCTGGCGCAGGAAGTCCTGCACGAAGGCGCTTGTCTCGCGCGAGCCGGTTCCGTTGCCGATGGCGATGGCGCGCACGTTGTGGCGCGCGATGAGCGACGCCAGCGTCTTCACGGCGCCCGCCAGATCGTTGCGCGGTTCGAGCGGGTAGATGACGGCGTGATCGAGGAACTTGCCGGTGTCGTCCACGACGGCCAGTTTGCAACCGGTGCGGATGCCGGGATCGATGGCCAGCACGGAGAGCATGCCCGCGGGCGGCGCCAGCAGCAGGTTTTCCAGGTTCTCCCGGAAAACGCGGATGGCTTCCTCGTCCGAGCGGTCCTTCAAGTTGAGCCGGACTTCGGTCTGAATCGAGGGGTTCAGCAGGCGATCGTAGGCGTCTTCGGCGGCGGCGGTCAACTGCTCCACCCAATCCCCGGGAGCGTGCACCACGTGGCCCCGAAGATAGGTAAGCGCGGCTTCTCGGTCGAGTTCGATTTCGAAGCCCAGGATGCCTTCCTTCGAACCGCGCCGGATGGCCAGCATGCGGTGCGACGGGATCTTCGCGGCCGGCTCGCTGTATTCGGCGTACATCTTGTACTTGCCTTCGGGATCCTCCACGCCCGGTATGGCGCGGCTCACCACGCGGCCGCTATCCATCATCATCTGGCGCACGTGCTTGCGGATTTCGGCATCCTCGTTGATGCGTTCCGCCACGATGTGGCGCGCGCCTTCGAGCGCCTCTTCCACGTTCGCCACGCCTTTTTCCTCGCTGACGAATGTGGCGGCAAGATCGGCCAGCGGCAGTTCGCCCGGCGTCTGGTTCCAGAGATAATCCGCCAGCGGTTCAAGGCCCTTCTCACGCGCGATGGAGGCCTTCGTGCGGCGCTTCGGTTTGTAAGGTAGGTAGAGGTCCTCGAGTTCATTCTTCTCGAATGTAGCCTCGATGCGCGCACGCAACTCCGGCGTCAGCTTGCCTTGCTCTTCGATGGATTGCAGCACCGTCGCGCGGCGATCCTCGAGTTCGCGGAAGTAGGCCAGCTTCTCTTCGATGGAACGGACCTGGACCTCGTCCAGGTTCCCGGTGACCTCCTTTCGATAACGCGCAATGAAGGGCACCGTGGCGCCTTCGTCGAACAGTTCGATGGTCGGAACGATTTGATTCAGCGGCACGCCGAGCTGCTCGGACATGCGCAGCAAACAGGCGGTCGAAAGTTGGGGCTTGTTAATTTCCATGAGTGACTTCTACCCATGATAGCGGGTGAGCCACTCGATGGCCTTGTCGTTTGTTTCTTTCATTCGCCGCGCGAGGGCCGCGCGCAGATCAAAAGCGATTCGCGGAGCGACCGCGCTGCCGAGCAGATCGCGTTCTTCGCCGACGTCCGTGCGGATGTCGTAAAGCGCCTGCCTGCCGGACTGCCAGACGATCAGCTTGTGCGTCCTGGTGCGTACGAGCCGGTAGGGCTTCACGGGTTTCTTCACGGCAAGGGCGCCGGGACGGCCATCGTCACACAGACTCAAACCGAATTCCGGGCCACCCCGGCCCGACCGAAGCGTCTTTACAAGCGAACGGCCGGCCAGGGGCGATGGCGGTGCGAGACCAGCCAGGTCGAGCCAGGTGCGCGGGCTGGCTGTCCAGGCCGGGGCACAGTTTCGGGTTTCGGTAAACGCTACCACCGCCCGGCAGCCAGAGCGGCGCGCGCGTGAAGCCGCATTCCCGCGGCGGATTCGCGATGTGCCACTTTCCGACCAGCACGGTGTCGTAGCCGGTGCGGCGCAATTGCTCGACCACCGTCGGTCCCAGTCCTTCGCGGAAGCGGATCTGTCCGTTGCTGATGAGGTCGTTCTGGCAGGTTTCAAGGCCCGAGAGCAGGATGCCGCGGCTCGGCGCGCACTGCGACGTGCTGATCCGGGCGTTGGAAAACCGCACGCCACGCGCGGCCAGACGGTCCAGGTTGGGCGTATGTATGTGGGGATTGCCGGCGGCGCCCAGGCATTGATAGTGGTGGTCGTCGCTGAGGATGAACAGGATGTTTGGGCGCCTGAGGGGGGCGGCCATGAGCGGAGCAGCCATCGAGGCCAGCAACTCGCGACGGGTGCAGACGCCGGGCATGGGACCTCCTATTTCACGCGCTTCAACCATCCGCGCGGATTGAACGTCATGCCGAATTTTTCACGCGAGCGGTCGATGATGAATTCAGGATGTGCGGCCACGAATTCATCGACGGCTTCCATCGGACCGGGACCGTGGTGCGGCAGGATCGGATGCCCGTTAAAGTGCGTATCCTCCACTACCAGGTACATTCCCGGCGAGACCAGCGGGCTGTACAGCGCCAGTTCCCTGGCGACGTGATCCTTGTGGTGGTCCGAATCGAGCGCCACCATGACTTTTTCGCCGGGCTTGATGGAATCCCGAATCTTCCGGATAATTCCGTCCGATGTCGAGGAACCCAACAGAAACTGGATGCGCTCGTGCGGCGGTTTACCCGGATAGTCTTCGATGTCCACCGTAATGACGCGTCCGTGCTTCATCAGGTCGAAAACCGACGCGTAGAAGAACGAACTGCCGCCCTTGTATGTCCCGGTCTCCACCAGCACGTCCGGTTTTGTTTCAGCGAGAATCTCCTGGTAGGTCCATGTGTCCAGCGGGCACTTCTGCGTGGGGATGCCCAGCCAGAACGTGTTGTTGAAGGTCGTCGCGCCGTGGGCGTGGTACCAGCGGTGGAACGCCGCCACAACGCGCTCCGGAGCGCGCAAGTAACTGGCGGCCCCCCAGGCGCCGAGAACGGCTCCGGCCAGGGCGGTCGAGACGGCTATCAGGACGGTGGTTCTGGTTTTCATAAGTGCGGATGAACCATTGTATGCGCCGGACTACTACAATGTAAGTTCGTCTCGCCGGGACACTACCATGAGGAAAACCGTGTTTCTATTTGCATGCGCCATGGCCATGAATGCCGCTTCACAGAACAACCCGCTGTTGGAAGAGAGCTTCCGGATTCCGTTTGATCGCCTCAGGGCCGAGCACGTCGAGCCCGCCATCACGCAGCTGCTCGCCGAGGCCAAGGCTAAACGCGATGCCTATGTCGCGAGCACCGCGCCGCGCACTTACGCCAACACGATGACCGCGTTCGAGGACATCCAGGAGGACTTGGATCGGACCATGGGCATCGTGCGGCACCTGGAGAGCGTGGCCACTACGCCCGCCCTGCGCGCCGCCGTGACGAATGTGCTGCCCAAATACACGGCCTTCGTCTCGATCATCCCGCTGGACAAGGAGATCTACGCGAAAATCAAGGAATTTTCCGCAACGCCTGAAGCGAAGGCGCTCACCGGGCCGCGCCAGCGATTCCTCACCTGGACGCTCGACGAGTTCCGGCGCAATGGAGCCGGGTTGGGCGAAGCCGACAAGGCCAAGTTGCGCGCCATCAGCGTCGAGATGAGCCAACTGCGCAAGCGCTTCTCCGATAACGTGCTCGATGCGACCAACGCGTTCGAAATCGTTGTGAAGGACGACACGCTGCTGGCCGGACTACCAGATTCGGCGCGCGCCGCCGCCAGGGAAAGCGCCAGGCGCAAGGGAGTGGAAGGATGGCGCTTCACGCTGCAGGAGCCGAGCTTCCGCGCCGTGATGACTTACTTGGACGACGCCGGCATTCGCGAGCGCATATACCGCGCGTACAACGGCCGCGCCGCCGGCGGCGCCAGTGACAACGTAGCGAACATGAAGCGGATTCTCGAGTTGCGCCGCGAGCGGGCGCGCCTGCTCGGCTACAGGAATTTCGCCGACTTTACGGTGGAGGATCGCATGGCGAAGAACGGCGACCGTGTGCGGGAGTTCCTGGCGACGCTCGACCGCAAGACCCGCCCGTTCTATGAAAAGGAGACCGCGGAGATTCTGGCCTTCCGGCGCTCCATCGAAGGCGACAAGGCGCCCGCGCTCGCGCCCTGGGACATCCTCTACTACGCCGAGAAAATGCGCAAGGCGCGTTACGACTTCGACGAGGAGGCGGTGCGCCCTTACTTCCCGATGGACAGCGTGATGAAGGGAATGTTCGAGTTGGTGCACCGCCTTTACGGGATCACCGTGACGAAGGTGAACAACGTGGCGGTGTGGAATCCGGCCGTGCAGTACTTTGAAGTGCGCGACGCCGACGGCAGCCTGCTCGGCTGCTTCTATGCCGACCTGTATCCGCGGGAGGACAAGCGCGGAGGGGCCTGGTCCGACGGCCTGATAACCGGCGGCCCCATCGACGGCACCTTCAAACCGCACCTGGGAGCCATCAACGGCAACATGACGCCGCCAGTCGGGGATCAGCCCGCGTTGCTCACGCATCGCGACGTCGAGACCGTCTTCCACGAGTTCGGGCACCAGTTGCAGCACGTTTTGAGCCGCGTGCCCGTGCGCGGTTTGAACGACGTGGCATGGGACTTCGTGGAACTGCCCAGCCAGATCATGGAGAACTGGACCTGGGAGCGCGAGTGCCTGAACCTGTTTGCGAAGCACTACAAGACCGGCGCCCCGCTACCCGAGGACTTGTACCAAAAGATGAGGCGCGCACGCACGTTCCGCGCGGCCTACGCGCAGATGCGGCAGTTGTCACTCGGCGTGGTGGACATCGGCCTGCACGTCGATTACGAGCAGCAGCGCGATGGCGAGATCCTGGCTTACTCGCGCCGCGTGTTTCAGCGCTACACGCCCGCGCCGGTGCCGGAGGACTACGCCATGATCGCGAGCTTCAACCACATCTTCTCGGGCGGCTACGCCTGCGGCTATTACTCCTACAAATGGGCCGAGGTACTCGACGCGGATGCGTTCACGCGCTTCCAGAAGGAAGGCATCTTCAACCGCAAGGCGGGCATGGCATTCCGCCACGAGATCCTGGAAAAGGGCAACACGGAAGATCCGGCCCAACTGTTCCGAAACTTCATGGGACGCGATCCGGATCCCGATGCACTGATGAGGCGCAACGGGCTGGTGAAATAGGCCGAGGGCCAACTCCGTCTCGATCTACATTTTGTGATTGCGATATGATTTGCCTCTAGGGCCGCCGGCAAATGTTCTATGGACGGCTTCTCTGTGGATACCGCTATGACGCAAGTCGATTATTGCGCCGTACTGACCGGCGACATCATCAGGTCCAGACGCCTGAGTCCGCGACAACTCGAGTCGGTACGCTCCTCGTTGGAAAGCGCTGTCGATGTGGTAAGGAACTGGAAGCGAGGCGTGGTGAGAGGACGAATGGAGTTCTTTCGCGGCGATGCCTGGCAATTCATGCTTACCGATCCGGCCCTGGCACTGCGTGCAGCGATCCTGCTTCGTGCCACATTGATTTCGGGCGGCTTGGCGGATACGCGCATCGCGATTGGACTGGGGAATGCCGGAAAGGTCTCTCCTCGGCGGATCTCGCTGTCGACGGGACAAGCCTTCGTCATTTCGGGACGCGCATTGGACCGGATGACGTTGTATTCGCATCTGACCATCGAGGTCCCGGAATCCCGCGGGGGGCTCCCTCATTGGCTGCCCGTGGTCGGTCACCTTTGCGATGCCTTGGTCCGTCAATGGACCCGGCGCCAGGCGGAACTCGTCTGCCTCGCCATCGATCCTGCAGAGCCGGATTATGAATCGATTGCGCGAATGTTGCATCCGGCCATCTCGAAGCAAGCCGCCGCAAAGAGCTTGAATGGGGCGGGATGGCGTGCGATTCGGGAAGCCGTGCATCTATTTGCCAAAACCTCTTGGAACGATGTGACAGAACCGCAGAAGGGTTGTAAACCAAAAATGGTTGTCTGATTAAAAAACAACCTAAAAAGGTTGTCAGAGACTGACGGTTGACCGAAAGGCTGTTCCCAGTGCTTGAGACATTCACGGCTATCCTCACCGCTCATCTGCTAGGCGACTTCGTCTTCCAGCCGGAGTGGACGATCAAGCACAACAGGAAGCCCCGAGATCTGTTCTTGCACGCCATGATCGCCGCGCTGGCATCCTGCCTACTGTTGGGGACACCCCATCCCTACGTTTTAGTGTCCATTGTGTTTGCATGTCTTGTCATCGGAGCCATCTAAGGGTACTTCTTCTCTGAGGCGTTGATGCCCTTTCTGGTGGAAGAACTGGTGCATCTCGCAATCCTGGCGGCAATCGCGGGATTCTTCTCTGATGCGGCAAAGACCCGATGGTGGATGATCCACCTAAGTCCAGAACTGTCGAATTGTTATTACGCCGGACTCACCTGCATCTCGGGAATCGTCCTCTGTGTTCCTGTGGGAGGAATCCTGATCGGGAAGCTGATCCGGCGGTTCACGGACGAGATAGACGGCAGCGAGATAGAGGGGCTGAAGCAGGGCGGCAAGTACATCGGCTGGTTGGAACGAGGCCTTGTGATGCTGCTATTGTTGATTGGCCAACCGAACCGGATTGGCTTGCTGATAGCTGCGAAATCCGTTTTGCGATTCGGTGAGATCAAGGACCCTAATCAGCGCAAGGTCGCCGAGCACATAATCATCGGCACGTTTCTCAGTTTCGGTTGGGCGTTGTTGATTTCCGTGTTGACGCAGTGCATCCTCAAAGTCTGGCTACCGTAAGGCAAACGTGTCGCCGGTCTTCTTCTGCCACTCGGTAAGCCTGGCGCGGAGGCGGCGATCGTCCGCTTTGCCGTAGAGGTTGTTCATCTCGCCCGGATCGCGACGGCGGTCGAACAGCAGGGACCGATCGGTGTCGTAGAGAACCAGTTTCATGCCTTCCGGCGAGATAACCGTGCGGCCGCTGGGGCCCTCGCCGCTGTCCTTGACGTCGCCGGTCCATTCGAGAAAAACGTAGTTGTCCGGGCGGACGGCGCCCGCGAGTTGCGGAACGAGGCTTTGGCCGGGGAGTCCGGCGGCGGCATCTTTCCGCCCGAGCAGATCGAGCAGCGTTGGGACCAGATCGATGTGGCTCACCGGCTGCTGGACATGCAGCGGCCGCTGGCGGCGGAAGGGAGCGCGCACGAGCAGGGGCACACGCACGGCCTCCTCGTACATGACCTGCTTGGCGTACATGCTGTGGCTGCCCATCATGTCGCCGTGGTCGGACGTGTAAACAACGATGGTGTTTTCGGCTTGTCCGGAGACTTCGAGCGACCACAGAATTCGCGCTACGGCCTGATCCACCAGCGAGCAGAGTCCCGCGTAGTTGCGTATCAGGCGGCGCCATCCGGCTTCGCCGCCGGGCTGCTTGCTCTGCTCGCGCCGGCGCTTGTACCAGGCGGGCCCGGCAGTGTTGGGGATGCCGGGATAGTTCGCGGGAAGCTCAATCTCCCGTTCGTCGTGAAGGTCGTTGAACCGGCTGGTGAACGGCATGTGCGGCTCCAGCGTGTTCACGAAGAGCATCCACGGTTCGCTCCGGTTCTCCATGATGAAACGCGAAGCCTCCTGTGCCAGGTAGGAAGGCTTGGTGTGCTCGATGGGCAACGAGACGGCGAAGTTGCGGGAGAAGTTGTTCCTGGCGTCGGGCTGGTAGCCCAGGCGGTGTAGAAATTCGTGGTAAGTGCTGCGCGCGTTGCGGTCGCGGCCTGTCGAGAAGTACGCGCTGTATTCTTCGATGGACCTCCACTGTTGGAAGCCGTGCTGCGCGAAGATCTCGTCGCCCAGGTGCCACTTGCCCATGTAACCGGTGCGGTACGCAGAGTCGGCGACGAGTTCGGGCAGCGTGCGGGTTTCACGGCGCAGCGGAATGTTGTTCTTGACGCAGCCGGAGGTGTGCGGCCACAGGCCCGTCATCACGGTGGAGCGGCTCGGCGTGCAGACGGGCTGGCTCACATAGCAGCGGTCGAACACAACGCTTTCCGCGCCCAGGCGGTTCATGGCGGGCACGCGATAGCGGGTGTTGCCGTACGCGGCCATTGTGTCGGCGCGCTGCTCGTCCGTCCACAAGAACAATAGATTCGGCTTGTCGCCGGGCTTGCGTTGCGAGCGGAGCAATGCCGGCGCGGCGGAGGCTTGAACGAATTCGCGGCGTGTAAGCATGCGTGGAACCTCTTCAGGCTAGTTCGAAGCAAACGACTTCGTGAACCGGTACGCGGCCGAGCGTCACTTCGACGCCACCGTCCGCGCCCGGCTGCAGCTTCAGGTTTTCACCCGCCACGACGGCCCGGGCCGCGGCGGGCTTGACGGGCAGGTTCAAGCGGATGCGAACGTTCGTGAGGGGAATCGGATCGTCATAGAAATCGGGATGCTTGGGCGCGCGGCGCAGGGCGGAGAAGTTCACTACATGTACCATGTATCGCTCGCGGCGTCCGGTGCGAGCCGCCTGATGTGTCAGGGTCACTTCCGTGCTCACGGGCGCATCGGATTCCACCAGCGGTGTACCGAGCAACCGGCGCATCACGTATTGGAAAGCCTGCCGGTAAACCCAATAGCCGCGCGTGAAGTAGCTGGCACCGAGCGGAAACGCAAACAGCGCCACGGGACCGCCGCGCGCGATGGCGGCATAATCGGTTGCGTGATCGAAAGGCGTCTGCGCGTGGCTGGTGTAATGTTGCGGGCTGCGTTGAAACGCCGGTACGCCCAGCGTCGCGAGCACTTCGGCCGGAGCGTCGGCTTTCCACTGCCCCGCGCCCTCGTAAAGCGCGTATTCGTACGGAGGGATGTCGCCCGTGAAACCTGCGCGCGGGATCATGTACGCCGGTTTGAAGGGCGAGGCTCCTTTGTATTGCAGGCCGAAAGGTTCGAGCCAGCTTTGCCCGCTGCCCGTGAGAATGCCCGCCTGATTCGAAACCAGGATGCCTCCGCCCGAGGAGGCATACTTGACCAGGCGCGCGGCCAGCTTCGCGTCCACCTGCAACTCGTCCGGCAGGAGGACGACGGCGTAGCGCTCCCAGGGCGCGTCTGGTTCGACGACGTCGAATTGGATGCGCGATTCAATCAGCAGTTTCGAGATGCCGAAATTCGCTTCCGTAGATATGTTTTCGAGCGGCAGACCGCCGGTGATGATGGCGGCTTCCGTGACCGGCACCGCGCCTTCCAGCCACGGCTCCAGCGCCTTGATACGCGCGTAAGACTTGCCGATGACGTGGTACACGGCGGGGTCCAGCCTCCCGCTGGGGGGCATCTGATCGCCGATGTCGCAGCGTGCGGCATTGGCCACGATGCCGGCCAGTTCGACGTCGAGTTGCACCGGGAGCTTCAGGCCGCCGAAATCGGCCCACGACGAATGGAAGCGGCCGGTCATGCCGTAGCTGGTCAGGCCGGAGGTGCGGGTGTAGCGCACCAGCGTGGGGAAGTAGTAATAGCCCCAGCCAGCGGTGGGCAGCGCCTCGATGTCGATGTTGTCCATGTGCGGCACGCGCTCGGCGAGGCCGTACACGCACTGGCCGTTGTAATCCACCTGGCAGCCGGGGCGGGTTTCGCGCACGGTTTGCGTGGCGCGCCGCAGAAACGAGATGTGAAGATCCTGTTTGTGGCGCCGCTGCACCTTGGCGTCGAACGGATCCAGTCCTTTGCCGCGCAGCGCGTCGAGGCAGCTACGGCAGAAACATTCGCCGGCGATGGGCACGGGCATGTCGAACCAGGCGCCGTCCAACTCGTAGCGGGAGACGAACTCGCGGGTGTGCTTCAGCATCAGTTCGACGAAGTCGTCGTGCCCCAGGCACAGCGCGGTCCAACGGGGCGTCTGGTCGAACTTCGGCAGGTAGTTGGTACGGTCCCGCTTCACTACCAGCCAGTCGGCGTGATGCTCGGCCAGGTGATTATCCCAAGTGGTGCAGTAATAAGCATAGACGGCGATTTTGCGCTGGCGGCAGGCCTTCACTTGAGCGCCGAGCAAGTCAAAGCTGAGTCCGGGATGCACGGGGCCGAATTGACTGGGGTAGTAGAAATACCCGTGCATGTCTTTGGCGAAGACCACGATCGAGTCGACGCTGGCGGCCTGCAGGCGGTCGCCAAACTCGTCGGCATTGAACTTGTCGCCGATCTTCGCGACGTACTGGGAATTGTGGAAGTCCAGATGGATCTTGCGCCACGGGCGGTTGGGCATGGCCGCCTGCCGTGGATCGATCCAAATCCTGCGGCCATTCACGCCGGCGGCGCCGGCCGCCGCTACGCCCGCCAGTAGAAACTCACGTCTGTCCAAGCCGTGCATTGGTGCTCCTTACTGAAGCCCGAATTATACAGCAAGGGACGTGAGGCGCCGAGGGTTGGTGCGCGGGGAAACCCTACCTCGTGCGGTGCAGAACCGGCCGGACACGCGCCGGGCGCGGGTGCGATTGCATCATCTGTTCGAGTTGGGCTTCCGGAACGCGGAATGAGACCTTGGCGACTTTGCCTTCCGTCCTCAGGTCGAGCGTTTCGAGCGCCGCCGCGAGGCCCGGCGCCTGGACACCCTCACGGTTCATCTGGGCGAGGCTAGCCAGGAAGCGGACGACGTCGGCCAGCGCCGCGGCGTCCTTGTCCGAACGCGTGACGGCCGCGGCGGAGACCTTCACCCCGTCGGTGAAGTCCGCGCCGCCGCTGACCTGCTCGATGGCCTGAAACGCATTGCCTTTCATCGCGCCGCTCATGTTGGAGTCGGGAACCTGCCCCGCCATCTCGGCCACGGGAACGACCGACACCATCCACGCGTGATGTGTCGCGCTCAATTCCGCGGCCTTGCCCTCAAGGGCCGGATCCAACGAAACAGCCTGCGTGCGCTGTTCGATCGCAGCCTTCACCTTCTGGACGTCCCCTGCGATTGCGACGGAGCCGCTAAGGAAAGCAACGGCCCCGGATTGCTGGGTCTTGTTCTTAGGAGGCGAAAGGAGCGGGACGCCCCGGTAATCCGTAACCGCGGCACCCTTCTCTTTTGCACTGGCCAGGATCGCTTGGATATTGAAGCGTCCGCGTGCCAACATGACCCCATCTTTGTGCCCCGCGGCGGCCCCGGATGCGGCGATCAGGATCTCGTCGACATCGCGCGTCGGATCGAACCCCGTCGTCGCGACGAAGGTCTGGAAATCCTTGTCGTCCGTCTTCATCCTGGACAACAGGAAACGCCCGAACGGTGTGACCTTTCCCTGATCAACCTGGACTCCAGCCAGGAAACGTGTACCAGCCGGCGCTAAACGCAGCAGTTCGCGGTCGGCCGCTGAAGCCATGGCCGCCGCCAAAGTCACGAGCACAAGGACTGTTCGAAGGATCCGCATATTGCTCTCCTCACTCAGTCTTTACGACGTCGCAACCCGAAAAGTTCCCGGTCTCGATGGGGACCTGCCCCACCACCCGGATGCCGAAGCCCTCCAGCCCCATGATCTTGCGGGGATGATTCGTCATCAGGCGTATGGTTTTGAGGCCCAGGTCCGACAGAATCTGGGCGCCTACGCCGCTTTCATACTGCAGCAGCCTGCCGCTGTCCGGCATGCGGTAATAGGGCAGGTTGCGGTCGTGCACGATGAGCCGTCCGGGTCCGCTTCCGCTCTTGTCCATCCGAGGGGCCGGCTTGCCTTGATGCAGATAGACCAGCACGCCACGGCCCTCGGCGGCGATCAGCCTGATGCTCTCGTCGATCAGCTTACGGCAATCGCACTGCGCCGAGCCGAAAACGTCGCCAAACAGGCAATGGCTGTGCATCCGCACCAGCACGCCCTCCTGGCCGCGAACATCGCCCTTGATGAGTGCGACGTGGATCCCCGCGTCTACCTTGGAGGAGTAGGCCAAAGTGCGAAATACGCCGTATTGGGTGTCCAGCCGGCCTTCCGCCAGGTGAGAGACGAATTGCTCGTGCCGCAGGCGGTAGCGGATCAGGTCCGCCACCGAGATCATCTTGATCTGGTGCTTCTGGCAGAACTCCTCGAGCTGCGGCACGCGCGCCATGGTGCCGTCTTCGTTCATCACCTCGCAGATGACGCCGGCGGGCTTCAGTCCCGCCATGCGCGCCAGGTCGACCGCGGCTTCGGTTTGACCCGCACGCACGAGCACGCCGCCTTCGCGGGCGCGCAAGGGGAACGTGTGGCCTGGGCGGGCGAGGTCCTCGGGCCCGGAGGCGTCCCGCATGATCACCTGGACGGTGAGCGCCCGGTCGTGCGCCGAAATGCCGGTGGTCACGCCCTCGCGCGCGTCCACCGTTTCCGTGAACGCAGTGCCGAAGCGCGAGGTGTTTTCGGCCGCCATCATGCGCAGGCCCAACTGGTCGCAGCGCTCCGGCGAGAGCGCCAGGCAAATGAGTCCGCGCCCGTGGGTCGCCATGAAGTTGATGGTTTCGGCGGTAGTAAGTTCGGCGGCCACCGTCAGATCTCCTTCGTTTTCGCGGTCCTCGTCGTCAACCACGACGAGCATCCGTCCGGCTCGAAGATCTTCCAGCGCCTCCGGAATGGAAGCGAATGGCATAATGTGCTTTACACTCACTATAGCGCCCGGCCATGCAGAGCTTCCAACCATCCGATTCGAGCGGCGCCCCTACGGTGATCGGCATCGACGTCGGCACCAGCGGTGCGCGGGCTGTAGCCGTAAGCGAAGACGGAGAGGTCGTTGCCGGCGCCGTGCGGTCTCTGAATGCAGCGCATCCTCTCCCCGATGGCACCCACGAGCAGGATCCGGAGGATTGGTGGCCGGCGGTCCGTGCCGTGGTAAGAGAGGTAGTGGCCGAGGGCGGCGAAGTGGCGGGCGTGGCCGTGACATCCACGTCCGGGTCGCTGGTCGTGACCGATGAAGACGGGCGGCCGCTGCGCGCGGCTATGCTTTACGACGACCGGCGGGCAGAGCCGGGCGCGACGGGGTTGGGCGCGTCCTACTCGCTCGCCAAAGCGCTTTGGGTGGCACAGCACGAAGGCGAAGTGTGGAGCAGGGTGCGGCACATCCTGCATCCGGCCGATTGGCTCGCTTCGAAACTCACCGGAGAATTCGGTGTCTCGGATTTTTCCAACTGCCTCAAGCTGGGCTACGATCCGGCGGCGATGGACTGGGGGCCGGCGGTCGAGAAGAGCGGCATCCCGCGCGAGTTGCTGCCTCGCGTGCTGAGGCCGGGCGAGCGCACGGGAGTGGTGAAACCGGGCGAGTCGGGCATACCGGCCGGGGTGCCTGTTTTCGCGGGCGCCACCGACGGCATAGCCTGCCTGATCGCTTCAGGGGCGAACTCGAACGGCGCGCTCAATACCACGCTGGGGACCACGCTGGTGTGGAAGGCGCTGAGCGTCACGCGCCCCGAAGAGCGAAACGGCATTTACTCGCACCTGCATCCGTCGGGACTGTGGGCGCCGGGAGCGGCCAGCAACTCCGGTCCGGGCAGTATCAAGAACGAGGACCCGCCGCTCACGCCCGAACAACTCGAACAACTGGCGCAGCCGCACTTTCCGGCGCCGGTGGTGTGCTACCCGCTGGCCGGGCGTGGCGAGAGATTCCCCTTTCAGGGCCGCGACGCACTGTCGTTTTTTGAAGGCCGCCCCAGTTGCCGCGGCGAATGGTGCGCCGCGCAACTGCAGTCAATCGGATTCGTGGAACGCTGGGGGTACGAGGCGCTCGCCGCCGCCGGCGTAGCGCTCGGCGACACGATCTACACGAGCGGCGGTGGTGCGGCGCAGAGCGGGATCGTTTCACAGATGCGCGCCGACATCCTGGGCCGCACGGTGGTGCGAGCGGCGCAACCGGGAGCCGCTTTCGGCGCGGCAGTGCTGGCGGCCACCGGAGCCTGGTACGGCGGCGATGTCATGGCGGCCATCGGAGCCATGACACGGATCGTGGCGCGCTTCACGCCAAACGCGGAATTGGCACCGCGGTACGAAGAAGTCTACATCCGGTTCCGCGAAGCGTGCCGCCGGCGGGGGTACGGCCAGTGAGCGTATGGAAGGCATGCGACCTGCGAGGGGTGTTTCCGCGCGATGTTTCGACGGACCTCTATCGCCGCATCGGCCGTGCACTGGCCACACGGCGCGAGGTCGGCGCACGGGTGCTCGTCGCGGGCGATTTTCGCCTCAGCACGCCGGAGTTGAAGGGCGCGCTGATCTCCGGACTCGCCGCAAGCGGGGCGCGCGTCCTCGCCGCCGGCCAGATCCCGACGCCCATCGCATACTTCACGCACGCGCGCTTGCGAACCGATGCCGTCCTGATCGTGACCGCATCGCATAACCCGCCGGATCACAACGGACTAAAGCTGATGGTGGATCACTTCCCGCCTTCGCCGGGTGAGATCCAGGAACTGCGCGCGGCGACCGAGCGTGGAGAGTTTCGCGATGAACCCGGGTCGGTGGAAAACGTGGACCTCTCTGGCGAGTATTGCGCCTGGATCCGCCGCCGCTGGGCCTCGATTCGGCCGGTGATGCACGTCGTGCTGGACGCGGGCAACGGTGCGGCAAGCGTGATCGGACCGGCGCTGTTCGAATCGCTGGGTTTTCGCGTGGCACGGCTGTTCTGCGAAATCGACGGGCGATTCCCCAACCGTCCGCCGGACTCGGCGGTGGCCGCGAATCTCACGGCTCTGTGCGCCAAGGTTCGCGAAACTGGAGCGCGCCTTGGCATCGCCTGGGATGGGGACGGCGATCGCGTGGCGTTCGTGGACGAGTCGGGCAGCGTGGCGTCGGCTGACGAGATGGCGGTGCTGCTCGTGCGGCATTTGGCTCCCTCGGCGCAGGGCCGCCGCGTGGTTTACGATCTGAAACTATCGGACCTGGTGAGGCGCGAGGCCGAGCGCGCGGGCCTGATCCCGTGCATGGAACGAAGCGGGCACGCATTCATCAAGAGCCGCATGATCCGGGAGCGCTGCGTGCTTGGCTGCGAAGCGAGCGGCCACTACTTCTTCGACGAACTCGACGGCGGCGACGACGGCATGTTCGGCGCCCTGCTGGTCGCCGATATGGTCGCGCGCGGCGGCGCGCTCGGCGAATTACGCCTCACCGTTCCGCCTGTCTTTCTGACTCCGGATATACGTCTGCGAGGAGGTGCGCCGACCTTCGCCGAAGCGGCGGCGCGCCTGCGCGCTTTGCCGGGCATTGTGGGCGAGGTCACCATCGATGGCTTGCGCGTGGAAACCGCGGATGGTTTCATCCTGATTCGGAATTCCGTGACCGAAACGGCTCTCACCCTACGCATGGAAGGCCGCGACGCGGCGTCGCTGGCACGGCTTCGCTCAGCTTGCCGGTCGGCATTGCCTGAAATCCCCGCCCACTTGATCGGCGCGTAAATCGTATAAGATCGGTTGCATGTCAACGGGAACTCTGGCGACCCGTAGGAAGTTCCTTCTCTCGGCGGCGGCCGCCGCGGCTGCTTCGGGGTTCGAATACCGGCGTGGTGGAATGGTCTACCGCAAGCTCGGTAGAACCGGCCTGGATGTCTCCCTGCTCGGCTTCGGTTCGCACACCGATCCCAAGGATCGCCTGCCGGCGGGCCCGGGCAAAACCGTCCTCACCGAAGCGGGCCAGGCGCGCCGCGACCGCATCCTTGCCCGCGCATTCGATTTCGGTGTGAACCTGCTCGACGTTTACGCGAGCGAGGGGCAGTGGGAGCCGGCCGAACGCATGGTGCGGGGCCGCCGCGATAAGGTGCTGGTATCCTTGGCGCACGAAGTAACGCCCCGGGAAGTTGACCGCGCGGCGAAGCTGTTCGGGCACGTCGATCTCTACCGGTTCCATACTCCCGACATGTCCGACGAGGTTCTGCAAAATTGGGACACGCTCCGCAAGGCCAAGGAAGCGGGGAAGGTGCGGGCCATCGGCATCGCAACGCACATCGAAAGCACGATGACCCGTGCGCTGGACGAACTCGACGACCTCGATTTCATCTTCTTCCCGTACAACTTCATACACGCCCGCGCGGATTACAGTAAATTCCCGCCGCGCGCAGTGTCCAAAGGTGTCGGCCTGATCGCCATGAAACCACTGGCCTCGGGCTCCATCATGCGCCTGGACCCACGCGCACGGGCGGGCGCCGCGCCGGAGTTCGAGAAGCTCCAGCTATGGCAGAGCCGGAACCGGCCGATCCTGCCGGCGGCGGTGGCGGAATTGACCAAGAGCCTGGACCGCATGCCCGGCGAAACGCTGTGCATGGCGGCGATGCGATTCGTCTACGCGAAGGCGTTCATCTCCACGGCCATCACGGGAATGTTCGAGATGCAGCTGCTCGAAGACAACTACAAAGCGCTGGAGCGTTACACGGAGACCAAGGCCGCGGAGATCGCCGCACTGGACGCCGCTCGTGAAATATCGCGAACCTGGGGAGCAAGATGGCTGCCGTTGAACTACCAATGGCTGGAGGAACAATGGCGCGGCTGATTCTCTTTCTTGCTCTCTTGCCGTTCGCCGGCACCGCGCAGGATGAGCAGTTCAAACAAGCCGGCGTTTGCGCGCGCTGCCACGTAATCTCGGTTGTGGAGTGGTCCATGTCGAAACACCGCGCGGTGGGGATCGGTTGCGTCGAGTGCCACGGCGCGAGCCAGGGTCACGTGGTTGACGAGCGCAATAACGTGAAGCCGGACAAGTTTCCGCGCGAGATGGCGATCGCGCCGCTCTGCAATTCCTGCCACGACAAAGGCCGCGACAAGCCGAGGAAGCGGCAGGACTGCCAGAGCTGCCACCACGTACACGCCCTGGTGGATCCGAACAAGCCCGCTACGGCCAGTGACGTTGTCGCCCCGGCGCCAGTGCCGGCACATCCGTCACATGATGTTCGCGACCTGCCTCGGAAGATAACCGTCTCAGGCATCGACATGGTGCTGGTCGCGGGCGGCGAGTTCGATATGGGTTCCGAGCACTGGCCGAACGCGAGGCCGGTCCACACCGTTCGCGTGAATCCGTACTACATCGGCGTTGCCGAGGTGAGCGCCGCCCAGTGGCGCGCAGTGATGGGCGGGGGTGTTGGAACAGGGAAGGACGGCGCAGGTGCGGCGGCGAACGTGTCGTGGCTCGACTGCCAGGAATTCATCGGGCGATTGAATGCGAACGCGCCGGGCGCAGGCCTGAGGCTCCCCACCGAAGCGGAGTGGGAGTTTGCCGCGCGCCGCGCCGGTACGTTGGGCTTGTCGCAGATGCTCGGCGGCGTCTGGGAATGGACCGGGAGCGATTACCGCCCATACTTCGACCAGAATGCTGAGCCGGCACGGTTGAAAGTGTTGCGTGGCGGAAGCGACGCCGACACTCCAGACCTACGCGACGCGGCATTCCGCCATGGCGAGCGGCCGGACCGCAGGCTGCGCTGCAACGGCCTACGCTTGGCGAAGGAGATTCAAATCAGGTGACGAGGCGTACATTCCTGGCCGCTATCGCGGCACCCGCGCAACCTGTGTGCGTCGTGGATACGCACACACACTTCTACGATCCCAGCCGGCCCCAAGGAGTCCCCTGGCCGTCCAGGAGCGAGACGAAGCTCTACCGCACCGTCCTTCCCGCCGACTTCAGGGAGGTCGCCAAACCGTACGGCGTGAAGGGTACGGTGGTTATCGAGGCGAGCGCTTGGGTGGAAGACAATCAGTGGGTTCTCGACTTGGCGGCGCGCGATCCGTTCCTGCTGGGCGTGGTTGGCCACCTCGATGCCGGCAAGCCGGAGTTTGCGGGAAACCTGGCGCGGTTCCATCGCAACCCGTTGTTTCTCGGAATACGCGCGGGCGGTGCGGCGGTCACAGAGGCTTGGAAAAGCACGGCGCACATCGAGGACTATCGGCGCCTCGCCGATGCCGGCCTCGAACTAGATGTTCTGGTGGCGGCCGCTTCGCTCCCGGATGTGGCGCGCCTGTCGGATCGTGTTCCCAACCTGCGCATGGTGGTCAACCATTTGCCGGGCGCGACTCCGCCTCCTGTGTCCGTGCTGAAGGAACTGGCCGCGCGCAGCGTGCTCTTCGTCAAAGTATCGGCGGTGCTGCGCCGCATCGACGGCCGCGTCGTTGAAGACCTGGCCTTCTACCGGGACAGCCTGGATGCTCTCTGGGAGACCTTCGGCGAAAACCGCCTGGTATACGGAAGCGATTGGCCGGTGTCGGCGCGCTTTGCAGGTTACGGGTCCGTCATCGGAATCGTGCGCCGATATTTCGAGGGCAAAGGCCGCGAGGCTTGCGAGAAGTACTTCTGGCGGAACTCGCAAGCTGCCTACCGCTGGCGCGACCGCGGCGCGCGCCCGACCTGTACACTGGATAATTGATGACCAGCCAAGAGAGAGTCCTGGCGGCGCTCGCGCACAAGACGAGCGATCGCGTTCCCGTCGATTTTGGAGGCACCTTCGTTTCGGGCATCCACGTAAGCGTGGTTGCGGCCCTTCGCGATTACTACGGCCTTGAGAAGAGGCTCGTGAAGGTGATCGATCCCGGCCAGATGCTGGGGGAAGTCGAGGAGGATCTGAAGCAAGTGCTCGGTGTGGACACCGAGTGTGTTCTCCGCGGCAACACGCGATACGGCTTCCCGAACCGCGATTGGAAGCCATGGCGCATGCCCGACGGATTGGAAGTGCTGGTGCCCGGCGGATTCAACGTGACGCGCGGGCCTGCCGGTGAAATTCTGATGCACCCCGGCGGCAACATCGCTAACCCGCCCAGCGCCATGATGCCCTCCGACGGCTATTTCTTCGACAACATCGAGCGCCAGCCGGAGATCGACGAAGACGCGCTGGACCCGCGCGACAACCTGGTGGACTTCCAGCCGCTGAGCGAAGAGGAACTGCTGTTTCTCGAAGCCAGCTCACGGCGCGCCCGCGCGACCGGCCGGGCGGTGATCGGCAGTTTCGGCGGCACGGCGCTGGGCGATGTCAGTCACATTCCGGGGCCCGCGCTGGTCAACCCCCGCGGCATTCGCAGCGTAACGGAATGGTACATGTCAACGCGCATGCGGCGGGAGTACGTGCATGCGGTTTTCGACGGCCAGTCCGCGGTGGGATTGGCCAACCTTCAGCGCATCGCCGAACGCTTCGGCGACGCGATCGATGTGATCAACCTGTGCGGAACGGATTTCGGAACCCAGAAATCTACATTCTGCTCGATCGATACCTTCAACGAACTGTGGGCGCCGTACTACAAGCGGATCATCTCCTGGATCCACCAGAACACCTCGTGGCGTGTGTTCAAGCACTCCTGCGGGGCCGTGGAGAAGCTGATCCCATCCCTGCTCGATTGCGGTTTCGACATCCTCAACCCGGTGCAATGTTCCGCCGCCGGAATGGATCCACGGAAGCTGAAGGAGAAGTACGGGCGCGACATCGTCTTCTGGGGCGGCGGGGTGGATACGCAAAGCACGCTTCCGTTCGGGACGCCGGATGAGGTGCGCGAGCAGGTAAAGCGGCGGATTGAGGTTTTCGCACCCGGCGGCGGCTTCGTGTTCAACACCGTGCACAACGTGCAGGCTCGTACACCCGTGCAGAACTTCGCGGCGATGATCGAAGCCCTGCGCTGAAACGCTACTTCTTCGTAAACTTGCGGTACAGCTTGACGGCCTGTTCTTCGGAGATACCCGGGCCGATGACCAGCCGTGCGCGCGCCCGCGCGGTTTCGCCGGCCTTGATGGTACGCCCAAACTGCGCCAGATACATGGCGAAGTGCCCCTCTTGCTGCTGCGGCGTGGCGACGGCATAGCTATCGCCGCGTGGTGCCATCAGAACGGCTGTTAACCCGGTACCGGGGTCCCGTCGCATGCCCAAAGGAAAAGCGATCCACGGACGGATGGCCCACTGCACGGGACTGGGCGGTATGGCCCAGCGGCCGTCGCGGATGACCGCGAGCGCCGCTTCGTCGCGCGGGAACATTTGCCACACCCCCTGGCTTGGCTCGGCGGCGAGGAACGCCGGATGCTTCGGTGTCTCGTGCGCGTAGACCAGCGAACTGCTGAATTGCGGCGCGAAATAGGAGGCCAGAAAGGACTCGAAGTCCGCGAGATCGGCATTGGCCTTCACCGTGGTTTCGACATCGAAGGTGTCGCGCGCTGCCCAGCGGTAGTGCGCTTCCAGCGCAAAAGGCCGATCGCCCACCGCGGCCCAGTGCATCTTCACCGAGCCGTCGCCGAGCAGTTCGGCCTCGCTTGGCCAGTCCCACGCCCCGCCGCCATAGCGGCGGTTCCTGGTGAAGACGCGATAGTGGCCGCAGAGGCCGTAGGCACGCGAGACGGCGGCGCCCGAAGGAATGTGTACCACCTCACCCAGGCCGAATGACTTGCCACCCGCGCGGAGCTTGCCGCGTAGGAGTCCGGTGTCGAAGGTGAATTCGCCTCCCGTGCCGGCTTGGAAGCGCAGCGCGGAATGTTTGGCGGCGTAGGCGGATGCACCCAGGCAGGCCGCCGAGGCGAGGAAACTACGTCGCGAAGTCATGGTCTTAGTGTAGTGGAAGGCGCCGTCAATTGGGCTGGTATTCAACCACCAGAATGGTCATATCGTCGCCCTGAACCTCGCCCGCGCTGAAGCCGGCCACTTCCTGTCTGAGCGCATCGAGAATCTCGCTGCAGGGATGCTGCCCATTCAGCCGGAGGCACTCGCGCACGCGGCGCTCGGAGAAGTACTCGCCTGTCTGGTTGCGCGCTTCCGAGATCCCGTCACTGTGAATCAGGATCTTGCTGCCCGGCGCCAGGCGTGTTTCCGAGACGGGGTATTCGGAATCTTCCAGCATGCCGACGGGTGTCGCGGTGGAGTCCAGTACGGCCAGGCTGCCGCCTGGATCTAGCACGAGAGGCGGGCAGTGTCCCGCGTTGATCCAGTGCATAGTGCCGTCGCGGTCGATGCGGCACGAAAACAACGTGGCGAACTTCTGTCCCTCGGTCCGCTCGCAAAGAAAGGCATTCAGGCGCTGGGGCATGGCAGCGAGTTTGTCGGCATCGGCGGCCTCGCCGAGGAACGCGCCCTGGATCAAGGATGCGAGCAGCGCGGAACTGGCCCCCTTGCCTGAAACGTCGGCTACGATCAAGTTCCAGGCGTCCGGGCCCAAGGGCCGGACGTCGAAATAGTCGCCGCCGACCTGGTCGCAGGGCAGGGTGGCTCCGGCGGCACGCAGCCAGCCGGTCTGTGGGAGATGACGCGGAAGCAGGCTTTGCTGGATCTGGCGGGCAATGCGCAACTCTTCCTCAAGGCGCTGCCGGGCGCGGCTCTCTTCCAACAGGCGCGCGTTCTCGATGACAGCCGAGGCTTCAAGCGCCAGGGTTTCGAGTAATTCGCGGTTGCCCCAGTCCAGATCCGCCGCCCCTGCGCGGGAATCGAGGTACAAGACGCCCACTGTCTCATCGGGCCAGGAATCGCTACCCGATTGCGCGGCCGTGGCCGCCGAACGTGGACGCACCAGCGGCACCGCGACCACACCGCGCAGTTCCAGATCCGCTACCGTGCGCCCGGCCTCCGCCTGCGGCGCACCCGGCGCGAAATCCATCGACAGGAACTTACTCCGGGTGCGCAGCGCGCGATAGATCAGGCTCCTGGGCACGCGGAGTTCGTCGCCCGAAAGCCGCTGTCCGCGCTTGTCGCGCGCCACGCGCACATTCAGCGTGTCGTTGGCCGCGAGAAGCAGGAACCCGCGTTCGGTGTGTGTGATCCGCAGGGCGGCATCCACCACAGCAGCGAGCACGTCGTCGCTGGTGAGCGAGGTTTCGACGGCGCGGGCCACCTCCACGAGCGCGCCGAGTTGCGTGAGAGCCGGCGAACCCAGGGTGGCCTCTCCCGAGGGCGTCAGAATACGCCCTAGCAGGCGCTGCACCTCCTCGTCCACGAATGTGAAAACCAGGCGGTAGGAATCTTCATGACCGAAATGGATCTGGTCCGCGTTCAGCAGGCGCTGGCGGGTGACACGAGCACCGTTGACGAAGACGCCCGACCGGCTGTCGAGGTCCCGGATGTAGTAGCCATCCGCGCCGGCTTCGATCGCCGCGTGGTTGCGCGAGATGCGGCTGTCCCGCAACGGAAGATCGTTGTCCGGCTGCCGTCCGATGCGGAATGGCAGCGTTGCGAGTGCCACACGCGCCCGGCTTCCACCCGGACTGAAGACAAACAGAGCCGCTGGTTTTAAAGCGCGCGGGAGGCTTGCCTCGGGGTTCATCGGCGGGTGCGGCCGTTGGGGGCGGTCTTCGACGGGGCCTCGACAGGCGCCGCGGCCGTCAGATTCGCAATCTCCTGGGTTCGCAACGCCTGGCAATGGGGGCAGTATCCGCCTACCTCGGTCCGCGCAATGACGACTTGAAAACCAAAGTGGTCCTCGATCTGCCGCCGCAGACGCTGCAGCGGTTCGCCATAGAACTCCTCTACGCGGCCGCATCGCAGGCAGATGACATGCGCGTGCTCCTGCTTCATGCGCGTCTCGTAATAATGCTGCCCGCCGACCTGGTGCATCAGGTCGAGTTCGTCCACCAGCCCGGTTTCCTTCAACATGCGGATCGTGCGGTAGACGGTTACGCGGTTGAGTTTCGGGTCGCGCTCCTTTGCCAGTTCATAGAGGTGTTCGGCGTCCAGATGCTGGCCCGATTGGTCGATCAGATCCAACAGGATGCGCCGCTGGCGCGTCAATCGGACGCCTCTTTGCTTCAGTGACCCTTTGATGCTGTCTGCGGACATGAGCCGTTGATGCCACTCTAACAGATGGGGGCGGGGCTTGCTACAATCACCTTTCGGATGAACGACCAGATTTGCAGAAAGTGCGGAGGCACGGGTTGGATTGTAACGGAGCAGGACGGTCTATCGGCGGCCGAGCGGTGTGACTGCGCAGCGGCCGAGCGCATGCGCACCATCGAAGAGAACGCCGGCATCCCGCCGCTTTACAAGAATGCATCGCTGGACAATTTCGTGCTCCCGCCGGACAATCCGACGGCTCACCGCGCCTTGGCCGGGGTGTTGCTCACCGTCCGGTCGTACGCCCGCGAATTCCCCAACACAGAGAAGCCGGGGCTGCTGCTGATTGGCGAGCCCGGAACGGGAAAGACGCACCTGGCCGTGGCGGCGCTCAACATTCTGATTTCCCGCGGCTTCGAAGGACTGTTTTTCGACTATCAGAATTTGTTGGAGCGCATCCGGGCGGGCTATGACGCCGCGAGCGGCCAGAGCGATCGCGAGGCTTACCGCACGGCGCTGGACGCCGAGATTCTGCTGCTCGACGATTTGGGTGCGCACCGCGTCACCGATTGGGTGGAGGATACCGTAACGTCCATCGTCACCTATCGCTGCAACAACCGCAAGCCGCTGATTGCCACGACGAACCTGCCGGATCCGGATGCAGGAAGCACGGTGGTGGAGCGTGGCGCGGGCGCCGGAATGAAGGTGTACGCGCGCGTGACGCTCGCCGAACGCATCGGCATTCGGGCCCGCTCGCGGCTGTTCGAAATGTGCCGGGTCATCCGCATGCCGCAGGTGGAAGATTACCGCCTGCGCCGCCCGTAGCGTTGATCAACGCATGGGTCGCCGCTTGGGCACGCGGAGAGACAGCCGCTGCCGGCAAAAGCGAGGCAGGACGGCGGACAGCCAGACGATGAACTTGTACCTGAGCGAGGGCACTACGAACAGCTTGCCCTTGTCGAGCCCCCGCAGCGATTGATCCACCACGAAATCGGCATCGAACCACCAGCTTTTGGGGATAGCGCCGCGGTCCATGTTGGCGACGTCGTGAAACTCGGTATAGGTGAACCCTGGGCACAACGCCTGCACACGCACCGGCGAGCCGGCCTGCTTGAGTTCCAGATAGAGGCATTCGGTAAAGGCGTTCACCCAGCGTTTGCTGGCGCTGTAGATGCCCCCGGGCGAGAGCCAGAACCCGGCCACCGAAGCCACATTGATGACGGCGCCCTTACGTCTGGCGACCATGCCGGGGACGGCGGCGTGCGTGAGGCGCATCAAGGTTAGGATGTGCAGGCGGTGCATGCTTTCGGCGATCGCAGGCGGTGTTTGAAGAAAGGGCGTGAGAGTGCCGAAACCCGCGTTGTTCACCAAGAGCTCGAGATTCGCCGCCTCGCGCAGCCGGGCCGCGACCTTGTCCACCTCATCGTCCTTCGTGAGGTCGGCCTGGATGATCTCGCATTGAACTGGCAGTTCCGCGGCCAGTTGCTCGAGCCGGTCGCGCCTGCGGGCGATCAACAGGAGATCGTAGCCGCGGGCGGCGAGTTTGCGCGCAAAGACGGCGCCGAGGCCGGCCGAAGCGCCCGTAACGGCGGCCAGGGGACGGTTGCTGGACATATCGCAACTATCTTAGCGAACGCGCACGGCCGAGACCGCGAGGGCGAGGCAAAGAATTGCGAAGGTGTGCATGATCCGGGTATTGTAGCCGAGAAACAAAAACCCGGTCCGTGTTACCCGGACCGGGCTCAAAACACAAGCGGATTCCAGCGCACCTGATGAAGCCGTTACGCGGGCTGTTCGGCGCGGTAGCGGTTCATCATCTCCTGCATTTGATCTTTCAGACGAAGTTTCATCTTCTTCAGCTTCACTTCTTCCACCTGTTCTTCCGCACTGAGGTGTGACCGTAGTTCAAGTTCGTCGAGTCTTCTGGAGTAATCTGAATGCTGTTGTACAAGGAGCCGGAACTGCTCGTTTATCTCCATCAGATGCGCCTTAAGTTCATCCGTGGTTTTCACCATCTGGGGGGTGCCTCCTTCGTGACGTGGCCGCGGCCTCGCGAATGCTCCCGATCGCCGTCGCGGCTGAAGCTTGCTCGAAACGTCATTGATACCGCTCGTTCACAGTTGGCCTGGTGTGCCAACCGCAATTTGAAGTTATCATGACTCTCGCCGCATGACAACCGCATCTTCAACCGGATTGTCATAGTACCGTGGGCGCCTTCCGGCCGGGGCGAACTTCAGACCGGCATAGAGCGCCTGCGCCGCTATGTTGGAGGCGCGCACCTCCAGGAAGAATGTTCCCGGCATGCGGTCGAAGCAATCTACCATGAGGCGCGTGGCCACGCCACGCCGGCGGAACGCCGGCGCTACGGCCAGATTCAGGATTTCGGTTTCATCGGGCGCGGTGCGGCGCGCGACCAGGAAGCCGGCCATCACGCCGCCGCACAGCGCGACGGTGGTGGCGTAGCCGAGATATCGCTCGGGGTCCCAGTGGGAAGCCTCCGTGGCCCGGTCCTGAATGCCCCGGATGGCTTCCAGGTCGTCGGCTGTTGCGGGCCGCAGTTCGAGTCGGGAAGCCAGGATGTCCTTCCACAACCGGCGTTGCGCGGCACCGAGGGCCCGCCAGTCGTACTGCTCGCGGGCGATGCGCAGGGCGTTCGAAGCGATGCCGCGGCGTAGGGCGGCATCTTCCAATAGCCGGGCAACCCCTTCGGCGAATTCTTGGGCCGTCGCGCCGATCCATACGCTCTCACCGTGCGCGATCGCGATGCCGGCGCAGCCCGATGGCGTCGAAACCACGGCCCGTTCCATCGCCATGGCTTCTAACACCTTCACGTTCGTGCCCGCCGAAACCAGGGTCGGCACGGCGACCAGCGTGGCATCGGCGTATAGGGGCCGCACGTCGCTAACGAATCCCTGCAGGCTGATGTGCTCGTCCTTAGGGATTTCAAGGGTCCGGGTGTGTTCACGCCAGTGGCGCTCGTAGTCCGGGCCCGCCACGACGGTCATGGCGAGGGCAGGGAAGCGGCGCTTCACGAGCGGCCAAACCTGCTCCACAAGAAACCGGTAGGCCACGATGTTGGGGAAATGCCTGAACGAGCCGATGAAGAGCAGCCGCGGCGAGGACGGTTCCGGCTGCGGGATAAACCGCTCGATGTCCACGCCGTTGGCAATCACCGCGGCGCCAGGATGCGGCAATTGCGCAGCGTCCTTTTCGGACATGAATACCACACGCGCGAATCGCCTCACTGCCTGTGTCTCAAAACGATGCCAGCGCCAGAAGTCCCAGCGCGCGGAGAGCGTGCGCTGCTTCTCCCGTACCTGTGCGTGAAGGTCGAATGTGACGTCGTGCTCCACCAGCACGTCGCCGCCATAGGTTGCCAGAGGTGTGTATTCCACCTGGACCAGTTCGATCGGATACTCCTTCTTCCAGCGCTCCAGGGTGCGCTGCACAATCCCGGAGCGGAACTCGTGGACTTCCGGCGGAAGCACGCTCGCCCACCGTGGCTCGCGATATCGCGGCATGTCGAAAAGAGCCGCCTTCGCGCAGAATTCCATGACGGGTGTAGCGTCGTTCAACTGGGCCTGTTCGGCGAAGGCCAGCAGGTAGATGTCGAAATCGCGCGCGGCCTCCCGCAGCAGGTTGTAAATCCGCACCGCGCCACCGTGCGAAAGCGGGTATGGAAAGTAGGGCGAGACCACAGCCACCTTCGGACGCTCCGCACTGGGCGGGCGGCCATCGAGCACCTGGACTTTGGAGGAAGGCACACTGCGGTCCCGCTTGAACGGACACAACCACTTCGGTCTCAAGTAGATACGATCCAGGGGCACCCCGCGCAAAAACAGCCACGAGGCGATCCCGGTGCTCAACCGCAGATGGTGGCGCTCCAATTGTGTGTTGTAAGCAAGCACCTTGCGCGGGGCCAGCAGACAGGCCGCCCGGCGCAGCGGCGTAAAGTCCGCGTCCGCCGTAAACAGGACCGCGGACATACCGATACGCTGGTGCCTGAAGTGCCGGCGCAACTATCGCTCGATCTCCCAAGTGGAACCTGGCTCTAGACTTACCGTGGATAGCTGAGGTAATTCCTGAAGTGCGTAGCCTGTCCCCAAGATCACGAGGAAGTGGCGGCGATCCGGCAGGAGGGTGAGCACTTCTTCGCTCATCCGGCGGCCGAGCGTCGCATCCCCGGACCAGAAGTGCAGCACCACGGCCTCGGGCTCTTTCCCCAACAACTTGAAGATCGCGGTCTTCAGCGATTGCTTGAGCCCGCTCACGAACGCTCCCTTGTCAATCTCAAGATCCCCACGGCCACTATCGGCGCGGCCGCGGAGGCCAGGCACGCGGGCGCGAAGCCGTAATGGTCGATGGATGCGCCAATCAACGGCGACACGACAGTCTGCATGGCGCCGTACGCCGCCGTGAGCAGTGAAACGCTGAAGGCCGCCTGCGACGGAGCAAACACATCCAGAGGCATGGTGTACAGGTTAACGCTGAAGGCCGCCACCGTAAAGAAGCTGAACGAGACCAGCGCGATAGCCAGCCACGGATTGCCGACGACCGGGATTACCGCCGTCGTAAGCGCCGCCACCCCAGCCCACGAGCATACGCGGTAGCGCGCTTCGACCGGCTCGACCTTCCGGCGGATCAGGCGCAGCGACAGCCATCCTCCGAGCAGGCCTCCGAGATTCGATACCAACGGCGGCAGCCAGGCGTAGCGCGCCGCTTCGGCCAGGCTCAGGCGATGAGCTTCCACCAGGTACACCGTCGTCCAGTTGCTCCACAGAGAGTAGCCGACCATCGAGAGGACGTTGGCGGCGATGAATCCCCATAAGCGCCGGTCGCCGAGCACGGTTCGAGCGCCCCGCCAGTCCGCTTTGGGTGTTTCCTGCTGCGCCGGAACGCGACGTGCGGCTGCCAGCCACAACGGAATCCACAGGAAGCCCAGCAGTCCCGTCACCAGGAACGCCGAACGCCAGCCGTACGCCAGCGCGAGCCATGTGGCCAATGGCGGGGCGAGGATCGCACCCACGCTCAGGCCGAGTTGGCTGACACCGTTGCCCAGGGCCCGCTCGGAGGGGTTCAAGTACTGTCGGATCGCCTTGCCCGTGGCGGGGACTCCACCCGATTGGGCGACGCCAAGCACCGCGCGGCACACCAGCATGCCGGCGAGGCCGTGTATCATTCCGGTGAAAGAGCCGGCGGCCGACCACAGCGCCACCAGCAGCGCGATGCCGTAAGTAAGGCCGATGCGATCGACGAAAAGCCCGGCAAGGGGCGAAGCGGCGGCGTAGACGATTGAGAAGGCCGAGAGGATCAGTCCGTAGTCGGCGTTCGACAGGTGCAACTCGGAGCAGAGCAGCGGGGCAAGGGCGGCGAGCACCTGCCGGTCCAGGTAATTGAGCACCGAGGAACCGACGAAAACCCCGAAGATCAGCCAGCGCAGCGGGATGCGGGTCACCTAACGGAACTCCACGGTGGCGGCTTCACCGGCGGTCCCGGATTGCTTGTCCGGCTTGGCAAAGTACTCGATGATCACGCGGCGCGGCTTACGCTGCGGGCCGCAGGCGAGAGTGGCGTCCCTGGCGCCGCTGAGCGCCACTTTCCCCGGCTCGCGGATAAGCAGTTGGATCAAGCCGCGGTTCGGGTCCCGCACGGAGAGGCGCGCGGTGCCGCGGACGCAGTCCACGCGCTCCAGCAGGCCATCCACCTTGCGGTCGGGGCGCGGTCCATCCCACCAAGGCTCGACGTTCTGGCCCGGTGGCAGCGGCTTCGCATCCCGGTTGGCTTTCGCCTCGGCAGCCCGAACGCGCGCAAGTTCCGCCTCCTGTACGCGCTCCAACTCCCGCTTGCGTTGTTCTTCGATGCGGGCCTTCTCGACGGCCTCCGTAGCTCTGGCCTTTTCTTCGTAATGACCGCGCGGATCGAGTTTCGCGGCCGTCCTGAGATGTGCCGCGCGTTCGTCCGCGTCCGTCTCCAGCATGGCCAGGCGAGCGTGAGGTTCGGCCCAGCGCGGGTTGAGCTTCATCGCACGTTCGAGAAGCGCCCGGGCCTTGGCAGCATCTTTTTCCTTCTCAGCCATGGCGACCAGGGTGCGCGCGCCAGGCTCGGCCTCGGGCATCGGGTTGCCACGCAGTTCTGCCAGCACCGCTTCGATGCGCGCCGGGGACACCTCCTTGGGATAGTAGTCGTGATCGGCGTCAATCGGCCTCGCCGAAACGGCAGTGGTTTGAAAACTTCCGGCCGCGAGGTAGGCGGCGGCCTCCTTGTCGATGTCAGCGATCGGCTTGCTGAACGCATTCCTGCACGACGCGTCCAATGGCGCTCCGCGCCCGAGGTTCCCCAGCATCACGCGCAGGCGGCCGCTGTATTCCTGGTTGGTTGCGAGCATCTGAAACCGCGCCCAATCCAGGTTTCGCTCCGAAGGCGGTGGCGGCGCGCCGAGCGTGACGCGCACGCCCTTCACATCCAGGGTAGAGAACAACGTCACGAGTCCTTTTTCGATGGGGGCCGGCATGGCTGCGGTATTGTCGCGCAGCAGGATGCTGACGATTTCGCCTGCAAACTCCCGCAGCACGGGCACACCGGAAACCAGGGCGGCGAGATGCGCGTCGCGGCCGTCGATGAACAAGGACGGGTAGCGCGATCGCGCCTGCGCATCGCGAAAAACTACGATGCGGATGGGCCAGACGGTTGTCAAATCGGTCTTCCCGAAGGACATGCCCAGGGCGCCGCGCAGTTGTTCGCAGTAGGCCATCGCACGGCCCGCCGCACGACCGCCCGCATCGGTCAGTACCTCAAACGGGCCGGAGCGCACTTCGAGCCAGTCCTCACCGGAGGCCAGCGTGAGCGGCAACAATAGGAACGCAACCAGGCGCGTCATCCCTGATTCGTATCATACCCGGTGGACAAGCCACTGTTATTTCTGTGCGCAACAGACTTGTGAGGGTTTGAACCAAGTCTTCTCGAATCGCAGCGCCACGTTCACCAGGGAGATCAGAACAGGCACCTCCACGAGCGGGCCTATGACCGCCGCGAATGCAGCACCGTGATGGATGCCGAACGTAGCGATGGCCACTGCGATGGCCAACTCGAAGTTGTTGGACGCCGCTGTGAAGGAGAGGGTGGTCGCCTCGGCATAGTTGGCACCGACACGCTTGCTCATCCAGAAGGAGAAGAAGAACATCAGGAAGAAGTAAATGGTGAGCGGCAACGCCACACGCAATACGTCGAGCGGGAGTTGGACGATCATTTCGCCCTTGAGCGAGAACATCACGACGATCGTGAACAGCAGCGAGACCAGGGTGATGGGACTGATCTTGGGGATGAACTTCGTCTCATACCAAAGTTTCCCTTTCAGCCGGATGAGCAGCGTCCGCGTGGCAATGCCGGCCAGGAAGGGAATGCCCAGGTAGATGAACACGCTTTGAGCAATGTCGCCCATGGAGATGTTCACGCGCACCGAGGCCATGCCCAACCAGTCCGGCGCCACGGCGAGGAAGAAGTAGGAGTAGACCGAAAAGAACAGCACTTGGAAGATGGAATTGAACGCCACCAGTCCTGCGCAGTACTCGCGGTCGCCGCGCGCCAGGTCGTTCCAGACGATCACCATGGCGATGCACCGCGCCAAGCCAATCAGGACCAGTCCGGTAAGGTACTCCGGCTTGTCGCGCAGGAAGACGGCCGCCAGGCCGAACATCAGCACCGGCCCGACCACCCAGTTCTGTACGAGCGAAAGGGCCAGCACCTTGCGATGCGAGAAGACCCGGCCCATCTCTTCATACTTCACTTTCGCGAGTGGCGGGTACATCATCAGGATGAGCCCGACTGCGATTGGTATTGACGTGGTCCCCACGCTCAGGCGGTTGAGTCGCGGCACGATGCCGGGGAAGAGATATCCAGCGCCGACGCCCACAGCCATCGCCAGAAAGATCCACAGCGTCAGGTAGCGGTCCAGGAACGAAAGTCGCTTTTCCATGGCTTCACTGACACCAACATAACAGCGGTTCGCGCGCCGCGCAATGGGTTTCTTGACTTCATTTGTAGATTTGGTTAAATTGCCAAATAAGAAACAATGAACCGCAAAACGCGCTTACACTTCGAGGCGCGGGCCCGCATCGTCAAGGCCCTGGCCCACCCCACGCGGCTCTTTCTGGTGGACGAACTGTCGCGGAAGGCGCGCTGCGTCTGCGAGCTACAGCGCATGGTGGGCGCCGACATGTCCACGGTGTCCAAACACCTGTCCATCTTGAGGTCCGCCGGGATCGTGGAAATCGACAAGCGCGGCGCCCAGGTCTGGTACAGCCTGCGCGTACCCTGCATCCTCAAGTTCTTCGGGTGTATTGAATCCGTCCTCACCTCCGTTGCCGCCGAACAGCGGAAGGCGATCGATTGAAAGGAGACCGATGAAGATTCAAGTAGCCGGACCCGGCTGCGCAAACTGCAAGAACACGGAAAAGAACGTCATCGACGCCTGCGCGGAACTGGACCTCGCGGCTGAGGTCGAGCACGTTACCGACTGGGCCGAGATCGCCAAGTTGGGCGTTTTGCGCACGCCCGCCGTGGTCGTCGACGGCGAGATCGTAGTGATGGGGCGTGTGGCAACAGTCGCCGAACTGAAATCGGTGCTTGCGCGGAAGGCCGGCTGATTCACGCCCCGATGGATCTCGTCGTCGTTTTTCCGAGCACTGGAGAACTCGAAAAGGCGCGGACCTTGCTCGCCACATCGGGTCTCCGCGCGCAAAAGATAACCGAAGCGCCGGCGCTGGTGACGGATTCGTCAGGCTTATCCGCCATCCAACAAGCCGCCCCGCGCGTCACCATCGCCGGTTGGACGGACTATCGTCCCAGCGCATGCCCAGGGCCGGTGCGCGCGGCCTTTGCTGAGGACCTGTTTGGCGAACCGAGCATAATGTTCTTCGGCCCATGCATGGCCGATGAAACCAAGGTGCGGCTTATCGCGCATCTGTCGGGCGACGTGGGTTCGGCCTTGCCCTACCTGAACGCCGAAATGCGCCAGGCTTGTTACAACCCGGCCGGGCCAACTCTCACGTTCATGGACGGCCATCGGCTGGCGACCATCTACCCGCGTCGCGTCGCGCTCGGGAAGGCCGACGACATTGTGGACGCCTGCCGTGTGCTGGAGGATCTCCGGCAGCGCGTGAACGAGGCCTGGGCGCGAAGAGCATCGATCACTCCATCGTTCGAGATGCGCGCCAAGCCGCCCATGCTGGAAGTTTACAAGCGTTTACCCAGAACCAATTGCGGAGCCTGCGGGGAGGCGACCTGCATGGCCTTCGCCGCCAAACTTTGGATGGGAGACGGCAAGCTTTCACGCTGCGTCCCCGTGTTTGAAGGCGATTACAGGCATTTGCGTGGAGCGCTCGCGGAAGTTTGCGCGGCACTGGGGATTTGGGAATAGAGCGTGTTCAGCATCTTTTCACTCTTCGATTAGCTGGCCCGGCGTATTGTGGAGGATCTGTTCGGCATCTCCGTTCAGACGCATCTCGGCGCGAGTCTGCATTTCTTCTTCTAGTGCTGGTCCTGGAGGTCAGTTTCGCCCTGGGGTTGCTGAAGCTCGAGAAGTGGGTGGAGCCGTTCGTCTGGGAAGTGCGCGGATTTGGCAGCGCCGCGCAAACCGACGATCGGCGCGTCACCATGCGCGACCGTCTTGCCGAGGGCTGGCGCTCGTCGCGCACCATCTTCGTGAAGGTTTGGCCATATATTGTAGGCGGTATCGGAGCCGGCGCCCTGATTCACGGTTATGTGCCGGAGCAGTTCATTGTCCGCTGGGCAGGCGCGGAGAACTGGTTTGCAGTGCCGCTGGCGGTCGCCATCGGCGTGCCGCTCTATGCGAACATTGCCGGCGTGCTGCCCATCACCGAAGCCCTCGTCAACAAGGGGTTGCTTTTGGGAACGGTGCTCGCTTTCACGATGGCGGTCACCGCCCTATCGCTGCCCGAGATGATCATCCTGCGTAAAGTCCTGCGTCCGCCGCTGCTCGCCGTGTTCGTCGCTCTGCTCACCGCCGGGATCATTGGCGTCGGTTACCTGTTCAATGCATTGCTTCGCTAGTTCAACAGCTCCCCGAGACTCGCTATAATCGAAGTTCGCCGTGAAAACCTACCCAAAGTCCGCAATCATTTTTGAGAAGAATAGAAAGTACATCACGGGAGGCGTCGTATCGGTCAATCGCGCGACGCAACCCGAGATCGCGTTCGTGCGCGCGCAGGGCGCTCACCTGTACGACGCCGATGGCAACCGGTTCATCGATTACCATGCCGGTTTCGCGCCGCACTTTCTGGGGCACAACGACCCGTATGTGAACGAGGCCGTCTCCAAGGCGCTGGCCGAAGGCTGGAGCCTGTACGGTACGGGCACCACCGGGCCCGAGGGCCGGCTGGCGGAGCTGGTGTGCACGAGCATCCCGTGGATCGAGGCCGTGCAGTTCCTGAATAGCGGCAGCGAAGCCACCTCGCAGGCGATCCGCCTGTCGCGCGGCGCCACCGGACGAGACCACATCATCGTGATGCAAGGCGGCTACAACGGCTGGCACAACGACGTGGCGTGCAATTTGATGACGCCGCTGAACGTCCTGGGCCCGCGCGTTTCCCCTGGCGAGTACCCGTTTCTTCCCATCAGCGCCGGCATCCCGGATTCGCACAAGCCGCTGGTGCACCCGATCAACTTTAACGACCTGGATTCGGTGCGCTGGGTCTGCGAACGCTACCCGATCGCCTGCCTGATCACCGAGCCGATCCTGCAGAACATCGGTCTGGTTCATCCCAAGCCCGGCTATCTCGCCGGACTGCGCAAGCTCGCCGACGAGTTCGGGTTCGTGCTCATCTTCGACGAAGTGAAAACCGGCTTCCGCCATGCCCTGGGTGGATACGCGCAGATCTCGGGCGTGCGTCCGGACCTGGCGGTTTACGGCAAGGCCATCGCCAACGGCTATCCTATCGCGGCGCTCGGCGGCAAGAAGGCCCTGATGGATTACTTCGTCCATCCGGATCCGGCCAAGCGCGTGCTGCTCGCCGGGACCTACAACGCGCACCCGGTGCCGACCGCGGCCTCCATCGCCACCATCGAGCGGCTCCTTGAGAATGACGGCGCGGTCTATCGCCATGTCGAAAAGCTCGGCGCGCGCATGGAAGCCGGCATCAACGCCATCACGCGTGAGATGGGTCTGACGACGAAGCTGGTGCGGCAGGGTTCCGCGTACTGCCTGTATTTCATGGACCACGCGCCGGTGGATTGGCACGACCTCGCGTCGAACCACGACTTCGCCCTCGACACCCGCTTGCGGCAGGAAATGATCGAGCGCGGCGTGTACTACTTCCCGACGCCAACGAAACAATGCTCGATCTCGGACGCTCACACCGAAGCTGATATCGACCAAACGCTGGAGGCCCTCCGCGGGGCGCTGAAGGCGGCTGCTTGCGTGTCTTAGAACGCGGCATCCTGAATGCCGCCGCGCCGGGCACGGCGCGGGCCGTCTGCACCTTTCCCGCCCTCGCGGTTGTGACCCGTGGCGAGTTGTTGGCGACCTACCGTACCGGGTCGGACAAAGACTGCGCCGACGAAACGGTCGAACTCCGGCGCTCTTCCGATGGCGGCCGCACGTGGTCCGCGCCCAGCGGTCCTTTTTCGCGCATCGTCGAAGGCCGGCAGGGTTCGCTGCGCGTCGTCTACCTGACGCCGCTGGGAGCAGGACACATCCTCGCCTGCGGGCTATGGATCGACCGACAGGCGTTTCCCGGCATGCCCCTGTTCAATCCGGACACCGAGGGCTGCCTGCCCATGAAGATCGTGCTGGCGGATTCGTTCGATGACGGCGCCGCGTGGTCCGATTGGCGCGCCGTCCCCGTGACGGCCGATGTGGGCCCGCCCAGCCTCACCAATCCCGTGCTGCGTTTTGCAGGCGGGCGCCTGGCCATCAGCATTGAAAGCAACAAGCCCTACCTGGACCGCTCCACATGGCGGCAGAAAGTCGTGTACGTATTCTCGGACGACGATGGCGCAACGTGGTCGCAGCCGCGCCTGGTCTGCCGCGACCCCTCGGCTCGGATCTTCAATTGGGATCAGCGCGCCGAGGTTGCGCCGGACGGGCGCGTCGTGAGCTTCAGTTGGACCTACGATCGCGAAACGCGGTCCTACCGCAACATCCGCCGCCGCGTCGGCACCGACGAAGGCGCCGGTTGGAGCGATCCCGAAGACCTGGGCTTTGCCGACCAGCCGTCGCACCCTGCCATCCTGCCTGACGGACGCGTGGTGCTGGCCTGGGTGGACCGCTTCGGCACACGTTCCATCCGCGCGAGATTGGCCCAATCAATCGACAGCGCGTTCGAAGCGGAGTCTGAAGTCGTAATCCACGAGGTCCCCACGGCGCCCGGGGCGGTAAGCTCGACCGCCGAAGCCCTCGCCGATATGCAGACGTGGAGTTACGGCCTGCCGTTCGCCGGGGCGCTTCCCGATGGAGACGCGATGGTGGTGTACTACGCCGGCGCACCGGACGCGATGGACATCCGGTGGGCACGCCTGCGGCTCTGAGGACCCCTTTTCACCGCTTCCGCACGCAAGCCGCGGCGGCGAGCGCCGTGGCCAAGCCGAAGGCGAAGCTGGCGGCGAAGCCAAAGTGATCCGTCAGCCATCCGTGCATTACGGGCGCGAATCCCGAGACGGGAGTGGCGAGCATCAGCGCGGCCAGCACGCGCGGGCCGGCGGCCAGTGATGTGAGCGCCAGCGCGTAGTTCGGAAAATACACGCCCCCGAGTTCGCCGCCACCCAGCCATCCGAATGCCCCCAGGTAGGCTGCGCCGGGCACGAGCCAGGCCCACAGCATCCCCGCGGCAAACAGACCTGATGTCGCCTGCGATGCCGTGCGCAGCCCGTAGCGCAGGGCCAGCCACCCGAGTCCGTACCCTGCCAGGGCCTTGGCTCTGAAGCGAATCGCCATGATGAGCCCGGAGAAGTCCTTGGGGTCGCGTCCCATGGCTTCCCGCGTGTAAAGCGAAACGTTGGCCACCGATCCCAGCGTGCAACTCCACAGCAGGAACGCCAGCCACAGCATCCACAGCGTGCGGTTTGACAGGTAGCCGGTGAACAGTCCGGAAAGGAATCGTCCCAGCGGAGGGCGCGGCTCATCGGCCACGGGCAGCAGGTGGTACCGCGTGCTGAGCACGGCGACGCCTACCGTCGCGAGAAAGCCGAATGCGTAAATGCACGCGAAGTCGTAAGGGAAGGGCAGCCAGCGGAAGCCGGGGTTCAGTATATATTGCGCAGCGAGAGAGCCCGCCACCGCCGCCAGCGGCCCCATCGAATAGGTGAGCTTCAACGCGCGCGCCCGGCCCTCCAGGCTGGTTCCGCGATTCAGGCATTGATAAAGATACAGCATGCCGACGCTCCACACCAGGCCGAGCAGCAAGCCCTGCGCGGTAACGACGCCGATGCGGACACTTGGCGGGAAGGGAATCAGCAGTACGGCGACCACCATGCCCTGCAGAAGCGCCGCCACGCTCGCCGTCCACACCAGGACGGTCCGCTCCAGGCGATGCGGTATGAGCCAGGTAGCGAACAACGGTGAAATCTGCCCCAGTTGATACGCGGCTAGCGGCATATTCGCCACCGTGGCGCTTGCGCCGAGTTTGTCGCACAAGGCCGCCTGCACCACGCCCACGTACACGACGGGCGCGGCCAGATAAAGCATCATGTAGGTGAACAGAAAGACACGGCCGTTGAGACGGTCCATGATGGGCGTGGCCGCGGGATTCATAATCGGGTCAATCCGCCCAGCCGGGGTGCGCGTCGAGGATCCGGCGGCATTCCTCGTAGATTTCCTCAGGGAAACAGTCGTAGGGCGATAACAGTCTGAGCGGCATGGAGACACCGCCCAAGCGCTTCAGTACTTTGTCGTAGGCGCCATCCATCATGGGACGGCGGCGCATGGGCGCCAGGACCGCTTCGGCGACGCGGACGTATTCAGCGTGCAGGCGGAAGAGCTTCTCCACCTGCCCGGTGCGCCCGTATTCGAACAACTCCTTCGTCTTCGCCGGCATCATGGGACCGAGGGAACTCAACATGGAACATTCGCCCTGCATGCAGCCGACCGGATACATGTACTCGCTCAGGAAATGCTGCATCTCCGGCGCCAGTCTCAGTAGTTCACAGGTTTCGCGTATTGTGAGGCCGGTGTTCTTCGTGGCGGCCAGGTTCGGCACCTCGCCGGCGATACGGCGGTAGTCGGCCGGAGCCAGCATGCGTTTCGTGCGGCCCAGGTTGTAATGGAGAAATCGCGCATCCGGGAAGGTGCCGCACACGTCGCGGAAGAAACGCAGCACCTCGTCGTTATTCAACGCGCCCCACGAGGGCAGGGAAACCTGAAACACGCGGAAGCCGGCGTCGTAAGCCAACGTGAGTCTTTCGAGGATGGCCGCCGTTGACAGGCCGATGGCGCCTACCTGGGGGAACACGCAGCCGCCGCGCGTCTCCTCGCGGAACAGATCGAGGACGT